>CAYQKK010000045.1:0-17334 GCA_964417955.1 uncultured Planctomycetaceae bacterium
CCGGAAATCCCGCGTCGTCTAGCGCCGGAAATCCCGCGCCTCTAGCGCCGGAAATACTGAAGTACGTCCCGGACAGGAATGATCGCCACGCCGCGGTCGATCGCCTCGGTGTACACCGGGAGGCTCTCGGGCTGAAGCGGCTCCTCAAGGGGCTCGCCTTCTTCGTCAGAGAACATCGGGCCGCCAACGATCAGGAAGTTCGTCGTGTTCGAAAGCTCGTCCTGGACGTTGATGCCGATCTCTTTGAAGAGAAGCATGAGCTCCGGCTTGTTGTACGAGCCGGTGATGTTGCCCGCGAATACCGCGTTGCGCTCGCCCTTCGCCTCGTAGAGCGAGTTGTAGATCAGGTCGCCTTGGACGACCGGCTGGCCGAGGGGGTCAGCCACGTCGTAGACCTCGACTTCCGAGAACTTGACGCCCACGTTGGTCACGCGGCACTTGGCCTTGGGCTTCGTGATGTCAGAGCCCGGACGGCCACTGACGATGTCGAAGACCACGCCTTCCGAAAGGCGGTCCGAAGCGGCCAGGTTGATGATGCCCATGTCGTAGGCGGACAGAACGGCGCTGATCTCGCCGTCCGGCTTCTCTGCGCGCTTCTTGATGTCCTGGAGAAGGCGGTTGGTGTTCGCCTGCTGCGAAGCGATCGACTTCTTCGACTCATCGAGGGCGCGGACGCCGAGGCGCACGTCGTCCGAGAGCTGCGTGACCTCGTCGGTCTTGCCGTCCAGCTTGCTGCGCTGCTCGGCGGTCACGTCCTCAAGACGGGTGATCTCGCTCTTGAGGCCGTCCTCGAGGTCCGTCTTCTCCTGGGTGAGCGTCGCGATGCGCTCGTTCTTCGCGGTCTCAAGCTCGGACTTCGCCGTGCGCTCAGCCGCGATCTCGCCGCGCAGGCTCGTGATCGTCGTGTTGAGCTCGGCGATCTGAGCGATCTTGGCCTGGTAGGCCTTGGTCATCTCAGGCAGGGCTGCCTCGAAGGTGGTCACGCCCCCCATGTCGGGGAATGCCTCCGTCGCTGCCGCGAGGGAGGCCTTGGCGGCGTCGACGTTCGAGGGCACCGTCGCGAAGTCCGTGGTGAACCCAAGGACCTCCGAGCGGGCTGCCATCTCAGCGGCGGACGCTTCAAAGCGCGCATCGGCGGCTTCTTTCTGGGCGACGGCTTCGCTGTAGGAGGTTTCGACCCCGGAAGCGTCACTCTGGGCGATGTAGGCGTAGCCCAGCGCGACAAACATCAGGACGATCACAACGATCATCCACACGGCGCTGATACGGGCAGCCCCGCGGCGGGACGAGATCGGAAGGGTGGTCTTCGTGCGCATAGAAAAGCGTGCTGGTTGGGCCGTGGGCTGGGCCGTGCGTTGGGGCTAGGGGGCGGTTCCAGGGGGGTCCTGGGGGCTCCCGGCGCGACCGAGGAGGTCGCTCGCAGCGGTGGGTCCGACCGGTGAAGTTGGGGTGGTATGGGGGGAGGCCGCTGGCACTGGGGCCAAACGGAGACGAAGAGATAACCGAGAGGCGCCCGCCGGACAAGGGCGGGGTACTGGTCCCTGAGGTTTCTGTGCCTAGAAGGCACCTTTTCTGTGTTCAGATTCGCAGGCAGGCCTGCTGGCTGAGCGAGGTGTAGAGCCTTGTACCCTGACGGTTTCCGAACTATCCAGCACGATCTATCCAACGGGATCTAACCACCTGGGATATCCACGTCTATGCACGAATCCTCGCCCCCCCCTACCGCCCCAGAGGGCCCTGGAAGCCCCGAGCGCCCGGCGAAGCCCGTCGTTTTCGGGGTGCTCGGCGGCATCGCGTCGGGCAAATCCCACGTATCGAGGCTTCTGGCGGGCCCGGAAGGCGTCGTGCTCAGCGCTGACGAGGCCGCCCACGGGGCCCTCAGGTCCCCGCGGATCATCGAGCAGCTCGTCGAGGCCTTCGGGGATGGCGTGCTGGACGAGGAGGGACTCCCCGACCGAGCGGCCCTCGCGAAGATCGTCTTTGGGGATCCTGGCGCCAGGAAGCGGCTAGAGGAGTGGATCCACCCCGAGGTTCGTGCGACACTCCACGCAGCGCTAGAGGACGCCGCCGCTCGCGGCGTCTCGCGCGTGGTGCTCGACGTACCGCTCCTACTGGAGAACGCCGCCGAGCATGGCCTTCTGGCCCTCTGCGACCACCTCGTGTTCATCGACACCCGTGAAGCAGACCGCGACGCGCGCGCCGTGGCGACCCGCGGCTGGGCACCCGGAGAGGTCTCGCGCCGCGAAGCGGCCCAGATGCCTCTCGACGAAAAACGCCAACGGGCGGACATCGTGATCGACAACCGAGGCGACGTGGAGTCGCTTACCCAACACGTTCGCGCGGCGCTAGTCCGCCTGAACCTCCCCTGATTGCACCTATGGCCCAGCCATTCACCCAAAAGAAAGCCAAGAAGCGTCCCTTCAAGGCGAAGAAGCCGTTCTTCAAGCAGAAGCAGGCCGAGAAGAAAGGCACGGGGGTCTACGTCGACTTCGATGAGGTGCCCAAGGATCTCAAAGCCGACGAGATCGAGGCCCTGATCGACGAGCTTCCGAAGACGCGCAAGAAGAAGCTCCCCGAGCACGACTTCGTGCAATGCCAGGACATGAACCTCGGGGAGATCCACGAGGTCGCCGAGGAAGAGGGCGTCGAGGACTTTATCGGCCGGAACAAGCGGGACGCCCTGTGGGAGCTGGGCCGCGCCTGGATCTCGCGCCGCGAGCCCATCTTCGCGGAGGGCGTTCTGGACTCCCAGGCCGGCGGGCACCACTGGCTGCGCGTCGCCGCCAACGACTACACGCCTGCCCACGAGGACGTGTACGTGCCGAACTCTCTCATCGAGGAGTTCCAGCTTGAGCGCGGCATGACCGTGCGCGGGCCCCTGCGCCCCACCACCGAGGGCGAGAAGTACTTCTGCCTGAAGACCGTGGACGCGATCGACCTCGACGATCCCGAGGAGGCCCTCGGACGGCCCGAGTTCAAGGAGCTCGTTCCGATCTACCCCGAGGAACGAATCATCCTTGAGGGCACCAAGGACAATCCCCTTGAGATGCGGATCGTGGACCTCATCACCCCCATCGGCCTTGGCCAGCGCGGACTGATCGTCGCGCCCCCGCGCACGGGTAAGACGGTCTTGCTGCACATGCTCGCCCAGTCGATCGTGCACAACAAGCCGAAGGTCAAGCTGATCATCTTGCTTGTGGATGAGCGCCCCGAGGAGGTCACGGACTTCACGCGCTCGATCCAAGGCGACAACGTCGAGGTCGTGTCGTCCACCTTCGACGAGCCCGCCTCGCGCCACCTCAAGGTGGCCGAGATGGTGATGGAGAAGTCGCGCCGACTCGTCGAAGCCGGCGAGGACGTCGTCATTCTCCTGGACTCCATCACGCGCCTTGCGCGCGCGGCCAACATCGAAGCGCCGAGCAACGGCAAGCTCCTCTCCGGTGGCCTCGAGGCCACAGCCCTCGCCTTCCCCAAGCGCTTTTTCGGCGCCGCACGGAACATCGAGGGCGGCGGCTCGCTGACCATGCTGGGCACGGCGCTCATCGAGACCGGATCGAAGATGGACGAGGTGATCTTCGAAGAATTCAAGGGCACCGGCAACATGGAGATCGTGCTCGACCGCCGCTTGTCCGACCGGCGTATCTTCCCGGCGATCGACATCAACCGCTCGGGTACGCGTAAGGAAGAGCTGCTCTTCACGCCCGAGGAAATCGAGCGCGTGTGGGTGCTCCGCAAGGTCCTCAACGAGATGGATCCCGTCGAGGCCATGGAGATGCTCCTCGCCAAGATGGGCAAGACCAGCGTGAACGCAGAGTTCCTGATGACGGTCGGGTAGCGTTCGGCCGGCTGGCACGAAAAACGCCGCGGCAGGAACCTGCCGCAGCGTTCGTTTTTTTTTCGGGCTCGCCCCGACTGAGTTAGCCCGACTGAGTTAGCCCGACTGAGTTAGCCCGTGCTGAGCCAGCCCCTACCGAGCCAGCGACTAGCCGAGCCGTCTAGCTGAGCGCTGTCTCGAAGGACGAAGTGCCTGCGACCTTGGCCCGCGACTTCGTCACGTCGCCGAGCTTTTCGAACGCGAGACAGATGTGCTCTAGGGTCTCGCGGTCGCCTGCAAGGCCAGCTTCCAGCACCGTTCGCCACAGGCTCACGAGGTGGTCGGTGGCATCCGCTCGGGTCGTGAGGTGCTTCCAGCGCAGGAGCAGTCGGTTCCGCTCGATGACGCGGCTGGCGAGGTCCTTCGAGGTGGTCTCGAAGGACGACTCCTGGGCACTCCCGGCGCCGGTCCCGGTAAGTCCGTGGACCGCGTGGGCGTTGGGCACCTCGACGAGGAGCCTGCCCCGCCTGCGGGCCGACAGGGAGAAGTCCACGTCCTCCCAAGAAAACGGCTCGAACAAGGGATCGAAGCCGCCGGAGTCCAAGAACTCCTGGCGAATCATCATGAACGCAGAGGAAGGCAGGTAGGAGGCAAGACGCGGTGCATCTGCCGCGCCACCGGCCTGGGGTTCGGATACCGGCTCACCCTCAAAGACCGTGAGCCGGTCGTCGACGAGGGTGAGCGTGCCGGTGGTTTCCGCGGGAACGTCGGCCCCGGCCCCCGCATGCGTCACCCGCGGGCTGGCGGCAAAGACGGCCTCCGGCTTCGGTGCGATCGCGCCCGGCTTCAGGAAGGCTCGCGTCAGCTCGTCAAGGGAGCCCTGACCAAGGGCCACGTCGTCGTGAAGGACAAGAACCAGCGGGTTCCGAGCCTCTTGCATCCCCTTGGCGACGGCAGCGGCAAAGCCGAGGTTGTCACCCGTGGACACCACGCGCACCTTGGCGCGCCTGTCACCGTCCTCGCCCCCGAGCACCTCCGGGACCGTTCCACTGGCGCGGTCCGCCCCTGAGTCGTCGATGACGAGGATCTCGTCAGCGGCGATGGCGCGGGTCTCCACCTCGCGCACGGCCGCGGAGAGCGACACGCTGAGGCGCGACTCCGAGCCAAGGGTCGGGATCACGATCGACACCGATTTGGACACCGACCTTGTGCTGGCCCTGGCGCTGCCTTCGGCGCCGTTAGCTGGTTCGTTGACACTGCTCATCAGTTGACCTCCTCATCGTCGGAATGGTTGCCGGCGGAGACTTCCGCGGTGGACGGCTCTGACCCTTCAGGGTCGGGCTCATCTGCATCGGACTCTGCGCCAGAAGCGGCGGGAAGTGGCGCCGTTTGTTCGTCGACGCTCTCGGGGTCCAGCGAAGGCTCAGGCGCCGAATCAAGTCCGCTTGGCTCCTCGGTCTCTTCCGGACGCGTGGAAACGGCGGCCAGCGCGGTCATGGACAACACGACATCCTCGGGGGGCTTGCCCCACGAGCGCAGGCGCTTGGCGAGCGGCCCAGCGAGGAATCGAACCCGCATGGACTCGGCGGACTCAACGGCCTTCTCCATCTCGGAGCGGCGCCAGCCGAGCTCAATCGTGACGCGCTCAAGGCGCGTGGAAATACGCGCGAGCTCCTCGGGGCTGTCTTGACCCTCGCCGCCCTTGGCCAAACCAGCAGGCGAACCAGCGGACTTGTCTTCTTCGGCCGCAGCTGGCTCATCCGATAGCGCATCGACATCAGCCGCCGTAGAAAGCGTCTCGATGAGACCGTCAGCCTCGTCCGCGATGTAGTCGTCGTTGCGCTTGAGCGCATTGAGATCTCTCTCTAGGGAGACGCAGTAGGCCTCGATGGACTCAAGCTCGCGCACGGGATCCGTCTCGGAATCGGCAGCATCGACCGCATCGTGGTCGGAGGTGTCCCGGCGCACGAGGCGTTCGCGCACGGCGCGGATCTCTGCGCTGCGTGTTTCGATGGACTGGGCGAGCTGATCCCGCGCGGCCTCGGTGTCCTCAAGCGCGGTCTTGGCCGACTCGACCTGCATCTTGATCTCGCGGTAGAGTCGCTGCGACTCCTCAGCCTCGTCGGCGAGCTTCACTTTCTCAAGCGCGAGCGCATCGCGAGCGGCCTCGGCCTCGTCTAGGCCAACCTGTAGCTCGTCAGTGGCTCCTTTGAGCTCTTCTGCCGCCTTGTCACGCACCGCCGCGACCTCGGCGACGATCCTGGCTTCGGCCTCGTCGGCCACGGCCTTCGCCTCATCAGCGATCGCCTTGGCCTCTTCCATCGCAGACACAGCGCTCTTGGACTCCGCCTTCGCGGCTTCCGCCGAGGCCACCGCTTCGGCCGCCTCCTCCGCGCGGGCGGCGACTTCGTGCTCGTACTGCTCCAGGACTTGCTGGAGGTCCGCAATCCTGCGGGAACGGGCCGATTCCTTGGCCTCCATGGCGCCCTGGGCCACCCGGAGATCATGGAGCGCCCGCGCCACCTCCTTGCGCGTCGCGCCGTCATGCTCGGCTCGGTCGCGCATGCTGCCGCCGCGGGCCACCACCCGGCCCAGAAGCTCTGCGTCTGAGTCCTTCAGCCCGAACGCCTGACGCAGGCGTGAGACCCCCGCCTGGGCGCGCGCAAAGAGCTCGGTGTTGGAAAGCGCACGCAGCGTCGCGATTTGCTCTTCGACTTCGACGAGGGAGGCGAGCCTCTTTGGGTCCGACTTTCTCTGCCCCCCGAACGGTTCCTGCCCGGAGATCCCCTCGGACTCGCGGTCGCCGCCGCTCGCCACGTGATTGCGCGCTCGCTCGACGGCGGCTGCGGCATCGCACAGCGACTCGTAGGTATCGATCCACTCGAGCGCTTCGTCGTCCACGCTCTTCGTGTTGGCGTCCTGCTCGCTTTGCGCCGCACTGCGCATGGACTTGAGAGCGGCGGCACCGTCGGCTGCACACAGCTTGGTCACGGCCTCCGCCAGCGAGTCAGCGCTGCCAGGGGTCACCAGAACGCTTGCCGTAGATGGAGCGGCCTCGACGACGCCAGGCATGCGGGACGCGACGATGGGCACACCGGCGGCCAGCGCCACGCGCAGGGTTGACGGAGCCACCTCACCCCAAATGCTCGGAACGATCAGCAGGTCCGCCCGATCGAGGGCCCCCATCGCGTCCACGGAGCGTCCACTGGACCAGACAACGTCGACGTTGAGCTCACCTGCACGCGCGTGGATCTGTGCGTCGCGGCGATCGTCCGTTCGCTCGAGGGCAAGGCGCAGGCTGAACGCAGGAGCGCTGCTTCCTGAACGGACCTTCGCCACCGCGTCAAGAAGGACTTGGACGCCAGCAGATCGCTCCGTTGTGCCCATGAAAACGAGGCGGATCGGTCCCTTCTCGCGATCGGGAGAGGAGCCGCCGTGGGGCCCTGACGTCGCGGCCGCGAAGTCGATCGAAGCGTAGCCCGCCCCGACCGAATCCTGGGTCACTGCCCCCTGGGAGGCTTCCGCGTACACCGATGCAATGACCGCTTTGTCCACGCCAGGCGCGCGGAAGGTGAAGGCGCGACCGACGGCGGCCGAAAGCTCCCTGGAGAGCAAACGGGAAGCCGCAAAGCGGCGGTCCACGCCAGACAACGCAATGCGCTTCTCGGCTCGACGGATCTCGATGGACTCGCGGGCGACGCGCAGGTGCGCTGCCTCCACCGGTGAGGTGAGTTCGCCGTGCAGAAGCTGGGGCAGGCGCGCGTCGTACTCAGCGCTTTCTGGCTCGACCCCTTCCTGCCTGAGGATGCGCTCGGCTGCGAGCGAGCGGGCTTCGGCCTCGGTGTCTCCGAGCTCGAAGGGGCTCATATCTAGGGACGTGAGCGACACGCGGTCGTGGGCCGGCCAAGTATCGTGGGCCGCGTAAAGCGTCGAAATGCGACGGACCTTCGCCTCGCGGACGATGCCGACGCCCATGGGGTCGAGGTCTTCGAAGTGGCAGACCGCGGGACGCTCGCGCTCCAAGAAAGCCCCGAACGCCTCGGCCACGCGGGCCTGGTCGGGATCGGGCTCAAGCTCGATGGCGGTCACCCCGAAGGACTTCCCCGAGACGGGCTCGACAAGCTCGGACCGACGCTGCGCGTAGGGCACGAGGCCAGAACCCGTGGTCCCGGCGAATACTTCCACTTGAACGCCAGCGCGAGCGAGCGCGGGTGCAAGGGAACGGACATGGGACGCTAGGTCGATCGGCGACCGAGCCCTAAACGCGGAAGTGACAAGTGCGACTCGCATCCCTGGAATATAGAGATGCGAGGGGGGCAATCCGAAGAAGGAAACCTGCCCCGAACGGGCTAAAGCATGAATGCGCCGCCGTTCATGTCGATTGTCTGCCCAGTGACCCCGTGGGCGTCCTTGGAAACCAGCCAGGCGATGAGCCCGGCGACGTCCTCTGGCTCCCCCATCCGGCCAAGGGGGACATCTTTCATGGCCAGCGTATGGGCCTCTTCCACCGTAATCCCCATGCCCGAGGCCATGCCCTCTAGCCCCTCGTGGGCCATGGCGGTGTTCACCCAGCCCGGCGCCACCGCGTTCACCTGGATCTCCCCAAGCGCGAGTTCAGCGGCCAAGGCCCGGACCAAGCCGCCGATGCCCGCCTTCGAGGCGCAGTACCCGCTGTAGCCCACCACGCCGATCCGGGCCAGGATCGAAGCGACGGCGACCATGTGGCGACGGCCGCCGCGCTCGGCGGCGGCTTCCTTCGACCGGAGATGCGCCTGGGCGGCCCGGAACGTGTGATACGTGCCGGACAGATTGGTCGCAACGAGGTCGTGAAACCGGTCAGGCTCGTCCGCGGACTGGAAGCCCGGGCCGTTCGAGCCGCCGATCCCCGCGTTCGCGATGACGATATCGAAGGGCCCGAGGGCGCCGGCGGCGGTCGCGAGGCAGTCAGCGGTCGCGTCTTGATCGCGAATATCGCAGGACATCGCGTGCAGGAGGCCGCTGGCCCCTGCCGAACGAGCCGTCTGCACGGTTTCGTCGAGGCGGGTCTGGTTGCGTGCCAAGAGCGACACGGACGCCCCCTCACCGGCGAGGCGCAATGCAATCGCCCGACCAATTCCAGTGCCCGCCCCCGTCACGAGGGCGTGCTGACCAACGAGCCGCTCGGACAGGGTCCCTGACAGGGGTCCGGCCTGGGCCACTACGCGGATGCTCCAGCGCTCGGAGAAGCCGCGTGGCGTTGGTTCTCCAACCAGCGCTCCGCGTCGATCGCCGCCATGCAGCCGGTGCCGGCCGCGGTGATCGCTTGACGGTACACGTGGTCCATCAGGTCGCCGCACGCGAAGACGCCCTCCACCGAAGTGTTGGTGCCATTCTTCACGAGGACGTAGCCGTTCTCGTCCATGTCGAGCTGATCCTTGAAGAAGTGGCTGTTCGGCACGTGGCCGATGGCAACGAAGAGTCCATCCGTTTTGAACTCGGTCTCCTCGCCGGTTTCCGTGTGCTTCAGGCGCACGGCGTTCAGCTTGCCGTCTTCACCGGCGAGCATCTCGGTAGGCGACTGGTTCAGCATCCACTCGATCTTGGGGTTGGCCTTGGCCCGATCCACCATGATGTTCGAAGCGCGGAACTCTTCGCGACGGTGAACGATGGTCACCTTGGAAGCAAAACGCGTCAGGTAGTTCGCCTCTTCCATGGCGGAGTCGCCGCCACCGACAACGACCACTTCCTTGCCGGGGAAGAACGCGCCATCGCACGTCGCGCAGGCGGAGACGCCGTGCCCCATCAACTTGGACTCGGACTCCAAACCCAGAAGGCGCGCGGAGGCCCCGGTCGAGAGGATGACCGAGTTCGCCTTGTACTCGCCGAAGTCGCTCTTCAACGTGAAAGGACGCTTCGAAAAGTCGAAGTCGATGATCTCCTCGAACTTGATCTCGGTGCCAAAGCGCTCTGCCTGCTCCTTGAACTCCTCCATCATCTCCGGCCCAAGAACACCCTTCGGGTAGCCGGGGAAGTTCTCGACGTCGGTGGTGATCGTCAGCTGACCTCCGGGCTGCATGCCCTGGAACAGGACAGGCTTCAGGTTGGCTCGAGCGGCGTAGATCGCGGCGGTGTAGCCAGCGGGGCCAGAGCCAACAATGATCACTTCGTGGACTTCAGTCATGGATTCGATAGGGGCAGATGCGGGCCACGAATGGTGGGCGGGCAGTGGAACGTGGGTCTGATGAGTCGGGCTGAGCAGTGTAGGACCCGATCGGCTGATCACAAGGGCCGGGACGAGTATGGGACAGATCTGTAGGCCTCTCCGAATGGTGGCCATAGGATTTGGCAATGACCAGCGACCAGCCCCAGGGAACGGACCTCCCCAGTGATTCCGCGCTCGCTCAGCATTGGCGTCCCCTGCTTCGGGAGCTTTCCCGGGAGATTCGAGTCCCGGTGCGCAGGGCCCTGGGCGCGGCGCTCGCCGCGAAAAAGGGCGACGAGGCACGGCTTAACGAGGTCACCGAGGTCGTGGGCGCCGGGGCCGGCGACATCACTTTTGCGATCGATGTGGTAGCGGAGGACGCGGTGGAGCGCTGGTTCCAGAAGGTCGCCGCCAACGGACCGCTTTCGCTGCTCACCGAGGACACGGGCTGGCAGCACCGTGGCCCTTCTCCGTCCGGGGAAGTTCAGGAGCTCTCGGGCTTCGATCACGGCGGGCCCCGCATCGCCCTCGACCCCATCGACGGCACGCGCAACATCATGCACGACCTGCGCTCGGCATGGGTCGTCGTGTCCATGGCGGGCCCTGGCCCCGACGAGCCTCACTTCAAGGACCTGTGCTACGGCGCGATCTCAGAGATTCCCGACTCCCGCGGCGCGGAAGTCCGCGAACTAGACGCGATCGCTGGGCAAGGCGCCCACCAAAGACGCCTCTCGATCCACGGGGACGGCGAAGAGCGCGAGCTGGCAGGCGCCCCCCTGCGCACCGACGAAGAGGTCCGGCTTGACCGCGGCTACTTCCCCTTCTTTGGCTTCCATCCGTCCTGCCGCGCCGACGTCGCCGCGCTCGGGTTCGATGTTTTGCAGCGCGTCGCCGCATCCCACCCGGGCCTCAACCTGTCCACGGTCTTCGACGACCAGTACATCTCGAGCGGCGGCCAGCTCGCGCTCCTGGCCCTCGGTGGATATCGCTCGATCGTGGATGCGCGCGATACGCTTGGACAGATGACGGGCCGTCCCACGCAAACCGCCAAGCCCTACGACATGGCGGGCGCCGCGCTCGTCGCCGCCGAGGCGGGGTGCGTCGTGGTGGCTCCCGACGGAGCCCCGCTGGACTTCCCCCTCGACGCGGCAACGCCTACGGACTTCGCTGGCTTCCACAACCGTGGGACCGCCGACGCGATGCTCCCCCATCTCAGGGCAGCCCTCGATCGAATCGGCAATTAGCTTTGCGACGGGACGCGCGACACGTCGAACCGAGCGAGGGCCCACGCGCCGAACACGGTCAGCAGGGCCAGCAACAAGCAGCCGACCGCAATCACCCAAGCACCCGCTAGGTACAGCGCCAACGTCGGCCGGCCGTAGCCGTTGTCCGCCACGAACTCGTGGAGGAAATAGGCTCCCCCCACCGCAAGGAACAGCGCCCCGACGAGGAGCATCATGCGCAGCATGACGAGCAGAAAGCCCCGCCCGGTGTGCTGGAGCGCGCTCCCCTGCCCGGGAATGAAACGCACCGGGAACAGGAGAAAGACCGCGTTGTCCACCGCGGTCCAGACGTAGGCAAGAAACGGTGTCATCGCGACGACGACCCAAAGGTCCGTGCCGAACTGACCCAGCGCAGCGGCGCGCACGAGGAGCATCACCGCCACCACGAGGGACGTGAGGGTGACGCCCGGAAGGAGAGTCCCGACGAAGACCTTCCACGGTGCAATCGGCCATGCACGCATGGACTCCATGCGATCGAGATCGGTTCGAAAGTCCGCGCGCACGCCGCTTGCAAGGTAGACGGTGGCAAGAAGCCCCAGCGTGGCGGGCCCACTCACGGCGGTATCGAAGACGCGAATGCCGACGACGACGCCGACGACCGCCACAACCAAGACGATCAACAGCGTGCCCCGCGCTTGGCGCATGAGCCACGCGGTGCGTACCCAAATGACGGCGCCCATGGGACTCTTGCCCGCGAGCCACGGAACGCGCCAACCCTTCGCTTTCCTAGAGAGCCCGAAGGCTCCCGCGCCCCCCTGGCCACCGCGCATGCGAGCGAGCTTGCGCTCCATGTCCTTCGAGGTCCGCAACGAGGATTCACGGAAGTCGATGGGAAGTCGGGCGACGGCTTCGAAGAGCGCCGCTAGGAGGACCATGATGGCCCCCAGCCATGGGAGCGCTTGGGCCAGCGACGGGCTGGCGATGGCCTTGGCCCAAGGGAAGAGCGGCAGGGTCGCGGTGCGCACCAGAGGCGAGGAGGCCACCTCGTTCAACCGCCCGAAGACCCCCGTTTCAGGGAGGGGCACCGGGAGCTTGGGGTAGGACGTATCTGGAAAGAAGGGCACCCGTGAATCCCGTTCAGCCGCCTGGTTGGCCGCGATTTGCTCGGTGAGACGCCGCAGCTCCACGTCGGTGGAGGTCTCGATGCCTGGGCCGAAGCTCAAGAACGCAAAGATACCGATGATGCCAAGCGCGCCTACGAGGCGAAGCGCCAGCGGGGGAACTCCCCCCAGAACGCGCTCCGCGAAACCGCCGGTCCTGGAGGCGAGGAGCGAAAGCGCCTGCCCAAAGACACTCGCAGCCGGAATCGTGAGGGCGAGGCCCATGGCGGCTGCCCACGGCGACGCAAAGCGCGGACTCAGGAACAGCGCCACGATGAAGGTGAACGGAAGCGCCATCAGCATCGCGCCGAACATTCGAAAGCGCACGATCGAGCGCCGCTCGACCGGGGCAGAGAAGAGGCGCTCGAGTTCGGGCCTGGGCATGTAGACCCCGCGGAACGAGAGGCTGCTAAACGCGACGAAGGCGAGGTAGGCCATGAGCCCTAAGCGCACAAGCTCGACGGACGGCGGGTCGACGGTGCGCTCCACATACGAGCTACGCAAGACGATCGACCCCACCCAAAGGATGAGAAGTAGCACGCCTACGAGGAGCGAAACGAAGCCCCCGAGGGTCCGGCCTCTTCGCGCGATGAGCCGGAATCGCCCCTTCAACTTGAGCCGCCAAAGTAGCCAGAGCGGCGGCCGCGGCCCACCGGTCATGGACCTGTCTCGCTCGTTCCGGTGGGACTTTCTGCGCTCGATGGAGCTGCGCCCGAGGGAGCATCTTCGCTCGGGTGGAGATCTTCACGGCGGCCCGTTGCGGCGAAGAAGATCTCCTCTAGGGAGTCACTGTCGGAGAGAGACACCGATTCCCGCGCGTCCTGGATGGTCCCCTCGAACACCTTGGTGCCCTGATCGATGATGAGAAGCCGATCGGCGAGGAGCTCGATCAACTCCAGAAGATGCGAGGAGAGCACGATCGCCGTGCCTTGGTCTCGGAGCTCTTGGATCGCCGCCCTCGCCGACCGAATCCCACGGGGATCGAGACCGGAGAGGGGTTCATCCAAGAGGCAGACCGCTGGCTCCGACAGCCAAGCGGAACAGAAGCTGAGCTTCTGACGCATGCCCCGTGACAGCTCTGACCCGAGGGCGTCCGCGCGATCCGCCAGCTCGAAGCGCTCTAGGAGTCTCTGCGCCTTGGGCTCCCAGTCTTCTACCGAGAAGAGCCGCGCGGTGAACTCGAGGTGCTCTTGCACCGTGAGAACGTCGAAGGGCGCCGGGTCATCGGGCACGTAGGCGAGCCTGCGCTTTGCTGCCATTTCGTCGGCGGCAATGTCGTGCCCGTCAATGACCACGCGCCCTTCCTGGAGAGGCAGCACACCTGCGATGGAGCGCAGAGTGGTGGTCTTGCCCGCGCCGTTCGGCCCCACCAGCCCGAGGATCTCCCCCTTGCCCACGGAGAACGAGAGATCCGCCACGGCAACGCGGTCTTCAAAGCGACGCGTTACGGAATCGCAGATCAGCGGAGGCAGGTTCATCGGGCCTACCATACCAGGGCCTACCGCCAAACGAGCCGCGGGGTTACCCAGTCAAAGGGTGAACGGGTCGCGGAGCTAGCGGGCGTCGGCGAGTGCCTGCTCGTTCGATCCGTTGATCACGTCCATGAGCATCATCGCCAGAGCGTCAACGCGTCGCGCCATCTCGGTGTAGTTGATGGCCGAGGGAAGGTCGAACGTCGTGTAGAGCGACACGTCCCGGTTGGAGCCCGTGTCCGAGAACAGCACCGACGGGATGCCAGCCTTCTGGAACGGGATCTGGTCGCTCTCGGGAATCCCGAGGAACCAGTGTGGAGCTGCGAATCCTCGCGCCGGAAGATCGGTCACTCGCGACCAAGCAGCCAGGGTGTCCTCAACGGCGCTACGCCCCATGAAACCGCCGTAGACGCCTACCCAGTCCGCAGACTCAGGGTGCGACAGATACCACGGGAACTCGCTGTTCTGCCCCACCTCACCGACGCGGAAGCAGCCGAACGAGCCGACGAGGTAAGCCGCGTCGATCTCATGACCGCCTTCTTCCTCCTGAGCATCGAGCCAAACCTGGGCGCCCATGGTCGAGCGACCGACGTTGGGCTCTTCCCCAGTTCCGAAGAATGCGAGGATCACGGTGGGCCCGAACGACTCGTCACGGAAGCGGTCTGCCAGCTCCATGACCGTCGCCACCCCCGTGCCCGAAGCGTTAGCACACGGGCTCTTTCCGTAGGAGTCGTGGTGGGTACCGATCAAGATCGTTCCCTCTCCGGACCCCTTCCGAACGCCGATCGTGTTCTGGTGGCGCGAGCTGCCAACGGTGTATTCCTGGCTCTCCAGAACGAAACCGTTCTCCTGGAGCGCGAACTCTAGCCCCTCTTGGTACTGAGCCTTCCGCACGCTGAAGCGCGAGGTTCGACGACCAATGTCATCGCAAAGCCAATAGACGCGGCTCTCGAGGCGCTCCGCGAGGGCCCGTTGGCTCAGCTCATGGGACTCCTCAGCCGGGGCCCCGGTCTCCCCAGGCGTGGGGAACTTCGACATGTGCCGGAAGCCAGCGTACGCCCCAGCCACAATGACAAGGGTCGTGACGAAGGTTCTTGCCTTCGCTTGTTTGGAGCTACGTGCTTGCATGGATCGGTCGGCGGGAACGGCTCAGAGGGTCGACGGGGGGTGGACGGATAGTTTCCGTTCACCTCCTCGACCCATCTGAGCCCCCCAGTCCAGCCCGATCAGTCCGATTGCGAGATCGACTCATATCGAGGCGCCGCAATCCTCTCAGGGGCTACTGCGGCGGCATCAGGCCGCGGATCACCCGCGGGCGTGCGACGGTCACGGCTGCCTCGACCTGGTCGAAGAAGCCCGTGTAGAACGAGCTGGGGACCGCGCCAAAGCTCGCGTTGATGGGGCCCTCCGACGTACCTTGGACGTTTTCGGCCTCCACTTCCACCAGGGTACGGGGAGCCCGGCGGTGCATATCGACCTGACGGACCTCGACGCCAACGCGAATCCACGTGCGGCGACCGCCGGGAACCTCAGGCTCCTGGACGGCCATGCCCTGGGTGGCGCTGACAAAGGCAACGTCGTCGCCGCCTGAGTGAACGTCGTAGCCCATCTGCTCGAGGGTCTGGACCACGATCGGGCGCACTTCCTCGGCCGTACCTACGAACGTACGCGCCTTGAAGCCGCGGTACTCTTCGATCGACGAGGAGAACGGCGGAGCGAGCCCAGCACAGGACCCCAAGAAGGGTGCGGAAAGCACGGCGAGCGTCAGTGCTCCAGCCCAGGAAAATAGGCGGGGGGCGCGGGAGCAAAAGTTGTTTCGGGTCATCTTCGTGTGGGTCATAGGGCACCGACCAGTTAGAAAGGCGGGTCAAGGGGGATCGTTGTCCCCCGGGGTGGGTCAAATTCCACAGGCCGAAGCGACAGCGCTCCGTTCATGCGCTAAAAGCCCATGACCTCCTCTACCTGTACAACTCTCCCCTCCCCACCAGCATCCTTGCGATCTGGATGGGCGAATGGAAGAACGGTGTGTTGAAGTATTCGCCATGAGCGCCTCCGCCCCCCACCCTGACTCCCTGGCCCCTGACCGGCGCTCGGCCGATCGAACCCAGGAACAGCACCCCGGCACCGACGCCGATCATCCGCCTCCCCCGACCCCCGAAAGCGAGAAGCGGGTGGCTGGCTCCGAGGTCGACGTCCTCGTCATCGGAGGCGGAATCCAGGGCGTAGGGGCAGCCCAAGCCGCTGCCGCCGAGGGACATACGGTAGCTCTCCTCGAGCGCAGCGAGGCGGCGATCGGCACCTCCAGTCGCTCCAGCAAGCTGATCCACGGCGGCCTCCGATACCTGGAGACCTACCAGTTCCGCCTGGTCCGCGAGTCGCTCAACGAGCGCAAGATCCTCCAGCGAATCGCGCCCCATCTGGTGCGGCTCGTGCCGTTTTATATCCCGGTCTACAAGGGCATGAAACGTGGCCCCTGGATGATCCGGGCCGGGCTGACGCTCTATGCGCTCCTTGGCGGACTGCGCAAGTCAGCCCGATTCCGGAGCATCCCGCGTTCGGAGTGGGCCTCACTCGACGGGCTCGATACGAAGAACCTGCGCGCTGTCTTCCGCTACTTCGACGGGCAAACCGACGACGCCGCCCTCTGCCGCGCGGTCCTTGCGAGCGCCATCGAGCTAGGGGCGCTCGTGGACGCGGGGGCCAAGGTGATCGCCGCGAGCCGAGAAGGAGATCGGTGGCGCGTCCGCTTTGTGCGCGGCGGCGAGGAGCATGAGTGCTTCGCCAAGGTCATCGTGAACGCCACGGGCCCGTGGGCGAATCGCGTAGCCGAGCTCGCCGACCCCAAGCCGCCGATGCGCGAGATCGACCTCGTCGGCGGCACGCACATCGAAGTGCGCGGCACCCTCAACAAGGGCATCTACTACACCGAGGCCCCCGAGGATCAGCGCGCCGTTTTCTCCATCCCGTGGAAGGGGCGCATCATGGTCGGTACGACAGAGCAGCCTTTCACGGGCAACCCGTCCGAGATCCAGCCCACGCGCGAGGAGATCGACTACCTGCTCGACGTGCACCGACGCTACTTCCCCGATTCCAAGGGCGAGCTCCTGTCCGCGTGGGCCGGGCTGCGCGTACTGCCGCGGGCAGAGAGCGATGCGTTCTCAAGGCCGCGCGACGTCACCCTCGTGGGCAACGGAGACAAGCCCAGCTGGGTGGGCGTCTACGGGGGCAAGCTCACGGGCTATCGACACACGGCCGAAGAGATCCTTGACGAGATCCGCCCTTCTCTCTCGTCAGCCAAACGCAAAGCCGACACCGAGACCCTGCGTCTCCCCGAGCTAGAGAGAGTGACGGTCTGGGCGGACGGGCCGGAAAAGTGAACGGGCCGAAGATGCGAACAGGCCGGAGAAGTAAGCAGGCCGGAGCAATGAACAGGCCGGAGCAATGAACAGGTCAGTACAAATCGGTGGCCGCGAGAGCCAAGCTC
>CAYQKK010000045.1:17344-47801 GCA_964417955.1 uncultured Planctomycetaceae bacterium
GGGCGGTACAATTCACCGGTCAATAAAAATGGGGGGGCCGCTCGCCCCATGCCCGCGCGGCCACCGATCGCGAACCTACAGCGAGAGGGCTTAGACCTCTGCGGCTTTGATCGTCATGTCGCAGTTGACGACCATCAAGCAACCAAGGCGCGCGCCCTCGTCGCCGGTCGCCATCTCGACGGTCTCGGCTTCTTCGTCGCCGACCGCGGGCAAGTCGGCTCCGCCTTCCGTCACCACGAGGGCGCAGGTGCCGCAGCTCCCCACGGTGCAGCCGAAGTCATGCGGGAGATCGTTCTCCTGGCAGAAGTCGATGAATCGTGTTCCGTCCGGAACCTCGTGGGTCTCGCCCGTAGCGGCGAAGGTGATCTTTGGCATAACTGGGGGTCTCTCTAAGCTCTTGCGGAGTGATTGACCCGGCGAGCGCTGTTCAGCGGTCGCCGGGCGCACCATGATGGGCTCCGATCCCTCAGGAGAAAACCCCCGACGTCGGCTCAATTCCGCACTTCGCCCCTCCCATGCTCCTTTCTCCACCCCCTCCACCGACTTCCGTCCCCCACGGGGGCTCCCACGAGCCAGAGCGGGAGCCGCGGCCTGGCCTCGGGACAGAGTCCCGAATCTGGCTCGTGCGACACGGACGTGTCAGCGCCCCCACCACAGCCTATGGGGACGACGACGTTCCGCTTTCGGAGGAGGGCCAAGCGGAGACCCAGCGCGTGGGCGCTAGCGCCGGCGGTGATTTGAACCCTGTCATCGTCATCGCCTCCCCGCTGATCCGCGCCAGGGCCATGGGCGAAGCGATCGCGGAGTCCGCAGCCGTTTCCCTCGAGCTCGACCCACGACTCAAAGAAATGAACCGGGGGGACTGGCAGGGACTTGAGCGCACCGAATACGCCGCGCGCTGGCTGCGAGCATCGGAGGAGTACTGGGCGGACACCCTGCACTGGCGCGGTCACGGCGGCGAATCGGAGGCGATGCTCGCCGAGCGGACGTATCCCGTGCTCCAAGCCGCGGCCCTCGCCGCCGCAGGCGGCACCGGCGTGATCGCTGCCCATCGCCAGGTGATTCGATCCATCGTCGCGGCTGCGCTCGGCCTACCGCCGGGCGCTAGCCACGGCATGCAGCTAGACCCCGCTCACGCCGTTCTACTCGCAGACACGGGGGATCGTTGGACCCTCTTGCGCACCAACGTTCCGAGCCTCGGTGCCCCTCACCTCACCGAGCCCGATTCAGGCCCCCCAGAGGACGTCCCTACGCGGAAGCCGTAGCGACCTGGCCCTTCTGCGGAGCCAAGAGGCGATAGAGGCTGGCGTAGGCGCGCAGGATCGTCATCTCGCCGTCAGCGCCGTCTTTCATCACACGGATCTTCTCCCGGGGCGCTCCAACGGCTTGGGCCGCTGCGGCGTCAGCCGTGGATCGAACGACGATGCGCCGAGCGCTGGAGAGTGCGGCGCCGTAGATGTCCCGGCTCCCGGGCAGCTTCGCTTCTTCCGCGTCCATGGCCGCCTTGAGCTCGCGCAGGCGATCGAGCGTCACCACCGTAGGAATGCCGGCGGCCTCGAGGGCGAGCAGCACGCCAGGGCCGAAGCCGTCGAGTCCAAGTACGTGAACGATGCGCGGACTGCGGACGCGAACCCAGTCGAGCACCGCTCCCTCTAAGCGGGCGCAGCTGAGCTGATCGAAGGAAGCGGCACGATCCCCACCGTTGACGCGCCTCACGCGGAACTTGGCGCCCGGAGCAGGAATGTTCCATTCATCCCGAAACGTAAAGCGCAGCCCCTTGGCTTCTCGATCGAGGGCGAGGACTTCCACGCGCTCTTTTCCGGTGGTCGACAGGACGCCAGCATGTCGCCAAAGGGCAGCTCCCCGTGCGGACTTGCGAAGAGCCCACTCGGGGCTGATCAGTCCAATGGGCTGCCGCTCGACGGTTTCGTCGCTTGCTTTGGGGGACACTTCGCCTGACTGTTGCTCGGACATTACGTTGAGGGCGCCGCCAGGGAAACGCTGCTATCAGAAGCGGTACCCGGTACGGAAAAGATTTCTAGAGGGGGGTCTCGTCAAAGCTCGCCCCCCTCCTGCAGGAGGCGGAACTCGCCGACACTGGGCATATCGGAATCTAGATCACCAAAATGAAGCACTCTACGCTCACGGAGGACGAGGGCTTCCCAGCGCTCGGCTAGGTCACGGAGCTTGGCTTCAGACGCGTGCGGCGGGGTGGGCGAGGTTCCAATCCCCTGGGAGCGAGTTCGAAGGGTCGCCAGGACGGCCGCAGAGTCCGCGCCCGGGCCACCGGAAGGACCCCCCTCTTCCGCCAAGCTGAGCCCCCAGGAGCTCTGGAGCGCCTCCGATGCCTGCCAAGGCCGGTAGAGCGTCATGAATGCGTCCTTCTCGACGATGGCCATGCCCGGCGGGCTCGCCGAAGAAGCAAAGAGCCTCTGGCGCACGCTCGGTTCAACCGTGCCGCCGTCTCCCGTGGCCCCCGCCATCGCACGCCGCTGGGAAAAGCCTAGCATCCTGCCCGACGTCGGAAGGTCGAGGAGGTCCGCCAAAGTCGGAGCCAGGTCCTCCAGCGATACGAGCGCATCGCTGACCCGCCCCGTTTTCGCCGCGTCCGTCGTCGGCCCCCATCCCAGCCTCTCGGCAACCTGGGCCGAGGGACGGATCACAAGCGGCACGCGCAGGTCTTCTTCTTCTACGAGACCGGCCTGGAGAAACAGGCCGTGCTCGCCAAGCTCCATCCCGAAGCTACCGACGATCACAATCGTCAGGTTGGCCGCGCGCCCAAAGTCATCCGCATGCCCGATGATGCGAGCGATGTTCGCGTCCAGAGCCCGCAGTCCGCGGTCGTACCGCAGCTCGTACTCCGCCATAGTCACGCCCCGCTGATCGCTCGCGCGGGACGGGGGCAGGACGTGGAAAAGGGGCTCCGATGCGCCGAGTGGAACGGCGTAGCTGAGCTCTTTTCTCCTCACCCAGTCCTGCGTCAGGTCTTTCACCCGGGGCGTCTTCGACAAGTCGCCCGTCGGGGTCCAGACTCGCTCGAGGTCGTGCATCTGAAGGTAGGCAAACCAGTTCTCGTCCAGTGGGCGCTGATTCGCCCACTCCACGAAGCGAGTCCCGACCCCAAACACGCCGATGGAGCGCTCTTCCTCGAGCGGGTCGCCTCCGAACTCCACGAACTCCCGGAAGCCCGCGCTAAAACCGCTGAGCTCGGCAATCTGCGGATCGTCCACGAATGCAGCGGTATTCCATCCGCGGCTCAAGAACGACCGCCCCAGTAGCCAGAGCCCCTCAGGGATGAACCAAGGATCGGCGGCCTCGGCAGCGACTGCACCGGCGGGAGCCGCGTCCACCGGCGGTCGAGCCAACATCGGATCCGAACCCGACAGGATCGCCACGTGCGATCCCACAAGGCTCGGCGTGGGGCTCCACGCATCGGTAAACGAAATGCCCGACTCGGCGAGGGAGGCCAGGAACGGTGTCGTCTCGCGGTCGTATCCGCCGAGCGAAGTATGGTCGAAGCGCAGCCCGTCGATCGCGATGACGAGCACGCCCTGCCCGGTCACTTCCGCACGGCCAGCCTGGACATCCTGGAGCGTGTCGCCGCCCCCGCAGCTCGCGGCTAGGAACGCCGGGACAAGGAGGAGTGCGGAAGAAGTCTTCGTTGGGAGAGCCTGCATAGTCGCCGACTACTTTCCCATGCCCGGGTTCAGCGCATCAGAGAAAGCACGGATTCCTGACTCGTCCAACGCTCCTCGCCTCGGTCGACCACCTTGACCCAGCCCGGGAGCCGGTCGAGCACGATGGACTCCGCCCCCTCACTGAGCTTCCCGAGCCGCTCTCCCCTCGTGTCGGGCGTCCCGTAGAGCGCGGCCCCGTCCTCATCGATCACCATGACCGCCTCGGCTTCGCCTCGGAATACGTGACCGAGGAGAGGTGTCCAAAAAACGGGTAGCAGTAGGATCGCGAGCCACGGGCCACGTCCCCAGCCGCCGCCGCGGAACGCGTCGAGGGCTCCAGCGACGAGGATCAGCAAGCCCCCCAGAAGCGCAAGCCACTCCGCTTCGGCGCGCGTGAACAGACGCACGAAGCCGCCGACGATTCCCGTGTCCTTGGGGTCGAGTCCCGCGTCTGCACGTGCGAGGTCGCGGTTCGCCTTCGCATCATCCCAGCGCGGAGCGAGCCGAAGCGCCGACTCAAACCAAGCAGCGGCGCGCAGAGGTTCACCGGCGGTGTGGTGGGCCACACCGACGTTGTACGCAAGCCGCGCCCGCTCGCGCGGGTCGAGCCCGGAACCGCTCTCAAGCTTGGCTTCCCAAAGGGAAAGCGCGCGCTCGTGGTCTCCCGCTCGCCAGCTTACCGCGCCCACTCCGGCGTCGACTTCCGCGCCGTTCCCCGGCTCAGGTGCCTGGGCCAGCGCGGCCGTCCCCAGTGCCAGCGAGGCTATCGCCGCCACCAGCCAAACCCGTACCGAGGTCCATGCCATCCATACTTTCACGATGCGTTCCATCAAAGCCCCCCCGCCGTCGCAGCGCGCGCGAAGCTTCGAATCCTCGCTGGGTCTGGCGTCCTAGCGGTCTGCCCGCCGAAGATCGCCGCGTCCAAGTCCTGCCTGAGCTGCGCATAGTCCGCATGCAGCTCCTTCGGCAGCTCCACCGTGTTCTCCGGCAAGCTTCCCTGGCCGATCCACTCCGCGGGCTCCGTACCGGTGCGCGCCGCGAGAAAAGTCTCTAAGGCGACGCTCAGCTCTTTCGGTTCAGAGCTCCTGAGGCCTCGCTCCAACGAACGCAGGGCACCGCGCCGCCGCCGTGCCTCGGCGCTCGCCGGATCACCGTGGGCACGTGCCGTCCGCCGCAGCACCCGCCAGCCCACGAGTCCGAGAACGAGCGCGAGGAGAGCGCTGAGCGCGCCGGGTCCCCGCTGAAAAATGCCTCCGGCCGCGGCGCCGCTCTCGCCACCGGCCGGTCGGGCCTCGATGTCCCTCAAGACAATCGCTGGGGGCAGCTCCTCTTCGGCGATCTCCTCCCCAAAAGGGTCCGGGCCATCGGCACCGGCTACCTTGCGCACGCGAATCTCAAGCGGCTCCGTAGTCAGCGTCACGAAGCCCTCCGACTCGGTATCGAACACCGAGAGAGGGACACTTGGAATCTCATCCACCGACGCCTTGAGCGGCACGAGGTCGTACGTGATGACGCGCTCAAAGGCGCCCTTCTCGTCGTCGACACCGAGGACGCGGAACCCGTCGAAAGCGGGCATGCGCGTGAGGTCAGGGGCGGGGAAGAACTCCAGGTTGCCGAGTCCCGAGTAGGTCACCTCGAAGTCGATGGGCTCGCCTGCGTCAACGTCACGCCGCAGCGCCTCGCGGGACGCCGTGAGCTTGCCCACGGCACCGGTCCACTCGATAGGACGGCCCTTCTCAGGGATCGGCACGACCTCGATCGAGAAGGGGTCGAGGGGACGATAGTAAGAGCGGCCGCGGCCTCGAATGAAGCGCGAGCCGCGCTCGGCCTGGGGCGTGAACTCGAAGATCGAGCGAGAGAAGTCCACCTTGCCCGCGCGCGTCGCGACGTAGCGCCGTCGCATCCGGAAGGTTCTAAACTTGCGGCCGTCCCGCGTGGTGTCCGGGAGCCCGACGACGGAGATGCGCTGGTTCCCGGAGACGGGAAAGTCGAAGAGCTGGCCTGCGGTAGGGGTCTCCAGCTCGACGACGCCGTCCTGGCGGCCATACCACGGGACGCGGAGGTTCAATGAGGCTGGCTCGAGGGCCGCGTCCCAGCCCCAGTCGAACTCGATCGTGTAAGGCTCACCCTCGAAGACGCGTTTCGGAACGTCGGCGCGCTCCAGGAAGAGCAGATCGCTGGCGGCCAGGTCCTCGACAACCCGCAGCTCCATGGACGAGACGGGGCGCACGTACACCTCGCCTCCGACGTTGATGGAGATCGGCGGAATGAAGTACTCACCCGGCCCAGAGGGGCGCACCTCGATGACGTAGCTATTGGTGACCGTGGAGACCACGCGGCCCCGTGAATCCTGGGATGCGTAGGTCCTGCGCCCCGCGCTTCGAGGCTTGCCCAGCTGGAGGCCTTCGACCTCGGGCAATATTCCGAGCTTCACGGCACCGGCCGCGCCGCCGCCCGGCTGGGTGACGCTGATGCGTATGGCGACGGGCTCCCCCACTTTCGCGAGGCCGGTCGTCAGGGAGACCTCCACCTCGGCGGAGGCTCCACTTTGGGGGGCAGCGGCGGACGCCCCAGTGGCAACGGCGATCAATAGAGCCAGCACCGCTAGGGTGATGCGTCCTAGGCATCTTGGCGCCATGTGTAGATGGGTGAATGTCATCGGTTCGCGTCTCTACCAGTCCTTCTTCGCGGGGATCTTGCCGCGCATCCTGCGGAGGCGGCGGATTTCCTCGCCGCGCTCCTGGTGCTCTTTGTTCTGTTCGAGGAGCCGCTGGAATTCCTCTGCGGTCATCGTGGTCTCCTCGATCGTCTCCTCGCCGGGCTTTGGCTGTTCATCTTGATCCGTCTCCTCTTCACCCTCGGCGGGTTCCTCTTCGGGCTCCTCCTCGGGCTCGTCTCCTGGCTCCTCCTCAGGCTCCTCCTCAGGTGACTCCTTGGAGGGGTCCTGCTCGCCCTGGTCTTCGGAAGGATCCTCCTCAGATTTCTGCTCGTCGTCCGATGACTGCTGGTCTTCGTTCTCTTGCTCGTCCTCGCTCGGATCTTGCTTGTCCTGCTCGCCCTCTTCGCCGTCCTCTGACTGATCCTGATCCTGCTGCTGCTCTTCGCGCTGCTTCTCGATCTCGTCGAGTTCACGCAGGCGGCGAATCACTAGCTCGACGTTGGCGCCGGCGTCTCCGCCCTCGTCCCCGGCTTGATAACCGGTCAGGTACTCGATCAGGTGGTCACGGGACTGAAGGTAGAGCGAGCGCGCAACGTCGAGGGGGTCGGGCGCATCCTCTGCCCCCGCTTGATTGGGGTCAGGGGGAGACGTCGGACCGGCGCCGCCTGCGCCAGCGATCTCAGGAATCGTGGCGCGCACCGCTTCGGCTGCCATGAGATCCAGCGTTCCTTGATTGTAGACGGCGCTCTTGCGTACGTCACCTGGGGCCGCGCCTCGGGCGCGCTCCAGCGCCGTCTCCGCTCGTTCCAGGTACCCGGGCGCTTCTTCCGTTCCCTGGGCAGCCCCTGCGAGCAACGTCGCCGCCCGCGCGTACTCGATCTCTGCGCGATCGGTCGACCGCAGCGCGCTGACGCCAATGAAATCCAAGGCGCTCGTGATCGGTGACAGCACCGATTCGGAAACGCCGCGGGTGGCGCCGTTCAGTCGCTCACGGAGGCGGGCGGTGCCCCCCGGGGAGAGCATTTGGTCCGCGATGCTGAGCGCGGCGTCGATCTGGCCGCCCTCTGCCTCTTCGGCCATCGCGAGCACTCCGTCCCGCAGCGTTCCTTCCCATGGCTCGACGTCCCCGGCCTCTCCACAGCCCGCAAGCGACGGCACAAGCGCCAGCCAAAGAAGCGGCGAGCGAAGCA
The DNA here is from genome assembly GCA_964417955.1 of uncultured Planctomycetaceae bacterium. Classification (GTDB taxonomy): domain Bacteria; phylum Planctomycetota; class UBA1135; order UBA1135; genus Saltatorellus. The sequence goes on from CAYQKK010000045.1 coordinate 24,871, forward strand.
GCCCGTAGCGCAGCGACGGGACGAGCGGCACGGCACGCCGAGTGAATGTTGGCTGAAGTCTCATGCTGTCTTGTCCAGTTTCGTCGTAGCAGTTCGGCGAGCGCGCGCGCTCGAATCCATCAGGCTGGCCTCTAGGAGCAGCGCGAGAAGCGCAATCCCAAGCGGCCACTGGAAGCGGTCCTGGGGCACACGTTCTTTGCCGCCGACGATGTCGCGTCCCTCCATGGAAACGATGGCCCGTTCGTAGAGCTCTTCCAAGGGAAGCACGCGACCCTGGGCCTGGAGGTAGATCCCCCCGGACACCTCGGCGATGCGCTGGAGTGAATCGGGGCTGAGCTTCGAGATGACCTCGCTCCGGTCGGCACCGGAGTCCGGATCGACGATAAAGCCGCCCCCACCGTCTGGGATCTTGCCCCCGAGCTCGGTGCCCATGCCGAGCACGTGAACTTCGATACCGCGCTCGGCCGCGCGCTCCGCAGCGCTCAGTCCCTCGCCCGTGAGATCCTCCCCGTCGGTGACGAGGATGATCGCCTCGTTGGCGCCGCTGTCCCCTTCGAAGCGCTCCAGCGCGAGGCTCAGCGCCGCTCCGATGTCCGTGCCTCCCTTGCGGTTGTCGTTGGGCCCCATGCGCTCAAGGAAGTAGCGCGCGGTGTCGAGGTCCCGGGTGAGGGGCGTCACGTCCCGAGCGCTTCCGGCGAAGCCGACCAGCGCGAGGCGCTCGCCCTGCATGACGTCGAGGAGCGCTCCGATCTCGGCCTTCGCACGGTCCAGTCGGTTGGGGCTCACGTCCTCCACCAGCATCGAGCGGGACGTATCCACGGCCACGACGATGTCCACCTGCTGGCTTTGCACAGGCACAAGCGAGAAGCCCTTGACAGGGCCAAGCAGGGCCGTCGTCAGCGCCACCACGCCGACAGCGGCTAGCACCGCGCGCAGAATCGCGCGGCGTCGAAGCCACCCGATCAGGCCCTCTCCGGAATAGGTCCCGGATGACGCTCCCGGGCCGAGGCTCGGGAACAGCCGCCCGAGGTGGCGGGGTTCACACAGTGCTCGCAGTCCACGGATTCGTTGACCAAGGGCCCAGAGGCCAAGGACGATGGGCAGGGCACCAAGGGCCAACAGCGGCAGCCACTCGGGACGCAGGAACTCAAAGCCCATCACGGCAGCCTCCTCCCGAACGTCGCGCCCAGAATCCAGGACAGTAAGTAAAGCAGCAGCGCCGGCCCGACGAGGAACGGATAGAGGTCGTAGCGTTCAGCGAAGCGCTCTTCGGTTCGGGGCGTGCGCTCAAGCTCTTCGATGGCGGCGTAGGCATCCTCAAGCTCTTCTTTGCTCTCCGCGTGGAAGAAACGGCCGCCGGTCATCTCGGCGATCTTGGGCAGGTCGCCGACGTTCGCCCGCGTCCGCCTGACGTCCCCGAAGAGCGTCCGAGTCGTGAGCACACGGGGACCAGCAAAGACCGTGTAGACGCGCACCTTGCCCTCGACGGCCGTCTTTGCGGCGGTGAGCGGCTCCATCATGTGCACCGTTTCTTCACCGTCGGTAAGCAGCACCGCAACGCGGCTGTCGGCTTCGCTGCCCATCAGGACCTCCACCGCCGTGGCAAGGGCTCCTCCGATCGCCGTCCCGTCGAGGACCTGCTCGGTTTCGATATCGGTCTCCGCGAGCACCCCTTGGAGGGCGTCCGAATCCAGCGTGAACGGCACCAGCAGATCCGTGTAGGCGGCGAAACCGAAGAGCGCGACGTTGTCCCGCGCGTTCTCCGAATCGGTCATACGCCGCTCTGCAAAGTCGGCAACGACGTCGCGCACGATGTCGAACCGCCGTGGGCCGCCCGCGCGCTCGCGCTGGTCCATGGAACTGGAACGATCCAGCAGGAGCGCGATGTCGATGCCCTCGGACTCTTGATTCGTCGAGACTTTGCCCTGGAGTGGCCGGCTGAGCCCGACGAGCATCAGCGCCACCGACAGCATCCGCACGGCGGTGGCGATCCACGCGGAGGAGCCAGCTGATGCTCCAGCGTCCCCGGCCTCGCCGATCGTGGGCACCCGGGCCGCCGCGACGCGACGTGCTTCCGACCCGCGCCACATGAGGAACAGCGCCAGCGGAATCGCCACGAGGAACCAGGGGTCCGCAAAGGAGTACCCAAACGCGGACCAGCGCTCCTCAGCGGTGCTGCGCACGAGCTCTTGCACGGGGAGAATGAGGGCCATCATCCGGCCTCCCCCACGGGGGCGCTCGTCGCCAGTTCGCTCGCACGTTGGAGCGCGTCCTTGACCGCAAAGGAGGTCGGCTCGCCGCCGCCGTAGCGGTAGCCGCTGAGCTCATGGATGAGCCGCGCCGCGTCCGCGCCCCTATCCCCCGCGATGGCCTCGACCTCTCGCCCCCAGTCGTCGTCGGTGAGTGACGAGCGACGGGTGCGCTCGGCGCTCGGCAGGCCTTGATCAAAGGCGCGGCGGAAAAGCGGCGCGAGGGCCGCCATCGTGGTCCCGGCCGCAGAGGCGGTCGGGTCGAGGGCACGCAGCTGCTCGATGGCGCTCTTCTCAGGGGGCGGCGGCGGCACGAAAGAGCGGCGGCGCAGGACGCTGCGCCTCCACAGGAACAGCCCAGCACCGGCGGCTAGCACCCCAATGAGAGCCAGCAAGGCGGCGCGCGGATCCCCCACCCGCCGATCAGGCGCTTCCCTAAAGCCGAGGAGCGGCCGCGGCGCCTCCTCGGTTTCCCCGAGGGAGGGAAGCACCTCCACCGCGGAGGCTGGGACCTCGATGGTCGCGCCGCCTTCGAGCGTCGCCGTAAGGGTGGGCGTCACAAGCGTGCCGCCCGCCAGCGGCAGGAGGGTCCATTCGCGAACGAGGCCCGGTCGCTCGGTGCTGGACAAGTCGGCGTCGATCATATCCCGCGGCCCATCGATCACGGCCCACTCCACTCCCAGCTGGGGCTCAGGCAGACTTGCCCCGTCGAAGCTCGGATCCTCGACGGTGATCCGCCACGTCAGGGCCGTCCCCACTTCAATCGCCCCGCCGTCTTGAGGCGCGAGATTCGAAGTGGCCGTCCCTTGGCTGAAAGCGGACGCAACCACCAGTGCGAGTGCGACGCCCATCACGGCTTCGCCCCCCGCGGTCCCTGGACGCGCTGACGGAAGAAACGCACGAGTGGCGCACCGAGGTCGCCGTCGGTGCGCATGTCGATCCACTCGGCGCGCGCGCCGCGAAACACTCCGGCGAGGGCCTCCTTGCGCGCTGTCGCCGCTTCGCTCCACGCGTCGCGCACGCGCGCTCTGCGCCCGTCGATGTCACGCAGCCCGCCGTCCTCCATGCGCGCGAGGCGCACGATCCCGGCCTTCGGAAGCTCTTCTTCGAAACGATCCACGAGGCGGATTGCGATCACGTCGTGGCGAGCCGCGAGCCGCCCCAGCGCGTCGACCCAGCCGCGGTCTCCGCGCTCGGATCCGTCGGCGCCCACGCCGGAGAAGTCGCTGATGAGGATCACCATGGAACGCTTGTTCAGCGTGGCTTCCTGTCCCTCAAGCAGACTCTTCAGGGAAGACGGCCCAGGGGTGATCGGCGCGGCCTGGATCTCGCGGATCATCCGTAGGACGTGGCGCGACTGGCGTCCCGGACCGAGGTGTAGCCCGGGCTCCTGACCGAAGAGCGTGAGCCCAATGCGGTCCTGGTGCCGAATGCCCACGAAGGAGATGAGGGCCGCGACCTCGGAGGCCGCGTCTCGCTTGGTCTCCCCGAAGGTCGCAAAGTCCAGCTCCAGCGCCGTGTCCACGCACAGGTGAATCGTCAGCTGGCGCTCCTCGCGGTAGGACTTGATGTACGGCTCGCCCGTGCGCGCCGTCACGTTCCAGTCGATGGCGCGCACTTCGTCCCCAGGCTGGTAAGGACGCACTTCTTCGAACTCGATGCCTTGGCCGCGGAACGTGCTGCGATAGCCGCCCGAAAGGCCGGTGTTGACGAGCTTGTGAGTACGGATCTGAATCTGCCGCACCCGCGCCATCAGCGCGGCCGTCAAAAGCGCGCGCGGCTCTTCCGCGGGCGCTGATCCCGATTTCGAAGTCGAACCGAACACGTCTACCGATCCAGGGGCACGCGCTCCAGTACGCGGCGAACGATCTCATCGGACGTGACCCCTTCCGCTTCGGCCTCGTAGGTCGGCACGATTCGGTGACGCAGGACTTCGATCGCCACGGACTTCACGTCCTCGGGCCGCGCGTAGGCGCGACCTGCGATGAACGCCGAGGCGCGTGCGCACAGCGCCAGCCAAATGGATGCGCGGGGCGAGCCGCCAAACTGAATGAGGTGCTTGAGCTCCGAGAGGCCGTGCTCCTCGGGGGCACGGGTCGCCTCGACGATCGCGACGATGTACGACGCAAGGGGCGGCGCGATGGTGATCTTGTCCACGAGTCGCCGGGCCTCCATGATCGCGTCGACGCTGATCACTTCCTGCACGGGCTCCGGCGCCGCGGTGCGCGCCATCATGTCGAGGATCTGGAGCTCTTCGTCCCGCGTGGGGTAGTCCAGGATCACCTTCAGCGCGAAGCGATCGAGCTGGGCCTCGGGCAGCGGATAGGTGCCCTCCTGCTCGAGCGGGTTCTGGGTCGCCAGCACGAGGAACGGCCGCGGCAGCTCGAAGGTTTCCCCGCCGATCGAGACCGTACGCTCCTGCATGCCCTCGAGGAGCGCCGACTGAACCTTGGCTGGCGCACGGTTGATCTCATCCGCGAGCACGAAATTCGCGAAGATAGGCCCTTTGCGTACGGTGAAGCTGCCCTGTTTCGCGTCGTAGATCTCGGTGCCTACGAGGTCGGACGGCAGGAGGTCCGGGGTGAACTGAAGACGCGCGAAGGAGGCCTTGACGCCCCGGGCCAAGGCCGCGACCGCGAGGGACTTGGCGAGCCCTGGGACTCCCTCCAACAGGATATGCCCGCCGGAGAGAAGGCCGATGAGCAGGCTGCGGGTCAGGTCCTTCTGGCCCACCAGCACCGTCTGCATGGCGTCCGTCAGCTCGGTGGTCCAAGCGCTGGCCCCCTGAATCTGGGCCTCCAACTCCGCGTTGGTGGACGAGGGCGAACCGGACGAGGGGGCTATGGGAGCGTCAGTCACGGGCAAGAAGGCCCAACGGGGCCTAGATATAGGACTCAGGGCCAAGGGGGGCTGGCCAACAAGACGGATAGTGAGCGATGAGCTTATAGGCGCGCCCCTACGGAAGCCCTCATCAGACGTTGGAAGCGACCCACTACTTTTACTCAGGGCCTCCGAAAGCCGCGAGATGACCCCGCTCCTGGAGGGTTCTCCGCGCCTTCAGCACCTGGCGCGCGTAGGCCAAGGCCCCGGTGGTGGGCTTTCCGAGTCGCGCAAGGGCCTCCTCGGCTGCGACGAAGCCCCCGTAGCTCCCGCTCTTTTCGATCCATTGGAAGAGCCGCGATCGGCCGGCGTTGTACGACACCATCACCGCCTCGTCGCTCCAGCTGCCCCGGTGCTCGATCAGCCAAGCGAGGTGTGCGGCCCCGAGACGAACGTTGAGCGCGTCGTCCGTGAGGAGAGCGTCCACCAGCGCGGCATCATCCGCAGGGAGCTCGATTCCCTCGCGCTTGCCCGCGTCCCGCGCCGCCGATCGGACGAGCTGCATGAGCCCAAGGGCCCCAGCCGATGACCGCTGACCGCTACGCCCCCGGCTCTCCGCGAACATCACGCCCCCGAGCCACTCGACGGGAATATCGAACTCGACGGCCGCGGCCCGCAGGATTTTGGCGTGACCCTCTACGAGCCGCAGCCCCCGCTCCTCCAGCGCCCCGCCGATGATGGGATCGAGCGCTGACCTCACCGCACGGACCTTCTCCCGCGCCAGGGTCGCCCCGGGACCCCGCGACAAGTGGATCGCCACCAGCGACGCCACGGGCACAGCGATCGCTGCAACTCCGAAGAAGAACACGCCGAGGAGCCGCTGCTTGGTAGGGCCCTTCCGCGTGGACTTGGACGCTTCGCGAGCGCTATCTGTCGCCCCAGCCAGGTGAGGATCAGTCACGTTCCTCTGGCTCCATGGCGCCCTTGGACGCCTCCTCGGGAATCGTCAGCTCGCGCGTCTTCATGAACCAAGCGTCCCGTTCGGCCATCCGCAGCGGCACAGGGCCAAGTCGCGATCCATGCAGTCGCTCAAGCTCTCGCAGCGCGCGTACACCCAGGTGACCGCCGACTTCGCGCACGACGGTCAGGAGAAAGAGGCGCGCCTCTGTGCTGCCTCCGTCGGCGAAAGTTTGGGGGTCGGGGCAGCGCAGCCCGCGCTGCTCCATGGCGGCGACGAACCAAGCAAATGAATCGCTGTGGTCGACCTCATCCCACCACTGAAAGTAGCGTTCCGCAGGAAGGGCCTCGCTTGAGTAGTCCACGCAGGTGAGGACCATGAGCTCCTCCATGGCGAGTTCGTCGTCGGGATCCAAGGCGACGGTTGAGGCCAGGACCGGCACGGCGCGGGGAATGAGCTGCTGGGCCAAGAGCACGGCGGCGTCCCGTTGAAGTCCCTTGTCCGGGGACCGCATCGCGCTGAAGAGATCGTTGTGCCCGGTTTCGCCAAGGTTGAGGAGGCCCTCCTTAGCGACCGTTTGGATGGACTGCCTCCGCGTGCCGCGGAGAAGCGACACGAGCAGCGCGGCGGTTTCCGGAGTCCCAAGGCTGGCCATTCCCTCCGCTGCCGGCAGGTGCAGGCGTTCGTCTGAGTCGGTCAGTCCGGAGACCAAGACCTCGAGGGTACCCGCCCCACCGATGGCCCCAAGGGCTCGCAGCGAAGCGGCACGCACCGCTACCGGAATGCGCTGGGCCACGGAACCGCGGGCGCGAACTTCGATCGCCGATCTCGCACGGTCAGCCTTGCGCTGGGCGAGGCCCGCGATGGCCGCGATCTCGACGTCTTCAGCCTCGTCGTCCAGCAGCCCAAGCAAGAGGTCTACGTCTTCCTCGTCCTCACCTTGGCCCATGACCAGCGCAGCCGCCACGCGGAGCGTGACGCGATCGTCCACGGTGGCCCCGAGCACCGAGCGACGCCCGCCGCCTTCGATCGCCGACGCGATAGCGGGGAGAGCGAGAGGTCCGAACTGGTTGTGCAGCGCTGCCACAAGTTCGGCACGCGCAGCGACCATAGCCGCCGCAGACTCCGGGTCGCTGACCGCTTCCGCTCGCTCGATGTTCTCGATCATCGACTGCCCGATCGACGCGAGCTTGCGCGCTCGGATGCCAAACACCGTCTCCTCCCGAAGGAGCTCGATCAACGACTCGATCAGCCCGTCGGGGTAGAGGCGCACCGATTCAGTGGCGGGTACCTCTTGGGCGACAAGACGCTCAAGCTGCGCAATCCCGCGGGCTCGGTCCACCACGGGGGCGGCCTGCAGGTGCTCCATCAATAGGGAGAGGAAGCGGTGCTGCTCTTCCTGGGCGGTCCGCGGCGCAGACCACCAAACGGACTCGGCGGCGAAGAGTTCCCCCATGTCAGCGTGCACCCCTGCCACGGGAAAGCGCTGCCAGGCGTTCTGCTCGGCGAGTCCGTGCCCGCGCTCGATGATTCGATCGAACCAGGGCTGGCTTTGAACGGCGGAGAAGCGGAAGGATTTGACGCGTCGACCGATCTGCACCTCGATGGAGCGCCCGCCGCCGCCGAAGGAGCCCCGGGGCCCCGGGAGTCGGCCTCCACCGAAGACGCCTTGCTCGCGGAGGAGCGCGGTCAGGTCGGCCGCGTCGCCTTCCGTCAGGAAGAGCACGTCCACGCCGACGGCGCCCGCGCGCTCCTTTTCGGCGCCCAGCCAGCGGGTGTCTTGGCTGAGGCTCGGTCCTGCCAATACGAACGGCCGCGCCTCGCCCGAAAGCAGCTCGCGGGGCCCCCGCAGCTTCGACGGAGCATCGACCCGCAGCACGATTCGATCAGAATCCCCTGGGTCCACCGTGATCACCGCGCGGTCCGCACGGAAGCGATGCTTGGACTTACCCCACCACTCAGCCCACTCCGGGCCGTTGCTCCCGAAGTTCACGCCGCTGATCAGGCGCAGCCTGCGGAGGCATGGCTCACGCACGAGGCTGAACCCATCGAAGAACGTAGACCCCGATGCGATCGCGACCAGGGAGGAGGGCACGGGGCCGTCCAGCCAAGGCGTCGAGCCCTCATCCTCGCTGCGGAACCCGAGGCCCGCCAGGGCCAGGGCCCCTGCGGTGTTCACAATCGGCAGCGGAGAGTCCAGTGCGCCCAAAAGCGCGGGGATGTGCTGTTCACCGAAGATGGGCGCTCCGCTTCGATCCTCTCTTTCAACAACGGCGACGATGAGCTGCGCCTCTGCGCGCACGATTTCCCCGGACGCGAAGATGCGGCGCAGGAGTTCGAAGCTCGGCTCGCCGGCGGTCGCACGTGACATGCCTCCAATCGCGATCTCAGCCACCGAGGACGACCGATCCACCACGCGGTCCAATAAAAGCTCGGTCACGACCGACGACTCGTCCATGCCGATGAGAAGCGACGTCGCGGCCTTGCGCACGTCGGTGGAACGATCTTCCAGGGCGGGCAGGAGCAGCGGCAGGTCTTCGAGGGTGAGTCGCTTGCCGAGCTCTCGCTCCGCCACGCGTCGTATCGAGCCTGCGGGGTGCCGCAGCATCGTGGCGAGGAACGGAGTCGTTGCGCGCACCGGATCGCGCTCGATGAGCTCGCTCAGAATCATCTGTCCACTTCGGGACGGCAACCGGCCGCGCAGGCGCTGCACCACAAGGTCCGCGTCGGCGGCCGATCCGGAGATGAGTATGGTCCGCGCCCCCGCGTAGCTGAGGACGTCGCTGTCCTGCCCTAGGCAGTAGCGTGCAACGCTGAGCCCGTCATCACCGAGCCTCGCCAAGTGGTCCGTGATCTCCGTCGTTTCCACGTCGCTGATGCGCCGCACCTTCTCCAATCGTTCAAAGAGAAAGCGCGCCGCCGTTCGCGATGAGCCGAGCTCCCCGAGGGGATCAAACGTCTCCGCGCCGGTGGCGCTGGGCACGGATGCGGCTTGCTCGGCCGGAGGCGTTTCCCACGGCTGCGGCGTGGGCTCGTTCTTCGGGGGTGCCGCGTCCTCCGTGGCTCCTGGCCTAGCTAGATCGAGTCCGCCACCGGCGGCTTCGGGCTGTCTCTTGCCTGGGTCCGGTAGATCGATCCCACTCGCGCTGCGCTGTGTACCTGCGCCTGGAACGTTCTGCCGCGTGGTCGTCACGGTCGCAACGGGGCGCCCCTTCTCATCGAAGATCTGCTCCTTCTTCTGGGTCTCCCCGACGTTGCCGCCGACGACGTTGCCGGACTTCTTGCCCCCGAGGGCCTTACTCCCGAGGGCCTTCCCCCCGGGCTCTTTGACGTCCGAGCCACTCGCCTTAGGGGGCGTCGTTTCCTTGCCGGGTTCCCCGGCTGGCCCTTGGGCTGGCTTCTTGCGCTTCGCAGGAAGGTCGAGCTGGGGCGTGGCCTCCGCAGTAGGAGCGACGACGAAGAACGCGGCAACGAGGACGGCGGAGAGTCGGAAGGCCGAGTTTCGAAGCATGGGCAGCAGCGGGAAAGTGAAGGCTGAGGGACATGGGACCGTGGTGCTCCGCGGTCCGCGGGACACACGTAGCGGGTCCGACGCCAGAGGATACCGCCGGGCTGGAGAAGTCGGTGAATTCGGGGGCCGATCCTTCGGTCAGTCGCGAGAGCCGGGCTCCCAGCCGCACCAGGAAGGACATTCCAACGGGCCGGGGGCTTCCTCCGCGCGGTAGCTCGAGCTCCGCAGCCATGCGATGAGGTTGCGGCGGCGCCCCCGCCGGATGGGGTCTACCCGGTGGCGATGCCGGCCAGCGTGGACGACGAGAGTCCCGGGCTCGTGCCCGATCTCGAGCTCTTCGTGGGCCATGACCTCGGTCTGCCGGTGGAGGTCACAGCGCCGCCCCATCATGACCAGCTCCGCGCCACTGAACGACTCGCCGAGGCAGAGGTTCAGCGTGACTTCGCTGTCGTCCACATGGAAGCCAAGGTCCTCATCTCCCTCGCGCCCGTAGTCGACCATGTAGCTGTGGTTCCCATCGATCGTGCCCCCACCCACCTCAGCGAAGCGCGTTCCCAGGAGCTCGCGCAAGGCGGGCGAGGCGTCCAGCAGGTCGTCCACGACGTGGGCCATTCCAAGCCGCTCCAGCATCGCGCCGTGCTCGTGCATGGAGTTGGGTGACGACGAAACGGGCCGCCCGCCCGCTGCAAGCCGCGCATCCACCGACCCCAAGAGGCGCATCGCTGCCTGCGGCCTGAGAAAAGGAATAGCGAAAACCTCCCGGTCGACCTCTTGGGGGTCGAACGGGAGGAAGTCTGTGGGCCGAAAGGCGAACCGATCGATCGTCATGGGGAAGAGAATACTCTCCCAGCGTCGCCGCTCTTACTCGAAGGTGATGCGAACTGCATCCGTGAAGTTCGAGGTAGCGCCATCGCGGAACCAGTACTGCCAGTAGCGGACGTCACCGGCGAGGACCGTCTGGAACGTCGTGGGGTGAGGAACCTGGGTGAGGTCCACGCTGAGCGAGACTGAGCCCGTCGTACCTGAGTTGAGGACGTTGCCGGCGTAGCGACCGATCTGGGTGCTGGCGATGCAGAGATTGCCCGCGCTGCCGCCCGGGTTCATGATGAAGATATCGTCCGGTGACGTAACCATGATGCCGTTGGACATCAGCGGCAGATCGGTGGCCAGGAAGGTCACGTCATTGTCGAAGGCTACGTTCGATCCCATAGCGATGAGGCGTCCTGGGAGCCCCGTGGAGTTCAGGACGGCGGGGCCGCAGATGTTCTCCCCCAGCGTATCCATGCCGGAGAAGACGAGCACTCGGCCGCCGTCAGAGGCCGCTCCGTCGAAGCCGAACGCGCCCACGAGGAGGTCGTCGAAACCGTCGCCGTTCGCGTCCCCCATGCCAACGGCCGTGTCGCCGAACTGGTCGCCAGACGCGGTGCTCTGGAATCGGTGAATGATCGATGCGTCGAAGCCGCTGAAGACCGTCGCCGAGCCCGCAGAGAGCCCCATCACCGTGTCCAGTCTCGCGCCGACGATGAAGTCGAGGATTCCGTCGCCGTTGACGTCGCCCGCATCGCCCACCGCGCTGCCGAACTCAGAGCCAGCCGTTGTGCCAGCCACCGTGAACATCGTGGACCCGTCGATACCGGAGTAGACGCGAGCGGCACCAAGATCCGCGCCTGCGAAGTCACTGCTCGTCATGCCAGCGATGAAGTCGTCGAACCCGTCCCCGTTGAGGTCACCAAGGCCTGACACCTTGCCACCGAGCGAATCACCGGCGAAGTCGCCATCAAGGGCGTAGAGCACGGTTCCGTCGGCGCCTGAGAAGACGGTCACGCGTCCTGAGCTGCTGCCTGCGTTGTCGTCGCCGGGGGCACCGACGAGGAAGTCGTCGAAGCCGTCGGCGTTCACGTCGCCGGCTGCGCCAACGGAGCGGCCAAAGAAGTCCGCGCTGCTATCGCCTCCGATGTCGTAAAGCAGTGTGCCGTCGAATCCCGAGAACACGCGTGCTCTGCCGGTAGCGGCCCCACCTGAGTCGTCGAGTCGAGCGCCAACGATCACGTCGGCAAAGCCGTCGCCGTTGACGTCACCGGCCGCGTTGACCGCTTCACCGAAGCGGCCGTTGGTGGATAGACCGTCAAAGGCGTGGAGAATCAGGCCCGTCGCACCGGAGACGACGATCGCTTGCCCGAAGTTGGGGCCGGCGGTGTCGTTGAAGCGCGCGCCGCCAATGATGTCCGGCGTGCCGTCTCCGTCGACGTCGCCTGCGCCGGCCGCGGAGAAGCCCAAGGAGTCACCGCTGGCTGCGCCGGGGATGATCATGATCGTGCTGCCATCCGCTCCGGAGAGAACGAAGACGGCGCCCGAGTCCGAGCCGCCCATGTCGTTGTTCGGTGCACCCGCGAGTACGTCCGGCACGCCGTCCGAGTTCACGTCCCCCACTTTCGAAACGACGAGGCCGAAACGTTCACCGCTCGACAGGCCGTCCGCTGTCCAGAGCAGGGATTGAGCCCCTGCGGGTACGGCGAGGGAAGACATGGCAACCAGAGTGGCGGCCGAGCGTTGAGACAGGAGTGCGGAACGGTGGAACATGGTGGTGCGCGAAAATAGGCAGGACATCCGGTTCGGCTCCCCCCACGGGAACTCCGGTGCTGCACCAAAAAATACCCGCCCCAAAGGCGCGGGAGCGTCGCGAGTTACCCGTCGAGTCTTGACGATTCGTACATCCGAATCAGATCGGGACACCGCTGAAACAGGTCTCGCGAGGCGAGGAGCAGGTCAAGGTCCCGCTCAGGGTCCACAAGGCCCTCTTGGTTCTCCCCCGACTGTCGCAATCCGAGAAGATCGCCCATGCCGCGCTGACGCAGATCTTCTTCTGCCAGCAAGAAACCGTCCCGGGATTTCTCCATCAGGCGAAAGCGTTCCTCGGCCTTCTTGTCTCCCAAGAGAAAGCAGTACGAGTCCTTCTTGCCGCGGCCGATTCGACCGCGAAGCTGGTGGAGCTGCGCCAAACCGAGACGATGCGCGTCCTCGATGACCATCACCGTTGCGTTCGGCACGTCCACGCCGACCTCGACCACGGTCGTCGCGACGATGGTGGCGATATCCCCGCGACGGAAGCGATCGAGACGCGAGTTACGCTCGACCGAGGGCAGCCGCCCATGCACGAGCTCGAGCCCCGCCTGGCGGAAGCTTGGCCTCGCCGCGAGGTTCTCGTAGCGCGACTCCGCGCTGGCCGCAGAAGCCGACGCGTCCGCCCCATCGCCGATCCGCGGCACCACCCAGTAGATCTGTTCACCGGCCTCCAGCCGTTCCGCTAGGAAACGCGGCATCCGGCGCCGATCGTCGCCGCGGGCCCAGCGGGTCGTCACCTGTCCTCGGCCGGGAGGGGCTCCGTCAAGGATGCTCACCTCAAGATCGCCGTAGACCGTTAGGGCTAGGGTCCGCGGGATCGGCGTCGCGGTCATGAGCAGCACGTGCACGTCACTGCCCTTCTGCGCGAGGTTGCCGCGCTGGGACACGCCGAAACGGTGCTGCTCGTCGATCACGGCTAGGTCCAGTCGCTTGAACTTGACGTCGGCCGAGAAGAGCGCGTGGGTGCCGAAGACGACGTCGATCTCGCCGGCGGCTAGGCGGGCCACGACGTCGCGTCGCTCGCCGGTGCGGAGCGACCCGGTGATGAGCGCCGTGCGCAGGCCGTGCCCTTCGAGGAGATCCCGCAGCCCGTAGGCGTGCTGGGATGCGAGGACCTCCGTCGGAGCCATCATCGCCACCTGACCGCCGCACTCCGCGACGACCATCGCTGCGTAGGCCGCAACGGCCGTCTTGCCCGCGCCGACGTCCCCCTGGAGCAAGCGGCGCATCGGCCTCGACTTCTCTAAGTCCTGGCGAATCTCACCGATCACCCGGGACTGCGCGTCCGTCAAGGTGAAGGGGTAGCGCCCGCGGATCTCCTGGTCCTGGGCCGCGGTCACGCGGGCCTTGCGTGCACGGCCCCCCTTTCCTTGGCGCCGGGCAAACACCGCCGCCTGCAGGGAGAGGATGGGCTCAAGCGCGAAGCGTCGACGCGCGTACTCGAAGTCTGGAACCGTCTCGGGACGGTGGATCATCGGCGCGGCCACTTCCAACGAGGGGGCGTCGCAATGCTCTAGAAACTCGGGCGGCAGATGCTCGGTGAGGCCGTCCCCGAAGCGCTCTAGCGCCTCGTCGATCCAGCCCTTGAGCGCGTCCGAGCTAACCCCATCACCGCCGCTGTACTCCGGCGAAAGCGTCCCGGGCTCGGGCAGCGGCGACGCCTCCGTGCCGAGCCGCGGCGACGCGATGGATGCACCCCGCGCTTCGACAACGCCCCCGTGGGCCGTCACCATCGTCCCGGATGCCAGCTGCTCTTTCATCCACGGCTGGTTGAAGAACACAAGGTCCATCTCCCCGGATCCGTCGCTCACGGTTGCGCGCACGATGGAGCGCTTGCCGCCGATGCGCTGGAGCACCGAGCGACGAACGCGGCCCTCGACCGTGACGCGCTCGCCCTTGCGGCGGCACGCGGCCTGGATCGGGATCTTGTCGGGCCAGACGACGAGCTGCGTCGGCTGGAGCATCATGAGGTCCCTCACCGAGGTGAGCCCTAAGCGCTTGAGTCGCGCGGCACGCGCGTGGCCCACGCCCTTGAGCTCCGTAATCGGCGCCATCGGATCGAGGCTCTCGGATGCCGCCCCCACTACGCCAGCGCCTCCCCTGGACGCCGCGCCAGGGCTTCTTCGTGAACGCGGTCCTCCACCGACCGGAGGAGTAGGAACGTCAGCGTCGCCGCCGTCACGTAGAAGCCCACCGTCGTACACATGAGCACTGAGTAGTCGTTCCCGGTCGTGTCGAGGACGCGGCCAGCCAGGAGCGGCCCAATCACCCAGCCCACGCCCCAGAGCGTCGCGTTGACCCCCGTCTGCACCTCGCGCACACCCGCCGGGGTCGCCTGCATCATGAGGTTCTTGAGGATCGGGTGGGTGGCGTTCATGAGGGCGCCCCGCATAAGGAACGCGAACATCGCGACCGGCAGGCTGGTGGTGAAGGCCAGCATCAAGAAAAACGGCAGCGATGCAAGCTCGATCAGGACCATGCTGCGAACGAAGCCGAAGCGCTGGAGCACCACGGGCGTCAACAGGAAGCCCACGGTCATCAGGACCTGGCCCGCAGCGAAGAGAAAGCCCCAGCCGTCGGCGGGGACGTCGAAACGCTCTTGGAAGTAGGTCGGGAGGAACGGGATGCAAAAGCCCGCGCCCGTGGCGATCAAAAACTGCGGTGCGGCGAAACGCCCGAGGAGCCCGAGGTTCTTGCGCAAGACCGGAAGGATGCGCTGCCCTCCCCCCATGGAAGGTTCGGGGTCTTGAATGCGTGAATAGAAGAGGGCCGCCAGGAGCGCGAAGCCACCTGCGCCGGAAACGACCATGCTGGTGGCCTCCGCCTCGCTGCCGAGGGGCACCTCCAGCCGCGCCACGGCGAATCCCGCGAGCCCTGCGCCCACGACAGCGGCCATGGTCCGGGCCGCCTCCGCGAGCGAGAAGACCTCGGCGCGATCCTCGTCGCTGGTGTGGCGAAAGAGAAACGGTGCGATCGCCACGTAGTGCACGGTCATGGCCAGGCCCGCCACGAAGTTCGCCGCGTACATCCACTGAAGGCTCGGCAGAAAAGGGAGGAAGAAGTAAACGAGCCCGGCGACGAGGGCCGAGGTCACGAAGACTCCGCGGGCCGGGCGCCGCGCCAGGACAAACGCTGCGGGGAGAGCCACCGCGACCTTGCCCCAGGAATCGAGGGACTGAAACGTCCCAATCTCCGTCTTGGTCGTGCCAAGGAGATTCAACCAGCGCGCCAGGAAGGTCATCGTCACCGCGGATGCCGCCCCCATGCAGGCCGACCCGTAGAGGTAAGCCCGGGCCGGGGAGCGCATCGCCCGGAGTGTCTCGGGGGCGGAAAAGAGAGCCTTGAGGAGCATCGGGGACAGCGTTGTAGCCGCCAGATCGGGACGCACCGAGGAGTTCCGTAGATTCTCGTGTGACAGATTGGCCGGGCTGGGCTCCCTTGTATATCTGCGGAGAGCGCTCCGCCTACTCCGCACCGCCCCCTATGTCTGGACACGCCGAACTCGACGCCGAACTCATCCTCCAGCACTCGGGCTTCGTCCGGAGCCTCGCGCGGGGGCTTCTCCGGGACGAATCCCTGGTGGACGACGTCGTTCAGGAGACCCTCATCAAGGCCCTTGAAAAAGGGCCTCGCAACAAGAGCGCTCTGCCAGCTTGGCTGAGAACGGTCACCCGCAACATCGTCTACAAGACCTACAGGGGAACCGCGCGCCGGAGGGCCCGCGAAGAGGATGCCGCTCAGCCTGAGGGGCTCACCTCGACGGTGGACATCGTCGCCCGGGGCGAAGCCCTGGAGAACCTCACCGCGTCGGTGATGGACCTTCCCGAGTCCGCTCGGGAGGTCGTCTTCTTGCGCTACTACGAGGGACTCTCCCACGCGGAGATTGGGGCCCAGCTAGGCCTCGCGTCAGGCGCGGTTCGGATGCGGCTGCACCGTGCACAGAAACTCCTGCAGGAACGTCTCGACGCGAAATCAGAAGGAGGCCGCGCGGCGTGGATGTCCGGCCTCGCTGGACTCGCTGGCGTCGGGCTCAAGGACATTGGCGGCGGACTGACTCCCACCAACGGAGTGGCGCCCGCGAGCTCCGCGATGATGGCGGTGGCGGCCACGACGATGCTGTGCCTCGGCGTTGGCACGATGTTCTGGCTCGGCACCCGCCCGACGACGGTGATCCCAGGCGATGGGCTCGTCGAGCGCTCCGCTTTGGAGGCCATCGCTCCAGAGCAAGATGTTGCCCTCCTCGAGCTTGGCGACATGAACGGTAGGAAGCGCAAGGGCGCGGAGCCCGACGCCGTGCCCCTCGCGCTGATCGGGGCTGCCGCCGAGGCGTCAGCGCCCGCGGCGGAGACGAGCGCCGTGTTTCCCGAGGGTTCGCTGCAAGGAACGGTGATCGACGAGCTCGGTCAGCCCGTGCCGGGCGCCGAGGTCTTTGCGGCCTGGGGGCGGCACGCGATGAAGCGCCAGGTGAAAACCAACGAGCAAGGACGCTTCGGAATCAACGTTCCAAAGAAGATCATCGACGATGCGCTCAACAAGACCTACTCGGTGCTCGTCGCGGCGACCTCGACCAAGTCGGCGCCCTCGAGGGTCTACGCCTGGCCTATGGAGGGGGCGGATGACTCCCATGGTGGGCGCCACGTGCTGCTTCAAATGCGCGGGCCCGGCGGCTCGATCACGGGCTCGGTACGTGGAATGGACGGGCGGCCCATCGTCGGCGCCGAAGTCAGCCTTGGGGAGCGCAGCCGCCTCGGCGTGGGCTTCCTCGGCCAGCAATCCGCGATCAGCGAGAACCGACTGGCGCCGCTCTTGGCCATCCAAGTGAAGCGTGGCGGCACGCCGCTCTTCCAAGGGCACCGAAGCATGCGCGGCACCCTCGGCCCCCAGGTTTTGGAAGCCGACGGCACTCGATCGCGACTCCTGCCCGCGACGAAGCGAACGTCGAAGGCGGACGGGACGTTCCAGTTCCGCGGCCTAGAGCTCGGGCAGCATCGCGTGCGGGTGTCTGCCCCAGGATACGCGACCTATACAGGCCACGTGGTCGTGCACCAAGGCGCCCCAAGCTCGATGGCACTCACCCTGGAGAGCGGAGCGACGCTCAGCGGAACCTTGACCCGGGAGGATGGGCTCGCGCCCACCAAAGGCCTCGTGCACGTGTTCCACCGGGACCCCTACGCCGTTCAGACGGTGCGGATCGGCTCCAAGGGCCAGTTCGTGCTGAAGGACCTGCGCCCGGGCCCGGTGCGCGTCGTGGCGGAGGAGCGCCTACCCCGTGAGAAAGTCGCCCAACGAATGGTCTCGCAGAATCTTGCCCTCAGCCCAGGGGAGAGCCGTTCCATCACGCTGGAGATGCACACCCCAGCCACGGCGCAGGTCCGCGTGCTGAAGCGAACGGATGGGCTCCTTGAGCCGGTGACCCACCTAACCCTGGAGGTCCGCGCCCTCGCGAACCCAGTGGATCTCATGGCAAGCTATCCCCTCGACGACCAAGGCCGCGCCACGGTCAAGCTCGAGACGGTCCGACCTGCGGAGTGGGTCGTAGCCCATGGAACCACCCTAGAAAAGGGCGCCAACGGGACACCGATCGAGGGCAGCGGAAGGACGCTCACCACGCCCTTGCGGCGCATGGCTCCCCCCACGCGAGAGGAGGCCGCCGAGGAGATCCAGATCGTCTTTGAGGAGCGTGAGCTGATGGCTGGCACGGTGCTCTTGACCCCCAGCGTCGAGGGCGCCGCTAGGTTTGACTTCCGTGATGGGTTCGCGCTCTTTGAGCACGGCGACCCGTTCACCTACGTGGGCTGGTCGAGCGGAACGCCTGGCCAGCTGCAGTTCAACGGCGTCGCCCCTGGGGACTACCACATCATGTATCCCCACCACGGGCTCGGTTGGATTTCGCCCTTCACCGTGCACGTGGGCGTCGCGACCCCTCGCGGGATCCAGGACCTCGGAGCCCTAGAGCTGCCGAAGCTCGGGTCGATTGAGCTCGTGCTCCCCCAAGATGATCCCGAGGGAGGCCGTTCGACCCGATGGACGGACATGGACATCCAGCAGCTGCTCCCCACGAAACGCGGCGAGGTAGAGATCGTCATGTTCCGCGGCCGAGCCGAGGTGCCGAGCACGGTGGAGGTTTCCCCAGGCCAGTACGTGCTGCGAGACCCATCCCGTCCCGGGAGCCCCGCGCAATACGTCAACGTGCGGCCAGGCGAAAGCGCTGAGCTAGTCTGGCGCTAATTCCGGTGCGCCGCGGGCGGGGCCGCCCCGTATGATCACGGGCACGCGCTTCCGACGGGAACGCGGCTGCCCATGAGCGATCCTGAACCTCCCACCGCACTGGACTCGAAGCCGAGCTCTGAAGGCGCGGTACCCGCGTCACGCCGGACCTGGATCATTCTCTTGCTGATCCTCCTGGGATCTACCGGCCTGAAGCTCTCGCTGGTGGACGACGTCAAGAACCAGGTTCGGGTCGGCGATCAGAAGCAGTACCTGACGGGCTCCCGCAACGTGTATCGCAAGGGGATCACGGAGTACAGCTTCGAGCAGTGGGATGAGGCCCATTCCTCACCCCTGTATCCCTACGCCCTCGGCTATCTGCGGTACGTGGTTCACGCCAAGAACTATCGCGGCTGGGTGATCTCGATCCAGGCGGTGATCAGCACGCTGACGGCCCTCTTGACGTTCATCATTGCGAGGCGGTGCTTCGGTCCCCGCAACGCGCTCTTGTCGGCGGGCCTCGTGGCCTTCCTGCCGTCGTTCATCTCGTACTCGCAGCTGTTCCTAACGGAGACGCTCTACACGTTCTTGTTTCTGGCGGTGACGGCCGTCTTGGTGACAGCCAAGGACAGCGTCAGCCGCAGGCGAGCCTTCGCTGCGGGCCTTGTCGGCGGGCTGACGGCTTTGACCAAGAGTCAGTTCATGGTGCTGAGTCCCCTCGTGGTTCTGTGGCTCCTCGTCCAGGGTTCCGAGCACAAGAAGGCCGCCGCCCTGAGTGCCTGCGCGTACGTCTTTGGGCTCCTCTTGGTGGTCGCGCCGTGGAGCGTGCGCAACACGCTGCGCTACGATCACTTCCTGATGATCGACACGAACCCAGGGAACGTGCTCCACAAGAACTGGAACGCTTTCCCTCCGGAGAACCACGACGTAGGCCTCTTCGGCAAGTGGGAGGAGAACAAGGCCGAGTACAACGGCGAGATTCCAGCGCGGCCGCGGAGCACCGAAGAGAACATCGCGGCCCGCAACAGCGCCGAGGTCAAGGCGGCGATCGGCTTCATCCTCGCACATCCCATGCACTTCCTGGGGCAGTGCTGGACGCGCACACAGGCGCTCTTCAACCCGACCTCGTTCCTGATCCGCAGGATCCGGGAGGGCAAGTCCCTGGAGATGCCGCGCGTTTGGCAAGAGGGCATCGTCTGGGTGACGATTCTCTCACTAGGGGGAATCCTGGTGTTCAGCGTCATCGGCATGACCACCGTGAGGCCAAACCCGCAGAGCCTCCTGCCCTTAATGCTGCTCCTAGGATGCACCGTCCTGTGCGTCGCGATCCTCTCGACATCGCGCTACCGCTTCCCGATGCTGCCGTTCCTCATCATGTTTGCGGTCGACGGCGGGCGGCGAGTTCCAGCCCTCGTAAAGAACCCATCTCCTGGGCTGGTCCTTACGATCCCGATCCTCCTCATCGCGTTCTTCGCCTTCTATCGCTATGGACCCCTCAGTCTCTAACGCGGGCGCCCGATGGAGCCGCGCGGCGGGGCTCGGCGTTTCGCTTCTCCTAGGAGCCGCGCTGTTCGCCTGCGGCAGCGGGGGGGCGAGTGACAAACCAAGCGAACCGTCCAGCGGCGAGCTCCCCCCCAACATCCTCCTGATCTCGATCGACAGCCTCCGCGCCGACCATCTCGGCTGCTACGGCTACGAGCGCCCCACGAGCCCCGCCATCGATGCGCTCGGCCAAGAGGGCGTCATCTTTGGGGAGGCGATCTCCCAGGCCCCGTGGACCTTGCCGTCCCACGCGTCCTTGCTCACTTCGCTCTACGGCAGGACCCACCAGACGAATGACATCTCGCGCCAGCTACCGTCGCAGGTGCCGACGATTGCAAGTGAGCTCTCAAAGGCGGGGTACGAAACGGCCGCGGTGGTCAGCGGCACGTTCATGAAGAAGCAGTTCGGCTTGAACTCTGGATTCGATCACTACGACGACGACATCGCAGAGATGAGTCATAAGGAGAGCCACGAAGCGGTGACGAGCCCCGGGATCCACCAAAAGGCGGAAGAGTTCCTCGCGGATGTCCAAGAGCCCTTCATGCTGTTCCTGCACTACTGGGACGTGCACTACGACTACGACCCACCGCCGCCCTACGACACGAAGTTCGACCCGGACTACGAGGGCTCGATCACATCGAAGAGCTTCCTGAAGAACAGGCGCATCCAGCCCGGCATGGCGGAGGCCGATCTGGACCACGTCGTGTCCCTCTACGACGGGGAGATCGGCTGGGTAGACGAGCACATCGCCAAGCTGCTGGCGAACCTTGAGGCCAGCGGCCTCGACGAACGCACGATCGTGATCCTCACCGCCGACCACGGCGACGAGTTCTTCGAACACGGCGGCAAGGGCCACTCCCACTCGCTCTACCACGAGCTCGTGCATGTTCCGCTGATCATTCGCGGCCCGGGCATCACGCCAGGGGGGCGCATCAGCGCCCCCGTCGAGCTGATTGACATCATGCCCACGATCCTCGATCTCACAGGTTTGGACGCGCCGGAAGGCCTGCAGGGACGCAGCCTAAAGGACGCGCTCGGCGGTGCGGAGCTCCCGTCCCAGCCGGTGTTCTCCGAGACCACGCGCGCGCGGATCAAAAAGCCAGACCCGTGGGCAGAGTCGTGGTCCGTGCAGAACGGACAGCTCAAGCTCATCCAGCACGGTGAAGGCCCGAACGGCGAGCCAGCCCGCCCCGATGAACGCTATGACTTGGCCGCTGACCCCCGCGAACAGTCCTCGCTTGGAGGCGAAGCGAACCCACTCGAAGAAGCTATGGAGCGTTGGATGGCGCGCGTCCCCCTTGGCCTCGGTACCGAGAACAACGGCGTGGATAAAGCCACGATGGAGCAGCTCAAGGCCCACGGCTATGCCGGCGACGACGACTGAGGGCGAGACCTTCCCATGACCCGAGTCCTCGCTCCCCTCTGGCTGATACTCGGCGTCCTCGTGTCCCCTTGGGCGGTCGCCCAATGGGCAGGCTCGGAGCCGCTGGATCGTGCCTTTGCACCGCTCCTCGCCGCCTCCGTCGCACTCATCGCACTGGCCGTCATCGGGTGGCGCTACCACCGGAGCGCGCTCGCGCTGCGCCTGACCCTGCTCGCCGTTTCGGGTGTGGTCTTTGGGCCCCTTGCCGTGGAGGCTGCGCTGCGCCTCTCCTTCCGCTTCCCATCCTCTCCGACACGGGCACCGCTGCGCTTCGGCCACAACCTCATCGACGACGACTACTGGATCCTTGCTGGGCGCTGGGGCACCTACGGAGATCAGATCGTCCCCGAGCGAATTCATGCAGAGCTCGGATGGTGCCAGTCCTACCCGAGAGAAGAGAACCCACTGGGCCTGGGTCAGCTGGCGCTGGATCAGCTGGTGAAGGATGGCCGCCCCAAGGTTCTCTTCTACGGCGACTCGTACGTAGCCGGTCACTCGCGTCCCGAGAACTTCCTCCCCCACTTCCTCAATGACCGCCTGCCGGAGACCGACGTCGTGCACCTCGGGGTGGGCGGCTACGGCACGGGGCAAGCGCTACGCCTCTACGAGGAAACGAGCGGCAGCGTCGAGCGTCCGCTCGTGATCATGAGTGCGATGGTCTACGACATCGACCGTTCGACGCTACGCGTGCGCAGCTATCAAAAGCCTCGGCTGCGCGTCACCGAAGCAGGCGGCCTCGAAGTGACCAACACGCCCATCGACCCGGACCCCGATCACTTCTTCGCGAACGCAGAGCTGTCGTTTGGGAGCTATGGACTGCGCGCCCTCAAGCAGTGGTGTCTGCCCCTCGATGACCCGGGCTTTCAAGGCAAGCTCGAGCTGAACCGGGCGATACTGCAAGCCGTCAAGGCGCGCGCGGATGCCGAGGGCTCCGAGCTGCTCTACGTCCTGTTCCATCCGATCCAGGAGGTCGAAGAACAGGACTACCGCTCGACGTGGTTCGAGGAGACGCTCGCGGAACTCAAGATCGACGTCTTTGATACCCGCGGGCCGCTGCTCGCGTACATGAGCGAACCAGGCAAGAAGCTCGGAGACCTCTACGTCACGGGGCACCACAACGATCTCGGCAACGAGGTCGTCGGCGCGGCGCTGCTTGAGGAGCTTCAGCGCCGCGGAGTGCGCTGAGGGCCCCTATCAGCTGATCCGCTTCAGCGGAGGTGGTAGATGTCGTCCGGCGCTTCTGCGCCGGAAGAGAAGAAGATCATCGCCAAGACGATCAGCGAGAACAGCACGATCGGCGCTGCGATCCAAATCCAGTTGTCTTTTAGCGTTTGCATGGGGCGTCGGGTGCCCAGGATAGCCCCGGGGCCTCTACTATGCTGGAAGAGGGCATTGGCAGCAATGGCGCGACCCGAGCGCCCACTCGCTGCCGTACTACGCGGCGACGTCGACGCTGAACAGCAACGGCGCGGGCATCCTCGAGCGTCCCTGGTAGGGCGAGCCGGCAAAGTGGCTGCGCAAGCGGCTGCCACGCAAAGAGGTACCAAGCTGACTCCCCTGGCTGGGCATCTACGAGAAAGAACTAACGCAAACCCGTCA
>CAYQKK010000046.1:0-43568 GCA_964417955.1 uncultured Planctomycetaceae bacterium
CGGTCGCCCGCGTTGACCTGTTGCTCGCCGCCTGGGCCCGTCAAGGTGCCACTGCCTTCGAGCTGGTCGACGACGAGGCCCTCGGCCGCGCTGAGGGTGAGGGTGGCTAGCCCTGAGTGGATGTCGAAGATGCCGTGGGCGGTAACGACCCGGAGGCGCCCTTCGGCCTGGGCGGTGCCGCCGAGGAGGCGCGCGCGGGGAGGCATGAGGCTGGCGACCAAAGCTCGGGCGCCGGGCTCAAGAATGAGGCGTCCCTTGCCTAGCTCTAGGACGGACGGAGTTCCGCTCTTTGTGCCGACGACGTCGCCGGGTGAGAGCTGGATAGGGCTGCGGTCGTCGGAGAATGCCGTGGAGCCAGTGGCCTCGCCGGGTGGCGCGCCGAAGGTGCGGGGGCCCGCGAAAGATTCGCCGCCGCCGGGCGTGAAAGCTGCGTGGACCCCAAGGGGCGCACCGGCTCGGCTGCCGAAATGCAGGAACAAGACGATGCCGAAAGCCGGCAACAGGAGCGTCCGCAGACGGATGCGCGACTGGGACACGTCCCGTCCCACCCGCCCCGAGTGAGCGTCGGCGATGCGCGCACGCCCCTCGCGCATCAGCTCATCCTTGCGCTGAGCCAACTCCTCTGGAGACAGCCGCCCCCCATGGGACTCTGGCGCTTGCTCAGGTTGAGGGTCGTCGATGGCCATGCTGGATACTACGTCTGCGGGGTCGGGCATAGGGGACATCGGCACAGGACGTCATCCCCTTGATCCCATTCACAGACCTGTCCTACGCAAGGCGCTTCGTCGCTGTCTCGATACGCGCCAGGGCGGATTCGCGGCCCAGCAGGTCGATGCAGTCGAAGAGGTCGCGGCCTCCGGCCATGCCGGTCAAGGCGCAGCGCAGCGGCTGGAAGAGGCCGGGGAACTTGAGTCCTTGGTCCTTCACCCAAGCCTTGGCGGCGCTGCCCATATCCTCGGGCGCTTCCCCTGCATCGCGACTCTTCAGCCAGTCGGCGAAGTTCCTCAAGATCTCGACGCGCGCGTCGTGCTTGCGTGCGCCCTTCTCCGCCTTGTCCTCGTAGGTGACGGCGTCGTCCGCTTCGAAGAACGACGCAACGCGGGGAGGAAACTCCGAGAAGAGCTCGATGCGCTCCTGTTCGCCGGCCACGAGGCGCTGGAACCAGTCTTGCCGCGCGGTGAGATCTGACGCGGTCATGTGCCCAGCCTTGATCGTGAAGGGCGCGACCTCCTGCGCCAGCTCTTCGATTCCCATGCGCCGGATCGTGTCCGCGCTGAGCCAGCGGAACTTGTCGATGTCGAATACGGCGCCCGCCTTCTGCACGTTCTCGATGTCGAAGTGCTCGACGAACGTGTCGACGTCAAAGACCTCCGTCTCTCCGTCGAGGGCCCAGCCCTGGAGACAGAGAAAGTTCACGATGGCCGCCTTGGGGTAGCCATTGGCGATGTAGTCCCCCAGGGCTGTGTCGCCAGAGCGCTTCGAGAGCTTCTTGCGGTCCTTGCCGAGCATCAAGGGCAGGTGACCAAAGCGCGGCGGCTCCTGCCCCATCGCTTGGTAGAGGAGAATTTGCTTCGGCGTGTTCACGAGGTGCTCCTCGCCTCGGAAGACGTGGCTGATCTTCATCGCGAGGTCGTCGGATACCACCACGAAGTTGTAGGTGGGCGAACCGTCCCTCCGGGCCATGATCCAGTCGTCGATCTCCTTGTGCTCGAAGGTCACGTCGCCGCGCACAAGGTCCTGGATCGTCGTCGCCCCGTCCGGGATACGGAAGCGGACGGCGAAGGACTCCCCAGCGTCCGCGCGCCGCTTGGACTCGGTCTCGTCCAGGCCGCGGCAGTGCCCGTCATAGCGCGGGGTCTCCTTAGCGTTCTCCTGGGCTGCGCGGACCTCAGCCAGGCGCTCCGTCGTACAGAAGCAGCGGTAGGCGTGACCCGAACCTAGGAGTTCCTGGGCCTGGACCGCGTGCCCGTCGGCCCGCTCCGACTGTCGGTAGGGAGCGTACGGGCCACCCGCATCGGGCCCTTCGTCCCAATCCACGCCAAGCCAGCGCAGCCCATCGAGGATCGCCTCCTCACTCTCACTCGTGCTACGGGTCTTGTCCGTGTCTTCAATCCGAAGCACGAAAGCGCCGCCTCGTTTCTTGGCATAGGCCCAATTGAAGAGGGCCGTGCGGCAGAGTCCGAGGTGAACGGTACCGGTGGGACTGGGGGCGATGCGGACGCGGAGGTCGGTCACGGAAGAGTGGTGTGCTACGGAGAAGGGGGCGGGCCTATTCAGGGGGAGAGGATACGACAGCCGCCGCTGATTTCACGGACGCAGGAAGCAAGGATCGGCACGCCACCCGTCTACACTTGCCCCCATGCCCTCATCGACCCCGAAAACGCCCCTCTCCAACGACATCCTCACCCGTGCCCCCAAGGTGCTCCTCCACGAGCACCTCGATGGATGCCTGCGCCCGGCGACGGTTCTAGACCTCGCAGGACAGATCGGCTACCAAGAGCTGCCTGAGTCCGACCCAGAGCGCCTCGGGAAGTGGTTCTTCGAGGGGGCCGATAAAGGCTCGCTGCCCCAATACCTGGAGGGATTTCGCCACACGATCGCGGTGATGCAGACAGCCGAAGCGCTGGAGCGGGTGGCCTACGAGCTGGCGGAGGACCTTGCCGCCGAGAACTGCGTCTACTTCGAGGTACGCTTTGCGCCGGTCTTCCACACGGCCGAGGACCTCGGCTTGGACGCCGTGATGGGCGCCGTCCTCAAGGGGCTCGAGCGGGGCAAGGCGGACTTCGGCATCGAGTCCGGATTGATCGTCTGCGCGATGCGCAATCAGTCGGCCGAGCTTTCGCTGAAGCTCGCCGAACTGGCGGTGTCTTGGTTCGACCGCGGCTGCTGCGGATTTGACCTGGCAGGAGAAGAGGCGGGGCACCCGGCCAAGCACCACGTCAACGCGTTCCAGCTGATCAAGCGCAGCAACGGCTCCATCACCGTGCACGCGGGCGAGAGCTTTGGTCCGGAGAGCATCTGGCAGGCCGTGCAGTTCTGTGGAGCCCACCGCATCGGCCACGGCACCCACCTCATCGACGACATCGCCATCTACGAGGGCAAGGTCGTCAAAGTTGGCAGCCTCGCCACGTACATCCTCGACCACCGCATCCCGATCGAGTGCTGCTTGCAGAGCAACGTTCACACCGGAGCGGTCAAGTCCCTGGAGGAGCACCCCTTCCCCTACCTCCTGCGCGAGGGCTACCGCGTCACGCTCAACACCGACAACCGACTGATGAGCCATACGACCATGACGGACGAGTTCCGCGTCGCGGTGGACACCTACGGCTGCGACCTGAAGGATCTTGAGCGCGTTACGGTGAACGCGATGAACGCAGCGTTTTATCCCTACGCGGCTCGACACCGGATCATCGACGAGCGCATCGAGCCCGCATACAACGCGCTCCACGCAGAGCTCAGCGCCGGATAGAATCCCGGAGTCTACCTATGACCAGCCCCACGTTCTCCATGGGCGCGGCGTCCCTGAGCGGCGCCCTTGAAACCCGCGTCTTTGAAAGCGCCTGCCTCAAGGACAACCCACTGAAGGACCCGCATTGCCGCGAGGTCCCCGTCTACCTGCCGCCCGCCGCTGTCGCCGGGGAAGCGCTACCTGTCGCGTTCTTGCTGGCGGGCTTCACGGGACGTGGACACTCGATGATGGAGACCCATCCGTGGAAGCGCGGCGCGGTGGCCCAGTACGACGCGCACCTCCAAGCAACCGGGGATCGCGGCGTCATCCTCGTGATGCCCGACGCCTTCACAAAGCTCGGCGGCAGCCAGTACGTGAACAGCTCCGCCGTGGGCCAGTACGCGGACTACGTCGCCGATGAGCTTCCCGCGTTCGTTGACGCCACGTACAAGACCGCGACGGACCAGCGCATCGTGTGCGGCAAGAGCTCCGGCGGATTCGGCGCCCTGCACCTGGCGATGAGCAAGCCGGGCCGCTTCCAAGTCGTCGCGTCCATCAGCGGCGACTGCGCGTTCGAGCTGCCGCTTGGCCACGAGATGGTCGCAGCGGCGCGGGCGCTCCTCCCCCACGGCGGAGACCCGCGCCCATGGCTTGCGGAATTCGATAAGAGCTACTCCCTCAGCGGCGACGGGCACGCAGCCATCAACGTGATTGCGATGTCGGCCTGCTACGCGCCCAACCCAGACAGCCCGTTCGGCTTCGACCTCCCCTTCGACCCGGAGACGGCGGCACGACGCGAGGAGGTCTGGGAGCGCTTCCAGGCCTTCGATCCACTGGTGCGCGCCAAGGACCACGTGGAAGAGCTCAAAGCGGTGCGCGGGCTGTACCTCGAAGCGGGCGTGAAAGACGAATTCGGCCTGCAGTTCGGCCTGCGCCAACTCGTGGGCGAACTCAAGCGCCTGGGGATTCCCCACGAGCACGTCGAGCACGAGGGCGGGCACTTCGGACTGGATCGGCGGTACGTCGAAGTGCTGCCGAAGCTCACCTCGATGCTGTAGGTCAGAGCGCTCTACCGCGAGCGCGGGACGAGGACGAGGCGCGGCGTCACCTTCGCTCCCGTCAACGGCGCAGGTGGCAGCGTATCCAAGGGCCCAAGCACTCGATAGGACGCTTCGATCATCGACCCGAGGTTGCCCCACTGCTCCCGCGGGGGGCCGTCGAGGATGATGGCGGTGAACCGTTGCGCACTGAGCGCCGTCTGCAGCTCAAGGACAAAGCGCTGGGCCTCCTCGACCTCTTGGCTCTTCGCTAAGTCCACGATGGCCATCTTGTTCGCGAAGCCAGCGGCGGTCGCGGGTAACGCGCTGATCGGCTGCCAAACCTCGCCCTCGGCCAGGAGCGCCTCCACCTCCGCCGCGGCCGCGGTGTAGGCATCATGGTCGGCATCGGTCGGCATCGCTGCCCGTGGGTCTTCCATGATCACCGCCATAAGCCCCACGGTGGTCACCGTGCCTAGCCACGGACCCTGCGGATTCCGCGCCGCCAAAAGAACGCGCAACGCCGATGCGCTCACGAATGCCGATGCGAGCGCAACGGGAAGGAGCGTGTTGTCGAAGCCGCCCTCATGGGCGCGGCCGAGCCAACCGGTGAAGACCAGCGCGAGAGCGCCCAGGGCAAGGCACGGTGTCATCTCTCCCCTGTCACCACAGGCGCGAGCCAAGGCCGTGAGGGCGAGAGGCAACGCTAGAACCCACGCGGACTCGATCCAGAAACCGAGGATGGCTGGCTCGTAGAACGGACTGCCCCTCAAGAGGTCGATGGTCGTCCAGAGGAACCCGCCGTCAGAGATCGCTTGCAACCAGAGAACCGACGGCACAAGCACAAGGGCAAGCGCCAGCGCGTAGGCACCGCCCGCTGCTCGACTGCGCGCCAGGAGCGCAATGCCAAGCGCCACGGCAAGTCCAAGCTGCGTCTGCTTAGCGAGGATCGCGAGGGCAGAGGTCGCACCGGCCAGCGTCGCGGAAGTGATCGCCGCCTCGGATCGGCGGCTCGCAGCCTCGGCCCGCAACACAAGGGCGAAGCTCACCGCGCTGAGGCCGAGCGCCAAACTATCCACGCGAGCCACGTCGAGCCAAAACCCCGTCCACCCGTAGGTCGCGGCGAAGACGCCGCACGCGGCCCAGCCCGGGAGCCAGCGAAACGAAAGCAGGATCGAGCCAAGAACGAGCACCACCCCCACCAGCGAAACCACGCGCAGGGCCCCAAGGGACTCGCCGAGGATGCCCATCAGCGCCGCGCCCAGCCCGTAGAAGAGCGGCGGATACGGATACGGCGCGAAGTCTACGGTCGGCATCGCGTAGAGGGCCGCCCCGGAACGCACGCGCAGGGCGTGCTCTAGCATCGCTGGCTCCTGCCACTCAAGGGCAAAGGGAACCGTCACGCGGACGGCTACCGCCCAAAGAACGACGATCACTGCCACGAAGGCTGCTACACCGACAACGATCCGCGGCAGCCTGCTAGTGGCGTCTCGATCGGTCACTCGAACTTAGCAGTGGACTCGAACTCGCCTTCGAAGAACTGCGACTGGACCACCTCGGCCTCTCCGAAGGTCTGTTCGGCCGTGATCTGCATCTCGACCTCGCCGCCAAACTGGAACTCCGAGGCAACGCCGGCCTCCATGTCCCAAAGGAGCTTCCCGCTGATCTCAAAGGTGAAGTCAAAGGTCTGGTTGCCCATGGCCTCGTCGTCGCCTTCGACGTCGAACGTCGTGGTGATCTCGCCCTCGAACACGATGGTCGCCACGCCGTCCTCAAGGGACTCGTAGGTTCCTTCGAAGGTCCCGTCCAGCCCATCACGGAAGCTCTCGGAGAACGTCTCGTCCATGTCCTCATCGCTCTCCGGAGCGATGATCTTCAAGTCTCCAGAGGGGCTGGAGATCCGGTCGAAAGCGATGGGGTCGACCTCCCAGCTAGAGCCCACCTCCATCTCTTCGTCGGATAGGAGGTACAAAAAGTCGGCGTCCGCCTCGAGCCCGTCGAGGAGTGACGCTTCCTGCCCTTCGTCCTCTGCGAATGAGGCGTCGTACGCCTCAGCGTCTTCGTCCCACTTGAAGCGAACGGTCTCCCCCGCGAGGTCGCTTTCGCCCTCTTCGACCTGCTCCATCGTCTCGCCATCGGGCCCGACAACGGACTGGATGCTGTTGTCGACCAAGGTTGTGAAAGTGCGCAACAGCTCGGCTGCCTGGCCGTCCGCCACCTTGACGTACTCGTCTTCGAAGATGACCTCTTCCTCGTCGGTCAGCGTGACTTCGGGCTTGGCCTCGTCGGGAAGCTCTTGCTCTTCGCCGTTGACGGTCACTTCGACGTCCACGAGCTCCATGTTCAGAACGTTGACGAAGGTCTTCGTCACCTTCGTGCCGGCCTCAGCGGAGACGCCCGTGAACTCTGGGGCGGCGAGAAGCGAGAGGGCGAGACAGGAGAAGAGGGCAAGTCGCATGCTTTGGACGCTGGGCGAGGAGGGATTGGGTGGCGGCGCCGAGCGGCATCGCTTCGATCGGATTCTAGCGTCCTTCGATCTAGCGTGCACACCCTTGCATGCGCCCCAGGCTCACTCCCACTCGATGGTCGCGGGCGGCTTGCTGCTGATATCCAGAACGACCCGGTTGATCCCCTTCACCTCGTTGATGATCCGGTTGGAGATCCGGCGCAGAAGTTCGTGGTCGAGGTAGCCCCAATCGGCGGTCATGCCGTCCACCGACTCCACAATGCGGAGGGCGCAAGCGTTTTCGTAGGTCCGAAGGTCGCCCATGACCCCCACCGACTTCACCGGCAAAAGCACGGCAAAGTACTGCCAGAGGTTCTTGTGGGCGCCCGCTGCTTCGATCTCGGC
This sequence comes from uncultured Planctomycetaceae bacterium, assembly GCA_964417955.1. Taxonomy (GTDB): domain Bacteria; phylum Planctomycetota; class UBA1135; order UBA1135; genus Saltatorellus. The sequence goes on from CAYQKK010000046.1 coordinate 7,337, forward strand.
GGTGCAGATCGCGTCGGCCTCGGCCAAAAGATCCAGTCGCTCCTGGGTGATGTCGCCGGCGATTCGGACCGCAAGGCCCGGGCCCGGGAAGGGCTGGCGCATGAGGATTCGCTCGTCGAGGCCCATGTATCGGCCCACCTCGCGCACCTCGTCCTTGAAGAGTTCCCGCAGGGGCTCGACGAGCTCCATGTCGAGGTCGTCCGGGAGGCCCCCGACGTTGTGGTGGCTCTTGATAACGGCGGTGTTGCCCCCGTGGACGGCCACCGACTCGATCACGTCGGGGTAGAGGGTGCCCTGCCCGAGGAAGCGCGCGTTCTTGAAGCGCTTGGCTTCCTCGCGGAACACTTCCACAAACTCATGGCCGATGATCTTGCGCTTGCGCTCGGGGTCGGTGACGTCCGCCAGCCCGTCGATGAAGCGCTTGCGCGCGTCCACCGTTGTGAGGTCGAGCCCCACGTGGTCACGGAACGCCGTCTCGACGAGCTCGCGCTCGCCCTTACGGAGCAGGCCGTTGTCCACGAAGATACAGTGCAGCCGATCGCCGATCGCGCGGTGCACAAGGACCGCCGCCACGGCGCTGTCCACGCCCCCTGAAAGCCCGAGGACCACCTCGCCGGTGTCGCCCACGAGCTTCTTGATCTTCGCGATCTCACGCTCCGCGATGCTGTCTGCGGTCCAGTCACCGGGCAGCTTGCAAACGCCGAGCACAAAGTTCGACAGCAGCTCTTTGCCGCGCACCGAGTGGCTGACTTCTGGGTGGAACTGGACGCCGTAGAACTGCTTCTCAGCGTGCCCAACGGCCGCAAACTCGCAGGTCTCGGACGAGGCGAGCGTCTTGAATCCCGGAGGCAGCTTGACCACCTTGTCGCCGTGGCTCATCCAAACCACGGACTCCGCCTCGATCTTATCGAAGAGCTTGTCGCCATCGCCCGTGTGCTCAATCTCGGTGTGGCCGAACTCGCGCTTGCCGGAGCCCTCGACTTCGCCACCAAGGGTGCGGCTCATCCACTGCATGCCGTAGCAGATGCCCAGCACCGGTACGCCGAGCTCGAGGAGCCCCGTGGGCACGTCCGGCGCGTCCTCCGCGTAGACGCTGGCGGGCCCGCCGGAAAGAACAACACCCGCGAGGTTCATCGCCGCCGCCGCATCCATGGCCCGAGCCGGTGGGTGAATCTCACACCAGGTGCCCGCCTCGCGCAGCCGACGCGCGATGAGCTGGGCGTACTGGGTCCCGAGGTCGACGATCAGGATGCCCTGGGGGCGCTCCCCAAGCTGCATGTGCGCGGGGGTCCCCGCGGCTTCGGTGGTAGCCATGGTGGATTGGGTAGGTCGACTCATCCGCGGTGCGCGTAGTTGCTGGATTCCTTAGTGATCGTGACGTCGTGCGGGTGACTTTCACGGACGCCCGCGGCGGTGATACGAACGAACTGGGCCCGTTCCCAAAGGTCCTCGATGGTCGCGGCACCACAGTAGCCCATGCCCGCGCGCACGCCGCCGGCGAGCTGATAGACGAACGGGCTCAGCTGTCCCTTGTACGGAACGCGTCCCTCAATGCCTTCGGGCACGAGCTTCTGCACGTCGTGGACGTCCCCTTGGCGATAGCGCTCCTTCGAGCCCTTCTGCATCGCGCCGATGCTGCCCATGCCGCGCACGGACTTGAAAGACCGGCCTTCTGCCACGAAGGTCTCACCGGGGCTCTCGTCGAGGCCGGCGAAGAGGCTGCCGAGCATGACGCTGGAGGCGCCTGCCGCAAGGGCCTTCACGATGTCGCCGGAGTAGCGGATGCCGCCGTCAGCGATGACGGGGATGCCGCTTCCCCTGAGCTCCTGGGCCACGGACTGAACCGCGGTGAACTGCGGAACGCCGATGCCCGCGACGATGCGCGTGGTGCAGATCGAGCCGGGGCCGATACCGACCTTGACGCCATCGACGCCTGCGTCCACTAGCGCGCGGCCGGCAGCCGCCGTCGCCACGTTGCCCGCCACAATGTCGACCTTGAGCTTCTGCTTGAGCTCCTTCACGGAGTTCATCACGCCTGTCGTGTGGCCGTGGGCTGTGTCCACCACCAGCACGTCGACGTCTACGTCCACGAGCGCTTCGGCGCGCTCGAGGTCGTTCACACCGATGGCGGCGCCGACGCGCAGGCGCCCGCGCTGGTCGCAGGCAGAGCTCGGGAAGGCCGCCAGCATGTCGAGGTCCTTGCGGGTGATCAGTCCCGCAAGGTTCCCGTCGCCGTCCACGATCAGGAGCTTCTCGACCTTGTGCTGGTGCAGGAGCACTCCCGCCTCAGCGAGGGACGTTCCCACGGGGGCGGTCACGAGCCCCTTGGCGGTCATCACGTCCTTGATGGGCGTCGAGTCGTTCTGGTGGAAGCTCGTGTCCCGGCGCGTCAGGATGCCGACCACCTTCTGGGTGCCCTTCTCGAGGATGGGGAGCCCGCTGATGTTCTGGCTCCGCATGATCTCGCGGGCATCGCCCACGGTGGCGTCGGGCGCGAGGGTCACAGGATCCTCGATCACACCGTTGGCCGAGCGCTTGACCTTCAGCGCCTCTTCCCGCTGGCCCTCGATGGAGAGGTTGCGGTGGATGATGCCAATCCCGCCCTCCCGGGCGAGGGCCACCGCGAGGCGCCACTCGGTCACCGTGTCCATGGCCGACGAGCTAACCGGCAGATTCAGGGGCACGTTGGCCGAGAATCGCGTCTTCAGCCCAACGTCTGCGGGCATGACGTCCGAGTGGTTCGGCACCAGGAGGACATCGTCGAATGTCAGTCCTTCAATGAGTTCGGCCATGATCTGCACCTCGAATCGGTGCGTTCTGTGTGAGAACAGTCACCAGCGGGTCCGTGGCATGGCGGAAACAGCCAAGCCCGACTTCCCAGCTGGAAATGGATTTGACGGAAGAGGCTAACCGGGCACCGGGACGTATTCCATTCTCCCCTGCTGCAACTGCGCGATTGACTGGAAAGATTTGCCGGGTACCCGTGACCAATCTGTCAGCAATTTTCCGGGCTAACCGAAGGGTCACCTCGGCTGAGGCGCCCAACATGCCGATAGCGTATGTATGGGACAGACCACCGAAACGCCCGCTGCGCCAATGGCCGGCGAGGCGCATGCAGCGCTCACGCACCACGAAAACAGCTCCCAGGGAGCCGAGATGACCTCCTCATCCACTAAGAAGCCTCTTACGCGCCCCCAGGGCAAGACCAAGGTCGCCGTCGTCGGCGCCGGGTATATCGCCGACTTCCACCTCGACGTCCTCAAGGAGACGCCGGATGTGGAGCTCGTGGCCGTCTGCGACGTCAGCCAGGAACGCGCCCAGTCCGCAGCCAAGCGCTACGGCGCCGCCCACGCCGTCACGGACCTCACCGAGCTCAAGGGCCTTGGGGTCGACGTGGCCCACCTAGCCGTCCCGCCCGACCTGCACGTCAAGCTGACCCGGGCCCTGCTCGAGTCCGGCGTGGGCGTCTTCGTGGAGAAGCCCATCGCCCTGGATTCGAAGGACGCCCGTGAGCTCGCCGAGCTGGCGGACTCCCTCGGCCTCCCCCTGAGCGTCAACCACAACAACGTCTTCCATCCTGCGTTCCAGCGCATGATGGAGCGCATCCAGGCCGGCGAGATCGGTCGCGTAGAGCACGTCCAAGTGACGCTCTCGGTGCCCCTGCGCCAGCTCGACGCCGGTGACTACTCCCACTGGATGTTCCGCGCCCCGCGCAACATTGTCTTTGAGCAGGCCGTCCACCCCCTCAGCCAGATCGAGCACCTGCTCGGCTCGGTGGAGAGCGCTACGACCACGCAGCTCGCCACCACGGAACTGCACCCCGGTCAGACCTTCCACAAGCGCTGGTCCACCTCGATGGTCGCCGAGCGCGGCACTGCCGAGATGTACATGGCGTTCGGCGAGCCCTTCACGCGCTCGACGATCCAGGTGCTGGGCTCGGATGGTTCGCTAGAGGCGGACCTCCACCACGACCAGCTGAACGGCGAGCAGAAGACCCTCTACCTCGACTTCTACAACAGCTACCTCGCGGGTGCTAAGCGCGCCAAGGCTCTCAAGAAGGACGCGCGCAAGGTGCTCAAGGACTGGAGTTTCTTCACCCTCGGTGTCGGCGCACGCAAGGACGCGTTCTACGTCGGCATGCGCGACTCGATCCAGGCGTTCCACCGCGCGTTCCAGAAGGGTGCGAACCTGCCGAACGACGCCTGGGCCGCCCTGCGCGTGACCGAATGGGCGGAAGCCGTCGCGGGCGACACCTCCGCGACTCCCCCGCCCGTGCCGGAGTTCCCGGACGCTGGCGAGGCCCGCGAGAACGAGGTGGTGGTGCTGGGCGGCACCGGCTTCATCGGTCGCCGCGTGGTCGCCAGGCTCCTCGCCAAGGGCGAGAACGTCACCTGCATCACGCGCCGCAACCACAGCCTCCCGCCCTCGATCGTCGAGCCGGCCATGGAAGGCAAGCTGCGCATGATCCGCGCTTCCCTCGGAGACGAGGAAGGCATGGCCCGTGCGCTGAAGGGCGCGCGCCGCTGCATCCACCTCGCGACCGGCAACGGCAACGACTGGGCAGAAGTCCAGAAGATCATGGTGGACGGCTCGGCCCGCGTGGCCGAGCAGTGCTCTGAGGCGGGCGTCGAGCGACTCGTTTACGTGTCCTCCATCGCGGCCCTCTACACCGGTCCCGACGGGGCCCCCGAAGGCAAGATCGCCGACTCCTGGGATACCGATCCCGAGCCGGAGAAGCGCCCGCTCTACTCCAAGGGCAAAGCGGCCGCCGAGAAGGCACTCAAGGCCGTGGCCGACCGCACCGGGCTCAAGCTCGTGGTGGCCCGACCGGGCGTCGTGCTCGGGGAAGGCACCCCGATGCAGCACTCAGGCCTCGGGCTTTGGGTACGCGACAACCACTGCGTGGGCTGGGGCCGCGGCGACAACGAGCTGCCCCTCGTCCTTGCTGACGACGTCGCTGATGCTCTCGTTTCGGCCACCCTCGCCGAAGGCGAAGGGGTCGACGGCCAAGCGATCAACCTCTGCGCCAACCCCGGGATCACGGGCCACGAGGCCGTCAAGGTGCTCACCGAGGCCACGGGCCGCAAGATGGAGTTCCACCCGCGCGGCCTCCTGACCAGCCAGGTCATGGAGATCGGCAAGTGGGTCGTCAAGCGCGTCGGTCGCCGTAAGGTGGGCCTGCCGTCCTACCGCGACCTCAAGTCCAGGGCGCTGATCAGCCCCTTCTCCAGCAACCTCGCCCGCGAGAAGCTGGGATGGAAGCCCGTCGAGGACAAGCAGGAGTTCCTCGACAAGGCGATCCGCATTTACGGCAAGAAGGGCGCCTAAGAAGCTGTGACGCCGCCGGCGAACCCTCCGCATTTGCTGCACGTGTTCTCGACCTTCTGCCCCGCGGGGCCGCAGGTCAGGACCGTTACGCTGATGCACGGGTTCGGCGCCCGCTACCGGCACACGGTCGTCGCCTGCGACAACCGCACCGAGGCCGCTGAGCTCGTGAAGGGCGTAGACCTCGCGTGTCGGCCCTACGCGCCCGGCGGCGGGCCCATGGCGGGGGTGCGCTTCTTCCGGGGCCTCCTGAAAGAGCTCCAGCCGGACCTCCTGGCGACCTACAACTGGGGCGCGATGGACGCCGTGTTGGCCGCCAAGTCCATGGGCTTCGAGGCCCATGTCCACCACGAAGACGGCTTCAACGCCGACGAGACGGACCGACTCAAAGCCCGTCGCAACTGGACCCGGCGCATGAGCCTCGGGAGGTCGGAGCTCATCGTGCCGAGCTCGAAGCTCGAAGGGATCGCGAGGAAGGTCTGGCGCCTGCCGAGGGTTCAGCTCATCCCGAACGGCGTGGACGCAGCCGCCTTTGCCAGGGATCCCGGGAAAGGCGCCCAGTTCCGCCAGGAGCACGGCATCGAGGACGACGCGTTCCTGATCGGCGCCGTGGGTCACCTGCGCCCCGTGAAGAACTTTGGCCGCCTCATCCGAGCCGCCGCCGCCGCTGCGTTCCCAGACGGTACAAAACCGCACCTCGTGATCGTCGGCGACGGGGCCGAGCGCTCCACGCTCGAAGGGATCGCGGCGGAGCATCGCGGCAGCCTCCCCATCACCTTCGCGGGCCACCAGTCGGACCTCGTGCCCGCCTACTCGGCCCTCGATGTGTTCACGCTCTCCAGCGACTCGGAACAGCAGCCGGTTTCGCTCTTGGAGGCCATGGCCGCCGGCGTACCGGTCGCCGCCACGGACGTTGGGGACATCTCCCGAACCCTCTCCCCCGAGGCCCGGGAGCACGTGGTGCCCCTGGGCCCCGACGTTGAGTCCGCCCTAGGCGCGGCGTTCGCGACCCTGGCCGCCTCTCCCGAGCTGCGGGGCAAGCTGATCCAGCTAGGCCTAGAGCGGGTCGAAGCCGAGTTCTCGGTGGACGCGATGCTGAGAGGCTACGGCACGACCTTCAACACGGCCCTGGGCTAGCCCCGAGGGGCAATCGGTCACGCCCGGCAGAAAGGGTGGCAGTGACGCGGTAGTTTCGCGGGGTTAGGGCGCCTAGAATATGGGCTCAGTTGTTTGAGCCGGAGTGGGCCGCGGGGTTTCCGTGGGCACCGAAGGCCAAGACGTCCCAACGCCACACGCGATGATCACAGCAGCGAGCCCGACCGTAGCCTCCTCCTCGGTTCAAGAGAGGATCACCTACCGCGCCTTTGTCCAGGCCATGGAGATGATCCATCGGGCCAACAACCGCAAGGACAAGGAACAGGGAGACCCCAAGGTCGGAGGTCACCCCGCGTCCTGCGCCAGCGCGATGCACATCCTGAGCGCCCTGCACCTCGAGGTGCGCGAGCCCCAGGACTTCGTCTGCTGCAAGCCCCACGCCTCCCCCGTGGACCACGCGCTGCACAACCTTCTCGGGCTGTTCCGCCACAACGAGCACGTCGACTGGTTCGAGGCAGATCCCCACGCGAACGGAGATCGGTACTTCACCGAGGACGAGTCCAAGGACGCCATGGACGGCCTGCGCCGCTTCCCAAAGGACTCCCACCCGCACGTCTTCCAGAGCTACCACGCCCGCACGGACGCGGATCACTTCCACTTCCTGCCGTCGGGCACCGTCGGCATCCCCCCCGTCGTGTCGGGCTACCTGGCTCTCGCCTACCGTTACGCGAAGGACCACGGCTGGGAAGTACCTGAGGGTGCCCACTTCTGGTCGCTGATCGGCGACTCCGAGTTCCGCGAGGGCTCGCTCCTCGAGGCGATGCCCGATCTCGCGGAGCGCATGCTCGGCAACGTCACCTGGATCATTGACTACAACCGCCAGAACCTCGACGGCACCCGCATCCCGAACGAGCGCGGCCTAGAGGGGACGGACGCCGAGCGCATCGAGAAGACGGCCATCGCCAACGGCTGGCGCGTCATCCAAGTGCGCCACGGCAAGATCCGCACGGCGCTCTTCAAGAAGAAGGGCGGCGACGCGCTGAAAGAGGTCCTGGAGGGCGGACTCACCGACTACGAGTTCCAAATGCTCGCGCTGAAGCGCGACCCCGAAGCGATCCGGACGCTCATCGGCGAGAAGCACCCGGGGGCCAAGCCGCTCCTCAAGGCGAGCGACGACGAGACCATCCTGCGGATGCTCTTGGACCTCGGCGGGCACTGCTACGACACGATTCGCGACGCGCTGAAGAAGTCGAGGGGTGAATCCGGCGAGCCGTACATGATCATCGCCCACACGCTGAAGGGCTGGGGCCTTGAGTGCCTCGCTGACCCGGCGAACCACTCGACCCTTCCCAAGGGACAAGAGGTCAAGGCCCTCGTGGAAGGCGCAGGGCTTTCCTACGAGGATCCGTTCCAGCACTTCCCGAAGGACACGGACGAAGGCAAGTTCATCGCGAAGCGCGCGGACGTGTTCAAGAAGTCGATGGACGAGCACGAGGAGCTGCGCAAGCGCAACAAGGGGAAGGTCAAAGAAGCCATCGAGGCTGGTGGCGGAATCCCCGACTCCCTCGACATCGACCTGTCGCTCTTCCCCCTGGCCCACACCCAGTGGATGTGGGGCCAGCTCGCAGCGAAGCTCGTGCGACTCGGATCGAGCGTGACGGACCAGCGCCAGCAGGGCAAGCAGGCTGGCCGGCGCAAGACCGATGGCCAGGGCCCCGACCTGACCGAGCACGAGCGCCGCTGGGCCGCCGCGGCCGAGTTTGTGATGACGATGTCCCCGGACGTCGGCACGTCGACGAACATCTCGTCGGTGCTCAACGAGCGCATCTATGGCCCCGACCGAGAGGACGGCGAGCTGAAGGAGAAGCTCGACGTGCAGTACAAGCACCCAGAGCTGATTGCGACCCAGGACGCGTGGACGCGGCACATCCGCTTCGAGATCGCGGAGGCCAACGCGATGACCGCGGTCGGTTCGTTCGGCAAGATGGCCCACTACGTCGGGCTGCCGTTCTTCCCGATCATGACGGTCTACGACTTCTTCATCAAGCGAGCGCTGGACCAGCTCTACTACAGCCTCTACTGGGGCGCCGAGTTCGTCATCATGGGTACGCCGTCCGGCGTGTCGCTCTCCGCCGAGGGTGCGCAGCACTCCTGGAAGAGCGACATCCAGATCCCGAACCTCATCACGTGGGAGCCGCTCTACGCCATCGAAGTCGACTGGATCATGTCGGACGCGATCAAGCGTTCCATGATGGACGACAACGACGGCCGCCGCGGCGTCCTGATCCGCGCGGTGACGCGGGGCGTTCAGCAGAAGACGATGCTGGCTCAGCTTCGGACCCAGGCGCGCTACAAGGGCCACGACGCGGGCGCGTTGGCGCCGAAGGGCGCGAACTGGCAGGGCGCTACGGATGAGAGCCAAGTGGCTTCCGTGCCGGACGCAGACATCCTGAAGTCCGTGCGCGAGGACGTCCTCGCGGGCGGCTATTACATGGCGGACTACCGCGGCTACGCGGGCTACGAGCCCGGCGACAACGTCGTGCACATCTTCGCCATGGGCAGCCTCGCGGACGGCGCGATCGAAGCCTCGACGAAGCTCCTCGAACGCGGGATCTTCGCCAACGTCATCCACGTCAGCTCGCCCGAGCTTCTGTTTGGAATCCTTGGCCACGAGAACGGCTACAGCCACCTCAAAGAGGGCCTCGGCGTCGACGGCAACATGCACCTCGTGCCCACGGGCGAGGCAGACGCCGCAGGCCTTGCGGGCCTCGCAGGTCGCCGCGTTCCCATCGTCGCCGTCTGCGACGGTGAGGCAGGCCTCCTCGACAACATCGGCTCCATCGTCGGCGTCCGTCAAGAGACCCTCGCTGTTCGTAAATTCAGCAAGTGCGGCCGGCCCTCGGAGATCTTCGAGTACCAGCACCTCGACGCTGCTTCGATCGTCGAGGCCTGCGGCAAGGTGCTTTCGGAGACCGCCATGGAGGACGTCAAAGTCTCCGCGGCGACGCTCAATCGAGTGGCGGGCGCGGCTCCGAGCGCAGGCGTCGGCAACTGGCGCGAGCTGTGGCCGGACGCTCCGAAGGCATGAGTGACGCGGAGGGCGGCCCGGTTCCCGAGCAGCCGGCCGCCTTCGATCCGCTCCCCGTCGAGTCCTCCGAGCAGATCTACGACTCCAAGTGGGTCGGCCTGCGCCGGGACATGCTGCGGCTCCCGAACGGCAAGCTCCAAGAGCACCACGTCGTCGAGATCGACGACGCGGTGTGCGTGCTGCCGATCACAAAGACGGGAGAGATCGTCTTCGTCGGCCAGTTCCGCCACCCCCACGGGAACACCCACTGGGAAGCGCCGGCGGGCCGCATCGAACCGGGCGAAGCCCCGGAGGCCGCCGCGAGGCGTGAGCTCCTAGAGGAGACCGGCTACCGCGCCGGCCGTCTCGTCCCGATGCCGGGCTTCTATCCCCTCAACGGCATGAGCCCCCACTGGTGCCACCTCTTCGCAGCCGTCGACTGCGAGCGCGTCGCCGACCAGTCACTGGATCCAGCGGAGCGCATGACCGTCGGGACGTTCAGCCAGGCCGAAGCCGAGGCGCTCCTGCGCGCAAGCAAACTCCGCGACGGCTTCACCGCGCTCGCACTCATGTACGCACGGATGGCTGTGCGCCCTTAGTTCCGGGACTCGACCTCCATCCCAAGCGACCTGTATACGCGGTCAAACGCAGCGCTGCTTCGATCGCGGAACGTCCCCTCGGTCAAACGCTCGCCGCTCGCTCCGAAGGCTCTGAACTTGGAGCATTCGAAGCAGATGAGGAGGTCGACGCTCTCCCCCGTCGGCAGCGACGCCCGGATGGCGTGGCGCGGCGACCAGCACAAGACGGACCAGTGGTTCCATCCCCTGCGCGCTCGATTGAACGAGCGGGTGAGAGTGCGCCTCGATTCGTCGTCCCTGACCGTGACCCTTCCAAGCACCGTGCGCCAATGAAACAGCCCGTCCGGCATCGGCTCGCTCCGCTCTAGCGTGTCGAGGGTCTCCTGCATCTCATCGGGATGACGGGAGGTGATGCTGAGAAGCTCCCACGACGTCGCTTGCTCAAGAATGTCAGCGACTTCGTCATGAACGTGAAGGCGCGTGGCTGAGGGGAAGAACCACCAGGTCCAGTACGCCGCCGCGGAGACAGCCAGGATGGCTAGGACTTTGCGGCTTCTCTTCACGAGGGCAAGAACGAATGGCGACGGGGACGGTTCACTCAAGCGCAGCAAACGGCGCACACGCTTTTTGCGGCGGTGTGCCGCCGCCGGCGATACGGTAGGCGAATGATCGCTCCTCTACTACGACTCAGTCCACGCTTCAGCCTGCTTCTCCTCGCCGCCGCGCCCCTGGCAAGCCCAGTTCACGCGGACGAGCAAGCCGCGGTGGAGCCCAAGAGCCAGATGACGACGCACTCGGTCACCATTGATGGAGCCGAGATCAGCTACGCCGCCACGGCTGGCTGGTTGATCATGAAAGATGACGACGGGAACTCGACGGCGCGGTTCGGCTACACCAGCTACGTGCGTACGGGCGTCAACATGGGCGCGGAAGGTTTTGCCAATCGTCCCATCATGTTCGCGTTCAACGGCGGGCCTGGATCGTCATCGATCTGGCTTCACATGGGCGTGCTCGGTCCGCGCCGGGTGGTCGTCAATGACGGCGGCTTCGCGCCGCCGCCCCCCGCCGTCGTCGCCGAGAATCCGTACAGCGTCCTCGACGTCACCGACATCGTGATGATTGATCCCGTGGGCACGGGGTTCAGCAAGCCGCTTGGGGACGCCACCGGAGAGGACTTCTGGGGCGTCGACCAGGACGTTCGCTCGGTCGCGGCTTTCATCAAGCAGTACGTGAGCCAAGAGGGCCGCTGGGCCTCCCCGAAGTACATCCTCGGAGAGAGCTACGGCGGCGTGCGCGCGGCGGGGCTCGTTTGGCACCTTCAAAATCGGCACGGAATGGCGGCCAACGGCGTCGTGCTCGTCTCGCCGTTCCTCAACTCAGGTTCGGGCCGGGACGGCCGGGGCATCGACAAACCCCACGTGCTCTATCTCGCGGGCCTCGCCGCGACGGCTTGGTACCACGACGTGATCGAAAACAAGCCTGAGTCCCTGGAGGCGTTCGTCGACGAGGTCGAGCGCTTCGCCTACGAAGAGTACGCCCCCGCCCTGCTCGCGGGCTTCACGATCCATCCAGAGCGGAAGGCACAGGTCGCCGCCAAGCTGAGTAGCTACACGGGCGTCAGCGCCGACTACTGGCTCAAGGCAGACCTGCGCGTGTCCCACGGCCAGTTCCTCCAAGAGCTGAAGCGGGACGAACGCGTCATCGCAGGCCGCATCGACTCAAGGTTCAGCGGCCCTTCCACCAACCCACTCGCCGAGAGAATGGACTACGACCCGTTCTTCCCCTCGGTCGGTCCGGCCTACACCGCGGGCTTCCTCAGCTACCTCCACGGCGACCTGAAGTTCGGCCAGGACGAGAGCTACGCCGTCTCAGCCTTCGGGGTGGAGTGGGACTGGAAGCACACCTTCCCGAACGGAGACCGCGCCAACTGGGCCGACCTGCGCCCCGACCTCGCCGCCGCCATCACGCAGAACCCAGGCCTGCACGTTCTGGTGCAGCAGGGCTACTACGACCTCGCGACACCCATCACTGCGACCCGCCATGACATCGCCCACCTGGATATCCCCGAGGCCTCGCGCGACCGCATCGAGATGGCCTACTACAAGGCGGGGCACATGATGTACCTGCACGAACCATCCATCGCGAAGTTCCGGGACGACCTTGTCCGCTTCATCGGAAAATCGAGCCGCCTTTGAGCGGCAGGTCTCTCATGGACGTGGCCTACCAGCCCGACCTCAGTGCCGACCTCAGTGCCGACCTTGAGCTCATCCCGCCGACGTAGAACAGAAACTCGTGCACGGAGAACGCGGTCGCTACTGCTTCGAGCAGAACACGCTGCTGGTGGTGAGGCAGCTAGCCCTGCGCCTGAGGCTCATGGCGCTTCCCCACCGTTGCGCCACAGCCACAACGCTGCGATGGCCATCACTACGGCCTCCACAGCGACCAGAAGCCACTGCTTAGGGACGACGCCGTCGATCATCAGGCCGAGAATGCGTGCGGCGAGTGCGCCTGCCATGAAGTAGAAGATCGCCGTCGGTAGGCTCGTCGACCAAGGACTCAGCGCCGTGATGGCGATGAAGCACAACCCGATCCCAAGCAGCATGCCCCCGCGGACTCGACGTTCGACGGCCTCGAATACGTCGACTGGGGCCCCGGGGCCGCCGGTGAGGGGACCGAACCAGCTGGGAAACGCGGCGGCGGCGAGACCAAGGACCGCCAACGCGATCCCGAAGATACGAAGTCCGTTCATGCGTTCATTATCGACTTCGACTCGGCTGGACACAACGAGACGGTCTTCACACCACCCAAGTCCCCGAACGACAACGCGTACGCGGCGCGCTTCGCCCGCTCCATCCAGGATGGCGTGAAGCTACCGCTACGCATGGCAAAGCGGTCCAGCTCCGCTTCAACAGGCGCCACCTTCGCGGCTACGGCTTCTCAGCAGGCGCCCAAATACTGGTGTTGACTCGCGCGGCGCTCCACGGGGTGGCGGCGTCCGTACCATCCTTAGCCAACTTGGCGTCCGTTGCGTCAAAGACGATGACCACGCCCTCTCCCATCACCCTTCCTCGGGCCCCCGAGAGCAGCAACGCGGTCGACTCTGAAACGCCGTAGCCGCAGATGCCGCCGGCGTCTAGCACCGCCGTCAGGAGGCGCCCTTCGCGCCTGCGTTCTCTGAAGTGCTGATCGATGATGGCGCCCGGAACGAGGCCGAGCCCAGGGCGCCCCGTCATGCCCCCACGCACGTAGGCATCGGGGTCTGGATCACCCGCAATGCAGACACTGCCGAGGACGGCCGCACCCGCACTTGTCCCCCCTACGATGGCGCCCCGTGCATGCGCACGCAGAATGTCGTCCACGAGACCCATACGCTCGAGGTCATCAAGGAGCCTTCCTTGGTCGCCGCCGCCCATCCAGAGGATCTCGGCTTGTGCGAAGAGCACGGCCGCGCGCTCCCCGTCGCTCGGGGAAACGACGGCGGTTGAAGCCCCCTCTTCGATCCACATCGCCGCTGAGGCGACACCGCGCTCTTCCCGGCTCGACGCATACGGCAGCACGACGACGTCCAGTTGGCCGGACTCAGCCACTTCCGAGCGCTCGCGTCCCAGGCGGATCATCTCGCGAATCACCGCTCTGGGAGTGCCTCCCCCACCCACGGCGACGACGAGCGCTTCGGGCATGGTGGTTACGGTCGGGGTATCGAGCCAAAGCTCCTGCTCTCGACCTCCTCTTCCCGGCAGCGCGCATCCAGCGAGAAGAGCTGCGGTCAGGAGGATAGGCAGGGATCCTCGGCGATGAGTTTCCCTGTCTTTCGTGCCGCTACCCAACCGTTGTGTTGGGTTCGACTTCGCCGAGGCTCATCTTCATCACGAACTCTTGCTCGGCGCCGTGGCGGCGGTAGCTGCCGGTGGCGGGGCTGGAGGATTCGGCGCGGCCCGCGTACTGGATCTGGATGCCGAAGTCGTGGAAGCGCTGCATGATGAACGTCCACGCGCCCATGTTGCGGGGCTCCTCTTGGCTCCAGATGAGATCCTTGAGCTTGGGGAAGCCCTTGATCGCGGCTTCCACCTGGGCCTTCGGGAACGGGTAGAGCTGCTCGACGCGCAGGATCGCGACGTGGTCCAGCTTGCGCTCGGCGCGGGCGACCTCCAGCTCGTGGGCGATCTTGCCTGAGCACAGCACGAGACGCGTGACTTTCTTTTTATCCGCGGCGCCGTCCAGGATGGTCTCTTGGAACGACCCCTTGGCGAGGTCTTCGATGGGGCTCGCCGCACGCTTGTCGCGGAGGAATGACTTGGGGGTCATCACGATGAGCGGGCGCTTGACCTCGGCCATGCCTTGGCGGCGGTAGAGGTGGAACGCCTGGGCCGAACTGGAGCAGTTGACGACCGTCAGGTTCCCGCCCGAGCACATCTGCAGGAAGCGCTCTAGGCGCGCCGAGGAGTGCTCGGGGCCCTGCCCGTCGTAGCCGTGGGGAAGAAGCATGGTGAGGCCAGAGAGCTGACGCCACTTGGCTTCGCCGGAGACGACAAACTGATCGATGGGAATCTGCGCGCCGTTGGCGAAGTCACCGAACTGGCCCTCCCACATGACGAGAGCATTCGTCGCCACCAGTGAGTAGCCGTACTCATAGCCGACGGCGGCCTCCTCACTCAGGAGCGAGTCCCAGGCCTCGAAGCGCGTCTTGGAGCCGGCGAGCGCGCGCAGCGGCACGTGCTCCTTGTCGGTCGCTTGGTCGCGGATCACCGCGTGGCGGTGACTGAAGGTGCCACGACCGGAGTCTTGGCCTTCCAGCCGGATCGGAACGCCGCCCTGGAGCAGCGTCGCGAAGGCCAGCGCCTCGGCGCAGCCCCAGTCCACGTCCACTTCGCCGCGCACCATGCGCTCGCGTCGACGCAGCTGGCGCAGAAGGTTCGGGTGCACAACGAAGCCCTCGGGCATGCGGTTGAGCTCGTCGATGATCTCCACCAGCTTCTCCGACTCGACGCCGGTCTCTGGGGAGTCAGCTTTGACGTAGTCGTTCTCGTCGTCGAGGTGTAGGTCAACGATCTCGTCCAGGGGAAGCTCTTCCTGGCTGGAGGCCTTGTGCTTGGCCATCGCTGATCTCAGCTCGGCCTCGCTCTCGGCCGCGACGGCCGCTGCCTCCTCGGCGGTGATAGCACCGCGGCGGATCAAGAGGTCGCTGTACGTCTCGCAGACCGTCGGGTGACTCGCGATCCGGCTATAGAGGTTCGGCTGGGTGTACGCGGGCTCGTCGCCCTCGTTGTGTCCCCAGCGGCGATAGCAGACCATGTCCACGATCGCGTCGGCGCCGAACTCGGCCTGGTAGTCCACTGCAAGGCGGCAGGCGCGCAGCACGGACTCGGGGAAGTCCCCGTTGGCGTGCATGATGGGAGCTTCGATCGCCTTTGCCGTATCCGAGCAGTAGTGCGTCGAGCGAAGATCGCGGGGGCCGGCGGTGAAGCCGATCTGGTTGTTCACGATGAGGTGCACCGTGCCGCCGTTGGAGAAGGCGCGGAGGCCGCTCATGTTGAGCGTCTCGGTGACGACCCCCTGGCCAGAGAATGCGGCATCACCGTGGATGAGCACCGCGAGCACCTTCGTGCGCTCGGAGTCGCCCATCGCGTCCTGGTAGGCGCGCGTCATGCCGCAGACGACCGGGTCCACGGCCTCAAGGTGGCTCGGGTTCGCCGACAGCTCGATCTCGACCTCTTGGCCGCCGCGCGTCGTAAACGTACCGAGCTGGCCGAGGTGATACTTCACGTCGCCCGAGCCCTCCGTCGAAAGCGGCAGAAGGCCCCCTTCGAACTCGCGGAAGATCTGCTCGTAAGACTTGCCCATCAGGTTCGCGAGAACGTTCAGCCTGCCCCGGTGGGCCATGCCGATCACGACCTTCTCAACGCCGCGGCTCGCGGCGCGCTCGATGATGTGCGCAAGGGCAGGGATCATCGTGTCGCCGCCTTCGAGGCTAAAGCGCTTGTTGCCGACGTAGGTGTTCGCGAGGAACTGCTCGAAGTTCTCAGCGCGGTTGAGGCGCGTCAGGATCTCCATGCGCTCTTCCTGGCCGAACTCTTCGAAGTTCTCGTCGTTCTCGATGCGCTCGCGCAACCAGAGCTTGCGATCGCGATTCGTGATGTGCGAAACCTCGCTCGTCCAGCGGCGGCAGTACGCGCGTCGCAGGGTGGAGAGGATCTGGCGCAGGGTCATCTTCTCGCGGCCGTTCATGCCGCCGCAGAGGAATGTGCGATCGAGGTCCCAGATAGTCAGTCCGTACGAGCTGGGGTCCAGGGACTCGAGCAGCTCGGGCTGGTAGCCAAGGGGATCGAGGTCGGCCAGCTGGCCGCCCCGCGTGCGGTAAGCCTGGATGAGCTTCCAGATCTTCGTTTGGATCTCGCCGTCATCGATCCCAGCGGGCGGACGCATGTCGCTGCCAGCCCGGGCCGGGGTCCACGGGACTCGCAGCGCCTTGAAGATCTCGTCGTAGAAGCCGTCGGCCCCCACGAGGAACTCATCGACGCGCTTCAGCAGGAGCCCCGACTCGGCGCCCTGGATGACGCGGTGATCGTAGGTGCTCGTCATGGTCATGACGGGCCCAATAGCCCCTTGCGCCAGGGCCGCTTGAGACATGCCGCCGAGCTCAGGCGGAACCCCGATCGAGCCGGTCGCGACGATCACGCCCTGACCGGGCATGAGGCGCGGGACGCTCATCACCGTACCGAACCCGCCTGGGTTCGTCAGAGTGCAGGTCGTGTTCGCAAAGTCGGCGCTGGTCAGCTTGCCTTCGCGGCCGCGGTTCACGATGTCCTGGTAGGCCTCGTAGAAGCCGGCGAAATCGAGGGTCTCAGCAGCCTTGATGTTCGGGACGACCAGCATGCGTCCTTTTGGCCCCGGAACGTCAATGGCCAGCCCAAGGTTGACGTGGGTCGGCACGCGGCGGTAGCGCTTGCCGCCGCCCTCGACGTAGGAGGACTGGACCCGCATGTTCTCCCCGAGGGCCCGGGCGAGCGCGAAGCCTACGATGTGGGTGTAGGACGCCTTGCCGAAGGCCCGCACCAGCATGTGCTCGTTGATGACGGCGCGGTTCTCGGCCATGATCTTGGCGGAGAGCGTCCGGACGGAGGTCGCCACGGGAAGCTCTAGACTGGCTTCCATGTTCGTGGCGATCCGACCAGATATGCCGATGAGCGGCTCCAGCTCGGGGTCGCTCGAAGCGTCGAAGTCTGACCCGGCGGATGACCCAGCGGAAGAACCAGCGGCCGAGGTGCTCGCGCCGCCGCTCTTCGAGGCGGCCGCTCCCCCGCCCGTTCCGGAAGCAGACGCGGACCCAGCAGCCGATCCGCCGCTCCCCGCGCGCTCGAAGATCTTCTGCCAGCTTTCCGCCACCTTCGCGGGGTCAGCCTTCCAGTCGTCGAAGAGTTCTTGGACGTAGCCGGCGTTGACGCCGTACTCCTGCTCGAAATCGATCGCCATAGTGCTAGCTAATTTACCGTCCCGAGCCCCGGAACGAGCCCGATAAAGCCCGGGTCTCGTGCGGATTACGAGCCGGTATTCGGGGACGTTACCGACACAACCGGCCCGGAGGATCCAACCCGAACGAATGAGTCGCCCCAGCCGTCCGTGAGGAAGGTGCTTGAGTTCGCGAGATAGCCGCGTCCAACGAGCTGCCCGAAGGCCGTCGACCAGGTATCCGAGAGAGGATCCGGCGAGGTGGGCGGCGCTGGGGAGAGCCAGTCGTCGTTGTAAAGCCGGATGGCCAGGTTGATGACGGCGAGTCGCTCGTCGGTGAGCTCCCGGCGTTCCCGGGTGACGTCGACGTCGAGCTCCAGATCGTCCGTGGTGCCCTGGACGCGGTCCGGACCGGCGCTCGTCAGGGTCCAAACGTCCCCGGCCACGGAGATCGAGTAGGGCACGCCCCATCCGTCCATGCCGAAGTCCGTGCTGCTGCTCGACCCGTTCCCTACGCCGCCGGACAGATAAGGCCCCGACCATCCCGTGACGCTTCCGGGGTCGGTGGTCATTGCATCTGCATTGGCGGGCAGGGCTCCGGTGTCAAGAAAGTAGAGCCGCACCGCCTCGTCGACGTTCTGCATCTCTGCGGTGGTCGCTTTCCTCGCCTCGCGATCACGGATCTTCGAGGCCACCGGAGCGACTACGCCGGCAAGCACCGTCATGATCAACATCACCACCACGATCTCTACGAGCGAGAAGCCGCTCTGACTAGATGATTTCCGCGGGCTTGCCGCCTGCGCCGTGTCGCTGTTCTGGTGCTTAGTCATCAGAGCTTGTCGTAGATATCCAAGAGAGGAAGGAAGGCGGCGAGAAGCGTGTACGCCACGATGAGGCCACCGACGATGATCATCCCCGGCTCAAGAAGAGAGAGCATCCACTTGACGATGCGCGGGAGCTCTCGGTCGTAGTGGTCGCTCAACTTGTCAAAGCAGCCACCGAGGTCGCCCGCCTTCTCGCCGACCGCCACCATTTGAAGGAGCAGCGGATCCATGCGTTCGTCAGAACCGAGGGCTTCAGAGATGGACGCGCCCCTCTGCACCTCTTCGTTGGCCCGCTCGAATGATGCAGCCATGCGAGCGTTGCCACAGGACCGCCCGGAGATGCCGATGACGTCGGCGACGGAGCAGCCCGCGTTCTGAAGCGTACCCGCTGTCGATGCGAACTTCGCGGTCGCGAACATGCGCATGACCTCGCCGATGCGTGGCACCTGTAGCAGCCGAGTGCTCAGCCAAAGCCGGCCTTTCGGCTGGCGACCGAACAGGAAGAACGCGACGGCCGACGCCGCAATCCCCCCCACAATGAGCACCCAGTTCCCTGTGATGAAGTCAGAGACGTCCATGACCTGGCGCGTCTGCCACGGCAGCTCGTCCTTGCCACCGGGGAACATCTTGACGATGCGTGGCACCAAGAAGGTAACGAGCGTCACCACGAGGCCGAGAATGGCCACGCCCAGGATCGCCGGGTAGATAAGGGCTTGGCTCGTCGCCTGACGAATGGATCGGGTCCACTCCATGTGGTTCGCAAGGCGCTGGAGCACCTCCGGCATGGACCCCGACATCTCGCCAGCCTGGACGGACGAGCGATAGATCAACGGGAAGGACCGGGACCTTGACGCCATAGCGTCCGAAAGCGACGCGCCCGACTCGAGCTCGCGAACGACATCCTCGATCACCGAGCGCGACTCCTTGCGGCGCATGCGCTTGCCGAGGTCACGCATCCCCTCCACGATCGGGACTCCTGCGCCCAGAACCGTTGCCAGCTGCGTCGTGAAGATCACAAGGTCGTCGTGCGCCATGCGCTCGGACTCCCGCTTCTGCACGGCCTTGACGGACTTCGCGCTGATGAGGGTCACCCCATCCTTCGCCAAGCTGCGATCGAGTTCTCCCTCGTCCGAGGCCGCCATGAATCCGCGGACACGACCCGAGGGTCCTACGGCCTCATAGCGCCAGTTCTTGACGGTCGCGTTCGTCACGCAGCGACTCCGTCCCTATCCCAGTCAGCGCCTTCAGGCCCAGAGCCCTCGTCGTCCCCGGCGCTCTCCGCCGGCGTGTGCACGCGCAAAACCTCGGTCAGCGTCGTCCGTCCCGCACGCACCTTATCGGCTGCGTCTTGGCCAAGGTCGCGGAAGCCGTCAGCAAGCGCGGCCGCTTCCAACGAATTGCCGCCGGACTCTCCGTCGGCGCTAGTGTTGGCAGCCCTCCGAATCTGCGGCCGCGTCGCGGCCGACGGAAGGAAGACCTCCGAGAGCGCAATCCTGCCGAGGTAGCCAGCGCCATCGCAGCTCGGGCATCCAACGGCCGCCTTGACCCCAGCGAGATCTCCACCCAGCCAACGCTTGGTGCTTTCGTACTCTTCGTGCTCTTCGGTCAGATCGACCGAACAGCGCGTGCAGAGCTCGCGGACCAATCGCTGCCCCATCACGGCGAGCAGCGTATCCTCCAAGATGTAGCTGGGAACGCCCAGGTCGATGAGGCGTGGGATCGCGCCGAGGGCGTCGGTGGTGTGCAGGGTAGCCAGCACGAGGTGTCCGGTCATGGCTGCCTTGATGGCCATGTCCGCCGTGACCTCGTCGCGGATCTCGCCAACAAGGATTACGTCCGGGTCCTGGCGCAACAGCGCCCGCAGCCCTTCGTGGAATCCATACCCCACGCCGGAGTCCACTTGGCTCTGGCGAATGAGAGGCATGCTGTACTCGACGGGATCTTCGATCGTCGCGACGTTGCGCTTGATCGAGTCCACGCGGCTCAGAAGCGCATAGAGCGTGGTCGTCTTGCCTGATCCCGTGGGCCCCGTGACCAGGAAAAGCCCGTGGGGTCTCTGGGCGAGCTCTGACAGATCGCGCGCGGCCTTGGGGTCGATCCCAAGATCCTCGAGCGGCGGCACACCGCTCGACCGGTCCAGAACGCGAAGGACGACGTTCTCGCCGTGGACGTTGGGCATCACCGACATCCGCAGATCCACCTCGCGCCCGTCAACGATCATTCGAATGCGGCCGTCCTGGGGGCGACGACGCTCCGAGATGTCCAGCCGCGCGCTGATTTTCATGCGGGAAACAACGGCGTCGCTCACCTCGGTCGGAAGGCTATCCGCACTCGTCAGCACGCCGTCGATGCGATAGCGGATCCGCGTGAGCAGCTCTTCGGGTTGAACGTGCACATCGGTAGCACCCCGTCGGATCCCGTCGGTGATGACCGCCTCGGCGAGCTCCGCGATCCGACGATCGTCCTCCGCAGCCATGCCGCGGGCGATGATGTTGGCGACCTCAGAAGAGACTCCGCCGCTGCGATGGCGGCGCAGCAAGGTCTCCAGGTCATCGGCCGTCACCATAACGATCGACAGCGGATACGGGTACGCGCCTCGTACAAGCGCGATCGCCTTGGGATCACTGGGATCCACCATCGCGACCGTCAGCGTTCCGGCGGAGATCGAGATCGGGAAAGCACGCGCCTCGCGGACCAGCTGGCGATCGAGGGACTCGAGGATCATCTCCTCGGGCTCGACATCGTCAGGGCCCACGATGGGCAGGCCCAGCTGCTCGGAGAGAATCCGCGCCGTGTCGATCGAGCGGACGAACCCGAGGGACACCACAATCTCGCCCAGCGGACGGTGGATGCGCTTCTGCTCACCCAAAGCCACTTGCAGCTGGGTGGCCGTCAGGAGTCCACGGCGCTGCAGCTCGTCGCCGATGCGAATGCGTGGCGCGCTGCTCGGCTCTGGGGCACCGGATGTTTGTGGATCAGCCATTTGGGATCGCCTCTTCAGCTACTCGCAGAACTAGTGATCCTCGCGCTGCAGGCCGAATTCCCTGCGCTTGCGTTCGAAGTGATCTTGGTAGCGGCGCGCAAGGACGGCCGCCTCGTTGGGGTCGACGATGCGCGGAGTCACGAAGACGAGAAGCTCGCGCTTCGCGGTCGCGTCCACGTCGTTGCGGAACAACCGGCCGACGAGGGGAATGTCCTTCAAGAGGGGGACGCCGCTCTCCGAATCCGAGCGGCGATCCTGCATGAGGCCGCCAAGGACGATGGTCTGGCGATCCGCCACGAGGAACTCCGACTGCAGCGTGCGCTTGTCGATGATGGGGATGGTCTGAAACTCGCCCACCACCTCGCTCAGCTCCTTCATGATCAGGATCTTGAGGATGCCGTTCGCCTGGATCGTCGGAGTGACGTCCATCTTGACGCCCGCTTCCTTGAACTGGACTTCCTGGATCGCCGAGATGGCGGCGCCACCGTTCGTCTCCGTGGACGTCGTCGCCTGGATGAACGGGACCTCTTCCACCACCTCGATGGTCGCCTTGGCCCCGGACACGGTCATCACGCGGGGCGCGCTGATGAGTTCAAGGTCCACGTAGGACTGCAATGCGTTGATGGTCGAGCTGAGGTCGCCACCGTCAAAGTCGAACACTGCGTTGAATGCGCCCGACTGGGCGGTGCCCAGGTTCTGCGCGATGTTGAGCGCGTTGCCGTCGATCGAACCGTCGATGGCGTGGGTCACGCCGAGCTCGAAGTCCTCGTCGATAATCGCTTCGAGGATCTGGACCTCGACGAGCACCTGGCGCTCCAGCTGATCTGCGCTACTCAGGTACGCTTCCACGGCGCTCAGTTCCTCACGGGTTCCGCGAACGAAGAGGAGGTTCTGCGCCACGTCCGCCACGACGATGGAGGTGCTGCCATCATCCGTTCCGAGTACGGACTTCACCGCCTCGGCGGCGACGGTCGCCGACATGGAGTCAAGCGCAAACGTTCGGGTCCGGCCTCCGCCTGCCCCGCCGTCACGCACCGAGAAGATGCCCGGGGGATCCTCGGTCAGCTCCATGTTGTGCTGCTCAAGGATCGCGTACAGAGCTTCTCCCACCCGAACCGATGGGAACGATGCGTCCACCGGCTGCGCCAGCGCGGGATCAAAAACAATGTTGACCTGTGCGGTCTCGGCGATGATGGCGACTACTTCCCCGAGCGTCAGCCCTCGGAAGTCGAATCCCACGAGCTCGCCGCTACCGATGGAGAGCGCAGGCGACTCCGCGGTGAACGAAGCATCCATCAGCTTCTCCGGAGCCGTCCAAGGACGCTCCAGCTCTGACAGTGGCAGGTCATCAAGGAGAGGACTCTGGTGAAGGGCCGGCGCAACACTCGGCACCTTGTCGCCGATCTCGCTTTGCAGGCGATAGCCTCCCATTCGCTCTGAATGGCTGCACGAGAGCGCACACGCTGCGGCGAGGAGGGCCAGCTGCCCCATGGGGAATCGAGTCAACATTAGAAGTCTCCTTGGGAGCCTTGGGGCTCTTGGGACGGGGAGGCCGAGGCGCCGGGCGTAGGCTCTGGGGCAGCCTCTGGATCCGGGAGGTCTGCTTCCGAGGCTCCGGCGGAAGTGCCGGCGCCCTGTGCTTGGCTGCGGGCATTCATGAGCGCCGTGCTGGTCTCCAGCGGCTTCAGGGTCAGCTCGACGCTCATGTCACCTTCCTCGATGACGACGCGCCCGCGCTTCACGTCCGCAAGAACGGCGCCGGTCCCAGGAACGATGTCCCCGAGGTGCACGCGATGCTGGCCAATGAGCGCCATCTTCGTGGTGTCGCCCACGATCGTGCCGCGCAGCGGGTGAGACTCGAGAAAGACCATCAGGCTGGGCGGCTCAGCGACAGGCTCCTCAAAGATCTCGGCGACTCGCTCCTCGGCAAGGTCGTCTTCAATCTCGCTGTCCACGCTGAAGGCCTCGGTCTGACGAAGTGAGCGCAGGACCTCGGAAACGATCGCTGAGGAGCCGCCAGCAGAAAGCTGGCCGTCACCCATGGCGAGGGGAGTCACCGGCGTCCCGCTAGGCTCCGTCGAGCGAACCGCCGGCACGTTCGCTACGGGTCGAGCGGTACCCGGAGCGAGATCCGTGGTCTCCATCTCAATGCTCAGCATCTCCTCCTCGTTGGGCCCGGAATCCACACCCACCTGGGCCCTGGTGTCTCCACCGACGCGCTCCATGATCTGGGGCGTCCAGACCGCGGCAGAGAACGTGATGAGGCTTCCGAGGAGCCACTTCTGTTTGTTGGTAATCATGGGGATCAGCGGGCGGATGATTCGCCTGAGGGGCTGGGTGCTATGCGCCTGACGAATCCGAGGCGAACTTCAGATTGAAACGCGCGCTCTTGGGGCGTCTCGCGGGCAAGGTCGAAGCTGAGGACTAGAACGGGAAGGCCATGCTTGCGTATCTCGTTGACAAGGCCGAAGACCTGGTTGACGGGTTCGCGGAGAACGACGAGTACTTCATCAACGACCACGCCGCCGCTCACCTCAGCGTTCACGGCGTGCGCCCGAACATGCTGAATCGTCTGAATCTTGATACCGAGGGTCTCGGCGGCGGACCGCAGCTCGCCAAACTCCGTGAGATGGCCCACCCCGGCGGGGATCATGGCCTCCAACCCCCGATGGAGTTCTTTCAAGGACTCCAGGGTCGTACCGGTCTGATACTCGCGGAGTGCCATGTGTAGCTCCTCCCGCTCGGCGAGACGACTGCGCATCTCATCTCGCTGGGACACAGCGCGACTCTTCGCAACGGCTGAGGGGACCGTGATCCCCATGGTCAGCAGTGGAAGAGCAGCGACGCCCGCGAAGAGACCGACGCTCAGGTGGCGACGTGCGAGTCCCTTGGCGTGGGAGCGTAGCGTTGAGGTCGATTGAGCGGCCACTAGTCGGCTCCTGGGAGGGGTTCTTGGCCGCTGTCCGAACCGCCTGACGCAGACAGAGTAGCGGTCATGTACGCCGCTTCGGATCCTGCAGGGACCAGACGGGTTGAGACGAGAAAGCGAAGGGACCTAGAGCCCGCGCCGAACTGGTTCATGGGACCACGGTCGGAGAGGCTCGGGGGCTCGACGACGATGTTCACCACTCCGGGAACCTGCGCGAGGGCCACCCTTAGGCGCCCTAACGCAGCCATCGTCTCCCCTGGGGCATCGACCACGAGCCCGCGTACGAGGAGCGAGCCGATCTCTCCACGATCAGAAGAGATGGTCGCACCACCGACGGCAAGGCCCATGGCGCGCATAGAGAGCAACCGCGTTCCGTCGCCAAAGGCGCGGCGCAGTCCGCCGATGATCGGTGAAGCGCTCACACCGAGACCTTCGAGGCTGGTGAGACGCTCAGAGTCCGCCAGCAACATAGCCTCGACGGCAGCGACCTCTTGCTGACTCGAGCGCAACTCCTCGAGGTCCGCCGACGCAGCCTCTACGACCCGCGCCTCGGTTGAGATCGACGAGGCCAAGCCTTCCATTCCGCTTCGAACGCCCATGGCCAACGTAGTGCAAACAACGAGCGACGACATGGCCACCGCCAGGATCGACCGTCCACGGGGGCGAAGCGGAAGACTCAGGTCGAGGCTCGCTGCGCGGGGAGTGCGAATCGCCCGGAGGAGATCGATGCGAGATTCACCGAGCGCCCGGTCCAACCAAGAGTCGCTGGCGATGGGGATCGATGCACTCCCGACGGCGCCCGCTACACGGACGTCCCCAAGGGCGGCACGAATGGGAGGAGCGAGACGTTCGAGGGCCGAGGGAACGGCACCGAGAATCAGAATCTCCGTCACCTGTTCGCCGCGACTGGACCGGCGCCAGAAGGCGTCCACCCCGCGCAGTTCCTGGACGAGGGAGCGTGCGCCCGGATCCTGCAGGTGGGTATCAAGCGAGCCCGGCAGGGTGGAGAGGTGCGTCAGGCTCCCGCCTGTCACAAGCCCGATCCCCACCGTGTTGCGGTCGAAGACCACGACGAGCGTGGCGCTGCCTTCACTTCCGTCGGTGGGAGCGGGCGCAGAAAGGAACGGGGCGGTCCTAGCAGGAACCACGTCGCGTACTTGCCAGCCAAGGCCGCGCATCTCCATCTGGAATGCAGTCAACGGCTTCGCAAGCATCGGGTGCACAAGCCAGCGTCGCTCGGCCTGATCCGGGCCGTCGAGGGCAAGCGCTGAAAAGGCCACCTCCTCCGGGGTCGAATCGATGAGCGCCGAGATGCGGCGAGACATCACCTGGTGCAGATCGCGCGACTGAAGGTTCGGGACCTCGATGATCTTCGCAGGAAGGATGTCTTCTGCGAGCGCGAGGCGTATCGCGCTGGTCGGCACGCCGTGCTCCTTCAGTGTCGAGACGAGGAACCGCGCCAGTTCCTTGCCAAGTGGAGCGTCGTTCTCGAACTCAATGAGCCGTGAGTCACCTGCCACCTTGGCTGCGTCGCTATCCTTGCCGCGCGGAGCCAGCACCTCCACGCTGTTGTTGGAGATCAGGACAACGAGATTCTCCGAGCGTGAGAAGCGCCCGAGGATGCCGTCCGTTGTTTGAACCGCGGTGGCGCCAGTTTCCTGGGTCCCAGCGGGGTCCCAAACATCGTAGGCCGGCGCCGCCGGCGGCTCCTGGTCGTCTTCATCGCCCAGCTCCTCGTCTGTAATGGCACCGACAGGCACCGTACCATAGTCCATTGGACCGTGGGGCGGATCTTGATCGTGCTGGGGGAAGTCTGAATCAGGATCGATCATGGGGGCACGCATGTACGGAGTGACCTCGGTGATCGGCGAACCCATGGTTCGACTTGAGACTTGGGCCCTGAACTAGACCCAAAAAGGCGGCTGGGTTTGACCTCGCTTTCCCGGGGCAGCCGCCGCGAGGTGGGCCATTCTTTCCTACTGCCCGTCTTGGGCGTCAAGCAGGCCCGTCAAAGCGGTCGCGATCTTTCGAACGGTGCTCGCCGCCACTGTCACCCGGGTCGTGCCTTCGACGAGGACGGCACGGCACTCGGTGGCGCTGTCGCTTGGCTCCTCCAACTCGATACGGAAGGATTTTCGGCCTAGGATCCCGGCGACCTCAAGACTCAACCAAGGCAGCTTACCTTCCCCGACCTCTCCAGCGGCCCCGTCCGAGTCCACAGGATCGAGGGGTTCGCCAGCTGCCTTCGCCCCCGTCACGTTGATCGGAAAAAGCGTCTGCAGTCTGCGCTGCAGGTCGAGCACGCGCGGTACGTCCCAGCCGACTCCAGCCTCATCCGCGAAGCGCTCACCGCCGGGGACGACGTTGATCGCAACCTCCTTCGGAAGGGCCGAGCCCTTGGCCCGAATCGAACGAATGGCGCGGTCCCCCAGCGGCATGAGAGACGAGTCATCGAACCAAGCGCGCGGAGCAGGTGAGGGAGGGAAAAAGCGCGCGATGCGCCAGACTTCGTTCTCGCCTGACTTCCGCACCCATGCTGCGCGTTCAGGGGCAGGCGCCAAAAGGAGGTCAACCATCGGATCAGCCCCCATCTCCGAAGTCGTCGAGACCCGCACGCGGAGAGCGCGATCTTCGGTCAGCCCATACTCCTGGTGACGCTCGCGGTCAGCCGAAACTAGGTCCAGCGTCGTCATGGATCCAATGCGCGAAAGCAGGCGCTCCACTCGATCAGAGAAGGCCTTGGCCCCGAAGAGCTCTTCGAGCACCCACTGTGCCCTGCTGTCTTCTTCACTGCTGCCTCCTTCACCGCCAGGCTGGAGCACAAGCGTGGAGCGCTCGACGCCGTCCGTTTGAACCGCAGCCGCATCAGGCCGCTCTAGCACCACGAGTTGAGCGCGGTTCCCCTGGAAGGCGTCGAAGAGAGGACGCACCGCGCGCTCTTCCACGGCTCCACCACCCTGCCCAAGAAGCCAGAAAGCAAGCAGCCCAGCGAACACCACAGTGAGCAGCCAGTTGCGCGGGGCGATGTAGATCGCGCCCCGGGTGCTGCCCCGCTGAGCTGCACGACTTGATGGTATGAATTTCGGACTACGCATGGTCTCCCCCATCGGCATCAGCGGACGCTGCTTGGGCCCCAACGTCACGGCGCGGCCGCTGCATGAGGTTCCAAACCGCACCGAAAAGCGCCAGCACAAGGAGCGCTCCACCCGCCGGCAACAGCATGGTGACCCATTGCTTTCCACTCGCGATACGGCGGGCGCGGTCGGAGCTTTGATCGCGCTCCAAGCGCTCTGAGTCCGTCTCGAAGAGGTCTCGCTCAAAGACCCCCGCTGCCTGCATTTCTTCGGTGAGGAAGTCACGCAGCGGGCGCGGCTTCGGGGCGCGGGAGCGCAGCCCGATTAGCTCCTCGTCGAGGGTCAACCAGTCGACGAGGTTCTCGGCCAGCACGAGCCCGCCGAGTCCACCAAAGCCAACGACCGTCTCCCCCTGCGGGCCCCAGGGATCGCGAAGCCAGTCCGCGTCCCCGAACACAACGACCTGACTCGGGCTCTTCAACTCTGAGGCAGCCGACGGACGCTCGTCCACTGCCGACGGACTACCGTCTGAACCTGGAATCGGCGGCGGAGCTGCCTCGTCCCATGGACTCGGAAAGCGCCCGCTGAAGGCCGCACCGATGACGTGCTTCGCACCCGGCTTCTGACGCAAGTACGCCATTCGATTACGAAGGTCGTTTGGGTCGGAGCTCAGCTGGGGTGAGATCTCATCGAGGCGCGCGTCTTCTGACGACCAAACGAGGTCTTCACGCACCACACCGGGCGGAAGCTTCTGAATGGACTCGGGAAAAATCGGATGGGCCCAGGAGAACTGCACCCTTTCCACTCCGCGCGTAGGAGACACCGCGTCCGAGAGCCCTTCGCCTGGAACCGTGATCACCATCGGCGAGTTGACTTGGACGTACTCTGGCGCTCCGTTCCGGAAGCCAGCAATACCGTTGCGGACGGACTTCCATTCACCGTCCCAAACGTGACGCTCGGTGTGCACGGCAATGCCCCAGCCGCGGAGCAAGCGCCCGAAGGGACTCGTCTTAAGGTCCTGGCTTTGAAACGTAGCCGTGCCGAGCAAAGCGTTGTAGCTCGGGTCATCGACGCAGATCACGAGGCGTCCCCCGCGCTGGACGAAGCGGTCGAGCGCATACACCGTGCGCTCGGGAAGCGCAGCGGGCTGCATGACGAACGCCACGTCAATATCGTCGGGGACGGAGCGGCCCGTCTCTAGGCCCACCAGCACCTCGAACTTCGCGCGACGCTCGAGGCTAAGGCGAAGGTAGCGGTACGTTGGGTTCGCGTTCTCGATCAGGGCGGTATCTTGGCCGCCTTGCTGGCCGGGAAGCTGGGGCGGCGGCTCGATGTTCGCGCCAATCCAGCCAATTCCCGGCTGGCGATCCGCCAACAGTCCGTGGAGCGCCGAGGCGAACTGCGTTTCGAACTCGAAGGGACGCGGCGTTGAAATCCGTTCGGTACGCGCCCGGTAGGTCATCTCCATCGAGAGCCAAACCGGCTCACCCGAGCCGCCGCCGTCCATGGCCGATGCGCGGCCGCGCGTGGGACGGAAGCCCACGTCTGAGGCGTTTCTCTGGGCCTCGGACGAGCGCGAGGGATCGAGGCTCTGGAACTCGAAGACGTCCGGCCGGATCTGCAGGATCTCGTCGAGCTGGCTGCGGATACGCGCGGTGCGCATGGCGAGCTGGCCGTCTTTGACGTCCTCGGTGGCGAAGAGCCGAACCGTCACCTTGTCTTCAATGCGCGAGAGGATGCTCCTCGTCGCGTCGGAGATCCTGTTGAGCCCGTCCTCCGAGTAATCCGTGCGGACCCGCAGGTGTCGCGCCGCGAGCAGGTTCCCGACGACGACAATGCCGAGGAGCAGAGCCAGCGAGAGCACGGCGTTCCAGCGCAGCGCACGCTTGCTGGCATGGCTTAGGGGGACTGCGTTCATCAGCGCCACCTCCGGCTTTCGATGCTGAGGGTGCTGCACAGAAGACCGGCGCCGGTCACGAGCCCGAAGTAGGCGACGTCGCGCAGGTCGATCACGCCCTGGGCAAACGCTCCGAGGAAGTGCGGCGTCGGACTCGAAGCGTTGAGTATCGACGCCATATCCCCAGGAAAGATGCGCACGAAGAGCGGCAGCGCCCAAAAGAGACCGAGGAGGAGCGCCCCCATTAGGAAGGCCACCAGCTGCTCCGCGCTAAGGGACGAAACGAATTGGCTGATGCTCACGTAGGCCGCGGCCAGCAGCGCCGCGCCCGCGAGCCCCACCCAGACCTTGTTCCAATCGAGGCTGCCGAGCTGGTCCACCGTCACCGCCGCGCTGAGCACCGCAAGCGAGACCATCAGCAGCGTAAGGACCCACGCACCGAGGAACTTGCCGAGCACGATCGCCCCCGTACGCACGGGATAGGTCAGAAGCAGCTCTTCGGTGCCCGACCGGCGCTCCTCGGACCACGCTCCCATGGTCAGCGCCGGGACGACCAGCGCGAGGAGCAGGGGCAGCCAGTGAAAGAGCACGATGAGGCTCGCCTGGCCTCCCTCCCAGAGCCCAGGCAGCGGAACACGGCCGACGGGGTAGCCCAGGAAGAAGAAGAGAGCGGGAAGCACCAGAACAAACAGCGCAATGGCCACGTACGCCACGGGCGATTCGAACGCGCTGCGCAGTTCGCGACGGGCGAACGGTAGAACTCTGTAGCCCCCCATCACGCGCTGACCTCGGTGCTCGGATCCAAAGAAACCGCCGGTCGCGTCCGCTCCAGGAAGACGCGCTCGAGGGTTGGGACCTCGTGACGGAGTTCGAGCACCGCCAGCCCCTTGTCATGGAGCAGCCGTGAAACTCGCTCCGCTACGTTGAAGCGATCATCCACCTCCACGAGAGCGCGCAGCCGGCCGTGGTCGCCGCGGGCGACGATCCGCGCCGCGGTGGCTCCGGGGACGTCGCGGAGCCACTGGAGTAGCGCCCCTTCCTCGGCCACCACCGTGACGGAGATCGCTGCGGCCACGCCCTCGCTGAGCTCGCCGATCGAGCCGTCCGCCACGAGCCGACCGCCCGCAATGATCAGCACGCGATGGCAGACCTCCTCCACCTCGGGCAACACGTGGGTCGACAGCATGATCGTCTTCGAGCGCGCCAGCCGCACGACGAGGTCGCGAATACGCACGATTTCGCCGGGATCCAGTCCGCTGGTGGGCTCGTCGAGGATGAGCACTTCGGGGTCCGCAAAGAGCGCTTGGGCCAGCCCAACCCGCTGGCGGTAGCCCTTCGACAGAGTGTGAATGCGCCGCTCCGTATAGCCCTCAAGATCGCAGGCATCCACGACCCTGGCAAAGGCCTCGCGCCGGGCCCGACGGCCCATGCCGTGGACCTGCCCCACGAAGTCGAGGTAGCGATGGACGCGCATCTCTCGGTAGAGGGGCGTGTGCTCGGGCAAGTAACCCACCGCCGCACGGGCGCCGATGGCCCGGCCGTTCAGGGGCGTGCCCGCCACCGTGGCGCGCCCTGCGTCCGGCAGGAGCGAGCCCGTGAGCATTTTCATCGTGGTCGACTTCCCCGCGCCGTTGGGACCGAGGAAACCCACGAGTTCACCGCGCGCCACCCCAAAGGACACCCCCTGGACCGCGTGCACCGCTCCGAAGGACTTGGACAGCCCCTCCGCCTGGATCATGGCTTCTGTCATCACGCTATTCACGGCCACGCCATCGCGAAGCCCGTGCCAACATCATGCCTCTGGATCCACCGTGAAGCGTTCGAGGAACTCATCGGTGCGCGAGACATCGCTCAGCCGGGTGATCAGAAGATCTGCCGCTTCGGTGAAGTGCATCCTGGCGAGGACTCGGCGAAGGACGTGGATCAGTTTGAGTCGCCGGATGCCAACGAGTTTCTCTTCCTTCCGCGTGCCCGTTCGCTCGATGTCGATCGCCGGGAAGATCCGGCGATCCGCAAGCTTGCGGTTCAGGACGAGCTCCATGTTGCCGGTGCCCTTGAACTCCTCGAAGACCAGCTGATCCATGCGGCTACCCGTGTCCACGAGCGTCGTGCCAAGAATGGTCAGGCTACCCGCCTCCACGGTGTTGCGCGCCGAACCGAAGATCTTGCGCGGGCGCTCCATGGCGCGACTGTCGAGGCCGCCGGACATCGTGCGGCCGGAGCCCCCCGAGTGGTTGTTGTAAGCGCGTGCAAGACGCGTGATCGAGTCGAGCAAGATGATTACATCCTCGCCCATCTCGACGAGGCGCATGGCCCGCTTCCAGACCATTTCGGCGAGCTGGATGTGATGCTTGGCGGTCTCGTCCGCGGTGGAAGCAAAGACTTCGCCGGTCGTGACGTTCCGGGTCCACTCCGTGGCTTCCTCTGGGCGCTCATCGATGAGGAGCACCATGAGCTTGACGTCTGGGTAGCCCTCCTCGATTCCCTTCGCGAACTGGCGCATGAGGGTCGTCTTGCCGCTCCGCGGAGGAGCCACGAGCAGGCCACGCTGGCCGCGACCGATCGGCGCTAGGAGATCGACCATGCGCATCGACACGTCGTCCGTGATATCGCCGACGGCGTAGTGGAAGTCGGGGTCGACGCTCGTCAGGTTCTTGAATAGCGGCTTGTGCTTCCAGAACGCGGGCGGCTGACCGTCGATCTCGTCGACGCTCTCCAGCTGGAACTTGTGCTTGTAACCTCGACCCAAAGGGCCCTTGAGGAACATGCCATCGTGGAGCTTGTACTTGTCGACGAGCTTCTTTGGAACGTACACGTCGCTCTTGGAGGGCAGCCACTGATTCTCGCGCTTGCGCAGGACCGAGACCTGGCCCTTGTCCAAGATGAACATGCCTTCCCCGTGGGTGGGGCGGGGCTCGCCGCCATCGCCGCCGGAGCTATCCCGACCCGGGCGCTGCTTCTGGCCGCGCTTGGGACGGCGCTCTTGCTTCGTTTCGGTAGCGGCTCCACCACCGTCTCCCGAAGCTTCGCGATCGCCGTCGCCGTCCTGGTAGGACTTCCGGCCGCGACGCCTACGGCGGCGTCGCTTGGGACGATCGGACTCGTTTCCATCGTGCCCTTCGCCAGAGGCCCTTTCACCAGGGGCCCTTTCACCAGGGGCTCGGCGCCGGGGGGCGTCGCCGGATCCCTCCGGCGCATCGCCTTGGGACCTTGATGAGCCTTCCTCGACTTCACCGTCCTCCCCAGAGCGGTTTCGCCGACGTCGACCACGGCGCGTCCGGCGGCGCTTGCGACCGCCTTCCTCTCCGTCGCCATCACCCGTGCCTCGGGAGTCTTCAGATTCGGTACCACGCGGATCCTGATCGGCGTCAACGGCCGCTCGACGGGGCGCTCTCTTCGTCACCGGCTTTTCGTCTGCGGCTGGCGCTTCGAAGAGCGGAGCTTCGTCGGCGCTCTCCTTGGGAGCGACCTTCTTCTTGGAGGCGGGCTTCTTCGCCGCGGCCTTCTTGGTCGCCGGCTTCTTGGAGGCCGCCTTCTTCGTGGCGGGCTTCTTCGTGGCCGCCTTTTTGCTCGCCGCTTTCTTCGCAGCGGCCTTCTTGGCCGCTGGCTTCTTGGCCGCCGCCTTCTTGGAGGCCGCCTTCTTGCGCTTCGGCTTCGCGGTGCTGGACCCGGACTCGGGCAGCGCCCCGAAGGGGATGTCTGCCTGGGGGGCGTCGAGGCTGTTGGAGTCTTTCGCGGTCACGGGAATCGATTTGGAGGCAACGAAGGGTCTAGGAAAGACCCAGGCTGCACCCGGGACGGGCGCAGCGATGAACGCCGCAGCGGAGGCTGCGGAGGGCGCCGAAAGGGCACTCAAAGGACCCCGTCCTGGAGAGCAGGACGCGGCAGAATCCGCAGAGCCAAACTGCGATCGAGTGCCTCCCGGAGAAGGAGAGCCAGCAGTAGAGGAGCCAGCGGAAGGAGAACCAGCGATAAAGAGCGGGCTCAAAGGGACCGTCGGGGAATGCGGAGCGACGGGAGTCGCGCCCAGGATCCGAGCGGCAACGCAGGGCCAAGCAAGAAAAGGCCAAGTGCGCTGGGAGCAGTCTGGGTCGGACTAGGGTCCGATGCAAGCAGATGCCGCCTTCAACCTAGTTCAAAAGTCGCGTCCCAGGGACGCTCAGTCCTCTGAAGACCCCAAAACAGGCCCCGCCGGGGCCAGAACGGGCCAAAACGGGCCGCCGAGAGGGTAAGAGGAACGGCTGGGATAGGCCCAGGAAGTCCCCCAGCTGTTACCCAGCCGTCACCCCGGAAGGGGCTCAAAAAGACATCCAGCACTTGGGGAAGGCTCCGAAGAGCATCTCCCAAGTGCTGGATGGTCGGGGTGAGAGGATTCGAACCTCCGACCTCTGCGTCCCGAACGCAGCGCTCTACCAAGCTGAGCCACACCCCGACAGGGCGAGGAAGTTAAGTGTCCGAGCCGCCGTAGTCAACGGGAAAGGGGCAAAGGAAGGTCCGTCTTGGCGACCCAGCCCGGCCCCGGGGCCTTACTTTCCGAGATCCACGAATACGCCGCCGTTGTCCTCAGCGAGGCCCTTCATGAATGTCTTCTCGAAGTTGCCGATCGCGATCGTGTGGATCACCACTTTGCGGATGACGTTGGCCTCCGTGATCCGCTCGCCCACCTCCTTCGGCTCGATGAATGTGCCGTGGGTCGGCCGACCGTCCGAAAGGAAGAAGATCGTGTCCACTTCGCCGAGGTAGTCCTCTTTCTTGGCGCGGCCTCGGCCCTTGCTCTTGTCCTCGAGACCCAGAGCCAGACTGAGCGCTCCGTAGGTGTTGGTTTTGCCAGAGCTGAGGTCGGCCGCAACGCCGAGACCTGCCGCCGCGAGGTCGGCCTTGCTGTTGCCGCCGAGGGGCTCAAGCCGCTTGACGAAATCCAGCGCGCTCTCCTTGTTGATCACGTTGGCTGGGACGAGCGTCTTCTTCCAGCGCTTCATGTCCGTCGCAAAGGCGATGATCCCAAAGCGTACGTGGGGCTCAAGGCTCTCGATCGTCGAGAGTAGCTCGGTCTTGACGATGTCCATGCGTGCCCACGAAGCGTAGTTGGCGCCGTCGAACCGCTCCTTCTCCACGACGAGGTCCTCCATCGAGCCGGAGACGTCGATCACGAAGAGCATCGATCGACTGGGGGTCTCCACACCATGGAAGGAGGTGCCACCCTCGATACCGTACTTCTTCCGGTTCTTCGCCTGGGTCGCGCGCAGCTTCGCGAGCTCTTCGTCGGTGGGAATCTCGTAGCGATCGCTGTAGGAGTTCCAGAACGACTTCCACAGCTTCAGGCGCGTCCCGTACGTCTTTCCCGTCAGGTTGTCGAGCGACGCACCGATGTCAGAGATGAGGCGCCCTTCCTCGGCTTCGAGGCGCTCAATCAAGAGCGGAATCGAACTCACGTCGCGCACGATGCCAAGCGCCTTGACGGCGGACGTCCGCACCTGCCACGCTTCGTCGGCAAGGTGCCCATGGGCGGCCGCCAGCGTCTCTTTCACCTTGAGGTGAGTCAAGCCGTCGATGACAGCGCAGCGCACCGCGGGTTCTGGATCCTCTGACAGCCCAGAGATCGACGGTGCCACCGTCTTGTCGCCGCCGGCCGCCAAGGCCAGCACCGCCAGCCGACGAACCGCCCACGACTTGTCCGTGAGCGCTTCTTGCACGACCTCGCCGAGTCCGTCGTAGCCGCCCTTACGCATCGCCTCAAGGAGCCCGAGCCGGACGCCGTCTTTCTTCTCCTTCTCAAAGCGCGCGATGAGCCGGTCCACCGGCGGACGCTCCTTGAAACTCGAAAGAACCCGAGCGGCAGCGCGTGCCACCTCTGGGTCTTTGTCGCCCAGCTTCGGCACAAGCGCATCCACCACGTCAGGTGACTCTACGTCGAGGAGCGTGAGCACCGCCTCCACCCGCGAGGCCGAGTCCTTCAGCTTCTTGAAGTACTTCTTGAAGTCCTTGACCGAGTCGTCGGCCGCTGCTGGAAGCGGGGCTGCCACCGCGGGCACGCTATACACGCGGAGGGCAAGGGGCTCACCCCCGTGACTCATCCCGCTGGCGGCGGTGATGGCAGTGAGCGCGAAACAGCCAAGCGAAAGCAACAGGGGTGAAGCCATGGTAGAAGCGGAGGAACAGCTCCGAGAGCGTTGGAGAATGGACCGGAAGATGGATCGGTCCCGGCCTCATTGTAGGCCAGCGGTGGCGCCGTTCCTTAGTTTCCGCTCTGTTCTGTCGCCCCTGAGACCCGTACGGACCTCCCCAAACCAAAAGACGCCGCCCCCCTCATGCCGCGGAAGGCGACCTGAGAGGGGCGGCGTGCGAAGCCAGAGTGGCCTAGCGCCTTCTGAGACGAGAGGTCGCCTTCCGAGCCTTGGCCGTTTCCACGTCCGAGCTATTGAGAGTGACGCGCACGCCCTCGTCCAGCATCAGCGTGACCTTGTCTTCCGACTGGGCGATCAGGTGGCCGTAGAAGACGCCACCCGCGGCGCGGACCTTGACGCGATCCAGGCCCTTGGTGCTGGAGTAGGAGTCGCTGGGCGAGCGGAGCTCTGCACGCTTTCCACCGCCGAGGCGGTCGATGCGGTCGGCGCGACGTGCGTCCAGGGTCATGCGTCCGAGCTTCGTGTCGAGCACCACTTTCTGGGCCCCCACGCCGTGGAGACGGCCATCGATGGACTCGCCCCCGTCGAAGATGATGCGCACGTTGCCGACGTTTGGCGTGAGGACGAACTTGTCCCCGCCAACCTTGCTCTTTGGAACGGTGCGGTTAGCCCAGACGTTGCTGCCATCCGTGCGGCGCAGGGCGCTGCCGTAGCGATCCGTGCTGGCCTGGTCGACGACTGCGTCGAAGACCTCGACCTCAGCCGGCTCGGGCGTGACGCTGGCCACTTCCATCGGAGCGGGCTCTGGCTCTTCGACAATGGGAGCTTCGGCTACGGGCGACTCCGTCACCTCGGCCTCGGCCACCGTCGGGGCGGGCTCCACTGAAGG
>CAYQKK010000046.1:43668-47648 GCA_964417955.1 uncultured Planctomycetaceae bacterium
GACTTCCTCGAGAACGTCCACCTGTGCCACGAGATCAACGGGAGCGACCACTTCGGGCTCCGTAGCCTCAGGCCCCACGGGAAGCCAGAGCGAAAGATCCGTCACGTCCGCAGCGGGCGCCACTTCTTCGACAACTCCGTCGTCCTCCAGCGTCATCGACTCTTCAGTCTCTGCGGCGGCGAAGGACTCCTCAACGGCTGCGGTGGTTTCTTCCACCTCAGCGTCAGGGGCCGTCGCTTCCCCGAGGGGTTGGACGTCTTCCGGCATCCCGAAGAGCGCGAGCAGCGGGTCTTCCTCGACCGTGCTGTCGGCGAGATCGTCGGTCTCTGTCGCGACGGCTTCGTTGGACAGCTCTGCCAGCTCCGTTCCCTCGCTGCTGATCTCTTGGCCCATCTCATCGGCGGGGATGGGAAGCTCTTCCATGTCGGTTGAGACGGCTGTGACCGACACCTCCGGGCCCACCTCAACCGAGGCGACCGAGCTGTCGGACTCATCGCCGAACATGCCGAACGGCAGGAAGATCTCGTACTCCTCAGCATCGGCGACGACAGGGTCTTCACCCATGCCCTCCCACTGCGAGACGCCGAAGTCGCCAAACCCTTGGCTATCGAACGGGTCCGAGTGAGCGAAGCCAAGGCTCGCGAAAGAGTCCGATTCGTCGCGGGTGTTGATGTCGCCGTAGATCGATGCGACATCTTCGATCGGATCGATGCTAAGCACGAAGGAGTCCATGAACTCCTGGGGCAGGAACATATCGTCCTCAAGCCCGCCGAACGTGTCGAGCGTCGTGTTGGCCACGGCGTGGTCGAGGTCTGCGTTCACTTCAACCGCATTCACAAGGGTGTTCGACTCGGAGCCCTCTGAGGCCTCCTCGACGTCGACCGTATCCTTGGGCTGCACGGCCGCCTTGGTGGCGCCGAAGGCCGAGAAGCTCTTTCGGCCCTTCTGGTCGCGGCTCGGAAGCTCACCGGGCTCGCGAGGACTCTTGACCGTAGCTGCGGAACCACCGCCCGTGCCACTGAGCTGCTTGGTGGACCCATCGCGCTGGAAGCTGATCCGGCCCGTGGTGCTGGGGTCATCGAGCCCGAGGGGCGTTACCATGTCCACGTTGTTCCCTTCCAGCGTGTCCACCACGTCCGGAGCGGCCACCTCGATGTCGGCAGGGTTCGAGTCCGTCACGGGCTTCTTCATGAAGGCCCAAACGGCGATCCCGCAGAACGAAACGAGGAGCGCGGCGCCGGCTGGGACGAGCGCACGTGAGAACGCGCGAGTCGCGGGCTCGGGCTCCACAAACGAAGCACCCACCATTGGGTCGGTCTTCGTCAGGCCCTCCGCGAACGCATCGAGTGTGTCCTCGGGGCGGTCGGGGTCATAGCCGCCAGCATCGCCGATGGCTGACGCCTCCGCCTCGATCGTGTCAAGGCGCTCATTGAACTCCCCGGGAAGCGCCTGAACCACTTCATGGGACGGTTCGTCCCTCGAGGCCTCCGCATCGGCAGCACCCTCGTCAAGGAGCCAGGAGTTCTCGTCAACCCCTTGGCCCTCACCGGCGGGATCTTGGTCGAAGTCGGGCTCGGAACGGCCGAAGAATCCGTCTTCATTGGACGGCGGCTGGGGATACATCGGAACGTCAGACATCTTGGGCGGGTTGGTCATACCGAGGAACGCGCCCGACCGCTGCACCTGCCGCGAGAGCCGCCCTCATTTGGGAACCAACATCGAGATCGACCTCACCGGGCAGCCAGCCGCAGTCAACGACTAGATTCTGAGAATGGGTCCCGTTCTGCGACCGGGAATTTCTTTCCACCCGCCGAAGCAAGGTGCCCCAGCCCACCCTCGGTAATCGAGGGCCTCACCGTCCCTAACCTGCACTGGGACCCCGGTAGGTCCGTTTTCCGCCTATCGCTTCTTCAGAACGCGGCGGCCCGCCTGACGAAGGGTGAGACCCTCCGTGTCGAACTGCTCGAGGATAGGAATGAGAAACTTCCGCGTGGTCCCGATCGCATCGCGCAGCTCTGGGATCTCCAAGTGCCCATTCTTCTCGCAGTTGGCTACGACGGCTTGCCGCGCCTCCTCCACCACTTCACCCGAGAGATAGAGCTCTGCACCGATGTGCGTCAGGCTCCCTTCGTCAACTCCCAGCTTCAGGATGGTATCGATCGCTTCCCTGGCAGCACCCAGCGACTGAGCCAGCTCATCTGGGCTCGGCGGTTGGAAGCGCGCCTCCTTGAGCCTCTGCAGAACGCCGCCCTGGAGCCGACTCACCTCGGGGTCGAGCTCGATCTTGCGGCCCGCGGGGGCCAGGAAGCCCCCCGCCGAGAGCACCACACGTCCATCCTGCTCCTCGCGTTCCAAGAGCACACCCACGAGGGTGGGGTCAAGCTTCATCCGCGCGCGGAGGTCCCGAATGTCCATGCGAGCCCGCAGGGGATTCTCAGCGAACCAGCCCCCCATGGACTCCGTCAGCTCTTCGAGGCACAGGCCAAGGGTCTCCGCATGGATCCACTTGGACTTCCCCAGGTCTACGACCTTGCCCTCTCCCTGCATCTCTTGCAGAAGGCCCTCCGTCTCGGCGCGCGGGCGCTTAACACCAAGCGCGAGATCCTCAACGCTTGACCATCGCTCGGGGGAGCGCACGAGCATCGCTTCAAGAAGGGCAGACGTCGAACCGAGGCTCGCCGCTTGACGCTCCAACTCGTCGATGATGAACGTCTTGAATCGCTTCAGCCGGTAGCGACTTTCCTCGAGGATCACGCCCCCACCGAGGGTAATCGCTGGCGACGCCAAGCGAACCACGAACGGATCGCCAGGCGCGCAAACGAGCGGCGTTTCCATGCGAAACTGCACGAGCCCCTCCTCGCCGGCCTTGAGTTCATCCGCGTCGAGGAGCACGAGCTCACCGAGCGCATCGGCGGTGCCCGTGTGCACGCGCACCTGCATACGGTTCGCCACCGATATACTGAGGGTGTGAAGCGCTTTGAGACGCGCACCCACCATGGTCTGAGGCTTGAAGAACCCAGGTGTCGCGACGACGTCGCCGCGGTGAACCTCGTGGTGATCGATGTCCGCGATGTTGAGCGCGGTCGAGTGTCCGGCCCGCGCCACCTCCGTCGCTTCGTGATAGGCCTGGATCCCGCGCACCTTACCCTTCTGCCCGCTCGGCAGCAGCTCGACCACCTCGCCAACCTTCAGTGCGCCTGTGACGGGGATGCCTGTCACGATCGTGCCGAACCCGCGCGCGCTGAACACGCGCTGCACCGGCATTCGAAAGACGCCCATCGATTGACGCGGCTCCGCCAGCGTCGCCATGGACATGAGGTGCTCCCGCAGGCTATCCATGCCCGTCCCCTCCAGCGCCGATACGTGGAGGATGGGCGCGCCCTCCAAGAACGTGCCCTCGACCGTTTCGCGCACGTCCTCTTCGGCCAGCTCCGCCATCTCACCGTCGACGGCGTCCACCTTGGTCAACGCAACGAAGCCCCGATGGACGCCGAGCATGTCCATGATCGCGAGATGCTCGCGGGTCTGTGGCATGACGCCGTCATCTGCCGCCACCACCAAGATCACAATGTCAATCCCGGTCGCTCCAGCGACCATGTTCCTGATGAAGCGCTCGTGGCCGGGGACATCCACGATGCCCACCCGGCGACCGTCCGGCAGGTCCATGCGCGCGAACCCGAGGTCGATGGTCATGCCCCGTGCCTTCTCCTCGGCCCAGCGATCCGGATCGGTTCCGGTCAAAGCTTGAACGAGCGTGGACTTACCGTGGTCGATGTGACCGGCAGTCCCGATGACAATGGGCTGAATCTCCAAGGGAGTGCTGGGGGGGGAGCGCCGTCCGGAGAAGGCTCAGGTGGGAGGGTCGATCAGAATCGGGCCGGGAATGGTAGCAATCGAAGCTGACTCCCTTTGGTGGGCTTCGTCCCTTTCCCAGATCAGGCAGCGGCACCACCCAGTCGCCATTCGCCGCTGACCTGAGT
>CAYQKK010000047.1:0-17320 GCA_964417955.1 uncultured Planctomycetaceae bacterium
GCGGTGCTGCTGCGCGAAACGCAGTGGTCTGGCGATTCTTAGCGCTTATTTCAGGTCTAGGAGTCTGCGCGGGAACAGCGACAGCGGCCTACCGGAGAGCCGCCAAGACCGAACGAGTCGCGTGGCTCTTGTTCAGCGTGTAGAAGTGAATCCCAGGCGCGCCTTTCTCCAAGAGCTCGCGGCACTGGGTGATCGCGTACTCAATTCCGGTGGCCATGACGGCCGCGGGGTCATCCTGCACCGGGCGCAGTCGTGCCAGCAGCGCTTCGGGAAGCGACGCACCGCACATCTTGGTGAAGCGCTCGATCTGCGCCACGTTCGTGATCGGCATGATGCCCGGCACGATAGGAATCGTGACGCCAGCCGCCCGCGCTCGCTCGATGAAGGAGGCGTAGACGGCGGTGTCAAAGAACAGCTGCGTCGTGAGGAAGTCCGCCCCGGCGTCCTGCTTGACCTTCGCGAAGGAAAGGTCCGCCTCG
Organism: uncultured Planctomycetaceae bacterium; assembly: GCA_964417955.1. Classification (GTDB taxonomy): domain Bacteria; phylum Planctomycetota; class UBA1135; order UBA1135; genus Saltatorellus. Next base: position 480 of record CAYQKK010000047.1, read on the forward strand.
GCGGACGTCGCCTCGGGGTGCCCCTCGGGGTAGCACGCCCCGCCGATGCACACGCCGTGGTTCTCCTGCAGATACGCGATCAGGTCCGTGGCGTAGGCGAACCCACCTTCATGGGCCTCGAAGCGCTCGGCGCCCTCGGGAGGATCTCCGCGCAGCGCTAGCACGTTCCGCACCCCGGCCCCCTCAAGCCGCGACACCACCCCGCCGATTTCCTCGGCGGTGGCGCCGACGCACGTCAGGTGCGCGAGGCCCGTGATGCCTAGGTCGTCCTGGATGGCCGTCACGACGGCGTGGGTCCGATCGCGGGTCGTGCCGCCTGCCCCGTAGGTCACCGAAATGAAGTCGGGCTCGACGCTCTCCTTGAGATCCGCCGCCGTGCGCATCAGGTTCGACGCGCCCTTGTCAGTCTTGGGCGGGAAGAACTCGAAGCTGAAGACGGGCTTGCCGGATGCGTAGATCTCGGCGATGGGCTTGCCTGCGGTCATAGGGGGATTGGGTATCGAGGGCTGCGGCGTTCGAGGGAGCTTTCTATCGGTCCGCGTCGGGCTCAAGCAGAAGCTCAAAGCGCTTCTTGAACTCGTCGGGGATAGGGAACGGCTCCATCGTGTCCGTCCGAGTCGACACCGTAACCATTCGCGCCTCTAGGTGCACCTCGTCTCCGAGCATGAAGCGGTAGCGAAGGCCCAGCGACGTGCGCCCCAGCTTGAAGCAGGTGACGCTGACCACCGGGCGATCCCCGAACCGGAGCGGCTTCTTGAAGTCGACCTCCGAGTGCACGAGGGGGAAGCCAACCTTCTCTTCGAGGAGCAGGTGGTAGTAGCGGGTGCCGACGTGCAGTTCCCAGACTTCTTCGAAGACGTCGTGAACGTAGTCAAAGATCCGGGGGAAGTAGGCGATCCCGGCCGGGTCGACGTGGCCGAAGCGGACCTGGATGACGGTGCTGTATGCGCTCATGCGAAGAGTTCTGGCCATTCGTCCCGAATCGTCTCGACCGCGATGTGCGCGAGCTGCTGGACGAGGCGTTGGCCTTCCTCAGCAGTAGCCGACGCTGGGTCCCCACACCAGGCCTCATCTGCGCCAACTTCCAAAAAGTCCTTCGCGCCCCCGAGCATCTTCTTCACCAGCCCCACTTCCTTGGGGGCGAGCGCCGCGCGCTCCTCGTTACGCACATGCTCTGGGTCCGCATCCAGCACAATGCTCGTCTCATAGCGCCCCGCGTGGCATTCGCCGGAGAGAAACTCGTCGCCGAGGGTGCTGGCCCAGCGCCGGCGCGTGATGTCGGGGAACAGGAGCTGCGCGTGCCGCTCGGTCTTTGTCGCGTGATCCGTGACGACCCCGCGTAGGAGCTGAACGTGCTGCAGCTCAAGATGGCTATTGCACAGAACGACCCGCCTGACCCCGTGTTGCTCGAGGCTTTCGACCACGTCTTCCACGAGGTTCCAGAGCGTCGACGGGCGGATCGTGATCGTCCCGGGGAAGCCGAAGGCAAACTGAGCGACGGTGTACGCGATCGGCGGCATCACCATCGGTCGCACGCCTTCCTCGCTCAGCAGCTCGGCCGCGCGCCGGGCCTGCGCCACGGCGATCGTCACGTCGGTGTCTAGGGGCAGGTGCGGCCCGTGGGCCTCGGTCGCCCCGACCGGTAGAAGCGCCACAGGGTCGGCGGCGAAGAGAGCCTTGGCTTCGGGCCAGGTCAGCTTGGCGAATTCGTGCATGTTGGGGAGAGACTGAGCGCGCAGGGCCTTCAGCTGAGCAGCTTGCGCGCGACCTTGCCGCGGTCGTTGCGCGGCAGCGCCTCGGTGCGCCACTCGAAGGAGCGCGGGTACTTGTAGGGCGCCAGGCGATCCTTGAGGTAGGCCTTGAGGGCCACGCCCAGCTCGGCGTCACCGCAGGTTCCGCTCGCGCACACGATGATGGCGTGGGCTTTGACCAGACCGTCTTCGTCTTCGCGGCCAAGAACGCAGCACTCGTGCACGGCGTCGTGGCCGAGCAGCGCGTTCTCGATCTCCAAGGGCGAGACCCAAATGCCGCTCACCTTGAGCAGATCGTCCCCGCGCCCCACGTACCAGAAGACGCCGTCGCCGTCGCGGCGGAAGACGTCCGCCGTCGTGCACCAAGCCCCCTGAAACGTCGCGTTCGACTTGTCCTTGTCGCCCCAGTAGCAAAGCGCGGTCGAGCCGCCGGCGATACGCAGGCGGCCGGGCTCGTCCCCTTCGACAGGGCGTCCTTCGGGATCCACGATCTCTGCCTCGTAGCCAGGGACAAGCCGCCCGAGCGCGCCTGGCACCACGGACCCCACCTTGTTCGAGATATAGATGTGGAACATCTCCGCCGACCCAATGCCGTCGAGAATCTCGACGCCGGTGCGTGCCTTCCAGTCGGCGTAGAGCTTGGGCGGCAGCGCCTCCCCGGCGGAGAGCGCCACCCGCAGCGAGGTCAGGTCCATGTCCGCCGCCCGCTCGGAGCGCAGGACGTGGTTGAAGAGCGTCGGGACCCCAGTCAAGAACGTCGGCTTGTGCCGCTCGATCTGGTCAAGCACCTCGTCGGCGGTGGCGCGACCTTCGAAGAGGACGACCGTGGCCCCCACGCGAAACGGGAACATCAGGTTCGTGCCCGTGGCGTACCCAAAGAAGAGCTTGGGAACCGACAGGCAGACGTCGCTCATCCGATAGTCAGCCACCTGCAGGGCGTAGGTCTCCGTCGCGTAGGCGAAGTCTCGGTGCACATGGACGCACGCCTTGGGTTCACCGGTGGAGCCGGATGTGAAGAGCCACCCTGCGAGGTCGTCGGGCCCGGTGCGTTCCACCGTCGTCTCCGCCTCCGTGAAGTCTCCTTGCCCCACGGCCGACTCGTACGCAGTGAAGTCGCCGGGATCGTCCCCGACCACCAGCACATGGCGGCAGAAGCGGCTGCCCTTGAGGGGTGCAGAGATTTGGGGCAGCACGCTCGAATGCGTGATCACCGCCGCGGCCTTCGTGTACTCCAAGTAGTAGGCAAAGTCCTTCGCCTTGAGGAGCGGGTTCACCATCGCGAACACACCGCCGGCCCGCAGCACCGCGAACCACGTCTCGACGAACTCAAAGCCATCGGGAAGGACGATCAGGACGCGCTCCTCCGCCCGTACCCCGGCGGCGTCAGCGCTCCCCCGGCGCAGAGCCCCGGTTAGCTGCAGAACACGCTCGTGAATCTCCCGGTACGTCCGCGCCTCTTCCCCCACGCGCACCGCGACTTTGTCCGCGCGGCCCTCGTCTAGGTTCCGATCCAGGTAGTAGGTCGAAAGGTTGAACTCCCCAGGGAGGTCTAGCTCGAAGGTCGCATCGAACCGCGTCATGGTGGCCTTGGAAGTGGAGCCCTAGGAGTCGAGATCGAGATCCGTCAGCGCTTCGCGGAAGGCCGCGGCTGACTCATGCCGTTCCTGACGCTTGCCGCGCAACGCCGTGGCGATCGCAGCTTCCAAGTCGCGGTTCACTTCCACATCCGGCGCCATGGTGCGCATGGCGGGCGCGGCGGGCTGCATCTTGGACTGGAAGACCTCGATGTACGATTTGCCCACCCAGGGCATCGCGCCCGTGAGGAGTTCATACATCACCGTGGCCAGGTTGTACATGTCGGAGCGCTCGTCCGGCGAGTCGCCACCGAACTGCTCTAGCGGCGCGTAGAAAGGCGTACCGATCAGAGCGGTGCGCGTTCCCAGGTGCTTCGCCGCCCAAAGCCCAGGCGTCACCCCACCGTCCACGAGGGTGGGGCTTCCATCCCCCACAAAGATCGTCGCAGGCTTGATATCGCCGTGGATCAGACCACCGTCGTGGGCCGCCTCGAGCCCGTCGAGCAGCGCCACTCCGAGGGCCACCGTCTCCTTCTCTGACATGGTCTTCCGCTCTGCGATGACTTCGCGCAGGCCGACGCCCTCCGGAAAATCCGAAACAGAAAGTACCGCGCCGTCGTCGAGCACAACGACGTCGTGCAGCGCGAGAACCGCGTCACTGGAAAGCTCGGACCAGCCGCGCAGGGTGGCCGCAAACGCGTCCGCCTGCTTGCTGTTTTCGAAGAGCGAAGCGGGGAAAGCCTGCAGCTCCCGCTCCGACTCTTTGGACTCAAGGTCGAGGACGCGGAACGCAGCAGACATGCCGTTTTCGCGGTGCCCGCTCTCAATACGATAGCGGTCAAGAAGGACCTTGCCGGGGGCTAGGTCAAAGAGGCTCAGTCGGGTCGTACTCATATCAGTGCCGTGCTTGGGGTCCCGGAGTATGACAGACGACGCCCCGCTCAGTGGCGTTGTTGCGCGAAGATTGGCCTGTAATGCACCCGCCTGATCCCAGCGGGGGCCAGCAAGAGATCTCCTGCGAGCTGAACTCAGCGCGGCGCCGGCAGCACGATCCCCTCCAAACGCGTATCCATGATTCCGTCCGGCAGGATCTCCACGTCTTCGATGCGAACAAGCGGTTCCGCGTGGTTGTGCAACCCCACCTCCACGTCGACATTCCCAATGCGCGTCCAATCATTGAAGGAAGCTCCTTCAAGTACCTGGTCGGGACAACCCGCCCGCTTCAATCGCACGCGTACGTCCCGCCGCCTGATTCCCTCAGGCACCACGACGCTGCCGCGGACTCTGACGGCTGGCGACGACAGGATGATTTCCACGTTTCGAGCGCCTCGTTCGAAACGCACGGGCTCCTCGAGAAGGTACCGTTGGCCGTTCGCAAAGAGAGGGGTGGAGAGATCGATCGCGAGCGCTCGCGTGGTATCGGCGACATCGTCCAGGCAGAAGAACTTGCCGTCGAGCCCGGGCATGAAAGTGATCCCGGCAGGCTCCCAACGCCCGGGGGCCACCTCCTGGATCAGCGGGATCCAGCAGTGACCGCCCGCGGGCTTCCCGTCCAGCGTGCGGAACGAACCCGCCACGGTGTAGTCGGCGTCAGTCAAGACAATGTCGCCCACGCTCAGGTCGCCACCTTTGACTTTCATGGGCAAGCGCTGTTCCCCATCGAGGCTCCAGACGCGTCCCGGAAATGCGCCCTTGATCGCGACTTGCATGCCTCCGATTTCCGCGGGCTGTCCGATCACTGGAATGCGGACTTCGCCGTCGGCTCCACTCCTTCCGCCAGCTGCAGACTCCCCCATGATCTCCGACATGACGTGGATGTCCGCCAGCGGGCGACCTCGCACATCGACCGCGCGCCCCACGAGCACGACCCGCGGCTGGTCCACCACCAGCTCGTGGACACGGCGCTCCCCCTGCTTGAGCGCTAGATAGGCCGCGGACATAGAGCACCACTCGCCCAAAGAGTCCACGTGAACGTCGTAGCTATGCGCGATTCCGACGTGCGCGAACGTGTGGCCTGACCCCTCGAACCTGACGTAGAACGGTTCGGGCAGGTCACCCCCCCGCGTCCTCGTTCCACCGAGGCGCAGCCTGGCGGGACCGGCCCAGCCACTTCCATCTGCTTGACTGAGCTTCACGGTCACGGAGCCCGTATCCGGCACCACGAGACGTCCGACCTCGCCCACGGCGTCCCTGAGCTCGTCCGACTCGGGCAAGGCAGCGACAACAATCGGCACGAGGGGAGCATTGGCGAACGCGAAGCGAGCGTCCGGGAGTCGAGCGTCCTCTCCTAGAAGCCAAAAGCGCCCTTTGGAGTCTGTGCACAGCCCTTCTTGATCCTCGCCGTCCTGGCGCCGCGGGTCGTCTCGCTTGGTCAGCGCAACCGGGAAGCCAGCCTGGGGCTGCCCCTCTCGGTTGACGACGAGGACGTAGGGACCCGTGGCCCCAGGATCGCCCGTGGCTCCGGAAGCTGCTGTGGCAGCCAGACTGGCCGTTGGCGGTTGTGTCTCCATCGGTGACGCCGCGACGCGAGCAGACGTCGCTGCGCCGACCTGGGCCACAGGGAGCCCCATCGTCTCGGCGCCGGCCGGAGCGATCGCTTCGATGGGCTCAAGCTCGGGCGTTGTGAGCAACGCAGTTGTCCCCAGCGCAGCGCCCCCGACGAGGGCCGTAGCCGCCACGATCTTGCCAACGAGGACCGTTGCACCGCCGGCGCTGGCGGCCTCGACGGCCCCCACCTCCCCGAGCCTCGTCAGAGGCAGAAGAGCGGCACCCCACGCAGCGCGAGCCCCGTCGTCCCCACCGAAGCGGCGATCGAGCCTCTCCCGCAGGAGTTGAAGGCCCTTCTGCACCCGCGAGCGCGCCGTCGACGCCGGGATGCCCAGTCGCTCGGCGATGGCGGTACTGCTGAGGCCGTCATGGAATCGCAGCATCAGCGTCGTGCGGAGGGGCTCCTCGAGCTCGACCAGCGCATCGTGCACCAGCCGCTGGGCCTCCAGACGCTCGGCCGTCTCCGAGGTGCTGGCTGCCTCTAGGTCTGCCTGGGACGTCTCTCGGGTCGTGCGCTCGGCGTCGTGGGTGCGGACGCTCGAGCGCCGATGAGCCGACCGAGCATGATTGCGCATGGTGGTGAGCAACCAGGCCCCCATTCTAGCGGCCTGCCCGGAGCCGGCAGCTCCGGCCCCTTCCCTGTCACCCAGGAGAGCCCTACGAAGGGTGAAACGGGGAGGCGACTGCAGGGCAGTGGCCCAGGTGTCCTGGACCAAGTCGGCAGCGGCGTGCTCGTCAGAGACCAGAGCGCGCGCCACACGCTTCAACATGGGGCCGTGCTGACGAAGGACAGTGGGGAGATCTAGCTCGTATTCGTTCATGACGCCCGTCCACACGCCTGGGTCCGTCCGAGTGACGACAGCACTTCAAAAAAACTTCCGAGCAGATCCCCTTGGGCGTGGAATCCAGCGGCCGTGCCCGATCCTACGGGGCTTCCCCTTCCGCCCCCCCATGGGCCCGCTTCAGGCCTGGCAGGGGGTGCTCCTCGTGCTCGACCCCGATCAACTGGTCATCGGGGATCTCAAGGTGCTCTAGGACCTCGCCGCCGAGGACGTGCTTCTCGATGAGGTCGGGGACGTCCGACGCCTGGACGCCGCCGTACCAGACGTCCTCCGACTGAACACTCACCACGGGACCGTGGGAGCACTGGCCTAGACAGCGCGTGCCGACGGCGCGCACAACGCGCTTGAGGCCGCGGTCTGCCATGTCGCCGCGGAGCCTATCGAGGAGCTCGGCTCCACCCGAGCGCGAGCAGGAACCTTTGGGGTGGTCCTCTCCGCGGTCGTTGAGACACACGAAGAGCATTCGCTGGTAGGTGGCCATGGGGTTAGGTCGGGTGGCCCGGGGGCGGGGTCGTCTTGAGAACGTGCTTGCCGAGGACGAGCTTCTGCACCTCGCTCGTGCCTTCGTAGATACGGAGCGCACGAGTGTCGCGATAGAGCCGCTCGACGACAGAACCCACGCGGACACCGGCGCCGCCGTGGTGCTGGACCGCGCGGTCGCAGATCCACGAGGCGCTCTCGGTGGAGTACAGCTTGGCGCGCGCCACTTCCGCGGTCGCATCCGCGCCCGAATCCACGCAGGTCGCGGCCTCCGCCGTCAGAAGCTCCGCCGCGCGTAGCCGCACGTCCATCTCGGCGAGGTCGAAGCGCAGTCCCTGAAAGGACGAAAGGGGTCGGCCGAACTGCTCGCGCGACTTCAGGTGCGTCACCGATTCCGCAAGCGCGCGCCGCGCAAACCCGTTGGCTGCCGCCGCCACCGTCACCCGGAACCGAGCGAGGTTCCCAAGGGCCAGATCCATGCCGCCACCGACCTCCCCAAGCACGTAGCGCGCCGGCAGCTTGACGCCGTCGAATAGCACTTCGCCGATGGGGTGAGGCGCCATCACGCGGAAGGAGCGCGTCGCGAGCCCGTCGGACTTATGCGGCACGTAGAACATCGTCAGGCCGCCGCGCTCGCCGGGCTCGCCGCTCGTGCGCGCTAGCACCGTGTAGTAGTCCGCGACCCCCACGTTGGTGATGTATGTCTTGCCGCCGTTGAGCAGGTAGTCACCGCTCGCCTGGCGCGCCGCCGTCGTGGCCACGCCGGAGAGGTCCGACCCTGCACCGGCTTCGGTCAAGCCGAGGGCAGGGATCAGCGCCCCCGCTGCCGTTTGGGTGAGCGCGTCCAGCAGCTCCGGGTCGGCGTGCCCCTCGGCCTTGCTGAGCGCGATCGGAAAGGAACCGAGGCCCTGCTCCACGAACGCGAGGTCGAGCATCGCGTGGTGGAAAGCGAACGCCTGGCGAATCACCGCCAGCGCGCGAACGGACACCGTGTCCGGGGAAGCGAGCTCCCCTACCGCGCGGCCGCCGAGGGACTCCGGCACAACGAAGTCGAACCAGCCGCCCGCGCGAACGCGTTCGTGGGCCAAGCGAAACGCCTCGATCTCGGCCTCGACCGTGCCGATGCCTTCGAAGCGCTCGAACTCCGGCTCAATTCCCGCCGCGAAGCTCTCCGCCTCACACCGCAGCGCATCCAGGTCGATAGCCGTCATCAGCGGTTCTTCCCGAAGTCCTTCTCGCGCTTCTCGGTGAAGGCCTCGAACGCCTCGCGGTAGTCGGGGTGCTTCATGCACTCCGCCTGGACCCAGGCCTCGGCCTGCATCGCGTCCCCGAACTCCATGCTCGCCTCCGCGTTCAACATGCGCTTGGTGATGGCGAGCCCCATGCCGGGCCCCTTGGCAAGCTTCTGCGCCATCTCCATCGCCTTGGACTCGACCTCGTCGTCTTCGACCACGTGGTTGTAGAGCCCTATCTCGCCCGCGCGTTCCGCCGTGATGAAGTCGCCGGTCATGAGCAGCTCGGACGCGTGCCCCAGCCCGACGATGCGCGGCAGCAGCCACGCCGCCCCCATGTCGGCTCCGCAGAGCCCGACCTGCGTGAAGATGAAAGAGATCTTGGCCGACTTGGCCCCGACGCGAATGTCCGCCGCCGTCGCCATGACCGCGCCCGCTCCGCAGGTGAGTCCGTTGAGCCCCGCCACGATCGGCTTCTCGAGACGCCGCATGTTCTCGATCAAGTCGCAGGTCATGCGCGTAAACGCAACCAGCGTCGAATCGGGCACGTTGAAGAGCCGCCCAATAATGTCGCGCACGTCGCCGCCTGAGCAAAACGCCCGGCCGGTGCCGACGAGCAACACGCTGTGCACTGAGTCACGGGTGCGGAGCGCCGCGAACGTGTCTCGGAGCTCGGCGTAGGAGTCGAACGTGAGCGCGTTCAGTCGATCCGGACGGTTGAGGCGAATCGTCGCGACGCCGTCGGACTCTTCGTAGTGAAAGTGCTCGGGCTCGATCTTGTCCGGGCGAATGGCTGTAGCGGTCATGGCCGTACTTTAGCAGCCAGGGAACAGCGATGGGGAGCTAGGAGCCTGTCGCGCATAGACGGATTCGCGTAGTGCGTGCCCGGTTCTGGTCGGCAAGGCGCTTCGAGACCGCTCGTGACAGTAGTCACCGGGGTCTTGGAGCAACGCAGCCCACCGGAACCGGGCGCGTGCTACGCGGATTCGGCTATGCGCGACAGGCTCCTAACCGATCACGGCGGTGGCTTCGATCTCGACCATGGCCTTGGGCTCCAGAAGGTCCGCCACCTGGACCAGCGCCATGGCTGGGTAGTACTTGCCGATCAGCTTGCGCCAAGCGCCGCCGATGTCCTTCGTTGCCGAAAGGTAGGCCTTCTTGTCGGTCACGTAGATCGTCATGCGCACGATCTCCTCCGGCCGTCCGCCCGCCTCTTCCACAATGGTGAGGACGTTCTTGAGCGCCTGAATGAACTGGGCTCCCATGTCGCCAGAACCCACGAGTTTCTGGTCCTCGTCCCAGGCGATCTGCCCGGCGACGAAGAGCATGCGGCCGCCGCGCTCGACGAGGACGCCGTTCTCGTAACCCTGCGCCGACTTCCAATCATCCGGACGCACGGCCCAGCGCTTGAGAGGCCGACGACCCGTCTCACCCTCTTCGCGGTTCGCCCGCATCTTCCGTGCAATTCTACGCAGCATGATTCGTTACTTGTCGCCAGGGGGCGAAGGCTTGGGCCCGGGTGGGGATCCAGCCGGGGGAGGAGTCGAAGGTCCGTCGACCACGAGGGGGACGCCTGCCTCAATGATCTGACGACTGCCCCCGGGAAGCTCGATGAGAACGCCGCCGCGGTTGGAGTGCATCAAGTCGACGATGGAGTCCGCGACCTCTTCGGGGGTCACGAATACGCCTCCTGGATTCTCGGAGGCTAGAAACGACCGCAGCTCGGCTTCGCTCCGTCCGGACCGCGTGTGCATCGACTCGATGCTGCGGTCCGTCATGGGCGTGTCAACGTAGTGTGGACAGACGGCCGACACGATGACCCCTTTCGGAGCGCATTCCAACGCCAACGAGCGCGTCCAGCCCAGCATCGCGTGCTTCGTCGCGGCGTAGGCAGACACGTAGGCGTAGCCCTTGAGGCCCGCCGAGGACGCGACCTGAATCATGCCCCCGCGCTGGCGATCGAGCATGCCGCGGCCAAAGACGTCGAAGAGCCGCACGGGGCCGTAGAGGTTGAGCTCCATGAGGCGCCGCATCAGCGCGTGGTTGCCTTCACGCGTCCCCGGCGCGGTCTCGGCGGAGCCCGCGTTGTTGATCAGCCAATCGACACCGGTGACGCCGATAGCTTCGAGCTGTTGGACCATGGCGACGACGCTGTCCCCGTTCGTCACGTCGAGCTCTAGCCCGGTGCAGCGTCCCTCGATCAGCTCGTTCGCGTTCACGCCTTGGGCGAAGGCCTCCGCATCCGCAAGCCGTCGCCCAGTCGCGAACACGTGCATGCCCATCGCCGCCAATCGGCGCGCGATTGCCCCGCCGATCCCTCCGGTGGCGCCTGTGACAAGTGCGGTCTCCATAGCCTGCAGCCTACCGTCCGCGACGGCCATTTCGTCCTATCGCAGGCGCATTCCGGTAGTCTGGGCGCCGTGAGCACTCCCAAAGATCGAGCCGCGCAGAAGGGAAAAGGTCCCTACCCCCTTCCCCACGCTACCTGGCCCACGGCCGAGGAGGCCAGCGTCAGCCAGCTCTTCAGCCCCGTTCGCGTGGGAGCCTTCACCGCTCGCTCGCGCACGTGGGTCCCTGCGATGGTGCCGTGGCGGTCCACCGAGGAGGGCGACGCGACGCCGGAGGTCATCGACTGGTACGGCCGCTTCGCGGACGGGCGGCCCGGGGTCCTTGTGGTCGAGGCCACTGGCATCCGAGACGTGCCGTCGGGGCCGCTCCTGCGGATCGGAAACGACCGCTATATCCCTGGGCTGAAGCGCCTCGTGGCCCACGTGGCCGAGCGAAGCCGCGGAGAGACGCGCCTCCTGATCCAGCTCATTGACTTCCTGAGGATCCGTCGCCGGCCTGCGAAGGATGCCTACCTGGGTCGGTTCCTCGCCGTCACGGACAGGCACCGCGCGGCGCTGGGGCTCGGGGACGATGCCACCGAGCCCGAGGTCCGCTCTGCGCTCGCCGCGCTGTCCGAGGAAGATCTCCTGCGGGCCCTGAGCCATCGCGAGCGAGACGCATTGAAGTACGGGGAGCGCGAGCGCGTCTACGACACGCACCTCCCCCATGTCCAAGAGCTACCCGAGACGCTCCCTGGCCTCTTCGCCGACGCGGCCGAACGCGCGATGACCGCCGGCTTCGACGGCGTCGAGCTGCACTTTGCCCACGCGTACACCATGGCGAGCTTCCTATCGGCGCTCAACACCCGCGAGGACGGCTACGGCACGACGCCGGAAGGCCGCGTGCGACTCGCGCTGGAAGTCTTGGCCGCCGTACGCCAGCGCGTGGGCAAGCACGCCACCGTAGGCTGCCGGATGCTCGGGGACGAGGTGATCGACGGCGGCACCCGAGTCGATGAGGCGGCCTGGTTCGCGGCCCAGTTCGCCGCAGCGGACATGGACTTCATCTCGGTCAGCAAGGGCGGCAAGTTCGAGGACGCTAAGGCGCCTAGGGTCGGTGCGGCCGCGTACCCCTACACCGGAGTCAGCGGCCACGAGTGCATGCCCACCGTGCGCATCGATGCGCCGGGACCGTTCGGCCGCAACTTTCCGCTGTCGCGAGAGATCCGCGACGCAGTGCACGCGGTGAATCCGCTCGTCCCCGTCATCGGCTGCGGCGGCGTCGGCACCTTCGATGCCGCTGAGTCCGCACTCCACTCCGGCGACTGCGACATGGTCGCCGCCGCGCGTCAATCCCTCGCGGACCCTGACTGGTGGTACAAGATGCGGCTCGGCCGCGGCGACGAAGTGCGCCGCTGCATCTTTACGAACTACTGCGAAGGGCTCGACCAAAAGCACAAAGAAGTCACCTGTCAGCTGTGGGATAAACCCCGCGACCGGACCGAAGGCGATGGGCCCATGCACTCCGGTCGCGCCCAGTCCTTAGACGGCAAGCGCGCGCTCCTCGCTCCCGAATGGAAGACTCAATAACCTTCGAGCCTGCGGTGCGCTCGGTGATCTGCGAGCAGTCCCGCGCCGCCTACCCGCGCGAAGCGTGCGGTCTCTTGATCGGATCTAGGCTGCACGCGCTGCAAGCCGTCCCGTGCCGAAACATGGCCACGGAAGCGGATCGCTTCCAACTGCACCCCGAGGACTTTCTCAGGGCCGAGCTCGACGCTCAAGCCGCGGACCTCGCGGTCATCGGAGTCTGGCACTCCCACCCGGGCGAGCCAGCCGTACCAAGCCAGCGAGACCTCAAGGACGCGAACCCTGCGTGGACCCACGTGATCTGCCGCGTGGACGACACGGGCGTGACTTCACTGCGGGCCTGGCGTCTGGGCCCAAGCGAGACGAGGGAGCTGCCGACCGGCGGACAACCCTTGGATGACGGGAACGCTCGGAAAACCCTGGGAAGAAACAGCTGACCTTCTGCGTCCGAGCGTGGACGACCGTCCCACGGATCTTTCCTGAGTGCCGATATGAACGAGACCCGAGCCAGCGAAACCACCTGCCCCACGTGCGGATCCAACGCCGAGGCGCGGGAGTGGAGGATCTTCGCCTTCTTGATTTCAGCCCTGGCCATCGCCCTCGCCATCGAAGTCCTACGGCTCCGATAGCCGCAAGAGAACCCCGTTCACTGCAAAGCTGGCTACTCGGGCGTGGAGTCTTCGGGCTCCGCCGGCGGGAGGGGAGTCAGCCGCATTCCCCCCATCATCTCGAGCAGCTCTTCTGGCGTGTGCTGGGGAGATTCTGCTCCTTCTCGGAGGTCGGACGGACCGTGTCCGGATTCGGCCTCGTCAGGACCGGGTGGCTCTTCCACGGGCTCCTCGACGTAGCAAATCGCCCCCAAGATTTCCGGGGGTCTCTCCGAAGGCGGCTCTGTGCTGGGTGTCTCAATCCCCTCCTCCGTCGCTGCGGGGCCCGGATCGTTGGGGGTCTCCGCTCCCTCGCCGCAGGAAACCAGCGCGCCCGCCGCAAAGACGGCCCCCGCCTTCCACGCGCTTAAACCCTTGTGCTCCGGGGCCGACTCCCGATGAACGAACTGGCCGCTCTTGTCCACGAGCATTCTCATGCACACGCGGTCCCCGGTGGACCTGGCCTCCGTAACGACGGCCTCGGCGGCCTCTTTGGTCAACGCGCTGCCGTCAATGACATGGAGAGCGCAGGCCTCGCAGTGGCGCTTTCCCCCGTTGCCTTCCAGGTCGTTCCAACGCTTCTCACAGGGCGTCTCTACGTGCAGCTTGCTGTTCTTCATTCTCGTCCTCTTGTGCCTCTCCGTGGGTCTCCAGGGCATGCTGGGGCCCGTCCCTTTCCACCCGGTCGAGTGAAGAACGTCGCGCCCGGGAGGTCCCTTGGGAATTTCCCTTCGGCCTGGGTGAAGATGTCTCCTATCGAGCCCCAGCGCTGCCTAGCAGGCCGGGCCCCATCACCAAGAGAGCTCGATCGCGTTCGTGGAGCGTGCCGTCGGCTGGCTTGTCATCGGATCCGTGTCCCGGTGGAAGTACTGGAAGAACCAGGTGTCGCCCGCGAGGACCTGGCCGTTCGGGACGGGGAGCGAAGAGGTGGGAAGCTCCAGCTCGACGGAGCCGGAGCTGTCGGAAGTGCCGATGGAGTCAAACCAGCGCACCAGCGGCGAGGCCAGGCAAAGGGTAGCGCCGCCGAAGCCCGCGAGCACGGGCGGCTGGCTGACGCTTGAAAGGGCAAAGAGCCCGAACGTGTTAGCGGGCAGCTGCGAGGCGCGCAGCACCGTCGCGGGCTGCGCGACATCGAGGGCACCAAAGGCCTCCAGTCGCCCGGAGACGCCCGTTGAGTTCGGTCGCAGCGGTTCGCATCCGTTGGAGCCCGCGATCAACGGCAGATCGTGGGTCATCGCAAAGCTCAGGTCATTGCGGATGCTGGTCCCGAGATCCTCCACGGACAAGAACTGCCCGGCGGGTCCAAAGGGGCTCGCGAACCACTCGTTGGAATTGACCGAGGTCCGCGAGGGGCCAGTGAAGAGCGCGGAATCTTCGAGCGTCGTGTGGACGGGGTCACCATCCACAAACTGACACGCGAAGTACGGGAAGGTGAACTGGTCGATGACGACCAAGCCCGTCAAACGCGTCACAGAATTCGCCGGCACGGTCTCGCTGACGAACAGGTTCAACATCGGAGAAGAAGGATCCACGCCCCAGCAGAGGTTGTCGGTGATGAAGGCGTCGCTGAGCTGCAGGCCACACTCCGCGAGCTCTGCCACCGAACTCGTGTTCGTCACGTTGATGTCATACTCCACCGTCACCGTGAGGTCCGCTCGTCCCGTAACGGCGAGGGGCTTCCACGCGGCGGGGCGGGCGTGCTCGGTGTGCGGGTTGAAGGGCTGGGCCGCCGTCGGCCGGGTGCTCGTCGTGACCTTCTCCACGAGCAGCGTCTGCGCGCTTGCTGTGGCGGCTGAAAGGGAGAGGAGTGATACCGCGAAAGGCGCGAGGTGCGATCCCATAATGATCAAGAGCTTGGCGTTCGGATAGAAAGTCGCAGCGGTCTGCAAAGCGCAGAAGCACGCAGCTGCCCGGGGAGAGCTTACCGCAACCCCCTCCCCTGCGCACTTCAGCAGAGTCGACGGTGACCAACCGAACTCAAAGGGCTAGCCTCATCCAATGTCGCTCCCCCTCATCGCAGCCGCGGCCGCTGCCGCACCTGACACCTGGAGACCCCCCCCTGGGTCCTCGCTTCGTTTTCAGATGTAGACAAGCGACTAGCGTCGCGCTTGTGAAGGCGCCGGCGCGTCCAAGCATATGAAGCTCATTCTCACGCTACTTGTCGCCCTGACGCTCGGGGCAGCCCTCAAGCTGACTCTCGATTCGCACGACTCGACGAGGCACCCGCAGATTGAGGCGCTTGATGGCGGCGAGCCGCAAGCTGAACGCGCCCTCACCGAGAGCGATGAAGGAACGGGCCTGCCCGATGCGGCCCTAGAGGACCCAGAGGTCGCGCCGTCATCAGTGCGCACCCACGCAGCACCTTCCAGCGATCGCGAGAAGGCGGCTTCCGATCACGGAGCTCCCGTGCCAGTCACGATCGAGGCGCTAGCGGTTAAGGGCCTTACCGATTACCGCGGCCCGCCCCTTGCGGGCGCCACGGTCGGACTGTTTCACCGCGACTCCCCCGAGGAGTTGATGGGCACTGCGCGCACCGATGCCGATGGGATGGCAACGATCAACGCGCCGAAAGGGCTGCTTGCACCAAACGAAAGGGGCTTTACCCAAGTGGCGGCGCGAGTGGTCGACCCCGGCTATGTGCTCAGATCGAGCTCGGTTCGAAGGAAGGGTGAGGCTGAAGAAGCGAGCTACCAGGTCAAGCTACTCGCGGTGCGAGGCTGGACGCAGCCTGTCCAGGTCGTCGGCGCCCTTGACCCCGATGCCGCAAGGCCGGTGCGGGTCATGGGATTCTCGAAGCCAAAGTTCCACATCGTGGGTGTAAGTCCAACCTCCCCGAGCCTACAGGCCGATTCTCGCTCCTCGGTGCGAAGGCTCGGCGACGGGCTCTTTGAATGTCAGATCGTCGAGGGAACGGAGCCGCGGTGGATTGTGGTGAACGGCGGCGCGGGCGGGGTCGCTTCGGCGGAGCTCCCTCAGCGGCCCGACGGGAACGCGGAGGCTGAGCCGATGAAGCTGGAGCTTCAAGGGCCAGCCGAGCTGAAGGGCGCGGTGCTAGGTACGGGAGACAGCGCCGCGCTCCCATTCCACTTGGTGGCCTCACTCCGCCCTTCCGGCAGCGCCGCACGCTTCGACGGAGACGAAGAACCCTTGCGTTCAGAGCTCCTCATCGCCGGCGAGGGCCAGTTCAGGGCAGAAGCCACCACGGCCGCCGACGGGACTTTCTCCTTCAAGGGCCTCATGCCGGGTCGCTACGAGTTCACCACTGAGGTTCAGGGAAAGAGCGGCGAGTACCACGGAGCACGGGAGTTCGAAGTCGTGACGCTGGGGTTCGCGGAGGCGACCGCCGACCCTGTCCCCGTCGTGCTGCGTCACTCACGCCCCACGATCTTGGTGAAGATGACAGCGGGTAAGGCAGGCGCTCCGGTCGGACTCGTTCTCTTTGAGGCCGGCACGATCGGCGAGCCTCCCTGGGTCAAACCGAAGAGCCGCGGGTGGGATCGCCCGACCGCGAAGCCCCTCGACACGCGGGGCGCTCCCTTTGCCTCGGCTCAGGGCGGCCACCTCACCGCGCACTTTGACGTGGAAGCGGGCGCCCAGTACCTGCTCGTGGCGAAGTGGGCCGACTTCAGCCGCAGGGTGGAGCTTGTCGAGGTCCCCATCTCGAAGCCGGAAGTCACGGTCGTCATCGAGGAGAGCGATCAGCCCTCAAGCGAACTCCGAGTGGAGGCCGTCTTGGCCGAATTCGACCCGATCCAACTGGCACGGCTTCGCGCTGGCCCCGAGACTGGCGTCGCGAGCGCTGAACCGGCAGCCAACCGAATTTCCATGAGCCGCGCACTCGCGATCACCTTGGA
>CAYQKK010000047.1:17420-46652 GCA_964417955.1 uncultured Planctomycetaceae bacterium
CTGAACCGGCAGCCAACCGAATTTCCATGAGCCGCGCACTCGCGATCACCTTGGAAGACCCCGCGACTGGACTTCCCATTCAATACGGGGAATTGAAGGACGGAGCGCGCGGCTTCACCTGTCCGGTAGGCCCCGTCCGCGTGGTGGCGATGGGCCAGCCCTACATTGAATCCCACCATGGAACCCTGGTAGCGCCCCGTGCGCACGGGCGGTCCGAGAAGATCGTCGACGTCAAAGCGGGCCGTGTGACGAGAGTCCAACTGGAAGTCCCTATCGGCGGAGTGCTCCACGTCGAAGTGGCAGGGGCGCTGTCCAAGCTCGACATCACGCGGCGGCATGAAGAGGTGGCTAGGCGTAGACAGACCGGGGACTACGTGAGAGCTGAAGACGTGGAGTGGATGCTCCACGCAAAGCTCTTCATCGAAAACTCCACCCACCACGTCTACGAAGCCGTCCCCCGCGAGGCCTTCACCGGGCGGAACTCAAGTGCGGCCGGCATCCACCTCATCAACGAGTGGCCCCTCGGGGAGACCCACTCGTCCACCATTCTTCCACCCGGCACCTACACCCTGCGGGCCAGCTTCCCGGGCCGCCAGCCGATCGAAACCCGCGTGAGCATCCGGGAAGGAAGCGTCACGAAGGTCGGCCTAGACTTCGGCCGATAGCGCCAACCGTCAAGGACCACCACGTGGCGCACCGCTTCGCAGCTACGGAACGAAGGTGATCTCCACCGCCGGTGAGAGGTTGGTGGTGCCGAGGGCTGAGAGGTCGCGGAAGAACGACTGGAAGAGCCATGTTTCGCCGCTCTGCACGGACTGGAGTCCTGCGGACCCGGGGACGGCGGTGAGGTCCACGTTGAGCCTGAACACCCCGCCCGCGTCGATCGGTTGGATTTGATCGGGGCCCCGGAAGATGGCGAAGGGGGATCCGAGGCACAGGACGCCCGCGGAGCCGGGGAGCATCGAGATCTGCGTGGTGCGCCCGACGAGGAACGCCGCAAGCTGACCGGGAGGCGCGTCATCGAGGGTGAGCGTGAATCGGTTCGCGCCGACCGACCGCGAGCCTGACGCGCGAAGCGCCGCCGGAACGCCCGTCGAGTTCGCGATCGCCACGCAGACATCTCCCCCAAGGTCGTTCGTGTTGAGGTAGGCGAGAACCCCGCGCGGGCCTTCCCCCGTGAACAAGATGTCGACGGCTTGGTCGCCGTTCACGTCCGCGAGACCCACCATGCTAGCCCAGGTGATTCCCGTGTCGATGCTGCTTCGAAAGGGGAACTGGTCATTGCCGTTGTTGGCGAACCAACTCGCGCCGGAGAGGTCCTCCACGAAGACCAGGTCCACGTCCCCGTCTCCGTCTACGTCTCCCACGCGGGGAGCAGAAACGGCGAGGGTCATATTGACGACGACGTGATTGGTCGAGAAGTCGCCCGAGACGTTCTCCAGCCAGCCGCCGGGGTTCTGCGCGAAGTAGGCGTAGAGCAGGTCGTCGTCGCCGTCTTGGTCGACATCACCCAGCGCGATGAAGGGGGAGTTGCTCGGAAGCGGAATGTCGACGCCAGGGGCGAAAGCGAGCCCGCCGAGGTTTTCAAAGTACGTGGGCTGCCGCAGGTCGCCTGCGTTGACGACGAAATCGAGGTCTCCGTCCTGATCAGCGTCCGTGAAGAGTGGTGCCGAGGAAAAGCAACACAGACCTGGAATCGGCAGGGGCCGGAGGAGTCCCGCGCCGTCGTTGATGTAGATGCCGTCTTCGGCCCCGGTCGGGTTCTCGAAGCCTCCTTTCACAAGATCTAGGTCGCCGTCTTGGTCCAAGTCGATGACCTCCACGTGGGTGCACGGGGTCCTGTCGATGATGGAAGGGGACGAGAACTGGCTTCCGGAAAGACCGTCAAAGCGGAGAAGCCCATCGGCTGTCGCCACGACTAGATCGCGAAACCCATCGCCATCGAGGTCGCCGCAGTCTGCGGTGAGTCCACCCGGAGCGATCGCAGAAAGCTCTCCGTTGAGCGTTGCAATGGGTTGGCTCGCGCCGAACGGCAACGCGTCTCCGCCCTTGGACCATCCGAGGGCGAGCTGCGGCAAGGGCAAGAGCGAGTCCAAGGTAAGCAGATCGAGTATGCCGTCGCCGTCGATGTCGATCAGCTCAGCGCGAACCCTGAACTGCGTCGTGGTAATGGACGTGAGAGGACCGAAATCTGCGGCGGCGAGCGGGGCGAGAACGAGTGAAAGTGGGAAGTACTTCATCCTCTGAGAGTACGGAGTTCGATCAGCTTCGAAAGGTGTTACGCCCCAGGAGCCCCCTCGCGGGCCGCCATGGGGTGCAGCGCGCTACCAGGCGCCGTACCGGCCACCAGTAGGATGGGATCATCCCGGGACCCACTGGCGGTGAGTGCGAGCGTGCTGCCCTCGCTGAGAATGCTCTGACTCGCGTCTAGCGTGACAGGCTCACCTGCGTACTCGGTCACAGTGGACTGACCAAGGCCTCGGATCGCCATCGCGGAGGGGCTCGGCGCACACCAGAAGAACTCACCGCTGAAACCGCCGAAGATGCCTTCGGCGACACGAATCACGTCCCCGTCGGCCGCCGCTGCCACGGCAGCGCTGACTTGCGTGTACGGCCCGAGCACAGGGTCGACGTCGAGGACGTCCGGCGAGGCCTGGAGTAGAAGTGCGATCTAGATGGAAGAGTTCCCGGGAAGCTAGGCATCGAACGAGACGGCTGGGGGTGAATTGGAACCCCCGGCAATCCAGCCTAGTCTTTCAGGTGGACTTGCATGCAAAATGGGGCCGTGCTCCCTCCTCTGACTGCCCTCATCACTTGCGTATCTGCCGCCATCGCTTATCCCGGGGCCCAGCAAGCCACGGTGGACTTCGCTACGGAGATCCGGCCAATCCTCTCGGACCGCTGCTTTCAGTGCCACGGCCCTGACGCCGGCAGCGTCGCGGCGGACCTGCGGCTCGATGATCGCGAGTCAGCCATCGACGACCTCGCGCGATTCCCTGCTGCGATCGTCCCGGGCGACAGCGCGGGCAGCGAGCTTCTGGCTCGCATCACCCACGGCTCGGATGCCAGGCTCATGCCACCGCCTGAGTCGAATCTCTCGTTGACCGAAGCCGAGATCGAGCTTCTTGCGCGATGGATCGACGAGGGCGCGGAGTACACCGAGCACTGGGCCTTCACCGCGCCGACTCGTCACGAGGCAACGCCCTCCAACGTCGGCGTCGAATGGGCGCGGGACCCCCTTGACCTCTTTGTCCACGCGAAGCTTGAGGAGGCGGGGATCGCGCCCGCCGTCGAAGTCGACCGCGGCACGTGGCTGCGGCGCGCAAGCCTCGACCTAACGGGCCTTCCGCCCACGCCAGCGGAACTCGCAGCGTT
Source organism: uncultured Planctomycetaceae bacterium (assembly GCA_964417955.1). Taxonomy (GTDB): domain Bacteria; phylum Planctomycetota; class UBA1135; order UBA1135; genus Saltatorellus. The sequence continues at coordinate 20,796 of CAYQKK010000047.1, forward strand.
CATCGCCGACGACGCGCCGAGCGCGTTCGCGCGCAAGGCCGACGAGCTACTCACGGGCCAGCGCCACGCGGAGCACATGGCGGCGAGCTGGATGGACGTCGCCCGCTACGCTGACACGTTCGGCTACCAGGCGGATCAGAATATGAACGTCTGGCCGTGGCGCGACTGGGTGCTCGATGCCTTCGAGAAGAACCTGCCGTACGATGACTTCGTCACGTGGCAGCTCGCGGGGGATCTCATTCCGGAGCCGACCCAAGCCTCGGCGCTGGCCACCGCGTTCAACCGGCTCCACCGGCAGACCAACGAAGGCGGCAGCGTCGAAGAGGAGTACCGCGTCGAGTCCGTGTGCGACCGGGTGGAGACCATGGCCGGCGCGTTCCTCGGCCTGACCGTGGGCTGCGCGCGCTGCCACGACCACAAGTTCGACCCGATCAGCCAGCGGGACTACTTTGGGCTCTTCGCATTCTTTGATGACATCGACGAATCGGGGCTCTACTCCCACTTCACGAACGCGGTGCCCACGCCGGCCTTGGACCTGCCGTCGGATGAGCAGGCGGCGGCGCTCGCTAAGCTCGAGGAGAACGTCCGCGAGCTGGAGGGCGGTGCCCCGGCGGTTGGCGGAGAAGCACGGAAGCTCGCTCCGTCGCTCTTCGTGGACTTTGAGTCGCCGCCCGCCGAAGAAGAACCGATCTACGCTCTTCAAGGCGACCCCGTCGCCATGGAAAGAGCCGGCGGTACGGCGCGTGTGCTCTCCGGCGAGAACGCGGTGTCGTTCCCGGGTGCCGGGGTCTTCGAACGCAGCGATGCGTTCTCCATTGGACTCCGCATGCGCGTGCCAAACGATGCCCAGGTCCTAGAGCGAGCCGTCGTCATCCACCGCACCAAGTCTTGGACGGACTCGGGGAGCCGCGGGTACCAGCTGCTGATAGAAGACGGGCACCTCACCGCATCCCTCGTGCACTTCTGGCCCGGCGACGCGATCGCGATCCGCTCCGTGGCCCCTGTTGAGCCCGGAGAATGGACCCATGTCGCGTTCACCTACGACGGCTCAAGTCGAGCGAGCGGACTGCGGCTCTTCATCGACGGCGTCCCCGCCGAAACGGAAGTCATGCGCGATCACCTCACGCGTACGATCCGCGGCGGCTCCATCGAGCACTTGGCCATCGGAAGCCGGTTCCGGGACAAGGGCTTCCGCGGCGGCGCGGTGGACGACGTGTTCGTCTGCGACTACGCCGCTGACCCTGAGTCCATCGCCCAAGCAGCTGCCAGCGGTCAGCCCCAGCCGTCTGAGATCGGCGGCGAGCGTGCCGCGCAGCTCGACGCACTGCGCGCTGCGCGCGCCGAGCGCGACGCGCTCCGGGACAAGATCCGTCAGGTCATGACGATGCGGGCAGGCCCCGACCTGCCGGCAGCCCAACACGTGGCGTATGTTCTCGAGCGCGGCGAGTACACGAACCGCGGCGAAGCGGTACAGCCAGCGACGCTCTCTTCGCTGCCCACATTCACCGACGCGGCGCCACAAACTCGCCTCGACCTCGCTCGCTGGCTCACCCACCCGGACCACCCGCTGACGACCCGCGTTCAGATCGACCGGCTCTGGCGCACCGCGTTCGGCCGCGGGCTGATCGCCACGCCGGAGGACCTCGGTAGCCAGAGCACGCGACCGGTTCACCTAGAGCTGCTCGACACGCTCACGCGCGACTTCGTGGAGTCCGGTTGGGATTCACGCGCGATGCTGCGCCGATTCGTCCTTTCGTCTACGTACCGGCAGTCAAGCCTGAGCAGCCAGGCCAGCCGCGAGGCCGATCCAGGGGGCTCACTGCTGTCGCGCTCCGAGCGAAGCCGCCATTCAGCAGAGGTCGTGCGGGACTCGGTGCTCTTCGCTGCGGGACTCCTTCACGAACAGCGCGGCGGCCCGTCGGTGTATCCCTATCAGCCCCCGGGCCTCTGGCAGGAAAAGCGGAACATCACCTACCCCACGGGGCATGGAGAGACCCTTGTACGCCGCAGCCTCTACACGTTCTGGCGTCGCACTTCCCCGCCCCCCACCATGACGATGTTCGGTGCGCCGTCCCGCGAGGCCTGCACCGTTGCGCGCCCATCGACATCCACTCCCCTGCAGACACTCGCGCTCTGGAACGATCCGCAGTTCGTCGCGGCCAGCGTGGCGCTCGGTGCCCGTGCGGTCCATGCGAGTGGCGATGCAGGGGCTGAGAGTACGCAGCGCCGCGTGGAGTTCCTCTTCCAAGCACTGATGAGCCGCGCACCTACTGACGCGGAAGCGTCCGCGATGGCGGAGCTCCACGACGCACAGCGTGCGATCTACGTCGATGCTCCCGGGGACGCCGCGGCGCTTGCAAACTTCCGTCTGGAAGAAGCCGCCCACCCAGCTGACAAATCCGATGAGCCCTCCCCGGGCGAGGCCGTGGACCCCCACGCGATCGAGGTGGCCGCTTCCGCGGTCGTCGCGAGCACCCTGTTGACCTTTGAAGACGTCTCCTACCGTCGCTGATTCCATGGACGCGAAGCTCGATCGACGCACGCTACTGCAGGCCGCTGGCGCAGGGTTCACCGGCCTTGGGCTAGGCCAGCTTCCGGGCGCGGCGCCCGCTGGGCGCGAGGGCCTGCATCACCCCGCGCGGGCGAAGCGCGTCGTCCAGCTCTTCATGAGCGGCGGCCCCTCGCAAATGGACCTCTTCGATCACAAACCGCTCCTCCAAGAGCGTCACGGCGAAGAGCTCCCCGACTCCGTGCGGCAGGGCCAGCGACTCACCGGTATGTCCGGCAACCAGGCGTCGCTGCCGCTCGCCGGCACGCACTTCCAGTTCGAGCGCCACGGAGAGTGCGGCATGGAAATCTCCGAGCTGCTCCCCCACACCGCCAAGATCGCCGACGAGATCTGCCTTGTCCGCACGCTTGTCACGGACGCCATCAACCACGACCCGGCGGCGACGTTCGCGCTCACGGGTTCTCAGATCGCGGGCCGGCCGTCCCTCGGCGCGTGGCTCAGCTATGGACTCGGCACGCTCAACCCTGACCTGCCGTCGTTTTGCTCCCTCGTGACCCAAGGCAAGGGCGGCCAACCGCTCTACGACCGCCTTTGGGGATCGGGCTTCCTGAGCACCAAGCACGCGGGCGTCCAGCTTCGCGCCGGCGCCGATCCGGTTCTGTTCCTGAACGATCCCCCGGGCATCGACCGAGCGACCCGCAGGCGCATGCTCGACGCCTTGGCGGAGGCCGCAAGGCAAACCTTCGACGCGACCGGCGAGGCAGGCCCTCTGGCACGTTCGGAGCAAGCTGAACTCGCCTACCGCATGCAAGAGTCCGTGCCGGAAGCGGCGAACCTCTCCGAAGAGCCCGACTCGACGTTCGAGCTCTACGGCGAAGACGCGCGCAAGCCCGGCACCTTCGCCGCCAACTGTCTCTTGGCCCGCCGGCTCCTTGAACGCGACGTCCGCCTCGTTCAGCTCTTCCACCAGGGCTGGGACCAGCACGGCGGACTCCCCGGCGCGATCCGCACCCAGTGCAAGGACACCGATCAAGCCTCCGCCGCGCTCGTCACGGACCTCAAGCGCCTCGGCCTCCTCGACGACACGGTCGTGCTCTGGGGCGGCGAATTCGGCCGCACCGCGTACTGCCAAGGGACCCTCACCCCCACGAACTACGGCCGCGATCACCACCCCCGCTGCGCGTCCATCTGGATGGCCGGCGGCGGTTTCAAGCCCGGCCTCATCTGGGGCGAGACCGACGACTTCAGCTACAACGTCGCGCGCGACCCGGTCCACATCCACGACCTGAACGCAACGCTGCTCTACGCCCTAGGCATCGACCACGAGCGCCTCACCTACCGCCACCAAGGCCGCCGCTACCGCCTAACGGACGTGCACGGCGTAGTAGTCGACGAGCTACTGAGCTGAACGCGAAGTCGACCAAGGCGCCGCGGACGAAGTTCGTGGCGGCAGGGTAACGGTGTCGGTACCGCTCTCTAGCTGGTAGCCCACAAGGAAGATACGAACCGGGACCGTGACGCCGGGGGGCGGCTCCTCGAAGTCGTACTTCGCTCGGATACGATCGCCCCAACGGTAGGAGTGCGAGTCCAAGTGAATCTCGACGGGCGAGTCGAAGTGGCCGCAGCCCGAGAGGGCAACCGCCAGCCAAGACCAGATCAGGAGCGTGTTGAGCGTGGACTTCATGGGAGCTAGGCCTGGTACGGAGGATCCGGCTCGTACTGAATGTAGCGCTGAACCTCGCGTGCGTGCTCTGGCGAGACGATCTGCCCGATCAGCCAGAGCGACATGTCGATGCCCGCGGAGACGCCCTGGCTAGAGACCACTTGACCATCCCGCACCCAGCGCGCGTCGCGAACCACAGAGGCGCCGCGGGCTTCGAACTCGTCCTCGAAGCCCCAGTGGGTCGCCAGCTTGGCATCGCGTCCCGGCCCCGCGGCGTGGAGCAAGAGGGAGCCCGTGCAGACGCTAGTGATCCATGTGCAGCCGGCCGCGGTGCGCTGGATCCAGTCGAGCAGCTCCTGATGCTCCACCTCCGTACGCGTTCCCTTGCCCCCTGGCACAAGCAGGACGTCGAGCCTTGGATGGTCCGCAAATCCAAACTCCGCGGTGATCGTGAGCCCCTTGGCGCAGCGCACGGCACCCGGTTCCCTTGCGATCGAGACCACTTGATCCCCAGCGTCCGATAGCATCGCAGAGGCGCTGAACACCTCCCATGGGCCGACAAAGTCGAGCTCTTCGGTATCTGGAAACAGCAGCAGTCCGTAGTTGGTCATGATAAGTAGGCGTCCGTGATGGCAGATTCGTACGCGGTACCGTACTGCCCGGTCCCGTGCTGCCGGCGATTCTATTCCGCATGACGTCTAACGAAGAACCGAGACTGATCCACTCCGTCTACTTCACACTGTCGGACCAGTCCAACGAAGCGCTTGAGTCGTTCCTTGAGTCGGCGAACGAGCACCTCAATGGGCACGACGGCTGTATTTTCTTCGGCGTCGGACTACGGGCAGAAGCACACCAGCGCGAGGTCAACGACACGGAGTTCGACGTGGCGCTGACCCTCGTATTCGATAGCCGGGCGTCCCACGACAAGTACCAGATGGCGCCGCGGCACCTGAAGTTCATCGATACACAGTGGCCGAACTGGTCGAAGGTGCGCGTGTTTGACTCTCTCGCGTAGCCTTCTGAGGTTCACAAGGAATAGAGCACACGCCGGCCATAGTCCGTGGTTCGCCTACCAGTCCGTCGGCCGGTAGTCCTTTAGGAGCTGGCCCCAAACGTGGTTGCCTGTGTTCAGGCCGTCGAAGATTGGGTCGACGATGCGGGCGGCACCGTCCACGATGTCCAGCGGCGGGTGAAAGCCGTGCATTTCGCGCTTCATGGCCGCTTGGCGCGCGGGATCCTCGTCCGTGACCCAGCCCGTGTCCACGCTGTTCATGTGGATGCCGTCCTCGATGTAGTCGAGGGCCGACGTGCGCGTCATCATGTTGAGGGACGCCTTCGCCATGTTCGTGTGAGGATGGCGATCCGTCTTGAACGTGCGGTAGAACTGGCCCTCCATTGCGGAGACGTTCACGATGTGGGCGTCCCGGGTGCCGGCGGCGATCATCAGAGGTTTCAGGCGCGCGTTCAGGATGAAGGGCGCGACCGCGTTGACGAGGTGCACTTCTAGGAGCTCCACCGTGGGTACCTCGGCCATCTTCAGGCGCCAGCTGTTCACGTCCCGCAGATCCACCTGCTGAAGGTCCGCATCGAGCGAGCCCTTGGGGAAGAGCGCTTCGCTCTGGTCGTCGTCGCCGGCGACGAGTGGGACCTGGCTTAGGGCGGCAGCGGGCAAGCCCGGACCGTGGTCGACGATGGCGAGGCCGGTGTCGTGCTTGAGAATCTGCTGCTCCTTGTCCCCCAGCTGACGCTGTGCGCCGAGCTCCCCGTCCATCAGGTGGCCGTAGAAACCCGGCGGCCTGCGCACCGTTTGGCACGCGTTGTTAATGATGAAATCGAGGCGCGTATGGACCTTCAGCAAGTGGGCACACAGGGACTCCACGTTCGGGATGTGGCGCAGGTCGATGCCGTGGACCTCGAGGCGATGGCCCCATTCCCCGAAGTCTTCTTCCGCCGCGTAGCGCGTCGCCGCGTCCTTCGGGAAGCGCGTGACCACAATCACGTGGGCGCCTTGGCGCAGCATCATGATGGCGGCTTGGTAGCCGATCTTCACCCGCGCGCCCGTCACGAGCGCGACGCGTCCCGTCAGGTCGTGAATCGGCTCGCGCTTGCGGAAGTTGAAGTCGCCGCACGCGGGGCAGAGCTGGTCGTAGAAGAAGTGAATCTTCCGGTAGGGTTTCTGGCAGGTGTAGCAGTGGCGATCCTCGCTCGCTTCGCCGATCGGCGGCGGCAGCTCGTCCTGCGTTGGCTCTGCCCCTGCCCCAGCGTCAGCCTCCCCAATCTGCAGCGGATCGATGGGCGCCAATCCGTTCAGTGCCCGCCGACGCGGCGTCTGGAAGATCGGGTTCTCGCGCAGCTGACGGATGCCGGCCTGGTCCAAGAGCGCTCGCTCCTTTTCGCGCCGCTCCACCTTCTTCAGGCGTCGGCGCTCGCGCGAGAGGTTCCGCCTCGACTGACGGTCGGGCTTAGAGATCAGTCCGGCCGCCTTCAGGAGCCGCTCACGCAGCTCGGGATCGAGGCTCGCGAGGCGCGTGAAGTCGTCGAGGATCGACTCAAGGTACTCGGTGGCCTGAACGGCGTTCTCGTCAGAAGAGGACATGGGCGGCGGGTTATACCAGACAGCCCCTCCCCCGTGAGCCATGTCCTCGTGGGCCCGTGGTGAATGTCCCAGGGGGGACTCTCCCGTCAGTTCGTGATCGTAATCAGGAGGCTGTCCGAGAAGGTCGAGGTCGGGCTGCCACCAAAAGCATCGCGGTGCCAGAGCTGCCAGTGCCAGGTTTGCCCGACAGCGGCCGGCTGCGCGCCGTTGGGCTGGGGAATCGAGGTCAGATCCACGGACACAAGGGCGCTACCCGGGAGGCCCGTATTGAATACGTTGCCGAAGTCGCGGCCCACGGACCCTCCGACACAGCGGAAGCCAACGGCCCCAGGGGGCAGTACGCTGGCCCCGGTCTGAGAGACGATCGGGTAGCCAAAGGTCAAGCGCGGCATATCGGTGCCGGCCAGCCGGATGTCGTTGGCGGCCAACGACGATGAGCCAATGCCGATGAGCTTGCTGACGAAGCCCGTGCTGTTCGCGACGGTTTGACATCCGGGGTTCATGCCGACGGACTCGCACGCATCGAGGACCCCGTTGAGGTCGAGGTCGAGGGCACGGTCTGCCACGATCTCACAGGGATCGTGCTGGCCGTTGGCGTTGCAGTCCACGAAGTCCAAGGGGAAGACGTAGGCGGCGCCGGTGAGGGGCAGGCTGGTGGTGCGCAGCAGCGCCCCGACCAGCACCGAGTCCGCGGAGATAGCGCAGTCGACGCCGAATGCATCGGTGGACACTTGGCCCGGCGCGCGGAACGTCGTTTGGTAGCTCCACGTGGGTTGTGAGGCTGAGCGCTCGAAGACATGGGCGGCGCCGCCGCCCGGCGCGGAGAACTCTGCCACCACCACTCGCCCTGCGCTGTAGCTCACCGCGCGGCCAAAGATCCCGCCCACCGTCGGGTTCGGGGACGTGAGCTCTGCCTCGAGAATCACCGCCCCGAAGCCAAGATCGCGGTATACGAATGCGCTGCCGCTGTTCATGGCACCGTTCTCGACGCCCTCCGCGCCGACGGCCAAAAACTCACCTTCAAGGGAGACCGTGATGCCGTAGAAGTCGTAGGCCTCGGCGGTGGGCGGCGTGAGCTTCGCGTAGCGCGTCCAGCTCGCGTCGGGCTGCCGCTCAAACATGTACACAGCACCGGCTTGGTTCTCGACCGTGTCGTCATAGACGGCACCGACCGCGCAATAGCCCCCAAACACGGCAATGGACGTGCCGAAGAAGCCGCCGGCCAGTCCCGCGTCGGGCAGGATGAGGTCCTCGAACACCCATGTGCCCCCTTGGAACTGAAGCGTATGCGCTGCGCCCGCATCGGCGCCCGCGACCGAGCTTTGGATGGAACTGACGGCCATGGAGCCGGCCGCCACTGAGACGCTATGCCCGAAACGCGCGCCCGCGGCTGGAACGGGATCTTGAAGAACCTGCGACAGGCTCCACGTGCTTCCGGTGCGAACATAGACGTAGGCACGGCCCGCGTTGGTCAGTCCGCCAAAGTCCTCGAACGGCGCGCTCACGATCGCCGTGTTTCCATCGAGGTCGACGTCGTAGCCAAACGAAGCGTCGCACTGAACGTTCGGGGACGTCAAGGTGCCCGCCACTTCCCAGGTCCCAGCGACGAGTTCGAAAAGCGTGACGGTGCCCGCATCGCAGCTCGCCCCCACCGTCGCGGTCGGCGATCCAACTGCGGCGTAGGAACCGCTGAAGGCCGTGGTGGACCCGAACTGAGCCTGGACACTCGGATTCGCCGCAACCAGCTCCGCTTCACAGAACTGCGGCGCCGCGGCCGAAGCCAGCGAGAGGCATGAGAATCCGAGGGACAGGCCGAAGAATGGACGTCGTAGGGACTGAGGCATGTTCATGGGTGCGAAGAGCCGGGTGCGGTTGGGGATGCGCTGCTGGGGTAGGTCGCACGCAATGACGACCCACCCCATTCTGGCCATTCGAGGGGTTCGGTGCCGGGGAACCCACGCAAGTTCGAACAAATCTGATGCGGGCCCCTGCGAAGCCCGCGCTATCCAATGAATGAGCCGTAACCCTGGACGTACGTAGGGAAGCTGAAGCAAAACCCAGAGGCCTGAAGGCGAGTCGAATCCACCCGCTTTCCAGCCCCTTCTCCGCGACGGGACGAGTTTTCGGCAGAGGCTGAGGGGGCAGGCGCCCCCATCTCTTGAGCCAGCCACTCCAGCACCTCGCGGCGCCGTGACGGACGCGTATCCGAGATGCAAAAGGCCTCGGGAAGGGCGTCGAGCCCGAGGACATGCACGAGGGCGCGGGCGGCATCGTGCTGATGGATCTGATTCATCCAGCGCTCTCCAACAATAGGATAGCTCGCCTCGCCGCTTCGCACGCGGTCGAGGAGCATCCGCCGGTTGGGTCCATAGATGCCTGAGAGTCGGAGCGAGCAGCTGGAGAAGCCACTGGCCGCAACGATCTCTTCGGCCTCTAGGAGGCGCCGGCCGGTGAATCCCTTGGGCTCGGTAGGCGAAGCTTCGTCCACGACTCCCCCGCCATCCTCCCCGTAGACGCCGGTAGAAGACACGAACAGGAGTCGCGTGGCCGCCGCTTGCGGGCCCAGCGCCTGGACGACGTTCGCGACGCCGCCTGGGTACGCCGCTCGGTACGCGTCGTCGCTACGCCCGCCGGCCGCAACGGCGTAGATACAGGCATCGAGTGCTTCAGGCAGCTGAAGCGACTCGGGCCGGGAGACATCTCCGATCAGAGGCACCACGCCGTCAGGCAGCGCTCGATCACTGCGACGGAGCCCAAAAACCGTGTGCGCGTCGGCCACGAGTCGTTCCGCCACACTCGACCCGAGACGGCCACAGCCAACGATGAGTACGCGCATGGGGATGAGGCTATCAGGGAGTAGCGGCCGCGGCCATCGCGAGCATCGCGTCAGCGATTGTGTCAGCCTGCGCGTCGCTGGTGCACGCGGGTGGTAGCGCGTAGATCACATCGCCAAGGGGCCGCAGCAGGACTCCATTCGCCTGCGCCACTTTGCGTAGCGCTTGGCCGCGGTTGGCCAAGTAGCCGGAGCTGGATGCCGCCAAGTCGAACGCGACCATGCCCCCGATCTGGCGTAGGCGGTGGAGCGGAGCGGCAGATTCTTGGGACGCGACGCGGCGGTAGATTCTCTGCCCGATGGCGTCGAGCCTTCCCGGCACGTCCTGCTCGATCGTGATCTTGAGGGATTCCACTGCCATCGCGCACCCCACCGGGTTACCCGTGAACGTGTGGCCGTGGAAAAGCGCACGCGCGCGTTCCTCACTCCAGAATGCCCGATAGATTGCCTCGGTGGCGAGCGTTGCCGACAGCGGGAACATCCCGCCCGTAAGGCCCTTAGCAAGGCACAGTAGGTCCGGCGTAACACCAGCGCCCGAGCACGAGAAGAGATCCCCCGTCCGGCCGAAACCGGTCATGACCTCGTCAGCGATCAAATAGAGCCCGTTGGCATCACACGCCGACCGCGCTGCCTGCACCACCTCGGCGCCGTGAATGGCCATGCCGGCAGCCCCCTGAAGGCGCGGTTCCATGATCACACCGGCTGCCCTTGGACCGAGTTCTTCCACCGCCGCGGCAATGGCAGCGCCCGTGGCGGGGACACGCCGTACTTCAAAGAGCATTGGCGCGAACGGCACGAAGAATGGATCCGGGTCCCCCACGGACATCGCGCCGAACGTGTCGCCGTGGTAGCCGCCGTCGAGCGCCACGAAGACGCGACGCTCTGGGTGCCCGTTCTGAAGATGCGCTTGAATGGCCATCTTGAGAGCCACCTCCACCGCGGTCGAACCGTCGTCGCTGTAGAAGCAGCGTGAGAGCCCGGGCGGGACGACGGCGAGGAGCGACTCCGCCAGCAAGATTGCAGGCTCGTGGGTCGCACCGGCAAACAGCACGTGATCTAGGCGCTCCATCTGACGCCGAGCGGCCTCAACAAGGCGCGGCTCACCGTGCCCGTGGAGGGTCGCCCACCACGACGATATTCCGTCAATGAGCGTCTCACCAGACGTCAGCGTGAGAGTCGCTCCGCTCGCGGATTCGATCGCCAGGGGATCGGGCTCTGTGGCCGCCTGGGTGTAGGGATGCCACAGGGTCGCCCGGTCACGCTCGACCCAGTCTTGGCTCTTGGAGTGTTCAATCATGGAGGGCGTCCTTCAGGGGATGGCTCTCAAGCCACCCTGCCAGGGCGTTGAAGCTGAGTTCGGAGAATACGGGCAGCTCGAAGAGCGCCGGTACGTGGTGCCGCAGCGTAGCGGCATTCGCAGGATGAGCCTCGCCCACGAGGACGAGGGCCTTGGGCGTGAGCCCGCGCGCGCGCAGAGACTCCAGGGTCAGCAGCGTATGGTTGAGCGTGCCGAGCGCGGAGCGAGCCACAAGAAGGACATCGAGCCCTTCGGTGGCCGGGCGCCTCCGGGCCAGCCAGTCAGCCTGGGTAGCATCCCCGTTCAAGGGCACGAGCAGTCCTCCTGCCAGCTCGACAACGAGTCGACGCGGCAAGGCCGCACGCCGATGCTCCTGCAACGCGGCCTCTAGCTCGTCGACGTCGACCCTTGAGCCTTCCTCGGCTGCGGCCGTATGGGGTGAGGCCGGCAGCTTGAACCAGTAGCGCGGCTGAGCGATTTCCCGTGACGTTTCCGCTGCACCCAAGCCGCAGGGCCCCGCAAGGCGCGCGACTTCAGCCGTGTCACTATCGTCCCCAGTTTGGACAGGTTTCCAGTAGCGAGCGTCCAGCGCGAGCGCTGCGGTGGCGCTGACCACCGTTTTGCCGATGTCGGTGTCGGTCCCAACGATCACCAAGGGACGAGGAGTGGCCGCCGCACCCGGGACGAGGGTCATCGGCGCAGAACCCAGGGCCCGGAGTGCTGCGCCGAGATGCGACACGCTCGCTTCAGTCTGATTGGCGCGGCAAACCACGCGTAGCCTCGCAGTTCCTTCGGGGACCGTCGGTGGGCGCACGGCTCGAACATCAAAGCCCTGACGAAGAAGCGCCGCCTGGGCCTCGATCGCTTGGCTCACCTTCCCCAACGGCACCGGGACAATGGCTGAGTCGGGCGCAGGCGCTCCCACTGAACCTGCCACTGACTCCGCGTAGCGTCGCAGTCGCGTTCGGGCTTCATCGGCGTCCGCAACTAGACCTATGGCCGCCTCGAGGGCACCCACAACCGCTGGTGAGACCGCCGTCGAGAATACGAATCCTCGGCCGCGGTGGATCAGGAGCTCCGCCAGCGCCTTCGATCCAACGATGCAGCCGCCAGCGGCGCCGAGTGCCTTGCCACCCGTCGCGATGCGCGCCAGAGGGCGGATATCGAGCGCCGCGCAACCGCCGCGCCCACCCGGCCCTAGGACGCCGACGGCGTGGGCTTCATCTACGATGAGCCCGGCACGGTACTCGTCGCACGCCTGCTGTAGCTCACGAAGCGGCGCGAGATCACCGTCCATGCTAAAGACCGCCTCCGTGACCACGTAGCGGCGCCGTGCGCCCTGTGCTCCCTTCAGCAGGCGCGCAGCCTCCTCCGCATCCCCGTGCCGGTAAATTCGAATCGTCGCACCGGAAAGGCGCATGGCATCGATCAGCGACGCGTGATTGAGTTCATCAGAGACGACAACGTCACCTCGCCCTGCGATCGCAGGAATCAGCGTGACGTTCGCTTGGTATCCCGAAGGCAGCAGCAGAGCTGCTTCGTCACCGAGCCAGTCTGCAAGCTTCTGCTCCACTGCGCGCGTCGCTGGCGATCCGCCGCCAAGAAGTCGTGACGCGCGCCCGCTGGCGCCGAACGCCTCTAGAGCACGAACTGCGCCTGAAACGATCGCCTCGTGCGAACTGAGTCCGAGATAGTCGTTCGAGGTGAAGTCGACGACGCCCTCGGCAGAAGAACCGGTAGAAGAACCAGCCGCTGGCCGAGGATGCAGCGAACGTCCGAGTCCTCGTGCTTTCCATCGATCCACTTCCTCCGCCCACTCTGCTACGTAGGCCGCGGCGTTCGACGATCCCTTCATCCCGCTGACGATGCGCGCACGTTCGCCTTGGGCGTAAGGCCAAGTGTCCTAAAGAGCGCTGCGTCGGTAGCCGGCTCAGGATTCGGCGTGGTCAAGAGCGCATCGCCCACAAACACCGAGTTCGCCCCGGCGAGGAACGCGAGCCCTTGCGCCTCTTCGCTCATCTCGCGGCGTCCGGCCGAGAGTCGCACGGCGGCCTTCGGCATCAAGATTCGCGCGGCAGCCACCACGCGAACCACATCGTCCCATGGAAGCGGCTCGGACTCTTCCATAGGCGTGCCGTCGACGGCGACGAGCACATTGATGGGAACGCTCTCTGGCGCGGGATCGAGGGACGCCAACTCGGCGAGGAACGCCGCACGGTCCTCAACGGACTCCCCCATGCCGAGGATACCTCCCGAACAGACGCTGAGCCCCGCGCGGCGGACCGACTCGAGGGTCTCCAGCCGGTCGTCGTATCCGCGCGTCGAGATCACCGCCTCGTAGTGCTCGCGGCTCGTGTCGAGGTTGTGGTTGTAGTAGTCCAGGCCAGCGCTCTGGAGTCTCTTGGCGTGGGCCTCATCCACCATGCCGAGCGTAGCGCAGACCTCAAGTCCGAGCTCCTTCACCTCGCTCACCATCTGAAGGACCCGATCGAAGTCCTCACCGGACTTTACCTCGCGCCATGCGGCGCCCATGCAGAAGCGATCCGCCCCTGCGTCGAGAGCGCGCTTGGCCGAAGAGACCACGTCGCACGTATCGAGGAGCTTCTCTTTGACGAGACCCGTGGAATGGTGCGCGCTCTGAGAGCAATAGCCGCAGTCCTCGGGGCACCCTCCCGTCTTGATGGAGAGGAGCTGGGCGCACTGCACCACGGCTGGGTCGTGGTTCTCGCGATGAACGCTGGCGGCCTCAAAGACGAGGTCCAAGAGGGGCCGCTGCAGCAGGGCAAGTGCGGTTGCGCGGGCCCCCGCCAGTGCGGTGCTAGTCAGTGCGGTGCTGGTCGTAGCGTTCGTAGTCATGGGCGGAAGATTAGCGGACGGGCGAATCTAGTCCAGCGCAACTCCATTTCCTTTTGCCTCCAGTACGGACCATCAGGACCAACACCCAGCCACGCCGAGCCAGGGTCACCTCCCCTTGCTCTCTTCCATGCTTGCCCCCCCCCACGGAGTCGACTGTGGGCCGAGCGCGAGTATGCTGCGGGGATGGAATCATGGTCGCAGCCTGGTACACACGAACGCCGGATGTCCCTGGACGTCATGCGCGGGGCCACGATCGCGGGCATGATCCTCGTGAACAACCCTGGTTCGTGGGGGCATATCTACGCACCATTGCGTCATGCGGCGTGGCACGGGTGTACGCCCACGGACCTTGTGTTTCCGTTCTTCCTTTTCATGGTGGGCGTGGCGATTCCGTTCGGGCTCGGACGGCGATTGACGGCGGGCGGAAGCCCGGGCGCGGCAGTGCCCAAGATCCTGCGCCGCGGGGTGCTCCTCTTCGCATTCGGGCTGCTGCTCTCGGGCTTCCCGAAGTTCGACCTCGGGACGATCCGAGTCATGGGCGTGCTCCAGCGGATCTCCGTCTGCTACGTCTGCGCTGCACTTCTGTTCCTGTTCGCCTCGACGCGCACATTGGTGATCGTGTGCGCTGCTCTTCTCGCCGCGTACTGGCCGCTGCTGACGCTGGTCCCCGTACCCGGTCTCGGCGCTCCCAACATCGGAGCCGATGGGCCGCACCTCGCGGGCTGGCTCGACCGAGCGATCCTTGGGGCCCATGTCTGGCGGGGAGGTTCGTATGACCCAGAAGGCCTCCTGTCGACGATCCCAGCGCTCAGCACCGCGCTCATGGGCGTTCTTGCGGGAAACCGTCTCAGGGCTGCGGGTACCGCCGGCTCCATCGTCGGACCCTTTGTGGCCGCCGGCTTTGCCCTCGCAGGAGCGGGGTATCTCTGGGGCCAGTGGTTCCCGATCAACAAGCCGCTCTGGACGAGTTCCTACGCGGTATTCACCGGCGGGCTCGCGCTGATCGCGCTGGCGTTCTGCAGTGCGCTATTCGACGGTCCCAAGGGTCGAATCCTCACCGCGGCCGCGCGCCCCTTCCGGGTCTTTGGCGTCAACGCGCTGCTCGTCTTCGTGGGCAGTGGGCTCTTGGGCCGCGCCGTTGGAAGCCTCTGGAAACTCGAGGATGGACGCAGCTTTCAGCGCGCGATCTTCGACGGCCTTCGGTCCGGAATTCACATGAGCCCTATCAACGCGTCCCTCAGCTACGCGCTCATTTGGATCACCTGCTGGTACGTCGTCCTCGAGATCCTCTATCGCCGAAAGATCTTCCTGAGGGTGTGATTCTGGTTGGCGCTATGCTCTTTGCCCCTATGCCTGACTCTAAAGACAACGCCTGGGAGCGGATACGCGCCGCCTACGACCCGAGCACCTTTCTGCGGGACGGTGGTCGTGTCGTCGCGCAGCTGGCGTCCTACCTGGAGAGCGCGTACGCGAGTGAGATGCCGGTCCTCGAACCGAAGGACCCGAACGAGCTCCTCGGAACCCTGCCCCACATCGGAGAGGCCGCGCCCGCCGATTTCGCGGCTCTCTTAGGCGATGTGATCGACCACGCGAACCACGTCCACCATCCGGGCTTCATCGGTCACCAGGTTTCTGCGCCGCTGCCAGCCTCCGTGCTCGCTGACATGGCCTCGGCTCTCCTGAGCAACGGTATGGCCATCTACGAGATGGGTCAGATGCACACGGCGATGGAGCGACGCGTGCTCCAGTGGCTTGGGCGCCAGATTGGATTCGGTGAGAAGAGCGACGGCGTCCTGACCCACGGCGGCTCCCTCGGGAACCTCACCGCGCTCCTCGCGGCTCGACAGGCCAAGGCCGGCTACGACGTTTGGACCGAAGGGCAGCGCGGCCCCATGGCCGTGCTCGTTTCGGACCAGGCCCACTACTGCGTGGCGCGCGCGGTGCAGTGCATGGGCTGGGGAGCCAAGGGCGCGGCTACGGTCGCCACGGACGATCGCTTTCGCCTACGTCCTGACGCGCTCGAGCGCGAGCTCCGGCGCGCTCAAGATGACGGCCGCCAAGTGCTCGCGGTAGTGGCCAGCAGCTGTTCCACCGCCGCCGGCAGCTTCGACCCCCTAGAGGAGATCGCCGACTTCTGTGCAGCGAACGATCTGTGGCTCCACGTCGACGGAGCCCATGGGGCATCCCTCGCGCTATCGGACCGCCATGCCCATGTGCTTAGCGGCATCGAGCGCGCCGACTCCGTCACATGGGACCTGCACAAGCTCCTCGCGCTACCCGCGCTCAGCACCGCCGTGTTATTCAAGGACGGACAGCGGTCGTACGAAGCGTTCGCCCAAGAAGCCAGCTACCTGTTCGATGACGGCGGCCCCAAAGACTGGTTCCAAGTGGGCCAGCGCACCATGGAGTGCACCAAGCGCGGCCTCTCGGTGGTCGCGTACACTATGCTTCAGAGCGTCGGCCCGAGGTTCTTCCAGGACCACGTCGAGCGCCTCATCGAGATCGCGCACTTCATGGCCGACGAGATCCATGCCGCCAACGACTTCGAGCTCGCTACCTACCCGGACGCCAACATCCTGTGCTTCCGCCAAGTGCCCGCTGGCAGCGACCTCAGCCCCACCGAACTCGACGAGCACCAAGCACGCCTCCGAAAGGCCCTCATCGAATCCGGACGCGCTTACATCACGCAGGCCAAGCTACGCGGCCGCCTCTGGCTACGCTGCTCTGTCCAGAACCCGATGACGAGCCGCGAAACGATCACGCAGCTGATCGACGATCTCAGACGATTGTCCTAGCGAACCGCGATCGTCACATCGTCGATCAGGAGCTCGGCCGAGCCCCCAACGGTGGCGACCGCACGGAGGAAGATCGCGGTCGAAGGGGCCGTGAACAGGATCTCCGCCGTGCGCCACGGGTCCGACTGCGGGAGCGTGATCTGGGTTTGCCCAATGACCGAGCCGTTGCCGTTCAAGTACTCGACGCGGAGGGTGGCGGTGCCGCCCGCCGTCAGGCGATGGAGCGCGCGGCAAGCGTACGTCTGACCTGGCTGGGCCGGCGCGGTGCGGGAGACGCTGCCGGCTACGAGTCGCAGCGAAGGAGACTCGATGCCCCCGTCTTGATTGAGCGAGGCGTTGCCGGTGGTGAACCAGCCCGCTAGACCCGCCTGGAAGCCGCCGTTCACGACTAGGTTCATGGGGTCCGAGCTGAGGACCGTCGACGCTGAGAGCATCTCCGCCGTCGGAAGCTCCGGCGTTCCCCCGCGGTTGCCGGATCCGGAGGCAGCAATGATGCAGCCGTTCAGGATGCCGATGCCGCCGCTGTGGCGCGGCGTGACGAGGCTTGGCAGCGTTGTCCAACGTTCCGAGTAGACGTCGAGGGCTTCGACGTTTCCGTGGGAGGCGAACATGGAGTCGCTCTCTCCCCCAACGACGACCACGTGGCGCCCCACGGGAACGGCCATGGTGCCAGCGCGCTCTGTCGGAATGTCCTCCGCGATGGTCTTCCACGCGCCAGAGGTGAAGTCGTAGACGTCGACCTCGGGGATCGTGCTGTCGAAGGGGTTGGGGAGGGTCGTTGTGCGCCCGCCAGCCAGCACAAGGCGATTGCCGACCACCGACGCGAGGAAGTGGTCCCGCGCGCGGGGCGCGTCCGGAAGCACTGTCCATGCGTTCGTCTGGGGATCAAAGCAGTCGAACCACGGACGGGCGCCGCCGTTGTGCCCCTGGTTGTTGCCCCCCACGAGGTAGATCTTGCCGTCGTAGACAACGGTGCCAGCGCTGCCGCGCCTGCGGGCTGCGGGGACGGAGGCCACGGTGGCCCAAACGTTCGTGGCCGGGTTCCAGGTGTACACCTGGGCGACGTTCTGCTCGTTCGGGTAGTTGCCGGTGAAGGCACCAACGACATACACGAGGCCACCGACCACCACCGGCTGGAAGTGGTGCACCTCAAACGGCGGGAAGCCCACCGTGGTCCACGTCCGGTTCACCGGATCGTATTCCTGGGTGGGGCGCGAGCCGCGGCCCCCGATCAGGTATAGCTTGCCACCCACCGTGACCGCGGCGGCTTCGTGGCGCGCGGACGGGGCGCTGCCGTTGGAAGAAGAGAGAAGGCTCCACGTGGTGGGTCGCGGCGCGCCGAGGCGCACGATGGCCGCCTCGGACGGCACGCCCGCGCCGTCGAATGCGAAGAGCATGTAGTGACCGGGGGGCGCTTCGTGCCCGCGCGGCGGTGCGGTCACCGATAGCGACGAACCGGATTGAGAGAACCCGAGCTCCAGGAAGCGCTGGTCCGAGTTCGTGCCGTGGGTCGAGCTTCCGAGCCGCACCAGCGTCACCCTGGAGATCGCGGCGTTCGAGGTCATGCCCACGCTGAAGCTGCCGCTGTATCCGGCGACAGAGGGCGCGGACTGGATCACCGGCCGCGGGGCCAGGTCGCCGCTCAGGTCGGATCGGAAGAGGTAGGCTGGCGTGAACACCTGGGCCGTCAGAGGATCCTGCCCACCGCCGGTCCATACGCGGCCGTCCGGGAGCAAGAGCGCTGAGGAACGGAATCCGCGTGCGCTATCCGCCCGGGACGCGGTCGTCCATGTGCCCGTCACGGGATCAAAGATCTCCGGGATGCGCCACGGGGATGCGCTCGCTCCTTCCGCGTGCCTGGCGCTGCCGCCGGTCACGAGGACGCTACCGTCGCAGAGGATCGTCGCGTTGTGGTCAGCGCGGCGGAAGAGCATCTGGCCGGTGGGCTGAACGGTGGGATTTGTGCCACCGATGAGGCAGCGAACCGCGCTGCGCTGGGATGCGCCTGGGTTGCCGCGGTGATCGACGCCGCCCACAACGAGCACCGTGTCAGGCAGGAGCTGGGTGGAGGTGCCCCACGCACGCTGGACCGACTCGCGGTTCGCTTGGAACTCCCAGCCCCCGAGTCCGCTGCGCGCATCGATCATCCCCATGCGCTCGTCCCACCCAGCCCAGAACACGCGTCCATCCGGGGCCACGTGGGCCATGGGGTACGTGCGATCGAGCGGCGCATCGCCGACGTTCAGGTAGGCGCCGAGGTCGACGCCCGTGAGCGTTCTCCATGCGCCCCCGAGGAGCACCTCAGGATCGAGCGCGCCGGGCGTTGCGCCGTGGCTGCCGCCGAGTGCGAGGACACTGCCGTCGCCGAGGGTCAGCGCCGTGGTTCCCCAGCGCGCAGTCTCCATCGACGAGGTCGGGATCCACTCGTCCGAGGACGGAGCAAAGCGGCTCGACTGCGATCGGCCCAGGGGTGCCGCGCCAGCCGCGCCGCCGCTGCGACCCGCAAAGCCTCCGAGCTCCACCAGCGAACCATCCGCTAGGCGTGCGTGCCCAGCGCCATAAAGCTCGTCGGTCGGATGATCCACCGTCGTGTGGGAGAACGTCGCCGCGTGGCTGAGGTCCACGCGCGTCGTTCTGTGGTTCGCCCCTGGGTCCGGATTCCCGCCGCCTTGGTTCTGTGCGGTCGCGTGGCTGAGGATCTCGCCGGTGGGCAGCAGCGTTGCATGAACCGGCTGCACCGGCCAGGGCATCTCCGGCTCCCAGCGTCCGCGCACGCGGCGTATCGCTCGACCATCCCGCGTGGGAACCCGACCCAGCGACACGAGGATCGGGTCGCCCCAGTTGGCGTAGTCAGAGAGGTACCCGTCGTCGCCGTCCATGGTGACGAGCAAGAGCTCGCGCACGCCGCGGACGTTGATCAAGCCAAGAAAGAGCGCGGGGTCTGTGTCGGTGCGCAGCCCTGAGTCGAACAGGACCTCGCCGTCACCGAGCACAAGGAAGCGGGCCGACCCGCCAGCGGGCGCGGTGTCGTCAAGACCCACCCAAGCCGTGAGGCGCACTGCGGCGCCCCCAATGTCGTAGGCGATCACGCTCGGGGCGCGCGTGCCGAAGCCGTACTGGAACGTTTGTCCCTGGATCGAGAGCTGCCCCCCGTCACCTTGATTGGGACCTCCGACGCTCTGGTTGCGCTCGACCGGTCCCAAACTTCCCTCGGTGTAGAGCCGAGCGATGTTCGACATGATGTAGGCCACGGGCCGCGGCGGCCGACTCGATGCGGTTCCGACCTGCGTGGCCGTGGAGGTGATCTGCGAGGCCGCCGCGCCCGGGAGGAATGCCCAGGCAGCAAGGAGAACGGCGGCGGCGGTCTTGGACAGATGAAACATGGTGGTCGGTGCGAGCGAGAACGGTCGGCAGTGCGGCGCTTGGACGGAGCTAGCGCAGTCTAGGTTCGGTCCCCCACGGCAAGAACAGGCAGGATCAGGCAGCCTTCACTGGAGTCTCACTTTAGGAGCCTCCCATCGTCACCTAAACGTACCCTGCGGGCGCTCCCCACGACTTTCCGTGACCCGATCTACCTACCGCCCCTCATGAAGTATCTCGCACTTGTCCTCGCAGGCATCTCCCTCACCTGGACGGCGTTTGCCGGCCCTTTCGCTCGTGCGGGAAACCAGGAGGCACCCGTAGCCGCGGAACCGGCTTCGAAATCGGAAGTCACGCCGCTTGTTTCCAACGTGCAGTTCATCGGAGCCAGCATCACCGCAGGCTTTGGAAACGCCAAGGAGCTGAAGCTAGGGAGCAACACACCCCTGGCGAAGTTCCTGGGCGCCGCCTGGGCAGACCGCAACCAGGGAGCGAAGTTCGCCGGGGCTGGTTCGAATGGCTTCTTCCTCACCCCCCAGACCACGGGATCGAGCCAGGTCGCCAAGGCCTTAGCGAGCTCCCCCACGCTGGTGATCGCCCTCGACTTTCTCTTCTGGTACGGCTTTGGAAACGTGCAGCCCTCGACGCCGCGGCGCGCCGCTGGGCTCGCCCAGGGTTTGAAAGAGCTCGAGGCCTTCGAGTGCCCATTGATCATCGGCACGCTCCCGAACGTCGACCACGCGCTCAAGGGCGTCGGGCCGATGGGCGGGCCCGTCATCTTTCCCTCGCAGATCCCGACCGAGTCCGCCCGCAAGGCGATGAACGAGACCATCTTGGCGTGGGCAGCCGCGCGTGAGCACGTACAGGTCGTTGATGTCGAAGGAATCCTCGCCTCGCTCGTGGCGGGTGAAGCGCTGACCCTTCGGGGTCAAACCCAGAAGAGCCCGGGTCTCACCAGCTCACTCCAGAAGGATCTCTTGCACCTGAACCTCGAGGGTTACGTCTGGACGGCCCTCGCCCTATGCGATGCCGCCGCCAAGTTCGACGGCGCAGAAGCCGACGACTTCATCTTCGACGCGGCCAAGATCCGCGCGCGGTTCCTCGCGTCCATCGCGGACGCCCAGGCCAAGCAGGCCGAGCGCACCGCCAAGCGCTTGGCTAGAGAGGCCGCGCGCAAGGCGGCTCGTGGGAACAGAGACCAGTAGTCGGGCTCAAGGAGTCCAAACAACCACGACGCTGTCGGTGAAGTTCGACGTCGGGCCTGCGGGCGACGCGTCCCTGTGCCAAAGCTGGAAGTAGGCGGGCATGTTCGCCATCGCAGCGTACGGGCCGAAGGCAGACGGGATGTGTGTGAGGTCCCACTCTCCTGCCTGCGTGGAGATACAAATCTCTCCTTCGGCCTGGGAGTTCTTGATAAGGGTCTGGAAGCGCCCAAAGTCGCCTCCCAAGCAGAAGTTCCCCGACGATCCGCCGGGATTGGGGACAAACCCATCTGACCTTGCCGTGAGGAAGAATCCCACGGTGTTCGGCGGCAAGGTAGCGATGAGCCTGACGTTGTTGTCCGCCACCGACGTCGAACCGAAGGCGGCCATCATCGAGTTGAAACCGAGGGAGTTCGGATTCGAAGTGCAGCCAGTCGGACTCGAGATCGGGAACTGATCGCAGATGCTGATGTCCGCCTGCATTTCGAGGTACCACGAAGTCCACGTGGGAGCGCCGGGGCCGCATGGCGTGTTCTGGAACAGGGTGCCGAAGAAGTAGCAGCCTGAGTTCAAGCCCGCTGGATCCTCCAGCCACCAGAAGTCCTGGTTGAAGAAGCCCGTGGCCCGATCCGGGCCGCAGAGCGAGGGGACGCCGAAGTAGGTGTTGGTCCCGTCCTCGGGGAGGCCCCCAAGCACGTAGTTCGGATCCGTCCCGAGGGGATCCCCCGCGATGATGAACCCAGCGGGCGCGCTACCGTCAGTACCCGCGTAGCGGAAGCTCCAGCCGAAACTATCGAGGTCGACGTCGTCCTGGAAGCCATCGCCTCCGTCGCCGCTGATGCAGAGCTCTTGGCCGCCCGAGAGGTCCAGATCAACCGTCCAGCAACCGCCGGCCGGCAGGTTGGTGACCACCAACTCGTTCTCATAGGTGGGCTGAAACGTGCACGGCGTGTAGTCGTTGTAGAAGCGCAATTCCCAGCCGGCCGCTCCCGGTGCACCGAGGTCGCAGTAGCCAATGGAAACGCAGTTGATGTTGTAGATCTCCCGGTTCGCGTTCGCATTCGTGTTGAACTGCGTGGGAAGGACGCCCGAATCGAAGTTGGTACTCAAGGGCGCGAAGTCACCCGCTCCCCCAAAGGCGGAAAAGTACCCAGAGCTCGCCGTGTTGCTGTACACGACATCAGGGCCGAAGTTGGCGGTGGCGCCACCCGGGCGCGTCCAGCTACCAGTGGCCACGTGGTAGATCCCAGCGTGCCGGATGGCGCCGGGGATCTTCTCGGGCTGCGCGCCCAGTGAGGCAGTTGAGAGGGCTTTGGGCGGAGCGGTTTGGGCGAAGCTCGTCGCGCCCAATGCGAGTGCAAGTGTCGTGGCCAGGAGTGTCTGAAGCATGGGAAGCTCTGCGAGGTGTGGGTCGGGGGTAGCTGAGACGGCAGCGCGGGAGGCGGGCCAATTCCAGAAATCACCCCAAGGGTACCATAAGCGATCCCGAGGCATCGCAGGCCTTGAGTCGGTACGCTCCTCACCGTACTTCTTCTCACCTTGGACCTCCTGAACTGACTCGCCATGGCTGATCTCGAAATGTCCCTAGTGCACACGGTGCTCAACGCGGCCGCGAGCGAGCTGGAGGCCGACCCAGACAGCGACAGCGCTTGGGCCAGCGCCAAGGACGCCCTGCCCGCCCACGGTGTCGGCGCTGAGGACGATCCAGAGCTAACGGCCGCGATCGCGGAACGGGACGCCGACGGTTTCCGCACCATTGTCGCCGGGTGGCATTCGGGGGACCGCGTGATGCTGGAGCGCGACCGGCTCGTGCTGAAGCGCGCGATGAAGGCGTATCGCAAGTCGCTCAAGGTGACCATCCTCGATGCGGAATCGTCCCTGGGCGGCGGGCCCATGAGCTCGGGACGCAAGTCCACGATCACGGGCATCATGCCGCCGAGACGCTACCCCATCGAGGTATGGGATCATTTGGTGCACCAAGGACGATTGGCCGGCGGGTCCAGGGGCATCTACGAGCTCCCCCCGGGTGGATAGCCTGAGCCAATCAGTCGGATCGGTCCGCTCGTGAGACTGCTGCGAGCGCACTCTTTTCGCGTCACAGGCCTTTGGCGTGAGCGAAGACGTGTTCACCATGAACACCCCCGCGCTCACCATGAACACCACTGACCAAAACGAATCTCCTGGAGCCCAGACCCAGGACGGAGAGCCTCGCTCGCCGAAAGCCAACTGGACCGGGCGCATCGCCTGGATCCTCGGAATCGCCGCCCTTGTGGCCGGCATACGCCTCTTGCCCACCGGCGAATGGATCGCGGCGGTCAACGCTTGGGTCGAGTCGCTCGGCGCGTGGGGCCCAATCGCCTACGGCGCTTTCTACATCGTGGCGGCGCTCGCCTTCATCCCGGGATCCGCGATCACGATCGGCGCTGGCGCGCTTTTCGGTCTTGGGTTGGGAACGGTGGTCGTCTCGATCGCCTCTACGGCTTCTGCGGCCCTAGCGTTCCCGCTTGCCCGCAGCCTCTTCCGAAAGCGCGTTCAGGGCGTCGTCAAGTCCCGTCCCTCGTTCCAAGCGGTGGATGCCGCTATCGAGGACGGCGGCTGGAAGATTGTGGGTCTCCTACGCCTCTCACCGGTCGTTCCCTTCAGCGCGCTCAACTACCTCCTGGGTGTCACGAACGTGCGCTACGTCCCGGCTGTTCTGATCAGCTGGATCGCCATGCTCCCGGGTACGCTTCTCTACGTTTACTTCGGCGCCATCGGCAAGGACGTCGCCGGCGGCAAAGAAAAGGGTCCCCTCGAGTGGGCCCTCATGATCGCCGGCCTCGTCGCGACCCTCGTCGTCACCGTTGTGCTGACCCGCATGGCGAAGTCACGCATGAACGCTGAGACCCACCTTCCCGCGAACAGCTAGAGAGAGAGACCACCATGGAAAACGACATCCTCCCAGAACTGCTTCCACTCAACGAAGCCAACCGTGCGCTGCGCGACCACGTCCATCCCGAAGCCTGGACCCAGCCCACTCCGAAAGGGCGCTACAACCTGGTCGTGCTCGGGGGCGGAACCGCCGGACTCGTCGCAGCCGCCGGCGCCGCTGGCCTCGGAGCCCGCGTCGCGCTCATCGAGAAGCACCTCCTCGGAGGCGACTGCCTTGTCACGGGCTGCGTTCCCTCGAAAGCCCTCATTCGCTCCGCGCGTGCGGCGAAAGAAGCCCGCGGTTCGGCCCACCACGGCGTGCACGTGAAGGACGTAACGGTGGACTTCGGCGCCATCATGCAGCGCATGCGAACCCGCCGATCTGAGATCGCGCGACACGACTCAGCCAAGCGCTTCACCGACCTCGGCGTCGACGTCTACTTGGGCGAAGGCCGCTTCACCGGTGAGTCCACCTTGGAAGTCGGCGGCCAGACCCTCGAGTTCGCCCGCGCGGTTGTGGCCACGGGCGCCAAGGCTGCCATGCCGCCAATCCCCGGCATCGAGACGGCGGGGCTGCTCACGAACCAAACGCTGTTCTCATTGACCGAGCTCCCCGAGAGCATGATTGTCATCGGCGGCGGCCCCATCGGCTGCGAGATGGCCCAGTCCTTCGCACGCTTCGGCTCCAAGGTGACCCTCGTCGAAGGCGGCCCAAGGATCATGGGCAACGACGACCCGAAGGCCGCAGAGGTCGTGATGGCGTCGCTCATTCGGGACGGTATCGACGTGCGCCTGAACAGCCGGGTGGAGCGCTTCGAGCCCGCGACGGACGATGGCCAACGCCACGTCGTCGTCGGTAAGGACGGCTCTTCCGAGACGCTGAGTGCAGCGCAGATCTTGCTGGCCATTGGGCGCGCACCCAACGTCAAGGACGTGGGGCTGGAAGCTGCAGGCGTTGACTTTGACCCCCGCAAGGGCGTGATCGTGGACGACCGCCTGCGCACCTCGAACAAGCGCATCTTCGCCGCCGGCGATGTCGCTTCGAAGTACAAGTTCACCCACGCCGCCGACTTCTTGGCCCGAACGGTCCTGCGCAACGCGCTGTTCTTCGGCCGGGCCAAGGCCAGCGACCTCGTATTCCCCTGGGCGACCTACACGGACCCCGAGGTGGCCCACGTGGGACTCACCGAGGCCCAGGCCAAGGAAGAGGGCGTCGCCCACTCCATCATCGAGATCGAGCTAGCGGACAACGACCGCGCGGTCCTCGAAGAGGAGACCGAGGGCTTCGTCAAGATCCTCCACGACAAGAAGGGCAGGGTGCTTGGGGGCACGGTCGTCGCGTCCCACGCGGGCGAGATGATCGGCGAGCTGGTCACCGCGGTGCAGCACGGAACTACGCTCGGGACGCTAAGCAACGTGATCCACCCTTATCCGACGGTCGCGGACGCAATTCGGCGGGCGGGGGATCAGTTCAACCGCACGAAGCTAACGCCTACGACGGCGAAGCTTCTGAAGAGCGTGCTGAAGATGCGGAGGTAGGGAGCGAGTGGGGCTGGGGGCTTAGGGCTGAGGCTGAGGCGTAGGGGCGGCGGGGGTGACTTAGGGGTCGGCTCCGCCGACTTTGACCTGTAAAGTGGAGGGGTTGCGGAGCTGGGAGCGCCGGTGCCTTTTGGGAGGCATGGAGGGTTGGGAGATTGCGGGCTTCGGGCAGGCTTCGCGGTGATGAGGGGGAGGCCAGTGCCCGAGGATTGGGTCGCGAAGTCGGAGTTGCGGGGTGAAATGGTCTGCCGGGATGCGGCGGGGTCGACTGGCGCTAAAGTGCCTTAGGCTGGCTCC
>CAYQKK010000048.1:0-24573 GCA_964417955.1 uncultured Planctomycetaceae bacterium
GGGGGTTGCCGTAGACGACGATGTAGCCGAGCGACGCGAAGAGCTGGAGCTCGAAGGAGAACTGCGGGCCGTAGGCGGCGAAGGGGCCGCCGTGGATCTCTAGCATCAGGGGATGCTGGACGGGCTGGCCGTCCTCATCGGTTGCGTCAGGGTCGAAGCCGGGAGGCGTGATGATCCAGGACTGAACGCGCAGGCCGTCGACGGCGGTCTCGGTCCACTGCTCGGTGACCTCACCGAGTTCGATGGTGCGTCGCAGGTCGGCGTTGACGTCGGTGACCTGGACGGGCTCGCCGCCTGTTTGCACGAATAGCTCGCCCGGCCAAGCGGGGTCGCCGCCGATGAAGGCGAGGGTTCCGGCCGAGACGTCGTAGCTGCCGCCCGTGTAGGGACGTCCAGAGCCAAGACCGTGCAGGGTGTGGGGCGTTGTCTCGATCCCCGCATCTCCGAGGTGAGCAAGCTTGGTGACGCCTTCGTCCGCGTAGGAGAACCAGAGCTTGCCGCCGTCGAGCTTGGGGCTGCCGGGGGAGCGGTCGAGGTCCGCGGAGAGGACCGTGGACTCCGCCGCGGGATTGCGCCCGTCCGCGCGCCGGCTGATCTCGGCCTGCTGGTGCCCCTGGCGGCGATCGTCGAAGCCCAGCCAGTACAGCGCGCCCGACTCGGCATCCATCACCGGGTTGGAGTCTGGGCCTTCGCGGTTCGTCAGCTGGGTGAGCTCGCCGGTGTCCACGTCGAGCGCGTGAACGTCCGAGTCGTTCGGGTGTGCGCGTCGATCCTCGCGCAGGTTGTCGCTGAAGAGAACCGTCGACTCGTCGATCCAAGAGAGCGGGCCTCCATGGTCGCGGTTTCCCGACGTGACCTGACGAGGCGTACCGCCAAACGCATCCACCACGAAGATGTGCGAATCGGTGTTCTCCTTGTAGCCTTGGCCGTCGCCGCGGTAGCTGAAGCGCTCGATCACCTTGGGCGCCGGTGCCCACTTGGCTCCCTTTGGGGCGGACGGCATCTTCGCCATGGGCGCCGCGGCGCGCTCTACCGCCATGGTGAACGCCATGCGCTTCCCGTCCGGGGACCACGCGATGGAGCCCGGTGACTTGGCGGCGCGCGTCACCTGGTGCGTCGTGCCGTCGTCCATCCAGCGGACGAAGATCTCCGCGCCGTCCTTGCCGGCCATCTTCACGTAGGCGATGTGCTTGCCGTCGGGCGACCACTTCGCGCCGCCGACGGCCGCGATCAGCGGGCGATTGTCGCCGCTTGCTACGTCATAGATCCAGAGGTCGGGATAGCTGGAGTCCGACATCACGTCGAACATCGTCCGCAGGTAGAGCACGTGCTGCCCGTCGGGGGAGACCTGGGGGGAGCCGACGCCCTCCAGTTGAAAAAGGTCCATCGCCTCGATCGGGCGGCGCTCGGCGGACTCGGCTGCGGCGGAGGTCGCCTCGACCTGGGGGGCCGTGGCAAACAGAATAAGAGCGGCGGTCAGCATCGATCGTGGTGGGGTTAGGCGTGGTGCAGAGCGCCGGCCGAGGTGTGCTGGCGCGGGGCGAACCTTAGCGGAATTCCGAGTGCGCCGCCCGCCGCCGTCGGCTACGACTTACCCCATGACGGACCGCTTCTCTTGGATCGACGCTGCACCCACAACGCCCACCGGTCAACGCCAACTCTCCGAAGCGTATGAACGCCTCGGCGTTCCGCCGGACGGTGAAGGTTTCGATCACGTATTAAAAATCCACGGCCCCATGCCTGCGACGCTCGAGGAGCACCTCGCGTTCTACCAGGGCATTCTTCGCAGGCCTGGACCGCTCAGCCGAGTCGAGTGCGAGGTCGTGGGGGTCGTGGTTTCTGGCCGCAATGGCTGCCTCTACTGAGTGGAGCATCACGCGGCCGGTCTGGACCGCTTAGCCAAGAAAGAACGAGGCGCTGGGTTCGCCGACGCCGTCAAAGAGGACTACCGAGAGGCGCCGCTCTCGGAGCGCGAGAGAGCCTTGGTGGACTACGCGCTCAAGCTCAACGACGCGCCTGCTGAGATGGTGGAAACGGACCTCGCGCCGCTGCGCGCCGCCGGGCTCTCCGACGCGGAGATCCTCCACGGGAATCTCGTCGTGGGCTACTTCGCGTTTGCGAACCGGCTGACGCTGGGCCTTGGCGTCGAACTCGAAGAGGAAGGACTCGGTCAATGAGGATTCAGTTTCTCGCCCTGGCGCTCGCGGCCTGCCAGGTGTCTCCGTCGCGCGGCGCCGCAGACGCTTTCAACCTAGAAGCATCGCGGCGGCACATGGTTGAGCATGCAGTGCGCCAAGCGGGCGTCACCGAAGAGCGCGTTCTGGACTCGATGATGGATACCCCGCGGCACGAGTTCGTACCGGCAGAGATGCTTGACCGCGCCTACCACGATGCCGGGGTTCCGATCGGCGAAGGGCAGACGATCTCATCGCCTTTCATCGTTGCCTTCATGACTGAGGCACTCGAGACCGAGCCGACGGACCGCGTGCTTGAGATCGGTACCGGCAGCGGCTATCAAGCCGCCGTCTTGAGCCCCTTAGTGAAGGACGTCTACTCGATCGAGATCGTCGAGTCCCTCGGGGCCCGCGCCGCCAAGGTGCTCGCGGATCTTGGGTACGCGAACGTGCACACCAAGGTGGGGGACGGCTACCTCGGCTGGGAGGAGCACGCTCCCTTCGACAAGATCATCGTCACGTGCTCGCCGGAGGAAGTTCCGGCTCCTTTGGTCGAGCAGCTCAAAGAGGGTGGGATGGTCGTGATTCCCGTGGGCGAGCGCCACCAGCAGCAGCTCTGCCGCATGGTCAAGCGGGACGGTGCCCTCGTGTCGAGCTCGCTACGCCCGACGCTCTTCGTGCCGATGACCGGCGCGGCCGAGGCGAGCCGTCGAGTCTTTTCGGATCCCGGCCGCCCGGCGCTCGTCAACGGCGACTTCGAGGCGGATCTCGACGGGAACCAACGCGTGCCGGGGTGGTACTACCAACGGCGGCTCAAGCTCGTCGACTCCGATGATGCGCCCAGCGGAAAGCGCTTTGTTTCGTTCTCCGCGGACGCGTCGAATGAGAACGCACACCTCATGCAAGGGCTGGCCATCGACGGGCGCAAGGTGCAGCGCGTCGATTTCTCCGCGAGCGTCGCATGCCGAGATGCGCGGCAGGGGCCGAGCGTCGATCACGTCCCATTGGCCGCCATCACCTTCTACGACGAGAGTCGCCGTGCGCTCAATAGCGCCGCCCTTGGACCCGTCCTGGGGTCACACGGATTCAAGGACCTACGGCGTTCCGGCATTCGCGTCCCCGAAACAGCTCGCGAAGCCATCGTTCGCATCGGACTCTTCGGCGCCACCGGGAGCGTGTGGTTCGATGACGTCAGGGTGCGCGCCAGCGAGGCCAGCGGCGGCCGCTAGCGCGCCTTTCGCAGCGCGGAGCGGCGCTTCTTGCCTGAGGCCAGTCGGCGCTTCAATCGGTTCGAGAGTGGCGCCCCGTCTAACAGCACGGCCAAGAGATCGCGGCGCTGCTTGCGCTTTCGAAGCCGCTTGAGAACGCGAGGCTTCTTCGCGCCTGGGCCGATGATCGCCATCGGCCCCTTGCAGATCCCGAGGCAGCGCGTCTCACGAACGTCGCAGTCCCGCGTCAGCGCATCGCGCAGCTCAGCGAACCCCGTGTCCTTGACGCAGTCCTTGCCGCAGCAAAGGGCTACGGAAGGACGCGCCGCGCTGCCGCTGCGATCAGTCAAGCGTGTAGTCCCGCAGGAGCTTGTTCATCTCGATGACGTGCAGCTCTTCCTGGCCAATTTGCCCGCGGGCGTACTCCTCGAGGTAGACCGAGTTGTCCTGGCTCAGTTCAAGCAGCTTGCGGTACAGGTCGAGCGCGCGGCGCTCGTGCTCGATGGACTCACGGAGAATCGCTTCGATCGAGTGATCGTGGGACTCTTCGATGTCCGCGATGCCTTGGTCCGGGTGCCCGCCAAGACCGGTCAGGATCTCGCCCGCCTGTTGAGCGTGAACGAGGGACTCATCCGCCTGCTCTTTCATGAAGGCCACGAGGGGCAGGCGGTTCGGCCCGGTGATAACGAGCGAGTAGTGCGTATAGCGCACGACGCCGGCGAGCTCTGCCTTGATGATCTCGTTGAGGACCGGGTTGATGTCCTTGGTGTCGATGAGCGTGTCAACCATGTTGTAGCCGGGGGCTGTCGAGAGGTCTATCGACCTCTGGGGGTGCGGAATCTGAGGGTTCGGCCTGGGTTTAAACGACCCATGGCGGCCCAGACAGGTCTGAGCCGCCATGGGGCGGAAAAGGGTATCGGGAACGTGCCCCGGGGTGGGACGCTACCGCCAGGTAACGGCGGCCCCGTCGGAGAAGTTCGAGGTCGGAACGCCGAGGACCGAGTCACGGAACCAGAGCTGGAAGTGGCTGGTGACGCCGGTCGCTGCGGCGTACGGACCGGTGGGTGAAGGGATTGCCTGGAGCGACCATTCGCCCGCAAGGGTGTCGAGCTCGATCGCGCCTAAAGGACCTGAGTTCTTGATCTGTCCAGGTGCGACGAAGCGACCGATGGCACCCGAGAGGCAGAGGTTGCCTTCGCTGCCGGGGGGCGTAGCCACGAAGCCGGCGTCGGTCGAGGTGATGAAGTACCCAAAGCTGTTGGCCGGGACCCCCGTGGCTGAGAGAAGGAGCTCATCGACTGCCGCGACGTCGCTCCCGAAGAGTTCCAGCGCCGCGTTGGCGCCGGTGCTCGTCGGGTTGGACAGACAGTAGCTCGGCTGGCACAAGCACGAGCTGCATTCCCCGACGTCCGCGAGGAGCTCTAGATGGAACGATGCCATCGGGTTGAAGTTGGGGCCGCAGCTGCCCGCTGCGTTGCTGTACCCACCAAACCAGTAGCAGCCTGAGTTGAACATCGAGAGACTCTCGAGGAACCAGAAATCCTGGGTCATGTAGCCGGTGCTCTCTCCCGGGCATGCGCCGGTTTGATAGTAGGTGTCCAAGGAGCAGTTTGGCTGGCCTGCGGGGCAAGCGATGCCAGGGTTGCCCGTCAGTAGGAACCCGGCGGCCGGCGTGGCCACGCCGGTGTAGCGAAAGCTCCACCCGAACGAATCGAGGACGTCATCGTCATCCCAGACACCGTCGCCGTCCGCCTGCATGCAGAACTCTAAGCCGTTCGAGAGGTCGATGTTCACGGTCCAGCAGCCGCCTCCCGCCGGAAGCCCGCTGACGGAAACGGTTTGGTCCGGGGACGGGTCGTACGTGCAGGGCACGTAGTCTCCGTAGAAGTCGATGTCCCAGGCGCTCGTGCCCGGCGCTGCGGAGTCGCAGTAGCCGATCTCGAATCCGTTGATGCTGTAGGTGTCTCGGTCCGGCGCGCCGGAGAAGATGTCGCCGTTCGTCGTACCCGGAAGGGCTCCTTCGTCGAAGTGCAGGGCGCGCGCATTGGCCCCCGGCGCCTCACAGTTGTAGTAGTAGCCGGACCAGGCTGTGTTGCTGTAGACGACGTCGGGGCCGAAGGCCGCGGAGGTTCCCGGGGTACGGGTCCAGGTACCTGAGCTCACGTGGTAGGTCCCCGCGTGGCGAGGAGCGCCAGGGGCGACGTCAGGGCTTAGTGCCGTGAGTTCGGATGATCCGCTGGTGGGGGGCGCTAGGGCAGCGGACTGGGCGGGAAGGCTGGCCGGGGCAAGCGATGCGAGGGCGAGAAGGAACATGGCGTGATTTGCGGGAAGTGAATATTTCTGGAAAGGACATCGACGATCATGAGGGAAGACGAAGCCCTGCGCAACCCCTTGCCAGCGAAATTTCACCCCGTGGAGCAGCTTCAGTCGACGGCTCATCTGCTCTTCACGGGTTGATCATGCCGCTGGGGTGAATGGAGGTCCCGCATCAGCGTCCCCCGAACCCACCGTGATGAAGAACCTCAGCCCAACTCACACCCTCGTCGCGGTTCTGATCGCGTGCGTGACCGCCAGCCCCTCCTTCGCAGCGCCCCAGGCCGAACGCGTCGTCTTCGTTCGCGGCGCGAGCGGAACCGGGGGATTCCTCGAAGGCGGGTCCGACGAGCAGCTATCCGACATCAACAACTTCAGCACCTCGGGCGGCAACCATGGATTCGGCCAGCTGATGCAGACCCTGACCGCAGAGGGATTCGCGGTGGAGCAGGTGGTGGAGAACACAACCGGTGCCCCCGTGGACTTCGCTGCCCTCGACCTCTCGACGGTCAGCGTGCTCGTGCTGGGCTCCAACAACCAGACATACTCGGGAGCCGACGTGGAGGCCGTCACCGACTTCGTCTTCGGTGGGGGCGGCTTGCTCGTCATCAGCGACGCCAACTGGGGTTCGGACTGGGGCAAGGCTCCGACTTCAGATCAGCCGTTTCTCAATCCCTACGGGCTGATCATGAACCAGGACACGTCCACCTACGTGTCCCGCGCTTCGGATGGTGATCACCTAGTGCCCATCGATCCGGTCTTGGCCGGTCCGAATCTCGCGATCGACGCAAGCGATGACGTGTTGGCGTTCGACGGCGAGGGAGTTTCACCACTCACCGTCGGCCCGACGCCCGCGGGGGTCCAGGTCCAGATCCTTGCGCGCGCCGAGAACAACATTCACGTCAACGATGCCCAGGGGTCGGGGTCCTTTCGACCCGCAGGGCCAAACGACGCGTGTTTGGTCCTGGCCTACTACGGTTCCGGAGCGGTGATCGGGCACTTCGATCGCAACACGTTCTTCAACACGAACGGTGCGGGCACGAACATCACTCGCTTCGACAACACACAGTACGCGCGCAACATCTTCCGCTTCCTCAGTGGCCAAGTGCCACAGCCCTACGGCGAGCCCAGGGTCAACAGTCAGGGAGGCCAGGCCCGCGTCGTTGCGACACAGTCCGACTCGGAGATCATCCTGTCCGTCTACGGCGCGCTCCCTGGGGTGCCGACTCTCTTCTTGGCGGGTTCAGAGCGCGGATCCGTGCCGTTCCAAGGCGGGCAGCTCCTCATCGGTGGCAGCCTCTCCCGTCTCAGCCTCGGGCTGACCGACTCAGAGGGCGTTTGGAGTGAACGCCTCGACATTCCGCCGAGCACCGTGGGCTTCTCGATGACGTTCCAGCAGCTCTATCGAGACACGGACGATTCGACGAGCTTCGGACTGTCGAGCGCGGTCGAGGTCCTGCGCGTTCCCTAGTCAGGTGAATTCTCGAAGCGAAGCGCAAGGGCCGCGGACGCGGCGGCGCTGCGCGAAACGCTGTGGTCTGTCGATTCTTAGCGCTTATTTCAGGCCTAGTAGGGCGCACCTGAACGGGCAACGGGACGGGCACGCTAAGGCATGTCGAAGAGTGCGTTGCCCCCGCCACCGAGGGTTTCGGTGATCGCGGGGTAGGGCAGCGCGTTCGCTAAGGGCGTCCTCCATGGAAGCTCCGTGCCTTCACAGAGGATGCCGAGGCCCACGATGGCCATAGAGCGCGACGCGGTCGGGTGGGATGTGTCCCCCATGATCTTCAGGAGCGGCGCCACCGCGCGCTGGTCGCCCACGGTTCCGAGGGCCACCGCGGCAGCGGCGCGGGTCCCGTGGGCGCGGGCCCCGAGCATGGCGTCGATGAGCGCTGGCGTGAGGCGGTCGTCGCCCATGAGCCCGAGAGCCACGGCGGCGTGCCACACGAAGGCGGGGTTCGCGAGGGACTGCCCCAGATCCTTGAGAATCGCGTCAGCGGCCGGCCTGTGCTCGAGGAGCCCGAGTCCAATCGCAAGGTGTCCCCGGGCCATGGGCTCGTGGGTGCGGCCGTAGGCGGCGCTCAAGATCTTGCCCGCCTCGGCGCGCTCCACATCAGAGGCGTGGGCGTGGGTCAGTGCGACGCCGAGACCAAACGCGCCGATGCTCGCGGCGCTGCGCTGCTTGGAGAGCACCCTCAAAAGATCGGCGCGCTGTTGGACGGCTCTCGCCGAAAGCGGCGAAGCGATGCCACCGCCCGTCGCCTTGTTCAGGTGATAGGCCTGAACGCCAGCGGCAAGGGCGCCCCACGGCCGCTCCTGGGAGCCGCCGCGCAGGTACATCTTGTGGAGTTCACGGGCCGCCGGGCCGGCGGCCTCAAAGGGATCGTCCCCCGGTCCCGCCGAGGCTGAGGCCTGGGCGAGAGCCAGTGATCCGAGGCGACACTCCAAGGGCTGGCCGAACGTCATGAGCTTGCCGAGGAAGCTCAGCGCCTGGCGATCCGCGATGGATCCCGCCGAGGAAGCGAGCTCACCGATCGCGAGCACGGCGGCGCTCCGCACCTCGGTGCTACGGCGGCGGTTCATCGCCTCACGGCGAAGCAGGTCGAGGACGTCCTCGCGCAGCCTTCCTTCCGTGCTCGACGCGTGGGTGGCTAGGGCGGTCAGGCAGTACGCGCGCTCGGTGGCCGAGCGGGTGGACGCCTCCCTGGCTCCCTTGCGTGGGCCCAATCGCTCGGTCAGGAAGCGCGCCATTCCGCTGGAGGACATCACGGCCTCAGCCAAGGGGTGACGAGCCAGGTCGGCCGGGGGCATCGTCGGGCGGGCCGGCAGCCTGCATTGGCCGAGGGCGAGGGTCATCGCTGCTTGGACGTCGGTCTGCGCGGCGACCATCTTCCCCGGAGCAGGCGCCAGGAGGTCCAGCAGCGTGAGCGCAATACGCTGGCGCAGGGCGATCTCCGTAGAGGGTGCGTGTCCCATGAGCCCCAGGCCGTAGGCGGCGAAGCTGCGTGTCCGCTCGGGAACCCTGCCGCGCCTGACGAGCTTCGCGCCCTTGTCGGTATCGCCCAAGAGGTCGGCGAGCCCCGCATACGCGCCGGGGGATCCGAGGATTCCAAGGGCCAGCGCTGCGGTCTCAGAGACGTCCTGCGAGCGCGCCTTGAGGTGCTGGACGATGGCGGCTTCGCGGGCCGCTATCGAAACGCCGGCGGTGCCGACGGAGGCAACCGTACCGATGCGGGCGAGGGCCACGAGGCTGGACAGGATGAGCTTGTCGCTCCTCGCTTCGTTGAGGGTCTCGACGAGCGCAGGCACGACCTCGGTCTCGATCTGGTGGCCCGACGGGGGTAGGTCCTGGCGAGCGATGGCCGACAGACCCACCGCGCCCATGACGTGACGCCTGCGCACGCGCTCGCGCACGTCGAGGAATCGATCTTGCTGGACGCGCCACCACATCTCCCAGTTCAGACGATCGTAGGACGTGAGCGGCGGTCCCACGATGGGGCCGAGGGGAGCCGCTGCGGGGGCTGGACCGGCGCTGGGCGGGCCCGTGAGGGGGTGGGGCCCCATGGGGCCGTTGCCCGGCGGCTTGGAGCCCGGGGACGCACCGCCCACGACAGGCCTGGGCCGGGTTGCTCCACCGGGAACTCCGGTGACCTCCTTGCTACTTCCGCCGCCAGGTGGCACCGAGTCATGGTTTCCATAGCCGCAGATTCCACTCTGAGGCACTGGGCCCACGGCGGCGAAGGCTGCGGAGGCCAGCGCCGGGGAAGGGGCGGCCAGGGCGAGTGCGAGGAGCGGTGCGAGCATGGGATTCGGGGGCGTCGGGAAGGTTCAGGCCCTCTGTTAGCTCGGGATGGGCCACAGGGTCACACCTCGACGGCCATTGCGTTGGCTGCCGTGGTCGGGTGAGTGCTCGAATCACTCCGCAAACGCCGATGACACGGCGGCGTCCAGCAGCGAGGTGCCCCGGCGGTTAGGCTGTCGTTGCAACCAGAGCACCCATGATCAACGTCTCCCACCTTCGACTCTCTCTGATTGCCGCGGCCCTAGTCCTTCTCGTGCCGCACTTCGCGAGCCCTCAGTCGATCGCGGATGCCGCAGCAGCGCCAGTGGAGGCAGCAGCGCCAGTGGAGGACGGGGACGAGGGTCAGGACCAAGGCGGGGACTCTCCGGACTACGACGAGCTGAAGGCGCGTGGCGCGCTGGGTTCGCGCTACCTGGCGCCCCGCTTTGAGCCCGAAGAAGGGGCGGCACCAGAGCCGGACCTCGCGACCTTCCGCGCAGAGATCGAGCCGATCCTGAAGCGCGCCTGCTTCCAATGCCACGGCCCCGAGAAAGAGAAGGGGGGCGTCCGCCTCGACGAGATGGATCCCGACCTAGTTCACGGGGAGGACGTGGACTGGTGGCTTGACGTTCAGTCCGTGCTCAGCAACGGCGAGATGCCGCCGGAAGGGGAGAACGATCTTTCCGCCGCCGACCGCGGCAAGGTGATCGAGTGGCTCTCCACCGAGGTGCAGACCGCGTCGTTTGCGAGACAGAGTGAAGGGCATCACTCGTCGTTCCGTCGCATGACGCGCTACGAGTACGAGTATGCCCTCCAGGATCTCCTGGGCCTGCCGTTCAGCTTCGCAGACGACCTGCCCCCGGATCCCAGCTCCGAGGACGGCTTCCAGAACAGCTCGGAGCTTCTGCATCTCACTCCGATGCAGCTGCGCGCTTACTTCGAATCGAATCGCAAGGCGCTCGACGCTGCGACCGTGAGCGGCGAGCGGCCCAAGCCGCTCTACTGGGACGTGTCCATGGAGGCCGCTGCGGCGCGCGCCTTTGCCAAGCAGAATGCCCAGGTGAAGGGCATCCGCGAGAAGCACGCGGAGGATCCGACCAAGCTTGAAGAAGAGCTCAAGAAGCTCCGCGGGCGTATCGCCCAGCGACCCGGTGGCGCGCACTTTGAGAGCCTCGTCACCGGTCGCCTGGCGAAACAGTCGTGGTGGTACACAGCGGCGAGGTTCGCGTGGGCTCCGACCTTCGAGAGCCCCGAGCCGCTCGCCCCCGCAACGGATGAGGGAGCGTCCGCCTTCGACGGGGTGGCGATCATTCCGCGCGGGCAAGGCCTCGTGGTGGAGCTTGGCGAAAGATTGCCGGAGGAAGGTGCGCTCCGGGTGCGGGTCCTCGCTTCACGGGCCGACGCGGGCGACGGCCCCGCACCTAGTTTGCAGATGCACTTTGGCTGGCAGGCCAGCAACGACTCCCGCGCGAGCGTTCGTGCCAGCGACGTGGAGCAGCTTGTGGAGGCGCCGCCTGGTGCGCCCGCCGTCTACGAATTCAGCCTGCCGATCCCCGAGCTCAACCCGCGCAACTGGGTGCGCAAGACGGGTGAGATGGGGGGGATCCCCAGCCCTTCCGAGTACATCAAGCTCTTCAACGGCGGGCGCTCAAGCGGCGCCATCCGCGTGCACCACGTCCAAGTGGCCGCGCCGATCTTCGAAGACTGGCCCACGGCTTCGCACCGGCGCATCTTTCCTGACAGGGCGAGCGACACGACCGACAGAGACTACGCCCGAGCGGTGCTGCAGGACTTTCTGCCACGCGCTTGGCGACGCACGCCGACGTCCGCGGAGGTGGACAAGAAACTCGCACTCTTCGACGCGCTACAGCCTGACGCCGAGGACTTCCAAGGGGCGATGGTCGAAGTGCTCGCGTCGGCATTGACGTCCCCGCATTTCCTCTACGTGGGGCTCCCCGCAGGCGATGAGGTCGCGTCTCCCGAAGCAGTGCTCGCCACGCGCCTCTCGATGTTTCTCTGGTGCAGCGCGCCGGACGACGAGCTGCTGAGCGTTAGCGCGAACGGCGGACTCACGGACCCTGAGGTGCTCACCGCCCATGTGCAGCGCATGCTGTCCGACGAACGTGCGGACCGATTCGCTAGGCACTTCGTCCGGCAGTGGCTCGGTATGTCGCTGCTCGACTACCTGCAAATCGATGAGAAGGCGTACCCGTCCTTCGACCGTGCGCTGAAGGAGTCCATGGAGAAGGAGCCCGTGGCGTTCTTCCAAGAGCTACTGCGCGGCGACCTCAGCGTTCTGGAGTTCTTGCACGCGGACTTCACGATGGCGGACGAGCGCCTTGCGAAGCACTACGGAATCGAAGGGGTGACCGGCAACCACTTCCGTCGTGTGCCCGTCGGCGATCAGCCCGCGCGCGGCGGACTCTTGGCCCAGGCAGGGCTCTTGGCCATGAACTCGGACGGTACCGATTCCCATCCGCTCAAGCGCGGCGTTTGGATGCTCGAGCGCATCTTGAACGACCCGCCGCCACCGCCGCCGCCCGCCGTGCCCGAAATCGACCTGGCCGATCCCGAGATCGCCAAGATGACCCTGAAGGAGCGGATCGAGGATCACCGCAACGACCCAGCCTGCATTTCGTGTCACGCGAAGATCGACCCATGGGGCCTCGCGTTTGAGAACTTCGACGCCCTCGGAAGCTGGCGCACGGAAGTGCAGGGCAAGCCTGTGGATTCGAACAGCACGCTCTTCAACGGCCAGCCGTTGGACGGGATGGACGGACTCAAGCGGTTCCTGATTGAGAACCGCCAGGACCAGTTTGTTCGCGCGCTGGTACACAAGATGTCCGCGTTTGCCCTTGGGCGGCCGCTTTCCTTCGAAGATCGGGCAGCCATCGACGGGATCACGGCCGAGGTGCGAAAGCGCGGCGACGGACTCGCTACGATGGTAACGCTGATCGCCACGAGTGATCTGCTGCTCTCCAGGTAGCCGCTCTCCTGTCCGCTCGATCTCTACGCCGTCCCATGACCCACCGCCACATCCAGCTCAAGAGCCTTGATCGACGCAGGTTCCTGCGCGGTTCCGCCGTCGCGCTGGCCTTGCCGTGGTTCGAATCGGTCGCGGGCGCCTTCCCCCTGTCGCGGGGCGATGAACCGACGAAGCGCAAGCGTTTCGCCGCCGTCTACTTCCCTGACGGCGTACCGATGCCGCTCGCGGAAGACCCTGCGCACAAGGACTGGTCCTGGTTTCCCCACGGCGGCAGGAAGGACTTCCAGCTCACGAAGTGCCTCACTCCCCTGGAGTCCCTGCGCAAGGACCTGACGATCGTCTCTGGGATGTCGCACCCCACGGTGCGCGCGGTGCACGGGCACTCCAACGCCGATCAGTTCCTGACGGGCGGATTGACCGGCGGCACCGGCGAGTACCAGAACTCGATCTCCCTCGACCAGAGCTTCGCGGCCGCGGTGGGGGATCAGACTCGACACGCGTCCCTCGTCATGTCGACGGACGGTGGCACGGGCACGCCCCGCGGCGCGCACACGCTTTCCTTTGATCGGAACGGTCGCGCGGTCCCGGCGCAGTACCGGCCCAAGAAGATCTTCGACTCGCTGTTCGTGACGAGCGGCGCCCGCGCAGCTGGACGGCTTGCCATCAGCCAGAGCGCACTCGACGAGCTGCTCGACGATGCGAAGTCGCTGCGCCGCACGCTTCCGGCTGGCGACCAAGAGGCCTTGGACGAGTACCTCCACTCGGTGCGCGAGACCGAACTCAAGGTCGAGAAGGCGAAGCGCTGGCGGGATATCCCGCTGCCTACGGTCGAAGCGGGCGGCCTGCACCTCGACGCGACGCCCGACGATCCAGAGAACTACTTGAAGGCGATGTTCGACCTGATCTATCTGGCCTTCCGCACGGATTCCACGCGGACGGCGACCTATCAGATCGGACGGGAGAACGGCATCGGGCACAGCGATCACCTGGCCCGCTCGATCGGCTTTCCCCTGGCCCACGAGCTTTCCCACGAGACCAAGAATCCCGGTGGGTGGAAGAACTTCGGCCTCTACTGCGCGTTTTTGGCGGAGCATTTCCGACGCCTTGTTGCGCGGCTGAAGGAAACCCCCGAGCCCGGGGGCGAGGGCAACATGCTCGACCACACGCTCCTCCTCTTCGGCTCGGCCTCCAGCGCGTTCCATCTCTCGCGCAACTACCCGTTGGTGCTGGCGGGCGGGAAGAGCATGGGCTTCCGCCACGGCCAGTACCTGAACTTTGCCGGCAGCGACATGTTCGGCGGTTCGTGGAGCGGCGGCAAGGAGCCGTGGCAGCAAGACTTCATCCGGGAAGACCGTCCCCTCGGTGACCTCTACCTGACGATGCTGCGTCGCCTCGGCGTGGACGCGAAGAGCTTCGCGGGCTGCACCGAAGGCGTCTCTCAGGTCTAGCGGCGAGGTCGACGACCTGATGGCCTCCTCGGCCGCCGAAGCGCAATGCCGACCATCGACACGCCCATCTTCTCTATTGATGCCCCTGGGATCTTCGAGAAGGTCCTGTGGATGGGGCAGCTCATACGCATGGAGCGCATGGATCGCGAGCCGGGGGAGGACTCGTTCGCGGAAGTGAACTTCTTTGTGGGCCGCGTGGCCGAGGAGCGCATCGAGTTCCCGGCGGACAGTCCGAGCGAGCCGGTCTTGGGAGCGCTTTGGGCGCAGTATCTAGAGCAGGAAGACCGCGTGGTCCCGGTCGCGGAAGACGCCTTCATCGAGGATGTGCTGACTCCCCGTTCGCGCCTCGCTCTGGTCAAGCTGGCGTCCACCAGTTTTAGGCCCGAAGTCGGGCAGCTCGTTTGGCTCTACCTGCCCGAGGGTCAAGAGGAGTGGGTGTTCGCGCGCTTCACCCTGGAGTTTGACTGGAGGCAGCGCAAGACGTACGAGGCCCTTGGGCGCGCGATGCTGCGCAGCATTCGGTGGAAGGTGGACGTCGTCTCCGGGGCCCTAATCGACGAACAGGCGAAGGGGCTCTGGTCGATCTTCGATGAGATGGACCCAGGTCGGAGCGAGGCCATCGCGCTGCGCTATCGGGAGGTTCTTGGGCAGGCTCCGGGCAGAGCGGAGCTCGTCGATGGCGAGCTAGTTCTTGAGGAACCCCAGACCCTCGACCTCCGCGAGCTGGCCCCCGGAGAGATCAACGCTGAGGCCCTCGATGACATCATGGTGAAGGGCGACTACGGCGCGCGAGTCGTGGCGCTTCAGTCCGCGTTCTTGCCCGATCCGATCCTGTTCACCTGCGAGGAAGACGAGGATGAGGACAGCCATACGTTTGGGGAAGCCACGGCAGCCATCGTTCGCGCGCTCCAGGGGTTGAGCCCGGCGGACCATGGCCGCGCCGGGGAGCTCCTGTGGCAGCACTGCAAGATCTGCTTCGATGCGACCGACTATGGCGCCCCTGAGTCCCAGAGCAACGAAGACTACTTCGACATCCACGGGCCAGACCAAGCGTTCCTCAAGGCGGGCAAGGCGACGATCTACGTGCACGACTCCATCCCGTGCGGCTCCCACGAGCTCTTCCGCCTGGACTTCTACCCGCCGTGGGAAGAAGAGCATGGCTGCAGCCTCGTGATCCGCGAGGGCAAAATCGTTGGTGGGTCTGAACCCGGCGGCTGGCTCGGTGAGTTCGCGCCCAAGGCCGACTGAGGGCCTCCTTTCACGATGAACCAGCCTTCCCCAACCACTCTCTCCCGCCGGGGCGCGAAGCTCGCCGCCGAGTCGCCCATGGCGGACTACATCGTCGAGCACTTTGGTCGAGTAGGGGAGGTCGCCAAGGAGGTGGGGCGGCCCTTTGACTACGTGCCCCTCTGCATCGCGGAGAACAGCCTCCTGAAGGAGCGCGTGCTCGCGCGGCTGGATGCGGCGCCCACGGCGCCTACGCGGGTGCTTGGCTACGACGCGATGGTGGGGGCGGAGTCGTTCCGCGAAGAGCTGGCTGCCTTTATGGAGCGAGCGTTTCTTGGGCGGCGCTTTGCGGCTGAGGAGATCGCCGTGTTGGCCGGTGCTGGCACGGTGCTCGAACATCTGTTCTACGGGATCTGCGATCCAGGCGATGCGGTGCTCGTTCCAACGCCCAGCTACGCGGGGTTCTGGACGGACCTAGAGACGCGCAACGGGCTGCACGTGGTGCCGGTTCACGGTAGAAGCGGCGAGGGGTTTGGACTGACCGTGGAGCGCCTTGACGAAGCACTCGCGGGATCCGAGCACCCAGTCAAGGCGCTGCTCTTCACCAACCCCGACAACCCGCGCGGCTGCGTGGCGACGCGAGCGCAGATCGAGACGGTCGTCCGCTGGGCGGAGGCCCAGAAGATCCACGTCGTCTTCGACGAGATCTACGCGCTGTCTGTTTTCGGCGAGACGCCCTTCACGAGCGTCGCGGCGGTGCGCCCGAGCCTCGGGGAGTATGTGCACATCGTGTGGGCGTTCAGCAAGGACTTCGGCGCGAGTGGGCTGCGCTGCGGCGTGCTCGTCAGTGAGAACGAGGCGCTCTTGGCGGCGGTCAACGGGCTCAGCTACTGGGGTGCGGTCTCGGGCCACACCCAGTGGATCCTAGGGCAGATGATCTCGGACGAAGCTTGGGTGGACGGCTATTGCGGCGAGCTGCGCGACGCCCTTGGGTTGACCTATGCGCGCGTCACCGATGCGCTGGACGCGGCTGGGATCCCGGTCATCGCCGCAGGGGCTGGCATCTTTGTCCTCTGCGACATGCGCCGCTTCTTGGATCACCCGACGTGGGAGGCTGAGCACGCGCTGTGGCAGCGGATCCTCGACGAAGCCAACGTCAATATCACGCCAGGCTCGGCCTGCCGCATCGCAGAGCCCGGGTTCATGCGCCTCTGCTACGCCGCTGAGCCCATCGAGTCGGTGCTCGCGGCGATTGAGCGGGTGGGGCGGCTGCTCGACGCCGGCGATCATAGGTGATCGCTTTGGGGAGATCTTTGGTAGATAGTGATCACTTGTGATCGCCTGTGATCGTTCTGGACCCTTGGCTTGCGTCCGCCAGGTCGCTGCCAAAAGCTATCGAATGTGAGTGATTTTGGTCGAGAAATGGCTAAAAGTGATCGATAATGAGGGCATGAAGGTGCAGCCCGAATCCCCCCAATCGGCCATTCTCGTGGAGCTGGGTGAGCGCCTCCAGCGGGTGCGCAAGCGACAAGGGCTCACCCAGGATGCCCTCGCTGACGCTTCCGGGCTCGGGGTGGCTACGGTCCGCAGGATCGAGGACGGTAGCGACAGCCAGCTCGGATCCTGGATCAAGCTGCTGAAGGCGCTGGGAATGACGGCTTCGATCGATGGGCTTCTACCGGAAGAGTACTCCTCGCCGATGGAGGAGGCCCTCGGGGGCAAGCTGCCCCGGAACGCGCGGGGCCATGGCGATCCGGGCGCCGCATTCCGCTGGGGAGACGAGCAGCCGTGACGACGGCCACCGTCAAGCTGTGGGGGACCGCGGTGGGCTACGTGTCCATGGACCGGGACGAGCGCTTCGCACGCTTCGAGTTCGATCCGGAGTTTGCGGGCGCGGGGATCGAGCTCGCACCGCTGACGATGCCCGTCCAAGCCCATCGTCTCTACCAGTTCACGGGGCTTCCGACGCGCTCTTTCCACGGCCTTCCCGGACTCCTTGCGGACAGTCTGCCCGACCGCTACGGCAACAGCCTCATCGACGTTTGGCTTGCGCGAACAGGCCGCGACGCGCGGGATTTCAACGCGGTGGATCGCCTCTGCGCCACTGGAACGCGCGGGATGGGGGCGCTGGAGTTTGAGCCGTCCACCGGCCTTGAGGACCACCCCGGCAAGGCGCTCGAAGTGGCCGAGCTCGTCGAGCTCGCGTCCCTTGCGTTCGCGCGCAAGGAAGCCCTCGACACGAACCTGACGCGCGACGGGGGAGAAGAGGCGCTGCTCGATATCCTGCGCGTTGGGGCCTCTGCCGGGGGCGCGCGTGCGAAAGCCGTCATCGCGTTCGATCCGAACACGAAGGAGGTTCGCTCGGGGCAGGTTGGCCTCGACCCAGGCTTCGAGCATTGGCTCATCAAGTTCGACGGCGTCGAATTCAACGGCGACTGGGGCGTCGCCGATCCGGCGGGCTATGGCGTCCTCGAGTACTCCTACTCAGAGATCGCGCGCCGATGCGGCGTCGAGATGGCCGAATGTGCCCTGCTGGAGGAGAACGGCCGACGTCACTTCATGACGCGGCGCTTCGACCGCGACGCGGACGGCGGCAAGCGCTTCATGCAGTCCTTCGGGGCGGCGGCCCACCTCGACTACT
Organism: uncultured Planctomycetaceae bacterium; assembly: GCA_964417955.1. Lineage (GTDB taxonomy): Bacteria > Planctomycetota > UBA1135 > UBA1135 > Saltatorellus. The sequence goes on from CAYQKK010000048.1 coordinate 17,776, forward strand.
ACGAGAGCGGCCACCACTCCTACGAACAGCTCTTCCTCGCGATGAAGCGCCTTGGCATCCCGCAGCCCGAGCGTGAACAGCAGTTTCGTCGCGTCGTGTTCAACCTCGTGGGATGCAACCAAGATGACCACGTGAAGAACTTCGCCTTCATGATGGACCGTCGCGGCCAGTGGAGCCTGTCGCCTGCGTACGACCTGTGTCACTCCGAGGGCAGCGACTTTACGCGCCACCACCAGCTCAGCCTGAACGGTAAGACGAACGGGTTCGATCGAGCGGATCTGAAGGCGCTTGCTGAGTACGCCGACCTCCCTAGGTCCCGGGACAAGCACATTCTGGAAGAGGTCTGCGATGCCTTCGCGTGCTGGGAACCGCTGGCGAGGGACCTTGGCGTTCCCGCTGCGCTCCAAGAGCACGTGCTAAGGACGCTCCGCCTTCGGTGGTGATGGGTTGAAGGCCTGTGCGCGGTGCCGCCCGATTCAGCGGGAATTCCCGCAAGACGCACCGGGGATTCGTCGATGCAACCGGGGGCTGCCCGCGGACTGCGGGCCGACCTTCGCGCCCCTTCCGCCCAAGAACGTCCGTCATGAGCCGTCGCAACGTCGTTGTCTTCCTTTGCGATCAGCTCCGCGCCGACTACCTGCGCGCCTATGGCTGCGACGCCATCGAGACGCCAGCCGTTGACTGGTTAGCGTCCCAGGGGACGACCTTCACCCGGGCGATCACCCAGGCGACGATCTGTGGGCCTGCTCGGGCCACCATGATGACCGGGCGCTTCGTTTCGGACCACGGGGCGTGGACCAACGACCTCCCGTGGCGTGACGGACTGGAGACGGTTGCCGAGCGCATGCGGGCCGCGGGGTACCACACGGGCTGCTTCGGGAAGATGCACCACGTGCCAGCGGGCGACCCCAAGGGATTCGAGGTGGCGGCGCTCTTCGAAGAGAACCGGCAAGGGGAGAACGAGGGTTATCTTCAGTGGCTGAGGGAGACCCATCCGGACGCGATGGGCTGCTTCCACTGGTCGAAGAATCGGAGCCACTTGCCGGAAGAACTGCACTACGAACACTGGATCGCGAGCCGCGCCATCGACTTCCTTGAGACGCCAGACGAGCGACCGAAGCTGGCGTGGGTCTCCTTCCAAGGGCCGCACTCTCCCTTCGATCCTGTCGATGGCATGACGGACCTGGTCGATGAGGGGCGGTTGCCCGCGCCGGTTGATCCGGACGCGGAACCATCGGGCTCCATCCGGGAAGTTCGAGCGGCGTGGCGCCAGATTCCCCGTTCCGCTGGCGACCTTGCCAAGGTACGCAGGGCCTATGGCGAGATGATCGCGCAGATCGATCGCCAGATCGCCCGGGTGATTCGATCGCTAGAAGCAGCGGGCACGCTGGAGAACACCACGTTTCTGTTCACCGCGGACCATGGGGATGAGCTGGGCGATCAGGGGCTCGACAAAAAGGGGCCGTTCGCCACGCCGGGAAGCCTGCAGATACCGCTGATCCTCGCCGGTCACCCTGACGTTGGGCAGGCGATGATGACCGACGCGCTCGCAGGCAACATCGACATCGGCGCGACGCTCCTGGAGATCGCCGGGGATCGCGGCGGCTTCGGCCACTCGCGCTCTCTGATCGACTTGGCCCAGGGCGAGCCCGAGCACGCGCGGACCGTGCACTTCGCTGAGTACACCGACCTGATGAAGGTCGCTCAGAACGGGCGGTATCGCCTCGCGTACTACAGCTTCGTTCAGGAGACCGAACTCTACGATCTGCAGGAGGATCCCCAGTGCCGGACCAACCTGGCGGGGCGTGACGAGTACGCCTCGGTCGAACTCAGTCTCCAGCGGGCTCTGCTCGACCACGCGGCGCTTTGTCGAGGCCCGCGAATCAACGCCTACGAGATGACCAAGCCCGTACAGGCTGGCATGCGGGCGCTCGACCCCCGTTTCCAAGAGACGGTGCCGGTGGCGTTCCCCCTGAATGGGCGCCAGCACCGTCGGCTGCGCGAGCGTGGCCTCGACGCCACCTACAATGCGTTCTGCCGAGAACGGGACGTGCTGGCGGACTACGGCCGCTACTGGAGCACGCCGGCGGTGGAGCCAGCTCCTGCCAGCGGCCTAGAAGAAACCCCCTGCCCCTAAGGCTAAGCCACTCAAGGAAAACCCTGATTTCGCCGACAGGAGAGCCATGGACGCTCTCCTCACTCCGGCCCCAGCCGCTTCGCCCTCTGCGCTGGAGGGCAGGCTGATCCTGCTGACAGGGATCAGCGGGTCGGGCAAGACGACGCTCGGAAGGCTGCTCGTGGCGGAGCTTCAGAGGCGAGGCGCGCGCCCCGCCTCGCTAGTCGATGGTGACAGAGCCCGCAGCTTCTTTGAGGGCGGCCTTGGTTACGGCGTCGAAGAGCGAGAGGACGCGACGCGCCGCATGGCCTTTGGTGCGTACACGCTAGTGCGCGCCGGCTACGACGTGGTGATGGCAAACATCGCGGGCTCGGCGCGCGTTCGGCGCTTCCTCCGGAAGAAGTTCCCGGAGATGGTGGAGGTGTTTCTCGATCAGTCCTTGGAGGCCGCCATCGGTGCGGACGTCAAAGGGATCTACGCCAAGGCGCTGCAGCTCGACGAGCCCCAGATCGTGGGCCTCGACCTGCCCTACGAGCGCCCAACTTCGCCGGACATCACGCTGCATCCCGGCCGGGAGACCCCAGAGGAAAGCCTGACGCGCCTCGTTCAGTACCTCTCCACCCGGGGCCCTACCCTCGGCACGAAGGCCCACACCCTCGCGAGCCTGCGCGGGCGCCTTCGACACGGAGTGGTTCTGCCCCAGGTCACCCTGAGCTTCGACGCGTGGCGGGGCAATGGGTCGCTCCATCTGGAAGAGATGCGCACGAGCCTCGCTTCGGCGTCCACGTCCGGCCGCGTGATCGTGCGTAGCTCCTGCCCTGACGAGGACACGAACGATAGCTCGAACGCAGGTCAGTTCACGAGCGTGCTCGACGTACCGCTCGAGCTTGAGTCCTTGGGGGCTGCGCTGCGCGAAGTGCGCGACGACTACGCAGCCCAGGGCCTCGACGCACCCGACCACCAGCAGATCCTCGTTCAGCCGATGCTGTCCGGGGTTCGCATGAGCGGCGTGGTGTTCACGCGCCATCGTTCCTCGGACTCGCCGTACTACGTGGTGAACTACGACGACGAGACCGGCAAGACGGACACCGTGACCGGTGGTGCAGGTGGCAAGACGCTCTACCTCAGCCGCTTCCTTGACGAGGACCGACTGGGAGAGTGGTCCGGGCTTGCGGCCCTTGTGGCCGAGCTTGAAGGGCTCTTCGCGGTTCCCCTCGACCTGGAGTTTGCACAGGATCAGGCGGGACAGTGGGTTGTCTTGCAGTGTCGCAGGCTGCACGTCAGCGAGGTGCTGCACTCGCTTGAGGAGAGCGCGGGCCTCCTTCTGACGGAGACCATGGCGCGCTTCGAGCGGCTTCAAGCCCCGGCGCCGCCCCAGGTCGGAGAGCACACCGTTCTGTCTGACATGGCGGATTGGAACCCGGCCGAGATGCTGGGGGAACGACCCAGTACCCTCGCGTACTCGCTCTACCGCACGCTACTGACCGACGAGGTTTGGCACCGCGCGCGCGCTTCCCAGGGCTATTTCGAGCTTTCGAGCGCCCCTCTCATCGTCTCGGTGGCGCGCAAGGCCTACGTGGACGTCCGGGCTTCGTTCAATTCGTTCACGCCGAGGGGGCTGGCCCCTGCTTTGCGCGAGAAGCTCGTCGACGCCTGGACCTCCAAGCTCCAGAGCCGCCCCGAGCTCCACGACAAGGTCGAGTTTGAGGTGGCCTGCACGGCCTTTGACCTGCAAACGAAGGAGAAGCTCAGCGCGCTCGGCACGCTCGAACCTGACGAGGTCAACGAGGTCGCAGGCGCCTACTTGGCGCTGACCAACGCGCTCGTCACTGGACACGGGCGCTGGATTGCTGAAGACGACGCGCGGCTTAGCACGCTCGAGTCCCTGACGGAATCGGTTCACGCGTCCTACGGAGAGAGCGATCGATTCCACGAGGCGTTCCAAGCGGCATGGCTCCACCTTGGCCATCTCAAAGACTTTGGAACGACGCCCTTCGCGCGCCTCGCGCGCCTTGGGTTCGTCGCCAAAGGACTCGTCGATTCGCTTGAGACCGCGGGCGTCGTGCCTTCTGGCTTCGCGGCCGAGCTCTTTGCTGGATTCGAGACGGTCGCGACTCGTCTCGGCGATGCGTTGGGGGCAGTGCAGTCTGGCTCGCTGGAAGTGGACGCGTTCCTGCGAGAGTTCGGGCATCTTCGGATGAGCACCTACGACCTGACGGCGCCGCGCTACGACCAGCTGCCTAAGCACGTCTGGACCCAGAGTGAGTCCACAACTGGCAAGGGAGGACGCGCTTCCGGGGCCGAGGGCCGCGTCTCTATCGGCGCGGATCTCGAAGCGTCCATCAACGAAGCGCTCGAGGGCGCCGGGCTGAGCTTCACTGCGCCCACGCTCTTTGCTTTCGCCGAGGCCGCGACCGTCGCGCGCGAAGCGGGGAAGTTCCGGTTCACGCGCACCTTGAGCCGGGCGCTCGAGTGCCTCGCGTCCGCAGGCGAAGCCCTCGATCTCTCGCGCCAAGAACTCCAGTGCCTGACGCTCCCCACGCTGGTGCGCTTCCGCAACCCAGAGAACGCGTCGCCGGCCAAGGCCGCCGCGTATCTGCGCGATCGCGCGCGTGAGAAGCGCCAAGAGCGCTCGGTCTTCGACCTGATGGAGCTGCCTAGCGTCATCGCCAGGCCGAGTGATCTCGAGCGCGTCGCGGTGCTGGACTCTCGGCCCAACTTCATCACGACGGGTCGCGTCCGCGCTGAGGTCGTCGTCCTCGGCCCCAACGACGCGCCGGGCGACCAGCCGCTGCGCGGCAAGATCGTCGCGATCCGGGCCGCTGACCCCGGGTACGACTGGATCTTCTCCCAGGAGATCGCAGGGCTCGTGACTCAGTTCGGAGGCGTCGCATCGCACATGGCGATTCGCTGCTTCGAGTTTGGCATCCCCGGTGCCATTGGCTGCGGCGAGGCGAGATTCGAGTCCATCGCGGACGCGCGGATTGCGCTGATCGACGGTTCTGAAGGAGTGCTTGCGCGTGCCTAGCTCCGACGCAAATCAGGGACCTAGCTGGACGCGCGTAGCGGTCACCCTGCGTCGCTCCGACGCGCAGTCCTACGATGAGCCGCGCGACGCGCTCGCACGGGACTGGACCCGCTTCTTTGAGTCCACGGGAATCTGCCCGATCCTGATTCCCAGCTCGGCAAGCGACCCGGTTGGCTGGGCGCGGGAACTAGGGGCCCAAGGGCTGCTTCTGACCGGAGGCGAGAGCCTTGGGGCCGACGTAGCGCGGGACCGAACCGAGTCGCAGCTCTTGACGTGGGCGCTGGAGCACTCGATCCCGACGGTCGGCGTTTGTCGGGGGCTGCACACGATTCACTCGTATCTCGGCGGCCAGCTCGAGCCCGTGACCTCCACCGAGGCGCACGTGGCCTGCGAGCACGCTTTGGAACTAGAGAACGACCTTGCGGTGGCCGTCGGATCGGGCGCGGGTCTTCCGGCGCGGCCCGTCGTGAACAGCTTTCACCGTCAGCGCGTTTCGGGAACGCTTCCCGAGCTCCGCGTGACCGGGATGACGCCGGACGGGACGGTGGAGCTTGTGGACCACGCGTCGGGGCCGCTGCGCGCCGCCCAGTTTCATCCCGAGCGCGATGGCTGCGACCCCTCCCTGACACGCTGGCTCTTCGAACCTCTCCTCACCGTTTGACCCCATGCTCGACACCGTCATCATTCTGGCCGCAGGCCGCGGCACCCGTCTGCAGCCTCTCACCAACGACTTGCCCAAGGGAATGGTCCCGCTTCACGGGCGTTCGCTCTTGGAGTGGCAGGTGGAGGCCGCTCGGGCAGCTGGCGCACAGCGCATCGTCGTGGTCACGGGCTACGAGGCGGACAAGGTCGAGCTTCCCGGGGTGATTCGGGTGCACAACGAGCGCTTTGCCGAGACGAACATGGTCGCGTCGCTGATGACGGCCCGCGGCTACTTTGGAGACGGTTTCGTACTCGCGTACTCGGACATTGTCTACGAGCCCCACGTGCTGAGAAGCGTGATGGAGTCAACGGCCCAGGTGTCGTGCGCGATTGACCACGACTGGCAGAGCTACTGGGAGGCTCGCTTTGGGGATCCGCTGGAGGACGCTGAGACGCTGCGCTTGTCCGGCGATCGGATCGTCGAGATCGGGCAAGTCCCGCAGTCGATCGAAGAGATCGAGGGGCAGTTCGTGGGCCTAGTGGGGTTTCGGGGCGAGGGCATTGTCGCCCTCGAGACCATCGTCGGCTCAGCCTACGCCCTTGCGGCCACCGGCGAGCGTCTCGACGGCTGCCCGCGTCTAGCTGATCAGCTCTACACAACGGACCTGCTGCAGGCGTTGATCGCCCGCGAGAAGGGGCCCGTGCAGGTTCCCATCGACGGCGCCTGGCTAGAGATCGACGACCTGTCGGATCATGCTCTCGCCGAGCGCCTAAGCGTCCCGGGTCAAGCCCTGCTGGGGATTGAGCGCGGCGCCTCCCAGGCGCGCCTCGCGGCCTAGTCACACGCCCGTGGACCGCAAATCACTCAAGATCTTCCCTGGGCCTGTCGACGGAAAGAATGGCTCACTCGCTTCGGAAAACCCCATCCTCACATGACTCACTCCACTGCTCCACTCCCTGCGCCCCCCAGCGGGCCTCTCAGCGGGTCCCTGAATGGACCCCTGAATGGACC
>CAYQKK010000048.1:24673-45923 GCA_964417955.1 uncultured Planctomycetaceae bacterium
CCCTGAATGGACCCCTGAATGGACCACTGCAAGCAGCCGCCGCTGCCACCATGGCTCCCATGGGCGATCAAGTCTCTCAGCTCGAGGCTAAGCTTCGCGCGAGTGCTCTCGAGCACGGGATGTCGTTTGCAGACGCGCTCGACGCGACCGAAGGGATGGTCTCCGAGGAAGAGGCGAAGCTGCTGTACGCCGTGGCTGAGGGCTGCGTCAATGGGTGCATCCTCGAGGTCGGGTCTTACCGCGGCCGTTCGACGGTGGCACTTGCCATGGGCGCCCGCGACGGCAACGGCAACAAGGTCTACGCCGTGGAACCCCATGAGCCGTTCGAGGGAGTCCTCGGCGGCCAGTTCGGTCCAGAGGATCGCCGCGCGTTCTTTGAGGCGATGCTCGCCACGGGCGCCTACTCAAATGTGCGCCTCATCAACCTATCGAGCGAAGTCGTCGCACCGGGATGGAAGGAGCCGATCGGCGTTCTGTGGATCGACGGTGATCATCGCTACGAAGGCGTTCGCAGGGACTACGAGGCGTGGGCCTGGTCGCTGACACGCGACGCGATCGTCATGTTCGACGACGCGACCGATACTTCGCTTGGACCGTACAGGTTGATCCAAGAGCTTCTCGCGACGGGCGCTTGGAAGCAAATGGGAAGCGTGGGGAAGGTCGTCGCGATCGCCCGAAACTCATAGTATCAGGCGGACCCACGCCGCTACTGGTACATAGCCGCGTCGAGCTCTCGGTAGACGGAGAGCAGCGACGCAGGAACGCCGCTCTCGATCAGGTTGACCTCTTCCCGGGGATCCGCAGCCAGGTCGTAGAGCTCGTCAATCTCGGCCAAGAGGACACCGTCTCGGATCAGCTTGTAGCGCTCGTTGCGCACGGCCCGAACGTGCCGGAGGTAGTTGCCATTTTCGAAGCTGCGGAAGCGCTCCGCCCACACGTGGCGGCGCAGGGGGGCTGACCTCCCCTGTAGGTAGGGCACCATCGACACGCTGTCCTCCGCCTGGCTTGAATGACCCGCTAGCTCAAGGACCGTCGCGAACAGGTCGGTCGTATTGACAAGTACGTCGGTCGATCCGCGCTGGGTGACCACGGTGGGGGAGGCTCCGAGCTCGGCGACGATCAAGGGCACTTGGATACCGCCCTGGTAGAGCGACGCCTTGGCCTTGCGAATGTCGTAGGGACCATCCACAGCTACGCCGGTACTTCCGTTGTCGCCCACGAAAATGAAGATGGCATCGGAGTACGCCTCGATGAGACGGCCTATCTCCGTGTCCATGGCCTCGATCATTGCCCTTTGAAACTGCGGCGCGTTGGCTACGTCGTTGGGGTCGAGTCCAGTGAGGTCGACGTGGTGAAGGTGGTCCGGCGGGGCCTCGAAGGGCGTATGCGGTGCGTGGTAGGCCACGTACAGGAAACGATCTCCAAGGGTGTTCGCTGGAACATGAATGGCCGCGTCCGTCGTGCGAGTCGTGACGTAGTCATACTCGACAGACGGCGTCAGATCATCGTGCCAGAGATAGCGGAAATAGGACTGCCCGGTCAGGTTGGAGTGCGCGCCAACGTATCGATGGAAGCCATTGTCGAGCGGGTGGCTAGGGAGATCCGCCGACTCGGCTAGGTGCCACTTTCCGAAAGCGAACGAGGTGTGCGTCGACGCGATGGCCTCGGGGATGAATGTCTCTTGGCTATCGAGAGTAGGCGTCGCGTTCTGGTCGCTGACGAACCAACCGATCTTGGTTCGGAAGCTGTACCGACCCGTGAGGATGGTGGCGCGCGTGGGGCTGCAAAGGGGGTTGGACCACGCGTTGTTGAAGCGTAGTCCATGGGAGGCGAGTCGGTCGATATTCGGCGTGCGGCCCGGATCAGGGTGGGCTTCGTAGGCGGCGATACGGTCGAGACCCACGTCGTCCGCGACGATCATCACGACGTCTCTGCCGATGAACGGAGAAAGTCCTGCCGCCGGTTCGGAAGCGATGCTGGACCACGTGCAGAAGCTCGCAACGAAGAGCATTGCGGGGATCATCAAGCGCTTCATCGGGTCCAGGGAAGGGGGGAAGGACTGCGGAGTGCCACAGCCTCCGATTCTACCCGCATGCCGGACTTTTGACTTGGAAGAGAGCCTCGCCCTCTCCCGCTCCCGCTAACTGGCGCCGATCAAGCTGCCGGCGTCCGCTTCGTTCGACCGCAGGCCCCCGGCAAACTCAGGCCAAAGGTTGATGTCGATCTCCGGCAGCAGCTGGGCCGTGCGCTCCACGTCGCAGCGGAGCCAGTCGGCAATGCGCGCGCGCTCGTCGGCGTTGGGCTTCTCGATGACGTACGGCTGACGGTGAACGTGCCGGCTCGCGTTGTTCGGGGACCAGGTGGAGTCGAGTCCCAGGAAGTCGAGCGTGCGCACAAGCTCGCTCTTGGTGCGCTTCTTCGCCGTCTCGTACTGGACGATGTGGATGTTCTCCCGTGGGAATAGGTCGAACAGCCGAGTGATCCCGTCCGCAATGCGCGCCTTGTGCATGGCTTCGGGGAAGAGCGACCAGCGCCGGAACACGGTGGCGGCGTCGCCCTCGGCGCCCACGAGGCGTGCGCGGTAGACCAGAAACTGATTGAGGAGCGACGCGACCCGATCCACGGGGTTGCGAACGGTCAGGACGAGCTTGGCGTCGGGGGCCGCCTGGGCCAATCCCTCCAAGGCGAACGGGGCGAACAGGAAGCTCGCAGACCATTCCCCGCAGAGGTGTCCGGGCGGGCGCGCGAAGGCCGAGCGGTAGAGTTCGATAGCGGCGTTGTCGGGCTTCTCCCAGCTGAAGTGCGAGAAGTAGTGCAGCTCCTTGAGGCCTACGCGGTTGGGGACAACCTGGGGGTGCTGGGCGACGAGGCTGTGCCACCAGGTGCTCCCCGCCTTGCCGCAACCCACACCGACGAAGTCGGGGGGGCCGACCCGCCAACCCATGGGGACGGGGCCGAGGTCGTCTTGGGAGAAGGGACGCTGGATCGTGTCCGCGATGTTCATGGCTCAGGCTCCACCGCCCACGAGGTGCGACTCGCGGGGGCTGACCGGGGCCGCGACCTTCTCGGCGATGAACACCATGTGGGTTCGACCGTTCGAATCCTCGTAGGAGGTCATCCCCTGGTCGTTGACCCCAAAGCCGAACGTCGCAAGGGCCTCCTCCAGGAGGGCGGCAGCCGGGACGACACGGCTCTTCGTACCTGGGAGCGAGTTGAACTCTCCTTCGCTTGAGCCCTGGACCTTCTCGGCGCCGTCCACCAGCGCGGTATCGATGATCAGGGTCTCCTGGGTAACGGAGGCGGCCTGCTCGATGACGGCGAGGTAGTTGGGAACATGCTCGAGGATGCCCGCGCAAAGGGTCACGTCAAAGGGACCCTCGGCCTGGACCTTCTCCCAGGTCTGATGGGCGTCGAGATCCGCGTGTTCGAATCGGTAGGCACCTTCCGGGAGGAACTGGTTCGTGCGCCAGTAGAGCGAGGCCTGGTGGACGAAGAGCTCTTGCCCCTCGATGCCCAAGACTCGCGCAGCTCCCGCGTCGGCGTAGTGGGAGGACCAGAAGCCGCAGTTGCTGCCAAGGTCGAGGATGGACTTGCCGCGCACATCGACGTTCTGCGTGACGTGGGCGACGAGAGCTTTCGCTCGCTGGGCCGTCTCTTGCACGAGGGCTTCGGGCTGAGCCGTGCCGCCGACGCCTGGCAGCGCGATCATCCCTTTCATCTCTACGGGGTAGAGCCAGGGTTGGAGGTCGGTCATCTGGCGCGCGAGGGTCGCGTCCATCGTTGCGCCGTTTGCGAGGACGATCCCGTCGCTGTCCGAGTGCGATGGAGTCACGGGCGCGCTGCCTGATCTCGCGTGGGCCACCACGCGCATGCTGCTGAGGTCAGGCGTCTCGCCTTCCACGGCAGCGGTCACGGACTCCTCATGGGCGTCGGTGAAGCCTGCCTCTTGAAGCTCCTTGATCAGCGCGCTCGAGGTCCAAGCCCACCTGTTCAGATGGAGGTGTCCGTTCTTCGCGTCTTCGGACGGCAGGCCGAACATGAGTGCCAGGCCGAGGTCCACGCCCTCTACGTCGTGGCCGACGAGCTCGACACAGCGGGCGAGGTTCGGCAGCTCGAGGTGGAGCTCTCCACCGTCCACAAGGACGCGATCCCACTCAGCGAACGCGGCCTTCGCCTGGGCGTAGTCCAGGTGCTGCAGCAGATGCCGCGCGTCGATCGTCTCGCACGATGCGTCGAGAATCATCGGCAGATGGTCCGCGCTCGCACGGACGTCAGGCCCATGGAGGGGATCCAGGTCGACGTTGACCCATCCGCGCCGCTTGTCGGCGCCGCATCCGAGGTTGAGCTTCAGGAGAGCGGCGCCGGTCGGAGCACTCTGACTGACTGGAGTAGCCGGCGGGGCAGGTGCTTGCTCGGCCTGCACGGGCTGATCCACGCGAGCGCGCTCTTCCGGCGTCAAAGCCTCGGACCAGATGTCCCGGTGGAGGCTGTAGGTGTTCACCGAGACGGCTTGGCCGTGGGGAGCGCTGCGTGCCGCCTCCATAAAGATGCGGCTCCAGTCGGGGCCGTAGATCTGGCTGAAGTAGGTGTAGGCAAAGCGCTTGGCCTGTTTCTGCACATCGGGGCTTGAGCCGCGGTGGGGGGCACCTGCGGCCTGCAGGTGCCGGCAATCGACGTCATCGGAGTAGCCAACCGTCCAGCCGTTCGCGTGCAGGAGATGGCTGAGCTCGTGGATCGCGCCCCAGTTCAGCCTGAACTCGGGGTTGAGGAAGCCCACGGTCTCGATCACCTCGCCGCGGATCATGAACGCGCGGTAGTTGCAGGTGGCCACGGGGCGCCAGCCTCCCGCCGGCTCCCGAGCGCTCGCGGGGTACGTTCCCTCGACGCTCGTCGGCGATAGGATGCCGAGCTCTGGCACTTGCTCCATGGTCGAGACGAGAACGGCCATCGCGTCTTCGCCCTCCGCGAACGCCACGTCGCCCATCAAGACCCAGTAGTAGTCGTAGGCCACTCCGCTGGCCTTCGCCGCCTGTCGAGCCTCCTCCAAGATGACGTTGTGGGCGTAGGTGGTTCCTTTGCCCGAGCCCTCCGGGATTCGCACGGTGGAGAACTCGCAGAGTCGGTCGTCGTCGGTGCCCTCCTCCACGACGTAGAGGTCATAGTCGAGCGCGGCGTTGCGGTCGAGGTAGCCCGCAAGGGAGCGGACGAGGTCGGGACGATTGGACGAGGCAGCGAGGACGGCGACTTTCATGGGGGCTCCTGACGTAAGGGGTGTCAGGGGTGAGATCGGGGGTCTTCTCTGCAACCTTGAGGGTTATCCCTTCGCCCGATCGCGCCTGGGGGCCACCTGGGCGCCCGTGTAATGCAGCTTCCTATCCCTTCGGCTGCTACTTAGGAAGCCGCAGCGATCTTCTCGAGCCACGTCACCGCCTTGGCGGGCTTGCCGTGCAGATGAGCCGGGAGCACGAGGTGCGCGACTCCGGGCTTGATGCGACGCAGGTCAATGCGGCCCTTGCCCGAGGCAGCGGCGCCGCCCGCGAACAGGTGCTCGAAGGCAACGGCGTCGGTGTACTGGATCACGTAGCGGTCCTCGTGCCACGCGATGTGGCGGATGCCCGCGGCGTCCATGGGGAGCTTCAGGCTGAAGAGGCGGAGAAGCTCCTTCGCCTCGGCGGGGGGGCGGCCGTAGCGATCCACGAGGCCCTTGAACGTGTCTTTCAAGAGGTCGAGGTGATCCGACTGTGAAAGCGCGCGCAGGGCGTCGAGGCGTTCGTCGGGCTTCGCGATCCACTCTTCGGGCAGGAACGCGCGTAGGCCGACTTCTAGCTCGCAGCCCGCTTCGGTCTCCTCGAAGCGCGGCTTCTGTCGATCGGCGGCTTCGCCGGACGCGAGGCGCTCGACGGTCAGCTTCAGCAGGCGGCAGTACATGTCGTAGCCGATGGCCGCGATGTGACCGGACTGCTGGGGGCCAAGGACGTTGCCCGCGCCGCGCAGCTCGAGGTCCTTGACGGCGATGCCGAAGCCCGCGCCGAGGTGGTTCATTTCCTCGAGGGCTTTCAGGCGATCGCGGGCCTGGGACTTCAGGGGCTTGTGCTTTTCGACCAGCAGATAGCAGAACGCCTTGACGCTTCCGCGGCCCACGCGGCCGCGCAGCTGATGTAGCTCGGCGAGGCCGAAGTGGTCCGCGTCGTCGACCATGATCGTGTTGGCCGTCGGCACGTCGACGCCGTTCTCGATGATCGTCGTCGCCACAAGGACGTCGACTTCACCGCGGCGGAAGGACTCCATGACCTTGCGCAGGTCGGCGGCAGGCATCTGGCCGTGGCCGATCGCAAAGCGCGCTTCCGGCACGAGGGTCCGCAGGCGAGCCGCCGTTTGCTCGATAGAGGTGACCCGGTTGTGGAGGAAGAAGATTTGCCCGCCGCGGTTCAGCTCGTGACGGAACGCTTCGATGATCGTCTCGTCGTCCTCGCGGTAGCCGAGGACGGTGTCGATCTCTTGCCGCCCCGGAGGCGCCTCGTTCAGCGCAGAGATGTCGCGGATGCCGGACAAGGACATATGCAGCGTCCGCGGGATCGGCGTCGCGGTCAGCGTCAGCATGTCGACGTTGGCGCGGAGCTTCTTGAAGTGCTCCTTGTGCGTGACACCGAAGCGCTGCTCCTCGTCGATGACCACCATGCCGAGGTTCTTGAACTTGACGTCCTTGCCGAGGATGCGGTGGGTACCAATCACGACGTCGACGCCCCCCGAGGCGAGACCCGCGACCGTCTCTTTCTTCTCCTTCGCCGTCGTGTAGCGCGACAGGCCGCGCACGGTCATGGGGAAGTCGGCCATGCGCGTTCTGAACGTGTGCAGGTGCTGCTCGGCGAGGATCGTTGTGGGTACGAGCACCGCGACCTGGCCGCCGCCAGCTACGACTCGGAAGGCAGCTCGCACGGCCATCTCCGTCTTGCCGAAACCCACGTCGCCGCAGAGGAGCCGATCCATGGGCCGCTCCGAAGCGAGGTCCTTGGCCATCTCGACGGTCACCTCGGCTTGGTCGGCGGTGTCGTCGTAGGGGAACTCGTCCAGGAACTGCTGCACGAGTTCTGGCTCGCCCTCCCAGGCGTCGCGCTTGCGCAGCTGGCGTTTGGCCTGCACCTCGATCAGCTCGGAGGCGAGGTCGAAGAGACCCTGCTCGACCTTCTCCTTGCGCTTGCGGAACGCCTGGCCCCCGATCTTATCGAGGGCGAGCCCCGCTCCGCCTGCGCCGATGTAGCGCTGGACCATGTCGATCCGGCTGGCGGGGACGTACAGCGATACCTCGCCCGCAAACTCCAAGTGCAGGTGCTCTTCTTCGCCGGAGCCGCGCGTCATGCGCTTGAGTCCGCGGTAGCGGCTCAGCCCGTGAACCGCGTGGACGACGAGGTCGCCGGGCCGCAGCTCGAAGAAGCTCTGGAGCGCCTTCACCTTGTGCTGATGCGCGCGGGAGGACTTCTTTTGGCGCGCGCCCAGGGTTCCTTTGAGCTCGTGGCTGCCCACGATCAGTAGCTTCCAAGGCGGCGCGCGGAAGCCGCGGCTGACGTAGCCGACCCGCAGCTCGAGGCCCGTGAAGCCGGCCTTCTCGAACTGCGCGCCCATGCGGTCGCGCTCCGCGTCCGTGAGGCAGGCGATGATGACGCGCGTGCCGGATTCCGAGAGCTGAGCCAGCTCGGGCGCGGCGGCGCTGACCCCAGAGCTGAGGCCCTGAACGGAGCGCGTGTCCAGGGAGAGGTCTTCCCCGGGCAAGCTCTGCAGATCGAGGATCTTGCGGCGGCTCAGCCCCTTCTCTAGGACACGCAACGCGCGCTCGTAGAGCGGCGACTGGATCTGCAATGACGACGCCTTCTCCTCGACGCGAAGGGGTTCGAGCCGAATGACGAGCGCGTCTTCCGGCATGAGGTCGATCACTGGCGTCCCGTCGCCGTCCTCCAGCGTCCCCGAGTCGCTTGCGAGGCAGACCTCGATCTCGTCGTGCTTCGCGGTCGAACGCTGCTCGATGGGATCGAAGGTTCGCAGGCTCTCGATCTCCTCTTCGAACATCTCGATGCGCAGCGGCTCTTCACTCGCAAACGGAAAGATGTCGAGGATGTCCCCGCGGAGGCTCACGTGCCCGGCCGTTTCGGCTAGGGGCTCGCGCGTGTAGTTCGCGCGCATCAGCCGCTGCAGCAGAGCCTGCACGTCGAGAACGTTGCCGACCTTGAGGGAAACAAACTCAGCCTGGAGATCCTTCAGCCGCGGCACGGGCTGGAGCAGCGACAGCACCGACGCAACGATCACACGCGGCCGATCCTTTGCGGGGCCCGCGAGGGCCTGGGCCATCTGCAGTCTCCGGCGTACCGACGAAGCATCGGCGTGCCCCTTGCGCGCGCCGGCCTCCCGCGCGGGAAACTGGGTGCTCTCCACGCCGAATGCTGCGAGGTCGAACGCAAAAGCCTCGGCCTCGCCGTCGGTGGAGGCCACGGCAACGATAGGCCTGCGCCCGGCGCGGATGAGCTGTGCCGCCACGAAACCCTGGGCTCCGCCCCAGACATTGCCCACCGACACCGTCCCCTTGCGATCGAGCGCACGCGTAATGCGCGTTTTCTCGGCCTCGGGGAACCCCAGTTCCCCGGCGTCGATCAGGACTGTCCCCGCCTGGGACGCACCTTCGTCCTTGTCGGCGTTCTTGGCCGAGGTGTCAACGAGACTTTGGGACATGGAGGGGGAGGGGGTCACGGTGGGGCGTCGGTGCCCAGCTGCGGTAGAGCGCCATCGGTGGCCGCCATCGTAGCGAGCCAGATCCTCGATATGCGCCCTCGGGTCGGATCTGCGGAGAGCACGGGCTGGGGCTCCGAATAGCCCACGTCGAAGCAGCGGGGCGTCTTGACTGCCTCCTTCGAGTGGCGACCCGGTTGGGGACCCATCGAACTTCGCGCGCGTGTGAGGCAGGTGTCAGACTGGCGCAGTGGCCCATTCTGGAATCTTGGGATAGGCTTCAGGCAGGTCCCGCAGGGTGACCACCCGCGTTCGCTCTGCTCTTCCTCATCGCCCCATGCTTGCACTCATCGCGACTCTCGCCGGATCCTTGATCGCTCCCATTCCAGGGGACCCGCCTCCGCGCCCCAACGTCATCGTCATCCTCATGGACGATATCGGACGCGACAAGATTGCCTGCTACGGTGAGCACCCGGCGCCCCCGCCTACACCGAACATCGATGGGCTCCGTGATCAGGGGATCTTGTTTCGGAACGCATGGGCGTACCAAACGTGTAGTCCGACGCGGGCGGCGCTGATGACGGGTCGCTACTCAGATCGCACTGGGATCGGTGACATCATCCGAGCGGGCGACGGCGTCGACTCAAGCCTGCCTTTTGCGGAACACATTCTCCCGGAGGCCCTGCCCGGCTACACCAGCACGATGATCGGCAAGTGGCACCTGTCGGACACGGGGTCCTCGGCGCGGCATCCGATCGAGAGCGGTTTCGATCTTTACGCCGGCTATCAAGGGTCGCTGAACTTCTTCAACTGGACGCAGAACCTCAACGGAGCGCTGAGCCAACAGTCGGGCTATCTGCCCGTGGTGCTAGGTGGCCAGGTCATTCGTACCGTTCAGCACTCGGAAAGCCCCAGCTTCGTCTATTACTGCCCAGGCCTCGCGCACTCTCCCTTTCACGCTCCGCCGCCCATCCTGCACTCCCAGCCGAGCCAGCCGCAGTCCCGCATCACGCAGCATCTCGCGATGGTCGAGGCGTTGGACAAGATCGTGGGAAGGGTGCTCTGGCACGTGGATCTCGACGAGACCTACGTATTCATTATTGGGGACAACGGGTCGCCTGCGACGACGGTGACGCCACCGTTCAGCAGTATGCGCGCCAAGCGAACCATGTACGAGGGCGGCCTCCGGGTCCCTTTCCTCGTCGCAGGTCCAGGTATCGCAGCGGGCGGCGAATGCACAGAGCTGGTCCACATCGTCGACGTGTTCGCTACCGTCCGCGAACTATGCGGATTCGACGCACCCTCCCAGGGGGCCGAGGATTCAGTCAGCATGGTGCCGCTGCTCATGGACCCTACCGCGCGGGGTGCGCGGTCGTTCCTATACGCACGAGCGTTCCCCAACGCTGGCGTTGCGGGTCCCGAGATACGAGCCCTCCGAACGGATCGCTACAAGGTCATCGACTTTGTGACCGCGGGCCGCGTCGAGCTATACGACCTTCTTGCGGATCCTCACGAAGCGACAGACCTACTGACGCAAGCGCCCGGCGCGGGCACCGATCAAATCCGCGACCGTCTCTTGGCGCTCATGCCTTAGCGGGCTGAGCTTCGTACCGTCGCCACATGGCTTCTACGTCGGATCGTGCCCAAGAGATGATCGCAGGTATGGAGCCCACCCTCGGGGGGGAGAGGTTTGTCTTCGTCACGACCACTGACCCGACGGCGGTCGCGGAGATGGCGACGCACGCGGTCTCATCGTTCCGGGAGAACGAAGGCACGTCCATGATCGTGCCGGTGCCCGCGGCTCGTGCGGCCGGATTCGATTGCACCGAGCCCATGGGGCAGATCACCCTCAACGTATTTTCTTCGCTCCAGGGGTGCGGGTTGACCGCGGCCGTCTCCAACGCGCTGGCGGAACAGGGGATTCCGTGCAACATGGTGGCGGCGTTTCACCACGACCATGTCTTCGTTCCCTCTGACCGGGCGGACGAGGCCATGGGGGTCTTGCTCGACCTCCAGCGACAGGCTCAAGAGGAGATCGAGCCTTAGATGGTGAAAGGCGGCTCGGACGTGCTGACTCCTCGGAATTCTCGATCTTCCCTGCAGCGTCTCCAGGGTTGGTGAGACTCGTGGGGCGCACCATGAAGCCCACATCCCCGAAAAGCACCCTCGACGACGGTCGTGACGACCTGACCGCTAGCATCGCCTGGCTGCGGAAGTTCGCCCGCGCCCTCGTCAACGACCCCAACGACGCGGACGATCTCGTCCAAGGGGCTCTCAGCGCAGCCGTGACGTCCCGCCGGCCCATCGTCAACCTGAGGGCTTTCCTCGCTGAGAGCGTCCGCAGGCTGGCGTGGAATCAGCAGCGAGCGACTCGCCACCGGGCGGACCGGGAGCGCATGCGCGCCGAGCTTCACCCAGAGGCTGCCAAGCCGCCGGGGGATCACCTTGAGTCCATGGAGACCATGCGCGCCGCCCTGGATGAGGTGGCCAAGCTCCCCGAGGCCCAGGCGAAGGCCATCAGCCTGCGCTTCGTTGAGGACCTCAGCATCGCGGAGATCGCCGCGCGCCTCAGCATCACCGAGAGCTCGGTTCGGTCCAACCTCGCCCGGGGCCTCGCTACGGTCCGGGGGCGTCTCGACAAGCGATCTGGAGGCCGCTCTAGCTGGATGCTTGGACTTGCTCCGATGGTTTTCCCAGGGGCGGTCATCCCGGCGCCCCCGACTCTTCCCACGCCGGCCCCGCTTCCCCTCGCCGCCACGGCTACCACAGCCGCGACCGTTGCCATGAGCCTCAAAGCCGCCGTCGCCCTCGCCGTCCCCGTTCTCGCTTTCCTTGGCTACAGCAGGCTCACCAGCGCGCCCCAAGTGGCTCCACTGGAGCCCCTGGGGCAAGCGGCCGAAGCGGGGCCATCGCTCGACCTAGACGAAGAGGATGCGCTCGCTTCCCTCGCGCCCATTGGGCTGCCTCGCCTGGCAGAAGAGCCCGAGGCCGCAGCGGTGCCGGCGCCCCCAGCCGCAGCGTTTTCCCCGTCGGCCGCACCGTTGGCCCTGAGCTTCGTGCACCTCGACGACCGCTCGCCGCTCTTCGAGATGGAGGTCATCGTCACTCCGGTCGGCGGAGGCGTCGAACACGAACCGCGCACGCTGCGTTCGGATCGCGACGGGCAGCTCGTCCTTGAGGACTTGCCGGAGAGCGCCACGGGCGTCGAGCTATCGAGCGACATGAAGAACTTGATCGGCCGCGTGCACTTCGCCCCGAGCGAGGTCGCGCTCGATGCTCCCTCACCCCTGGGGGTGCCCATCGAGGTCTTCGTCATGATGGGCCCCACCTTCGTGCTGGACTTCAGCGGCGAGCAGCCCGTCGCGGGTACGCCCATGGACGTGGTGCTGACGGGACCGGGGATCAGTGCATTTCAAGAGGTCGGCGGACTCCTGACATGGGGGTCGAAGGTTCTAGCGCGCTTGCCGTCGCTTCCCCCCGTTGGACAGTCGGAAGGGCCTTGGACGCTCTCCGTCTCGACTCGCGATGGGATGCTCCTTGGTGAGGGCCCTGTGGCGAGCGTCGAAGGAACGGTGGCCCCGGACGTACCGATCAAGCTCCATGCCACGGGGGCCGTGCGATTCACTGCGGGACCGGACTTCATGGGCGACAACCCATGCTCCAGTGGAAGAGCCCCGCTCCCGTTTGTCATCCTGGAGCCGACGAAGGGCGCAGGTGACGGGGCGAATTCCAGGGCCGTCCAGCTCACGAAAGGCCAGGACGGGATCGAAGCTCTGATCGGCGGGCTCCAGCCTGGTCTCTACACCTGGAACCTAGGGGGGCTCTCGAGCTCCAGAGGCGTAGCCATCTCTGGAGAAGTCCAGGTACACGCACGGGAGACCCAGCCGGTTGAACTACCCGGTCTGGGCGACGTGAACCGGACTCGCGAGGTGATCGTCGACGCATCAGAGGTCCTCGATCTCGACGTTGGCCAGGTCTACCCCGGCGCGGCCAGCATCGCCAATGGGGGCATGCTTTTGACGTTTCAGATGGTGCCAGCTGAGGACCTCGGCCCCGGCATGTGGCGCGTGCCTATTGGCCCGACTCCCCAGCCGGGCTGGTTCTTCTCCTTCATCGTTCACGACGAGAACGTGGAGGTGTCGCACAAGAGCGCGAGGTTCACCGAAGACGGTGACCTGCCGGCCATTCGTATCACGCCCAAGAGCCGCGACCTGACCGTGCGTTTGACGCTCCAGGATGCGGTCACCGGCGAGACGCTCAAGCGCTTGGACGGGGCCAGCGCGGTCTACGTGGATCGCTTGACGCCTACCCCGCTCAGGCGAGGCCCGAGGAGCAGCCTCGTGGCGAAGGGCGTTCCTAGCGATCGATCCGGCTACTTTTTTTGCTTGGCGGACGGCTACCGCATGGAAGAGATCCCTTTTGAACCGGGCAACAGTGGGGACGAGATGACGGTCCCCATGACCCGCGGCTGGGCCAACTTGGTGGTCGCGATTGACCTGGACCAGTCGACGCCCTATCCCGGAGCCAAAGTCATCGTGGATGGTGAGGCCGCTGGCCTGACGGACGACGCCGGCCGCCTCTGGCTAGAAGGCTCTGGGCCGCCGAAGCTCATCGAGCTCGAGCTTCCCGACGAGACCATGGAGGTCGGCCTGTCCCCGTTCGCCATGAAGCTCTTGCCAAGCCCCAATCCGACCGGCGGCTTCCGCTTTGGGGTCAAGAAACGGTGACCCCAGGGGCGTTCTCCTACGATAGGGCACACCTATTCCCCTCCGACTTGACTTCTCAGCTGTCCAATGAACATTCGCACCCTCTTTGTCCTCGCGCTTCTCTCGATGGTGGCGCTCGCCTCTGCGTCCGCTAGCCGATCCGCACCGATTCAGATCAGGGAGGGCGTCCGGCCCTTGCCCAAGTTCAGCGGGGCGCTCGTGCTTGCGGGGACCGGGAAGATGCTGCCGTGCGTTCCGCAGACCTTCCTCCACTTGGCGGGTGGAACCGCCGCACCCATCGCGGTCGTGCATACTTCGGGCAAGCCAGATCTCAAGACCTGGACGAAGCTCGGGGCGACGGGCGCGAAGGGGCTTCGACTGAAGTCTGAGAAGGAACTGCGGACCGACGAGGTCCTGACCGCGCTGACAGGGGCCAGGGGGATCTGGTTGGACGACGACGCCGCGGCGTTTCACGAGGACCCTCTCCTTCGGGTGCTGCTGCAAAGTGCGCTGGAGCGCGGAGCGGTCATCGGCGGCAAGGGAGCCGCCGCCCAGGCCCTCGCCGGTGCCTGGGTGGACAAGAAGGGCGAGGTCACCGTGGGGGGCTTCGGCCTCTTGCGCGACTCACTCATCGATGTGGGCTATCAGGACAGTCGAGAGAGCCAGCTTCGGGAGGCCCTCGAATCCAACCGCGGCTACCTCGGCTGGGGCATCCCTGCTTCGAGTTCGCTGGTGATCCATCACGGGCGCGAGGTCGGCGCCATGGGCAAGGGCAACGTGGCCGTGATGGTGGCGGCCTACGATGACTGGCCCATGCGAGTGGACGGTATCAACGCCATCGACGCATTCGACCCCGGTCAGGTCGCTCCGAACTCGCTCGATCTGCTCGCGTGGCAGCGCTTGGCGGAGGTCCGTCGCGACCCGGTTGTCTTCCCACCCGCGGACGCCAAGGCTCCGAGCGTCCCGAAGGGAACCCTGATTCTCCAGGGCGGCGGCGGCGTCACAGACGCGACCTGGGACCGCTTCATCAAGGCCGCGGGCGGCAAGAAGAAGGCTCGTATCGTGTGTCTGCCCGGCGCGGGCTCGATCGATCCCGGGGAGGAGCTTGATTCCTATAGCGCTGGCGAGCTGCGCGAACGGGGCTGCAAGAACGTCACGGCGCTGCACACTTCCGATCCGCGCCGCGCCGATTCGGACGCAGTGTTCAGAGAGGCGCTCGAAAACGCCACGGGGGTCTGGATCGACGGCGGCCGCACGTACCGCTTCATGGACTGTTACCAGTACACGGAGGTCCACCGCCAGCTCTTCGAGGTCCTGAAGAGCGGCGGAGTCGTCGGGGGGAGCTCGGCCGGCTGCCAAGTCCTCGGGGACTTTCTCGTGCGAGGCAACCCGCGCTCGAACAAGAACATCTACTTCGACGCCTACGGGACCGGGCTCGGGCTCATCGAGGGCGTGATCCTCGACGCGCACTTCATGGAGCGCGAGCGCGAAGCCGAATTCGAAGGTCTCATGGAGCGCTTTCCGCAGATGCTCGGGATCGGCGTGGACAGCGGCACCGCGCTGCTCGTTCGCGGCTCCATGGGGGAAGTGCTCGGCGAAAACGGAGTTGTCTTCTACGACTACGCCGACGGGACCCCGGACGGGAACGAAGGCGAGAAAGGCCTCGTGGTGAAGCCGGGCCAGAAGTACGACCTAGCCCAGCGCAAGCTCAAGTAGCGTCGAACAGACATAGTGGTGTGATCCGAAGTTTGAATCACACCACTACGCTTTAATGAGCTTGACGTCGTAGTGCCCAAACTCCCCGTCGTGGCTGATGAGGGTCATGTCCTCAAGCTGTGCCTGGGCGATCTGGATACGATCGAATGGGTCTCGGTGATGAGAGGGAAGCGTCGCCACGGCGAGGGCATGTGAGGCATTGATCGGCAAGACTTCAATGCTCTCTTGCCGCAGCACCTGCTCGAGGTCATGGGGGACATCCAAGCGACCAAGGGCCTGCTTGATCGACATCTCCCAGATGGCTCCAGAACTCAAGTGGATGGCATTTGAGCCATTTCTCATGATCTCACGGACCTCCGAGGAGAGCTGGCTCGATCCCTCAAGCCACCAGATCAGAATGTGAGTGTCGATGAGGAACTTCGGCATCAAGAGGGCATGCCAAAGGATGACGAGATGTCGTCAGGCAGGGGGGCGTCGAAGTCTGCGCTGATGTGAACCTTGCCCTTCCACTGACCCCCTGTGCGATCGCGATTCTGCGCGTTGAATGCTGACAGGTAGGCCACAGGCTTACCCGCCTTCGCGATGATGAACTCCTCGCCCTTTGCAACCCGTTCAAGGAGCTGTGAAAGATGGGTCTTCGCGTGGTGGGTGTTGACGACTTCCATGGGTTTAGCTTAGTCGACTTAGTTCATCTAATCAAGCTGGTTTGGCTGTGAGGCCCCCACGGGCTGCTTGTGAGCTCCAGCTGCCTCAAATCTGAACACGTCTCTTGAGACCCATTCACGGGCGGGCGTCGTAGCCCAGGTGCAGGAGGGCCTCGTAAGCCGCCCAGTGTTCGGCTTCCTTGACCGTTCGGCCCCATGCGCTGGGGAACGACTTGCCGCCGGCGCGGGCCGCGATGAGGAAGGCGCGGCTGTTGGCGTCGCCGCGGGTTTGCAGCTGCTTGTAGGACGGCGGGCTGCTGAACTGCTGCTGGCAGTATTCCTGGAAGGCCTGCTTGGGGAGAGCCTCGCCGCCGCGCTCGCGGGCGGCTGAGAGTTCGGGTCCGAGGGTGTCGAGCACGAACTCCCGCGCGGGGCCGAGGCCGCCGTCGAGGTAGATGGCTCCCACGACGGCTTCGTAGAGGTTGGCGAGCACCGACCGAGAGAGCGCCTTGCGGTTGAGGCCGCGGCCGATGCGGGCCTTGGCGGGTAGCTGGATGCGCTCGGCCGAGCCCGCGAGGGCCTTGCGCGAGACCACCTGGGCCTTCATCTCGGTGAGGGCGCCCTCGTCGTAGCGAGCGCGATCCCCAAACAGAGACTCGGCGATCACAAGATCCAGGACGGTGTCCCCGAGGAACTCCATGCGCTCGTTGTCACGGCGCCCTTCGCCATCGCCGATGGCGGCTGAGGCATGGGTCAGAGCCAATTCGGCCAGGCTCTCGTCGCTGAACTTGTGGAAGGCGTCTAGGGGGGTGGTCAAGGCGGGTTTTATCTCCTGGAAGCCCCACGATACCGGACTCCGGCCCTCGGGATCAGATTCCTCAAGCTTCTCCGAATGGATCCAGCGCCGAGGCGCACCAAGTCTCTGTGAAGCAACCTGCGAACTCCTCCCTGGCCCTCGAAGTTAGCCACCTCACGAAGTCCTTTGGGACCAACGTAGCGGTGGCCGATCTATCCCTCTCCGTTCGCCGGGGTGAGTCCGTTGGACTCCTGGGCCCCAACGGCGCGGGCAAGAGCACGACGCTGCGGATCCTCTCGACGCTGCTAGGCGCAGACGGCGGGACGGCCCGCGTTCTGGGCCTCGACCCGGCAGCTTCCGGGGCTGAGATCCGGTCGCGCATTGGCGTCGTCCCCCAGGACATCGCCCTCTACAGCACGATGTCCGCCAGGGAGAACCTGTCGTTCTTCGCGGACCTTGCGGGGGTCCCCAAAACGCGGGTGGGGGAGCGAGTGGACTGGGCGCTGGAGATGGCGGGGCTCACCGATCGCCGGGATTCTCAGGTGGGAGAGTTCAGCGGCGGCATGAAGCGGCGGCTCAACCTAGTGGCGGCGCTCTTGCACGAGCCGGAGCTCGTGTTCCTCGACGAGCCCACGGCGGGCGTCGACCCGCAGTCGCGCAACCACATCTTCGAGCAGGTCGAGAGGCTGCGTGCCGAGTCCGAGGTGACCCTCGTGTATACGACGCACCAAATGGGGGAGGTCGAGCGGCTCTGCGATCGCATCGTGATCCTCGATCGGGGCCGCGTCGTGGCGGACGGCTCACTCGCCGAGCTGCAGCTCCTCGAAGCGGTGCAGCGTGAGACAGCGCCACGGCTCAGGCTCGGGGACGCGGCCGAGCTGGATCGAGCGGCAGCGCTCTTGCGCGAGCACGGATTCCAGTTCGACGCGGAGAGCGGTGACGCTGACCTCGAATCGATCTTCTTGAGCCTCACCGGTCGAGCGCTGCGCGATGACGTCGGCCCAGATCCAACAGACGAGACGGAGGTGACCGCATGAGTTTCTCGACGGCCTGGATTCTAGCCCGCAAGGACCTGCGGCTCTTTCTCCGTGATCGCACGGCGCTGTTCTTCGCGTTTGCGCTGCCGATCATGCTGGGCACGATCCTTGGGTCGGCCATGGGGTCGGCGATGTCGGGCGGCTCCGGTGGCGACGATGGGAAGCCCAAGAAAATGAAGATTGCCGTCGAGGATCGGGCGCAGTCAGACGACAGCCGAGCGCTGATCGAGCGGCTGGCGGAGTCCGAAACCCTCGAGCCCGTGGTGGTCGAGGACGCCGAGCGCGAAGTCGCGAACGGAGATCGCTCAAGCGGACTGGCTATCGAGCCAAGCTATGGCGCCGAAGGCGTTGTGGGGACGCAGAACGAGCTGACGCTCTTCCGCGATCCTGCGCAGCAGATTGCCTCGCAAGTGGTGCTCTTCCAGCTCGTGCCCATCGTTATGGGCGAATCCTACGGCAGCTCGTTCGGGAAGATGGCCACGTCCAAGGGGCTGTCCGACATGCTCGGCCTCGACGTTCACGATCTCGAGCCCAAGTCTAAGAGCGGCATGCCGCGCAAGGCGGGTGAGAGTCACGCGTTCGCGTCGATGGCCGTGATGATGCTGCTCTTCAACCTCGTCGCAGCGGCTGGAACTTTGATTGACGAGCGCGCCGAAGGCACGCTCGATCGCCTTCGGCTGACGCCCTCTGCTGGTAGCTCGATCCTCCTTGGCAAGGTCCTCGTCACGATGACGATAGCCGTCGTGCAGCTGCTCGTACTGTTCGCTTTCGGCACCATCGTCTTCAAGGTGCCGGTGATGGATCACCTGCCAGAGGTCGTTGTGATCTCCTTGGTATGGGCGTTCACGGCCTCGGCCCTTGGCATGCTCTTCGCTACGGCGTGCTCGACGCGCAAGCAAATGGAGGGACTGTCGACCCTGGTCATCCTCGGGATGAGCGCCGTCGGCGGCGCTTGGTTCCCGCGGGAGATCGCGCCCGCGTGGTTCCAGACTGCCGGCCTTGTGACGCCTGTGGCGTGGGCCATGGACGCCTACGAGGGCGTGCTTTGGTACGGCAAGTCCTTCGTGACGACATCTGAGCTCGACGGGATCTCCGGGAAGCTCGGCGTGCTGTTGGCATTCGGAGCGGTGATGTTCGCCGTCTCGGTGCTCCTCTATCGCAGGCGCTACGCTAAGGCGTGAACGCGGCGGGCATCCGTCGTCTACGATAGGCGAATGATCCAGCCCCTGATCCTCGCTGCACTCACGCTCTCATCGCCGTGTCAGGCCTTCGTTCAGGTTGAGCAGAAGAAGGCGCCTCGAGTGACGCGCCAGGATTTGGCCGACGTCGTTCAGGACATTGACGCGGCATTCACAGCGGGGCGGCGCCTACCTGCCACGGACGGCCGCAGCGCGCTCGCGGAGACGAACCTCGCATTTGACGCGATCACCGAGACGTTCTTCAGCCTGAACCTTGTCGAGGCGATGGACGAGCTCCTCACGATGCGCGTGGCGCTGTTCGGGGACAACGCCGAGCCTTTTCTCTCGACCAGAGTCGAAGGCAAACCGCCCGTGAAGATCAGAGGCGCTCCCCTGCGTGCCGAACTTCTCAAGCGATGGGAGGCCCTCGGCGACGGGGTGCCCGCCGAGGCAGCGCGAGCCTTCAAGAGCCGAGCGAGGCTGAAATGGGAAGCCCCTTCCCCGGCGAAGTCCAACGAGTTCCTCATCGATCCGGCGCCCTACGAGGCCAGCCTCCAGCGTGAGATCCTTGCCCTGGAGAGCGGAGTGAGCCCCTACGCACTCCGTCGAGGGGACCATTGGCGCACCTTCGCCCACGGTCGCAGG
This sequence comes from uncultured Planctomycetaceae bacterium, assembly GCA_964417955.1. Taxonomy (GTDB): domain Bacteria; phylum Planctomycetota; class UBA1135; order UBA1135; genus Saltatorellus. The sequence goes on from CAYQKK010000048.1 coordinate 44,111, forward strand.
GACCTCGGGGCCCGCGTCTTCTGTCCGAACTCTGCGCCCGATTCGGGCATGCCCCTTGTCGTTGCGTTCCATGGTGCGGGCGGGGACGAGAACTTTCTCTTTGAGATCGCGGGGCAGGGGCACATCAAGGCCCTCGCGGAGCGCAGCGGAGCCCTCGTCGTCGCGCCCTTCACCATCGACTTCATGAGCTCGAAGAAGGCGTTCGAGTCGCTCCTCCGCGGCATCAAGGTCGACTATGAGTACGACGAGACGCGGGTCTATGTTCTCGGGCACTCCATGGGCGCGATGGCCACTGCGAAGCTGTGCCATGAAGTGCCCAGCCTCTTAACGGCTGCCGCGTGCATCGCGGGATTCTCCGCCTCCGAGTTCGACGCTTCGCTGCCGATCGCTGTGTTTTCAGGGGAGCTCGACGCCATCGTCCCATTCGCGGGAGTCAAGGCTGCCGCAGAACGCGCCGCAAAGGCAGGCGCCCAAGTCCGTTTCACACCCATGGAGGATCAGGGCCACACGCTGCTCTTGCCGAGCGCCCTCGACCTCATCTTCGAGGGCTGGTTTCCATAGTGCCTACCATCACTTGCCTTCGCTTCTGCTTCCTCACGGCGCTCGCCCTGGCGCTCTGCTCCTGTGCCTCCCATAGACATCGTGAGATCACGCGCGATGAGTGGGAGGTCGCCGCTACCTTGAGGGCGCTCGCGTCCGCCCATGCGCAGACGGCTGAATCCGTAGCCGCCATGGAAGGGTCGATCATGGACCTCACGCCTGAGTTTGAGAGGACGGTTGAGAAAAGCGTCGCGGTGGCCCTTGTGGGGGGCGAAAAGGGGCAGGACTATCGCGCGCTCAGCCCCAGAGAGTTAGGCGAGGTCAACCAGATCAAGGGCTGGATCGTGCAGCGTCCCCGAGCCACGCTCACTGAGTGTCAAGAGGCGGCCCAAGAGATCGTAGATCGGCTAGACGAGCTGGCGAAGTTGGGGACCGCGCTCCCGCTGGAGGTGGAGGATCCCGAGAGTCGGCCTCCGGAACTCGAGCGGGATTGGAAGGGGAAAGAGATACAGCGTGCCAACGCTGCCCTGGTAGTGACGATACGCAGGAGAGAGCGGCAGCTACTCCAGAGAGCGCAGGAGATCGCGCCGGCATCGACCCCCCCGCGTAGGGCTGAAGCCTTGACTGCGGCCGATCACTCTCGCATCAGCCAGGTCGTAGGTCGGCTCTCAACGTTCGAGATGAAACGGCTCAAAGCCGAGACCGAGGTCGCTTTCGCTGAAGAGTGGAGTTCAGTTCTGAAGAGCCGTCTAGCGAGCTATCCGGAAGGGTACGTTGTGGATCGAATGACTTTCCTCCCACCGGATCCCATGCGCAACCTTCGGCCCAGTTTGATCGCGGCGGAGCAGTCATCGGGCTTGTCCAAGGACGACGCTCTGGCTGCCGCGCGGTACTGGCGCGCCGCGCAGGATCACTTCGACGGTGTGATGGAGGAGATGGACATCAAGGAGCGGCCTGTCATCGTGAAGGACCGAGCCAGGGCGGACGGAGTCCGCTGGGTAGCACACCTTGAGGCGCTTCACTTTGATGCAGCGGAAACGCTGGCCACCCACGACGCTCTTCGAGAGCGGCTTCCGGTCCCCGCCCTCTTGAAGTCGGCCCTCCGCTTCTAGCCCTGAAATAGGCGCTAAGAATCGACAGACCACTGCGTTTCGCGCAGCGCCGCCGCGTCCGCGGCCCTTGCGCTTCGCTTCGAGAATTCACCTGACTAGCCAGGCATCATCCTCGAAAGAGCCGCGGCCACGGCACTGCTGCACGATCTGACGATCCTTAG
>CAYQKK010000049.1:0-31552 GCA_964417955.1 uncultured Planctomycetaceae bacterium
CGCCATCGCGATCGCCCTTTCCACCAGCGCGAGCGTGGTGCGGTAGGGCATCGCTTCCTCTAGCTCCGCCAGCGTGAGCCAAGCCGTGGGCCGGTCCTCCTCCGAGGGGACCGGCCCCTCTTCGTTCATCAGGTAGAACGCGCACGCCACCTCTTCGTGGGGAAGCGTGTAGCTGACGTAGCCCACGAACCGAGGCGCGCTGCAGCCCATCTTTGCCTCCTCGGCGACCTCGCGTACGGCGGCCTCAACCGTCTCCTCCCCGGGCTCGATGTGGCCCTTGGGCAGGAGCCACTCCCCCAGTGCCCCAGGGTTGGAAGCGTCCGGCCTCCAAGTGCTCGGGCGCACGACGAGGACGAGCGGCTCGGATGTACCGGGGAAGCGCAAAACGATGCCCCCGGCGTGGGTGAATGTCGGCGTATGCATGGCCAGAAGAGTATCCTCTTCGGCCGTGAGTACCTCACCTTCGCCATTGAAGCGCCTCCTCGCTCACACGAGCGACCACGCGGGCCGCGTGAGGCTCGGAGTCCTGTACTCCGTGCTGAACAAGCTGTTCGACCTAGCGCCCCCGCTCCTGATCGGCGCCGCGGTCGCGATCGTCGCGGACCGCGAGGACTCGTTCGTGGCCAAGCTCGGTATCGAAGATCCGGCGCAGCAGCTCACGTGGCTCGCGGTCGTCACCGCCATCATCTGGATCGCAGAGAGCGGCTTCGAGTTCCTCCAGAAGATCGTCTGGCGCAACCTCGCCCAAACGGTCCAGCACGAACTCCGGCTCGATGCCTACGGCCACGTGCAGGAACTCGAGCTGGCCTTCTTCGAGGACGAAAACTCGGGCGAACTGATGTCGGTCATGAACGATGACGTCAACCAGCTCGAACGCTTTCTCGACGGCGGCGCCAACAGCCTTGTTCAGCTGGCGACAACGGTCATCGCGGTGGGAGCCATCTTCTTCTGGCTGTCCCCCGAAGTGGCGTGGGTGGCGTTCCTCCCCATGCCCTTCATCATCTGGGGCTCGATCCTGTATCAGCGCAAGCTCCAGGCGCGGTACGTGACGGTGCGCCAGTCAGTGGGCGCGCTGAACGCGGATCTAGCGGGCAATCTCGGCGGGATCGCGACGATCAAGAGCTACGCGCGTGAGACCGCGGAGGCAAGGCGCATCGAGACGCGCAGCGATGCGTACCGCACCAGCAACCGCGCCGCGATCACGCTGTCCAGCGCGTTCTCGCCGCTGATCCGTATGTTCATTCTCGCGGGCTTCACCGCAACGCTCCTCATCGGCGGCAACCTCGCGCTCAACGGGGAACTGGACGTCGGCTCCTTCAGCGTTCTCGTGTTCATGACGCAGCGGCTTCTGTGGCCGCTCACCGGACTCGGCGAAACCCTCGACCTTTACCAGCGCGCGATGGCTAGCACCGCGCGCATCCTGGACCTCGTCGACCGTCCCTCGAAGATCACGAGCGGACCGAGGGCTCTTGAGCTTGCCGGTGTGACGGGCGAGCTGGGCGTTGATGGCGTCGACTTTGCGTACGCCGGCCACCCGCCCCTGTTCAAGGGCCTGAACCTGACCTTCCCCGCTCGCTCCACCACCGCCATCGTGGGCGCGACTGGGTCCGGCAAGTCCTCGATCACGAAGCTCCTGCTTCGCTTCTACGATCCGAGCCAGGGCAAGATCACGATCGACGGCGTCGACCTCGTGGAGCTCAAGCTAGAGGACCTGCGGCGCGCCATCGGCCTCGTGAGCCAAGACGTGTTCCTCTTCCACGGCACGATCGCAGAGAACATTGCGTACGCGCGACCGGACGCGAGCGCAGCGGACATCTCCGCCGCCGCCAAGGCCGCAGAGATCGACGAATGGATCGACACGCTCCCCGACGGCTACGCGACGATCGTGGGCGAGCGCGGGCAGAAGCTGTCGGGAGGCCAGCGTCAGCGGGTATCGATCGCTCGCGCGGTGCTCAAGGATCCCCCCGTCCTGATCCTCGATGAAGCGACCTCCGCCGTGGACAACGAAACGGAAGCCGCGATTCAGCGCTCGATGGAGCACATCGCAAAGGACCGAACCACCATCGTCATCGCCCACCGCCTCTCGACGATTCGTAACGCGGACATGATCCTCGTGCTCGACGCCGGCGAGGTGGTCGAGCGGGGCCAGCACGAGGAGCTCGTGGCCAAGGGCGGTCTTTACGCCCAGCTCTGGTCGGTGCAGACCGGTGAACAGAGCGGCGCCGCTGCGGGTTCGGCCCGATGAGCGCTGCTCGCATTCTGCCCGAGGACGAAGCGCTGCTCCGGGCCGCAGCCGAACGCTGCAAGGGCACCGGCGCCGTCATCCCAGAGGACGCGCGCGAAGCCGCCGTCGCCGTTCTCTTCACGGGGGAGACTCTTCCGGACTACTCGGTGCTGCTCATGCGTCGTGCGTTCCGCGAGACGGACCGCTGGTCAGGGCAGATCGGTCTGCCAGGCGGCCACGCCGAGGAAGAAGACGCGGACCTCATCGCGACCGCGCGACGGGAGTCGCGGGAAGAGGTCGGCATCGATCCTCTCGACGGCGAAGGAGCGGTGCACATCGGCTCGCTCCCGCCGGTTCAGGCGACATCACGCGCCCAACGGCTCCCGCTCTACATCACGCCCATCGTGTTCTACCGTCCCGCGGTCGAGGAACCCGTTTGCGGCCCTGAAGCCGACGAGGCGTTCTGGCTCCCCATCACACCGGCGTCGAACGGCTCACTCCACGAGGACTACCGCTACGAGCATGAGGGCCTCGTGCACAAGCTGCCATCATGGAACTTCGAGGGCCGCACGATCTGGGGCATGACCCACGGCATCCTCCACCGTTTCTTCGACGCGCTCGTGGAGCGTTAGGCGGCAGGCTCCGTCAGCGCCTGTGCCTCTACGAAAGGAATGATGGACGGCGGGTCGAGGGCATCCAAGTGAGACTCGTGGATCTTGGCCAGCTGCAGAGCGACCGACTCGAAGCACTGCACCACCGCGGGGTCGAAGTGCTCCCCGCTCTCTGATCGAATGATGTCGCAGACTTCATCGAACGGCATCGCCGGCTTGTAGACGCGCTTGGACATCAGTGCGTCGAAAACGTCTGCGACTGCCACGATACGCGCAGAGAGCGGAATTCGATCCCCCGCCGTGCCCTCTGGGTAGCCCTTGCCGTTCCACCGCTCGTGGTGGGCGCCGGCGATTTCGATGCCGAGATCGAGGAGCGTCGTATCGTCGGCCTGCTCGCGCACGGCCAAGAGGGCTTTCTGCCCCACCACGGCGTGGGTCTTCATCTGGTCGAACTCCTCGGCCGTCAGCTTACCCGGCTTGAGGAGGATGCTGTCCGGGATCGACACCTTGCCGATGTCGTGCATGGCCGCCGCGATCTCGATGTCCTCGACCCACTGTGGGCTCAGGCCCCCAAAGCGCTCGGCGTATTCCTCGGCCAGAATGCGCGTGTACGCGCACATGCGCTCCACGTGCTTGCCCGTATCGTTGTCGCGGTGCTCGGCAAGCTTCGCAATGCCGAAGAGCACCGTGCGGTGGCTGTGAACAAGCTGTTGGCTGCGCTCGGCGACCGTCTCTTCAAGGTTGGAGTTCCACTGACGCATCGTCTTGTCGTGCGCCCGCGTGAGGAACATGGCGAGAGCCGCCGTGAGCGCCACGAGGAGCACCGTGATCCCGAGCATGCTCGTCAGCATGGAAGAGGTGACGTGGGCGCTGGCCGCCTCGAGCCCGGAGACCGGCTGATGCACGAGGAGGCGCGCCTGACTGTTGGGATCCTGATAGGTGGCGAGGTAGTGCTTGCCCGCCAGGGAGTGTTCGACGAGGCCCACGACCACGTCGCCGCTGCCTGAGTCCCCCACGCTCCCGAGGATCGTGCCATCGAGGCCGAGCAGCATCTCGGCGGCCAGGTTCACCGCCCGCAGGCCCGGGTCCTCCTTGATGTCTGGGTGGCACGTGATGTGCCCGCTGCTGTCGAGGACGCACGCGAAGCCTTCGCCGCCGAGCTCGAGATCTTCGATAAGCGACTGGGTAGCGAGCCAACCCTCGCTGCCAACGACATCCACATCGGGCAGACCATCGAGCACCCTGGTCACCGCCTTAGCCGCGGCGACGTTCGACTTGACGATGACGTCTTCGACGCCCTTCGCGACCTCCTCGTGGGTGTCCTCGTAGACCGCGAGCCAGCCACCGGCGAAGATCACGGCCTGTGCCAGGGAAATGGCGCCCGCCACCAACAGACCACGACGCATGACTCGCTCAATACGGTTGGAACTCATGTCGGCAGCTATCGGCAGACCCAAGGGAATCCCCTGAGGCCGAAAGAGCCGATCGAAGATGCTGTCTGGGGGGGTTGGACTGCTAGCCGAGCAGGCGCGACAGCTTCTCCCGAACGACGTCGAAAGGGGTCGGCTTGGTGAGTACAAATGTCGCACCCGAGGCGCGCGCGCGGTCTCGCTCGGCTGCCTCGCTGCCCGTAAGGACCATCACCGGCGGGAGCGACTTCACTTTCCTAACCTCGTCGAGCACATCGAGCCCGCTGCCGTTGGGCAGCCCCAGATCGAGAATGACCGCGTCGAAGGTGCAGGAGAGGAGGCTCCAGCGTGCGGCGCTGCCGGTCGCTGCGTCTGTGACGAGGCAGCCCTCGTGGGAGAGGCGGATCGACATGGCCTCACGGAGGTCAGCGTCGTCCTCCACGAGGAGGACCCTCGCTCCTTGGAGGCGTGAGCGCGAGGCTGGGGATGGAGCCTCAGCGACGGCAGAGGGGGTGGAGTCGGCCTCCGAGAGGAAGTCGAGGGCGCTGTAGAAATCGGGGACTCGCATGGGGGTGGGGTGTTGCATGTTGTTTTTGTCGACCCTTGAGCAGGTCTAGATCCAGCACCTAGGAACTTGCTAACGTAACCGTAACGATAGAGCCGTCAAGAGCACCAGACTGGGACCGAGGGCCATGGGCGGAGTGAGGTAACGTGCCCGCCCATGAACCGCCGATCCCCCCTGCTCCCCTCCGCCCTGACTGCTGCTCTGACCGCTGGCCTGACTGCCACGCTGTGGGCTGCCTCATGCGCCCCCACGACTCTATTGGATCCAGCGCTGATCAGCCTGGAGGACTGGCGCAGCGAAACGCTGCAGCTGCCCCCTGAATTCGCGCCCAGCCTGCCCACAGGGTCGGAGTCAGTGCTCTTCGCTCCTGGGTTCTTCGATTCCACGTCAGAAACCCACTGGTCCTACGTGTTCACGATGTGGATCGAGGATCCGGCTCCCGACGAAGCAGAACTCGACACGATGTTGGAGGCCTACTTCGACGGGCTCCTCCAGCGCGTTTCAAGCGCGGCTGACCGCGACCTTGGAAGTGACGCGGCGAACGTGGAAGTCCTCTCCGTCAACGAAGGAGAGTTCGAGGCGAAGATCGAGCTGATCGACGTTTTCGATTCCTACGAGCCGGTCAACCTCCGCGTGCGGGGGACCTCGGAGGAGATCGAAGAGACCGTGCTTCGGTTTTCGATCAGTCCGCAGCCCTATGGCCACGAAGTGTGGGCGGCACTCGCGGTGGCATCAGCGACGCTCCAGAAGCCGTAGCCGCCCTGCCGCTCCCCGACTTCGGAATTCGCTTTCCGATCCACGGTTCATCAAGTCTCCGCGAGCCGAAGTCTCATTGATCTTCTTCGCCTCCGGTGTAGCCCATGGACTCAAGCGAGCGATTGATCTCGCTTGGTACGTCCGCAGAAGAGGGCCCCGCCGGTCGGCGCTGGAGCCCACCTCGGATCCAGGTTTGGGCCTCCAGGTACTGCTTGTCCAAGTCGCGGGATCGATCGATCGTGCGCAGGTTCCGGGGCTTCGTTTCACCGGGATCCGTCGTCAGGTCATACCAGACCTTCTCTTCCGTCTCGCCCGAGTTGTGAATGAGCTTCGCGGAATCGGTTCGGAGCGATCGCAGCTGGCGCCCCACGTCGTAAAGCTCGGAGATGGCGGGCGAAGAGGGCCTCGTGGCCACGGAGCCGCGAAGGAGCGGCGCAAGGGTGTCCCCCATCGTCATGCTTACCGGCGGCAGCCCCACAAGATCCCGCAGCGTCGGACCGAGATCGATCATCTGGGTCTGATTCGGATAGCGCATGCCGCCCACCACCGACCGCGGGAAGTGAACGATGAGCGGGATGTGAATCAGCTCGTCGTAGAGCGTCGTACGGTGGCCTTTGGCCCCATGATCAAAAAGCTCGGTGCCGTGGTCCGAGGTGATCACAACCACCGTGTTCTCCCACAGTCCCTTGGATTCGAGGTCGCGGCGGATCTTGCCAATGAAGCCATCCGTCCAGCGGATCTCGCCGTCATAGAGCGAGATGATGTGCTGCTTGTCGCGCTCGGGAATGCCCGCGTTGATAGCAGGATCCGTGAAGAAGTCGCGGCCCGTGAACGGCCCGGTGTAGTCCGGGTCGAACATCGTGTCGAAGGGCGGGGGCGGCTCGAAGTCGAAGTGCACGTCCCACAGATGAACGAACGCGAAGAACGGCTCGTCGTCTGGCCCAGCCGCGTTCGCTCCCGCCTCTTCGAAGTAGGTCTTCCACTGGTCGTAGACCTTGTCGTTGGTGATGCCGTGGTGCGACGCGCGCAGCACGGGGTCGGCCATCGACCACTGGTTGTTTTCGTCGAGCGCCTCATCCGGCACCGTGTTCACGCAGTCGATGTACTGGTCGAAGCCTTGGCCGAGACCGAAGGCCGGATGCAGGTAGGGCCCCGCGAAAAAACCAGCGGTGGAGTAGCCCGCTTTTTGAAAGGACTCGGGCAGCGTCTCGAACTCTTCCGCGAGCCGCTTGCCGATGGGCGACGTCACGCCGTGGACAGAATCGGGCACCGACGTGAACATGGCCGTGTGAGCCGGAAGCGTCCATGGCGCGCTGGTGATGTGCTGCTCAAAGAGCGCACCCGAGTCCGCGATCGCATCGATCTCGGGCGACGTGTTCCGGCGGTATCCGTAGCAACCCAAATGGTCGGGCCGCAGCGTATCGATCGAGATCAGCACGACGTTGGGCCGGGGCGGAGGCTCTGCTCCCCCACAGGACACGACGCCGAACCCCACGGCGCAGTGAACCGCGAGCGAGAGAGCCGCAAGCGGAAGAGTCGTGAAGAGGTTCGTCATGGGAGGCTCGAAGTCGGGGGGACGTACGGAGCGGAGGCTAGTTGTTGGAAGAACTTAGCTGGAATGGCTGCCCCGCGGCGAACAGAGACTTGCGCTGTTCGATTTCGACACGGGTCGGGTCGCCGGCGGGCACCCCCTGGAGGCGGAGCGACTCGAGCGCCTGGGCTAGGTCCTCGCCCGCCCCTACAAAGTCCCCAAGCGCGGCCTTCGCGGTCGCTCGCAGATCCAGCAGCCCGGGCGCCGGTCCAAACTGGGTGACAAGATCCGTTGCGATCTCGACGGCTGCCTCCGGGTCCTTCTCGTCGGGGTTGGAACTCGCCGCGAGGTACCAGCAAAGATCGAGCAGCCGCCCGCGGTTCTCACCGTTTTCGGGATCGAGCTGAACCAGCTGGTGGAGGTAGCGCGCTCCGTCACCGTGACGGTCGAGCTTGCCATTCGCCGCTGCCATCGCTTCGATGAAGCGAAGCCTGTGCATGCCGGTTCTGTCCGTGTCGAATCCGACGGCTCGATTGACGAGTCCGCTGCCCACGCCCACGACCACGGCGAGGCCGAGCAGAACCGTTCGGCGCCGGTCCTGCGCGGTGTGCGACTTGGACAGAAGGGCCCCGAGCGCCAAGGAGGCGAGTGGGACGAACGCGACCACCCCGGCCAACCGGTAGCGCGGCGTGTAGAAGAACGTCACCACCACCGCCATCGGAACCGCGACGAACACCAAAAGCGGCACCGACGACCAGCGAGTGGCCGCGGACCGCAACAGAATGAACAGCATCACGAGCGCAGCCGGCACGAGCCACGCGACGGGCAGAGGCGCCAGCCAAAGCCGCGAGGCCACGCCCGCCTCCCTCTCGCGCCACGGCTGATAGACATCGCCGTAGTTCCGCCCGCTGATGCCGTACCACAGCTTGGTGAACGCTAGCTTGACGCCCGCGGCAGGGTTCTCGCTCCACCAGTCGAGCCCTTGGCCCATCCAGTAGCTGCTCGCGTCCTTCCACCCGGCCGACTCCCCTAGCGCCGCGCGCGCCTGCTCCAGAGAGTCCAGGGCCTGACCTCCCTTATCGTTGACGACGCCGTACGGCGAGATCGTACCGTCCGCCTTCACGTTGTTGCCGTGATAGAACGTCAGGCCGGCCTGGGCGCTGATGGGAATGAGCTCGCCGGTGGCGCGGTAGTTGTGGATCGTCGCGGGCGCAATGGCGAGCGCGGCGGCCCCCACAAGAACGCTCGCTTCACGCACCCCGCGGCCGCTTCGGAAGAAGGCCCAAACACCCAAGAGCGGAACCCCGACCATCATCGGCGGGCAGGCGAGGCATAGGAGCCCGAGCAGCGCTCCCGCGATGGCCGAGCGCTTCGCGTCGAGCGCAGACGGCCGCGGTGCCAGCGCCAGCAGAAGCGCAGAACCAAGAAAGAGCTGCAGCGATCCGGACAGCACCCGCGACGTGGATGCCGCGGGCTCGTCCAAGAGTAGAAACAGCGCGCCAGCCACGAGCCCCAACGGCCCTGCGCCGGCGCCGGGACGCACGTTCCGAGCGAATGAACGGGTCGCGAGGGCGAGCAGCACGGCCGCCGCCACGTGCAGGACCGACTGCAAGCCGCCCCATGCGGCAAGCCCACCGCCGAGCGAGCGGAGCGCCGCCGCTAACCAGAGAATGAGCGGCGCAGTATCGAAGGGACGATCCCCCGCAGACTCGCCGCTATGGGTCGCACCCGCGTGCTCCCAGATGACCATCGCATCCACCTGGGGCACGAGCACCAAGGGGTTCTCCGTGAAGGCCTGGGATTGGATCAGCGCTTGACTGATGCCACCCAGCAGCACGAGCCCCAAGAGCCCGCGGCGAAAGGCGCCTGCATTCTCCGGTGACTCCAGCTCGCTCATCGCGCCGCGTGATCCAGCTTGAGGTCAACGATTTCTGCCGCCACGGAGAGAGCGATCTTGCGCGGTTCCTTCGAGCTCTTGGTGACGCCGATCGGACAGGTCACGCGTGCAAGCTCATCCTCCGTGAACCCACGCTGCGCCAGCCGGTGCCGGAACCGCGTCCACTTGCGATCGGACCCGATGAGACCGATGTAGGGGAACACGTTGCGCTTGATGGCGCGTGCAACGACCTCTTGATCGAGGGCATGGCTGTGGGACATGACGAGCAGCAGCGACCCCTCTGTCAGCGTCGCGATCTCCTCTTCCGGCGCGTCGATGAACAGAGTCTCGAAGGGCCGATCCGACTTGAGCGGCGGTTCGATCTCCTCTTCCGTGCGCGGATCGATGAGCAGCACGTCGAGGTCAAGGTAAGACTGCAAGCCGCCGATCGCTTGGGCGACGTGACCCGCGCCGAAGATCACCAGCTTGCGCCGCGTCCATGGGAACGCCTCGTAGAAAAGCGTGACCTCCCCGCCGCAGCACTGCCCCGCCTTCTCCGAGAGGGGCACCGACTCGGTGAACGCTTGCGCGTCACCTGCGAGATGCCCCTGGACCTGACCGGCCTGGGCCTTCTCCGCCAAGGCTGCCGCCCGCTCGATCGCCATGTGCTCGAGCCGGCCACCACCGATCGTGCCCCAGGCGAGCCGCCCGTCCGCCACGATCATGCGCGCGCCGACTTCACGGGGAGCGGAACCCTTGATCCCGGTGACAACGACCTGGGCGCAGGCGCGGCGTTCACTGCGGAGGCGAGCCAAGGACTCAAGCCATTCCTGCTGGTTGACGCTCACGATCCGGCCTCTGAATTAGGGCTGCTAGAGCCGACTATCGAACTCCGAGAGACGATCGCTCGACGTGCAGAATGGTGGACCAGGCTGGACTCGAACCAGCGACCTCCACGCTGTGAACATGGCACTCTACCAACTGAGTTACTGGTCCATTCTGCGCGAGCCGAGGAGGATAGCGTCCCCCACCAGGCTTTGGAAGGGCCCCGTGGGCCCGAATCCCACAAAAAACGAGGGGGGCTACGAGCCGTCGAGGCCCTCGATTTGGCCGCGGAGTTTCTCTCCCAGCTTCGCTTCGGCCCGGCGCAGCATCATCCGCACCGCGTCCTCGCTCTTGCCCCCCATGCGTTCCCCGGCTTCCCGGAGCTGCAGGCCCTCGAAGAACACGAGGGAAATCGCCTTGCGGTGCTCCTCAGACAGCTCGCCTAGGGATTCCCGCAGTAGCTCGAAGTTCTCGTCGCGCTGGACGACTCGGGTGACCGAGAGATCGCTGCTGACGAAGTCCCTGGGTGTCGGATCTCGATCTCCGTTGTCCGTCCCCGCGTCCATGGCGCGCTCACGGGACAGATCTCGTTTGCCCGCCGAGTAGAACTCGGCCTTGTCGCGGATCTTGTTCTGGAGGATCTGGACTAGCCAGCGCAGCAGCGAACCTTGGCCCTGGTACTGATAGCGGTCAAAGTCCCGGGTCGCCTCACGGAAGGTCGTTTGGGCCAGATCGTCTGGGTCCTCCTTCAGCCGCAGCCGCGGCCCTAGCTTGCGCCGGGCCACCTCGACCATCGTCTGGTGGTAGCGCGCGAACAGATCGTTCAGCGCGTCCGTGTCTCCCTCGTGAGCGAGCTCTACGAGACGCCCGACCTCGTCGTCCGGGGCGCCCCCGGAGGGAGCATTGTCTTTGTCTTCAGCGGTCATAGGTAGCGGGGATCATAACGGGGACGCTGTCCCCCATCACCCATCACCCGACAGTCGCTTGAGGAAGTCCTCTTCCAATAGGACAGTGACGCCCAGATCCTCGGCTTTCTTCGCCTTCGAGCCCGGTTTTCCTCCCACCACGAGGTGAGTGGTCTTCTTCGAGACCGAAGAGCCCACTTTTCCACCCTGGGCCTCCACCGCCTTCTTGGCCTCAAAGCGGCTCATGTTCTCAAGCGTCCCCGTGAAGACCACGATCGAATCGGCGAAGGCGCTCCCGAGGATGACAGCGGACTCTTCCTCGATGATCTCGACGCCCCAAGCCTGGAGGCTCTCGAGGATCGCCGCGTTTCGCTCGTCATCGAACCAGGCGCGAATCCGGCCTCCGACCTCCTCGCCGATTTTGTCCACGGCGATGAGCTGCTCGACGGTCGCTGCCCGCAGCTCGTCGAGGGTTGGAAAGTTCTTGGCCAGTGTTCGAGCGGTCGATGTCCCGACCTCGTTGATGGAGAGCGAAGCGAGGAAACGACTCAGCGTGATCTTGCGCTTCTCCTCGAGCTCTTTCTTCAGGTTGGAAACGGTCTTCGCCCCCCAGCGATCGAGGGCGATGAGATCCTCGTCGGGGAGTTCGAGCAGCTTGAAGAGATCTGCGGGCGACTTGAGGTAGCCCGCCTCGAACAGCTGCACGATCATCTTCTCGCCGAGGGCGTCGATCTCGAAGCCGCTGCGCCCCACCATGTGCACCGTGCGTCCGATCAGCTGGGGCTCGCAGCCGTAGACGTTGGCGCAGCGCACGTACTTGCCTTCGCGCACGACCGGTTCGCCGCAGGCCGGACAGCCCTCCGGCATAGCGAACTCCTCGCCGTACTGCACGATCGCGCCGGCACGCACCGCGTCGGCTTCGTCCTTCAACGACTCAGGAATCGCCCGCGTCCAATCGGCAGGCGCGTCCTTCGAGCGCTCGACCGCGATGCCCGTGATCTGCGGAATGACGTCGCCGGCCCGCTTCACAAACACACGGTCACCCGGCCGGATCTTTAGGTCGAGAACGTAGCCCTCGTTGTGCAGCGTCGCGTGCCGCACGGTCACCCCGAGCACCTGCACCGGATCGACGTGGGCCCGGGGCGTGAGCCGTCCGTTCACGCCCACCTGAATCTCGATCGCCCGCAGCACGGTCGCCGCCTCCACGGGCTTGAACTTGTGCGCATACTGCCACTTGGTCGTTCGGGAGTTCGTCCCGAGCCGCCCGCGCAGCGCGATGTCGTCGAGCTTGGCGACGACGCCATCCATCTCGTAGGGGATCGAGTCGCGCTTCTCCTCCATTCGCTCCTGGTAGCGCAGGCAGCCCTCGATGCCCGTCACCGTCTCGTCGTTACTGGGCGCGGCGAATCCCCACTTCGCCATGAGCGCCAGCTGCTTCGCATGGGAGTCAGGAAGATCGAGCCCTTCGCAGCGAACGATCCCGTAGGGATGGAACTCCAGCGGGTACTTCTGCACCTCGGCGGGATCGCTACGGCGCAGCGCGCCCGCCGTTGCGTTGCGAGCATTCGCCAGCACGGCGATGCCGCGCTCGGCGCGCCAGTCGTTGAAGCGTTCAAAGCGGTCGCGGGCGATCAGCACTTCGCCGCGCACCTCCAGCACCGCCGGCGGCGACCTCATCTCTAGCCGCAGCGGCACGTCCCGCACCGTGCGCAGATTGGCCGTGATGTCCTCGCCCGTCACGCCGTCGCCCCGCGTCACCCCTTGAACGAATTCACCGTCGCGATAGATGAGCGCAGCGGACACCCCGTCGAACTTCGGCTCGACGTGCCACACGAGATCCCCGTCGGACTCGAGCCCGAGGAAGCGCGCCACCTTCGTACTGAAGTCGCGGGCCTCGTCTTCCGTGCGCAGGCTCTCAATCGACAGCATGGGCACGACGTGCTTGACCTTGTCGAAGCTCCCGCCCTCGGGGAGCGGGGCCCCCACGCGCTGGGTCGGGCTATCGGCTGCGGCGAGCTCGGGGTGAGCCGCCTCGAGCTCCTTCAGCTCGCGGAAGAGCGCGTCGTAGTCCGCGTCCGAGATCTCCGACACTCCCTTGTTGTAGTAGAGAAGGTCGTGCCTGCGGATCTCCTCGCGCAGCGCGGCCACGCGGGCCTTGTTCTTGGTGGCGGTCATGGGGCCCTTAGTCTCTCCGGTCTGGGGCACAAGGTCCATGGCCCATCCGGTTGCGGTGTCACCAATGAGTATCGGTATCCAAAGCAAGGCGGAGAGCAGCTGCATCCGCGGGGCCCCTAGGGACCCGAATCTGTTCATGTTGAGCATAGGTCGGGGCCCTCACCCCCTACCCAAAGACCGATCGCGCTGGCGCCCGGTTACGCTGACGTCACCATGCTCACGAAAATGATTGCCCAAGTAGCCCTTCCCATCGCTCTCCTCTCTGGCGGCGCCGCGACCTTCCTCTTCGCGTCGAACCAAGAGGAGGCCGCCCCCGCTCCCCCGCCTATGGCCGCCACAGAAGACGTCGAATCCCTCGATGCGATCATCGCGGCCCTCTACGACGTGATCTCCGGCGAGAAGATCGGGCCCGAGGGCCAGAACCAGCGCGACTGGGACCGCTTCCTCTCGCTCTTCCACCCCGAACTCGGTCGCCTCATTCCCCTGCGGGCCAACGCCCAGGACCCGGAGAACCCAAAGTGGCAGGCCATGGGCATGGCCCCCGCGGACTACGTCACCATGGGCAAGACCTGGATGAGCAGCCAGGCCTTCTACGAGAAGGAAGTGCACCGCGTCGAAGAGGTCTTCGGCGGCATCGCCCACGTCTGGAGCACCTACGAGGGTCGAGACGCAAAGGACGCCGAGACGCCCATGCTGCGCGGCGTCAACTCCATCCAAGCCATGTTCGACGGTGACCGCTGGTGGATTCTTGTGGTGGCATGGGACGCGGAGCGGCCCGATCAGCCGCTGCCCGCGAAGTACCTGCCGGACGCTAAGTGAGCCAGCCGCTAAGTGAGCTGATCGCCCGTGAAGGCCGCTGGCAAAAGCTCCTTCACGGTCCACGTACGCTTCGTCCCATTTCCGGCGACGGAGAGCACCGTCGCCAGCGGCGCAAACTCCGCGAGCCACTGGCGGCAGGCGCCGCACGGTGGCGTGGGCGAGTCTGACTCGGTCGTGATGACGACGGCCGAGACCGAACTCGGCCCGAGGCTGCCCCGCGCCGCGATCGCAGCGCTGAGCCCCGAGCGCTCTGCGCAAAGGGTAAGGCCGTAGCTCGCGCTCTCGACGTTGCAGCCGACGAAGATCTCGCCGTCCGACATCACAATGGCAGCGCCCACGTGGAAGCCCGAATAGGGCGCGTGGGCGCGCTGCATCACCGCCCTGGCGGCGACTAGACCAGCTTGTTCCTTCGGCTCCATGGGGAGAAGTAGGCGCAATCGCCCCCCCTTCCGTCCAGGGACCCATGCTGGAAGCGTGGGATTAGAAGGGCATGGCGTCCGCCGCCATGCTCGCACCGGCCCCGCCCGCCGGGGGCCTGAAGCGCTCGTACTGCTCGGCGTCCGGGCAGGGTGACCAGCCGTCGTAGGGCACGCGGCTCCGCCGCTGGGTACGGCCAGTATCCGGGTGGGTCGACTCCTGGATGATCAGCCGGACGTGGGCCACCTTGCCCATCAGGTCCTCGGGCTGCACCTCGACCGCCACCGACACATCGAACCCAAGCGCGCTCAGGACGCTCCGCACCCGGTGCATGCCCCGGGCACTGAAGTTCAGCCAGTCGACGCTCGCGATCCTGCCCGCGCGCTCTCCCTCGACGAGCCCGAGTCGGAGCATCCACGAAACGTCACCGTCCGCGTTGTTCCTCTCCTCCACGCCCTCGATCCGAAGCGCGTACGTCCCTTCCTCTACGACCACGTAGTCGTCGATCCCGCTGCCCTCGTCTGGCTCAATCTGCATCGCTCGGTTCCCTCGGCAATTCTCCTGTCGAACGAGCGGGACCTCCCCGCTCTCCACCATCAGGAGCGATGCAGACAGCCCATAGGTTGCAGACATTTGCGGCAATCCGCCTTCGAACGAGGTGGCTACCGCTCTTCTTCGACCTGCACTGCCGCTCGGTAGGTTCCGGCATACGCGTCGACCGAAGCTTCGATGGGGTTGGCGTAGCCGCCGCCGAGGGTCAGCGCCACCGGCAGCCCTGCGCCGCGAAATCGGCCGAGCGAGCGAAGGTCGCGCTCGTAGCAGCCCGCGGCCGTCAGCTGCAAGCGCCCGAGGTGATCGTCTTCCAGCACATCCACGCCGCCTTGATAAAAGACGACGTCGGGACGCGAGCGCTCCATCGCCTCATCGAGCGCAGCGTCTAACGCCGCCAGGTACTCAGCGTCCCCCGTGCCGTCCAGCAGCGGCACGTCAAGATCGCTCACCTGCTTGCGGCTCGGGAAGTTCTTGGCGCCGTGGAGAGAACAAGTGAACACGCGGGGATCCTCCGCGAAGATCGCGGCCGTGCCGTCGCCCTGGTGGACGTCCACATCGAAGATCAGCACCCGCTCGACGGACCCTCGATCGAGCAGCCTCCGCGCAGCGATCGCAAGGTCATTGAAAACGCAGTACCCCGACCCGAATTCGCGGTAGGCATGGTGCGTGCCCCCGGCGAGGGACCCGGCGATCCCGGTCTCCATCGCCGCTTCGACGGCCCCAAGCGTGCTGCCGACGCTGCCAAGGGAACGCATCACCATGGCCTCCGACCAAGGAAAACCGATGCGCTGGATCACGGACCGCTCCAACGTCCCGTCCAAGAACCCTTGCACGTAGCCCGCGTCATGAACAGCAAAGATGTCCTCGAGCGGCGCCGCCTGGGCCGGGTTCAGATCCTCGCTCGCGACTAGCCCCTCCGTGACCAACCGCTCGCGCAAGAGCCCGTACTTGTGCATGGGAAACCGGTGCTTCGGAGGAAGAATGACCTCGAAGTGATCGCAGTAGAAAACTCGCACCCCGGGAGCTTAGCAGCTGAAGTCGCGCGAGACCCAAGGGGCCACACCGCGTAGGACCGCCGCAGCGTCCACCCGCACGCCGTTACACCTGAGTGACACCGTCCTGGGGATGCTCTCCACTACACTGGGGCCCATGGTCACATCCGCACTCCATGCCTTCGCTTGGCGACGTTGGGTCGCGTCTGCACTCACACTGGTCCTGAGCCTCGGCGCGGGAAGCCTCGCGAGCGGGCAGGCGCCCGAGAAGGAGCCTGGTCCGCGCGCGACAGGGAAGGTCTACACCTGGACCGCTTCGAATGGGCTCGCCTACGAGTTCTACGTGCCCAAGAGCTACGACCCGGACGTCGGCGCGTCGCTGACGATGATTCTGCACGGCTCGAATCTCGACCGCCGATGGGGTTTTGCCAACCATCGCGCTGGAGAATTCCGGGCGGAAGACGTCGTTGTCTCGCCGGACGGAACCACGTCGAACGGGAAGGGCGGGTTCAATTCGCTGCAGAAGTCCAGCGACTTAGCGCGACTGCACGAGCTCCACCAGGAGCTCCGCCAGATTTTCAAGATCAACGCCACCTACCTGTACGGGCACAGCCAGGGATCGTTCTTCGCCTTCTACTACGCCGGGGCGTACCCCGACGAAGTGCAGGGGGTGGTTGGGCACGCGAGCGGAGTATGGATCGGAACCAAGGGCGGCAAGTCGCATCACCACCAGGCGATCGTGCTGATGCACGGTTCCAAGGACCCGGTCGTGTCCTACGGCCAGAGCGTCGGCAGCCTGTCCGCGCACTATCGCAAGCTCAAGTATCCGATGGCTCGTCTGCGAACGCTCGACGGGTGGAATCACTGGCCCTCGCAGAAGCACGCCGCGCAGCAGCTCGCTTGGTGTGAGGGGATGACGACTGACGACCCAACTCGGATCGCCGCTTCCATCGAGACCCTCGACAAAGTCAAGGAAGGGTCGGACCCGGTCGCAGTGCACCAGGTCGCCGCGCGCGCTCTGACGCTGGACGCGCTCGATGGGAAGACGAAGAAGGCGGCGGAGAAGGCGCTGGCAAACGTTGAAAAGGCCGCCAGCGCGCACGTTGCCGCGATCAAGAAGTCCGTTGGCAAGAACCGAAAGCTCGAGCTCGATGACAAGCCGTGGGTGGGTCACGCGCGCATCTTCCTGCGACACTTTGAGGGAACGCCCCAGTGCGACGCACTTCGCGAGGAGTGGAGCCGAACGCTCGAGCGCCATGGCAAAGATGGCAAGAAGCTCGGATCGGAGTACTGGGGCGCTGTGAAGTCGGATCCTGCAACCGCGTTCTCCGCGGGCGTCGCCCTCGTCAGCGAGGCGTTCCTGCGGAGGCAAACGGCCGACGACAAGCTCCTCGATCAGCTGGAGGCCTGGGCGGAGGACGCAAAGGCGCTGAAGCTGAAGAAGAGCCAGAGGAAGGCCTTCGCTACGAGCGTGCCCGTCTTCCGAAGCGCCCTCGAGAAGGGCGAGAAGGCCTATACCAAGGCGAGCAAGCGCTACCGATAGCGTTCGACCCGTGCCAACGCCAGCATGGGCCGTTGTCCAGCGCTGCCACGCGAGGTCAGTTCAGGTCGACGGCGAGCGCCGCCGTGAAGTTAGACGTCGGCATCGGAACTCCAGTCGTTGTCACGTCACGGAACCAGGCCTGAAAGTACCAACGCTCTCCCGCTGCAGCCGCAACCGGCCCCGCAGGCTGGGGAATCGACTGAAGGTCCATCGCGAGGGAGAAGGCGCCCGCCGCACCGGTGTTCTGGATCTGACCGGGCCCCACGTAACGGCCGATGTCGCCGCTTAGGCAGAGGTTCCCAGCGCTGCCTCCCGGCTGAGTCACAAAGCCAGGCGACCGGCTGGCCAAGAAGAATCCGAACGTGAGGGCGGGCAGTCTTTCCGCGTGGAGACGCAGGTCATTCGCAGCCACGGCGGCAGAGCCGCTCGCGCGGCACCCGGCCCGCTGTTCGACGCTCGTTTCCGCAGCCATGCAGGTGACTTCGCCAATGGGAGCCGTGGGCGAGGCCACGAGGTCGTCCATGAGCAGGGTCTGAAACGGAACCCTCGGCGCGAAGTCGATCCGGCGCGTCCCCGTAGGAAGCGACCAGCCGGCCCATTGGTAGTCCCCACATGGCGCGCTCAATAGGAGCGTCGCTCCACCGATCGGCTCCCCGAGGGCGTCGAGGAAGTCCACCTCCCACTCCCTCGTGGCAGAGTTCATCGAGTCGATGTTGTCGCTAGCGAAGTAGCCGCCGAAGGCCGCCTGATCCTCGCTGAAGACCAGGCTGGACTCGCAAAGAAAGGTTCCCAGCTGAAATCGGCCCGTTCGGTGAGTCGCGTCACACGTGGCGAAGGTGCCCCCATGGAGCATGATCAAGAACGGCGAACTCGTGGCGCTTAGGCTGGCCGTTCCCCCGAAGAGCCCACCGATCAAGGTAGGCGCCTGCCCTGGATGCTGGCCACCCACCTGCGTGTGCTGGGTCTCGAACCCTTCGAAGTGAACGCCAGCGAACGGTTCGAGGGGCCCGGACTGGGCGGCGGCTCCCCCAGCGGAGAGCTGGGCAGCGGCAAGTAGTGGGAGAGCGACAGCTCGGACAGCGGCGAGCAAGATTTGAGACAAAGGGGACAGCATGGGACAGAATGGAGACATGGGCGAGTATGGGCTCTTGGGGACTGCGGGATTCAGAGCGCTCGCCCCTCAGGAGGTTGAGCAAAAACTCCGAACGCCCGAAGCTCACCGACGATCGCTGACATCAAGATCACCCCATGGACTGGGAGCCCGTCCAAGATCGGCTGCACCCATGGCTGGAAGTCCAGCGAGCTGAGTTCATTCACTGAGTTGAGACTATGAAGAATCCACCCGACGCAGCCATCCCCCCCGAAGGCGCGCCGCTCGACGCCCTTGTGGCCGGTGCCCACCGCGCCGCGCTGGCACGGGCTGCATGCAGCGAAGACGACGGGGCGGCTGAAGATCAGCTTTGGATGTGGATCGAGGCGCTGCGAACCCACGGCGGGCAGGAGGTTCTCGCCGCAGGTGCTCGCTGGCGCCTCGCTGATCGGCCCGCGCTAAGGAGCCTCGCGGCCAACACTCTCGGCCAGCTCCGACCCGCATTGGACTCTCCGCCGTTCGCTGAGGCCTGCATCGCCGAGCTTCTGCCGCTCCTCGATGATTCCGATGCAGACGTGCTCGGGGACGCCATGGTCAACCTCGGGCATCTCTACAGCCACAAACACGGATGGGACGCCGCGCTGGTCGCACGTCACGCAGGCCACGCGGCACAGAACGTGCGGTTCGCTTGCTGCTTTGCCCTCGGCGGCGTCCCAGCTGAAGAGCAACCCCTGGCACTCGCCACCCTGATTCAGCTCATGGACGATGAGTCAGAGGAGGTCCGCGACTGGGCGGCGTTCGGCGCCTCGGTCACCTGCAGCGCGGACAGCCCCGAGCTACGCGCTGCCCTTGTGGCCCGCCTCGACGACCCAGTGGAGATCGTCCGCGCCGAAGCGATCCTCGGCCTTGCCCGACGGCACGATCCGCGCGCACATCCCGCCATCCTCGAAGTGCTCGACTCAGGGTGCGCTCTCATGCCGATCTTTGAAGCGGCCGAGGCGATGCCTTCACCGGACTTCATCGATGACCTCAAGGGGTACCTCAAGAACGACCCAGAGTGCTCGGACATCATCGAAGCTCTACAAGCTTGCGAAGCAGAGGCGGCCGGACGCCGTGTCAGTCCTGATCGACCAGGTTAGAGGGCCCGCGCGTCCAATTTCCGGGACACGGACGTCGCGTCTTCTCGCCATTGTGGAGGCAGCGCAACACGTCCAATTCGACTCAGTTCAGGCGCGCCGTGTCGCGTACCGGAGCTAACCCCATGGCCTAGCCGCACTAGCGACGCTATTCGGGTCCTGCAGACCCACTTGGCAACCCCAGTGCTACTAGGGCCCCCATGACTAGCACCTTCCACAACGACACCAAGTTCTGCCCCTGCTGCTCGAAGTACGTCCACTTCCTCTCCAGCATCGAGCTCAGCTACTGCGTCGAGTGTGGAGCCCAGTGCGAGATGTTCTCCAAGGAAGACCGCCTCGCCTTCCAGGCCAAGATGGCCGCCCGCAAGCCCAAGGGTGGCCGCCCCCGCAAGAACGCCCGCCGCGAAGCCGCCACCACCGCCCGCGCCGCCGCCTAAGCACACCACTTCTCTCTCTAGCCTCTGGGGAACGGGCCTACTCAGCCCTCTCTCCCTCGCAGCCAGCCCCGAGTTTCGGTTCTTGATCGCTGTCCGCACTGAACGCCCGCACCCCGGTTGCACACCCGGGGAGCGGGCGTTCGCCATGGGCGCCTACTCGTCCTGCTTGCCGGCGCAATAGAGCGTGAGTTCCTGAAGGCCTGGCACGAGCGTGACTTGACCAACAAAGCGCTCGGGCTGCTCGCGGCTCTTCGCGTGGAAGATGAGCGAGCTGGAAGCGATCCGAGTCGGATCCACCGCAGCGTTCAGAACCACCTGTCCGTTCTCGTCCGGACGCAATCGGTGGGAGTACAAGATCTGGTTCATGTTCTGGCCCTCTTTTCTCACGAACAGGCTCGCCTCGGATCCGATGAGGTGGGCGCGCAGGTAGGAGACCTCGTCCATCCCGGACACCTCGGCCCGATGTGGAGGCAGGCTCCCCTCGAAGGTCGCGTTGCCTTTGGCGTCGACTTCGAACGGGAGGGTTCGCGTGAACCGTCCGCCGATCCACCACACGGCGCCAGGGGGCATCGGGGGCCGCCCAATGGCATGAAGCTCAAGCAGGTAGGGACCCTCGGAGAGATCTACTTCTATGGAGGCGATGCCCCGCGGCGGTCGAACATCGGGGCCATGGCCTTGGGCGTCGCCGCTTCCCGGTTCGATCAACACGCCCCGCGGAGGTTGACGGGACTCCCACTCTGCCTCTGAGAGCCTTCGCCGCGATGGCGCTACGGTCATGGAATCGTCGCGGACGAACTTGTAGGAGAGTCCAAACTCCCAAGGTTCGTCGGGAGCGATGCCCGTTGGGGCCACTTCGATAGCAACGGGCACCTCGGGCTGGAACTGCAGGTGCAGCTCGTGGACGCTCCCCCAGTCAGCCCGCACCTTCTCGTAGGGGAAGACGTCGCGAGCCTTGGGGTCGTAGCCAACGAGATACCAGTCGGGCCGCAGCCCGCGGATCTCAAAGCGACCGAGCTCGTCCGTTAGCTGGACTTCACCGCAAGACCAGTCATTGCCTTTAGCTCTCGCGAGAAAGAACCGTCTGTTCGTCACTGGGTCGCCCACTTCATCGCTGAGCGTGCCCCGTATCACGGCGCCGAGCCGCACGAAGAGGTCGATCGTCGTCGCTTCCCCCATGGAAACAGTGACCTCGTCCTTGATGTGCGACCCAGGCTCACCGGGCTGCGCATCTGGCTCCAACATAGGCTCCCAGCGCAAATGGCCCTCCGCTGATGTGACTCCCGCAATCAGCGCGCGCGACTCCGACCGAAAGCGCACCGTTCCGTCCGCGCCTGTGATGAGCTGCTTCGAATGGGAAGGCACGGTCCAGACGTAGGCGCCGGCAACGGGCACTCTCCCGTCGCGGGCGAAGACCCGAATCACGACCTCGCCGAAGTCGGGCGCTTCCGCTGCGCCTCCCTCCCCTTGCGCTCCTGCATGGACCGCCGTGGAGCGCCGCGGGCCAGCGTCAACGACTCCAACAAATCCGCCGGCGCTCGGCGCCACTTCCGAGGACTCAGCCACCAGATGTGCGGTGGAGCCGTGGACCCCGGCGCCTCCAGTTTCCCCTGCCAGCCAAAGAACAAGCACAGCCGACGCAAGCAGGCTCGCGATCAAGATGACGCCGCCCCTACGGCGCACTGCTGACGTTGATGCTGACTCCATGTCGTCCCAGCCTCTATCCTCTCTGGGGATGCAGGTCACAGGACTCTTAGCGTAAGGTCAGGCGGTGAAACCGTCTCCGAATGCCCCATGCCCGTGCCACAGCGGGGTCAAGTACAAGCGCTGCTGCCGATCCTTCCACCGCGGCGCTCTCCCCGGCGCCCCTAGCGAACTCATGCGAGCCCGCTATTCCGCGTTCGCCCTCGGCCTTGCGCAGTTCGTGATGGACACGACCCATCCAGAAGGGAGCTCCTACGAACGCGATCGCGCCCATTGGGAGCGCTCGGTTCTCGCCTTCGCCGAGGCGACGTCCTTCGAAGGCCTTGAAATCATGGAAGCGGGCGGCGGCGCCGAAGTGGCACACGTGACCTTCCACGCATCCCTCCGAAGCGAAGGAAAGGACGTCTCGTTCACCGAGCGCAGCCGTTTCGTTCGAGTCGAGAACCGCTGGCTCTACCACACCGGTGTTGTCCAGCCCGCCACGTAGCGTTTGGACGAGATTGATGCCCTCCGCTCACCCCGCTCGCGGCTGAGATGACGTAGAAGACGTGCATGAATACGCCCGCTGCACTCATCCTCGGCGCACTGGCCCTCGCCATCTTTGTGGCCATGGCCTCGGCGGAGGATCAGGACCAAGATGCCCCGTCCGGCCTGCGCGTACTCAGCGCCAACATTCGCTTTGGCTTAGCGGACGACGGGGCCCACGCTTGGAAGAAGCGCGAGGCGCTCACCGTGGAGACCCTCGTCGAAGCGGAGCCCGATATTCTTGGCCTTCAGGAAGCGCTCGGGTTCCAGGTGGCGGCAGTCCACAAGGCCTTCCCGGGTCACTCGCTCATCGGCGAGGGCCGGGACGCGGGCGGCAAGGGGGAGTGGTGCGCCATCCTGGTGGATAGCCAGCGCTTCTCAATCCGCGCTTCGGGGACGTTCCGCCTGAGCCCCGACGACAAGGTAGGCGCCATGGGTTGGGATGCCGCGTGCACTCGGATCGCGACCTGGGCTGAGCTTGAAGACCGCAAGAGCCCCGGCGCGACCTTGCTCGTCCTCAATGCGCACTTCGATCACGTGGGCAAAGAGGCCCGTGCCAAGAGCGCCGAGCTTCTCGTGAGCTGGGGCAAGGCGCGACAAAAGGCGCGGGGCGAGACCCCCGTGATCCTGCTGGGCGACCTCAACGCCGAGGAGGCAAGCCCTCCCCTGGAGTTGCTCAAGCAGGCAGGCATGCGCGATACGTTCCGTGTGAAGCACCCGGAGGCAGAGGAGGACGGAACGTTCCACGGCTTCCAAGGTGGGCGCGATGGAAGACGGATCGACTTCGTGCTAGCGACGAAGCATTGGCGCGTAGAGGATGCGTGGATCGACTGGACGGAAAAGGACGGCCGCTACCCCAGCGACCACCGTTTCGTGGGGGCCACCCTGGTCCGCAAGCGTTGATCCAGCCCGCTGTTGCCCTGATGCCCACCCGATGAACCCCGACGCCTGGTTGACCATCGCGCTCGTCTGCGGCAGCGGAGCCATGTCTCCGGGGCCGAGCCTCGCCGTCGTGCTGAAAAACACCGTCGCCGGCGGACGCACGCGGGGCATCGGATGCGCGCTGGGACACGGTCTTGGCGTCGGCGTCTACGCCTTCATTGCGGTCGCTGGGCTAACGGCCCTTGTCTCGGCGATCGAGAAGCCAGTCATGGTCGCGGGGGCTCTCTACCTCGTCTGGATGGGATTCAAGATCCTGCGCGCCACGTGGGGCCCGCCGAGCCCACCGGATGCCGACGAATTAGAAACCGAGCCCACCGCGGCGAGCCGGCCCGAGAGCACGACCGCGGCCGCCGGGTTCTCCGAGGGCTTCGCCATCGCCTTCCTCAACCCGAAGATCGCGGTCTTCTTCTTGGCGCTCCTCTCGAACCTCGTTCCGGCTGCGGCGACCCTGCCGGAGCGGTGCGGCGTCGCCGCCCTCGCGATGGTCATCGACGCCGTTTGGTACGTCATCGTCGCTGCGGCACTTGCCGGCACGGGCGCGATCCCGTGGCTCCACCGGAACGGACGCGCGGTAGATCGACTCTTCGGCGTCATCCTCCTTGGTCTCGGGGCCTGGGTACTCGGTCGCACTCTCACGCCCTGATCCAGCGCTCGTCCCAGCGAAGGCCTCCCTCCGTTCGCGAATGACGATTGGAAGCGCTAGGATCCGTGGGTGAGACGACCCCTTGCCTCCCCCGCGATGTCCCTGGTAGCGCTGGCGCTCTTCCTTGGGTCGGGCTGTTCAGATCGCGAGCCCACGGCAACAGACGACGGGACCGGCAGCTCTCAGGCCCAGCAGCCGAACGTGCTGCTGATCGTCATCGATACCCTGCGCAAAGACCACCTCTCCGCCTACGGCTACGAGCGCAAGACCTCGCCGGCCCTTGACCTGCTCTCGGCTTCGGGTATCCGCTACGACGGTGCCATCGCGCAAGCGCCTTGGACCACGCCGTCCATCGGAGCGCTCATGACTTCGATGTATCCCTCTGCACTCGGCATCGAGGGCGAACAAAACGCCCTAGCCGACGCGCTCGTCCTGCTGCCCGAAGCCCTCCTCGAAGCTGGCTACCAAACCGCCGGCGTCATCAGCCATTCATTCCTCGGCAGCGCCTGGAACTTCCAGCAGGGCTTCCAGGTCTTCGACGAAGGCAACGTGCAAGGACACTCGGCCGTGACCTCCGAAGGGGTGACGCGCGACGCGACGGCGCTCCTACGGCAGCTCTCCCAGGACGAGGCCCCATTCTTTCTCTTTGTCCACTACTTCGATCCCCACGCCGCGTACGTAGAGCACGAAAGCCACGACTTTGGCGGGCCGCAGGGCTACGTCGGAGACGTCGAGAGCGGCCTGCTCTTCCGCGAACTCCGCCGCATGGAGGGGACAACGGACGAGGCCGATCTCGCCGAGATCATCCGCCTCTACGATTCTGAGATCGCCTTTACGGATCGGCAGATTGGCCTGCTGCTGGACGAGCTCCGCGCGACCGGCGAATTCGACGACACGCTCATCATCGTCACCGCCGACCACGGAGAGGAATTCCTCGACCACAAGAAGTTCGGCCACACCAAGTCGCTCTTCGACGAGCTGATCAATGTCCCGCTGATCATCAAGCCGCCCGCCTCCATGGAATTGGAACCGGCCGTTGTGGAGGAGCCCGTCGCCCTCATCGACGTCTACCCGACGATTCTCGGAGCGGCCTCGATCCCGGTGGCGAAAGAGCTCGCGGGTCGCCCCCTGCTGCCCGAAGCCCCCACCGAACGCATCCTGTTCTCGGAGACGGGGCGGGTCCGCTCTTCCATTGCCGCTATCCAAGGGACGTTCAAATACATCGAGCACGCGAACGGCCGCACGCGACTCTTTGACCGAGCGAGCGATCCGAACGAGAAAGCTAGCGTGCTTGCGGAACACCCCGAGCTCGTGGACTCCCTGAAGAACGCGCTGACGACGTGGCGCTCCACCGTGGACGCGAAGGTCCAACGGGGAGAGAAGGTCGAGCTCGACGACGACGCCACCCAGCGGATGAAAGAGCTGGGCTACGGGGGCGACGACCACTGATGCGTCGCGCCGGGCTCGTCCTTGTCTGGATAGCGATCCTGTTCGTTGGCTGGTTACCCTTCTCGGGGTACGGCGGCGCTCCTCCTACGCAGCCCGACTCCATTCGGTGGATCGAGAAGGCGGATGTGACAGCGGAGGGCTGGGGCGACTGGACGTTCCGGAGCTCGCACTTCGTGGGCTACCGGCCGCTGACGGCTCTTAGCTTCACAGCGGATCTCGCGGCCTTCGGACCTTCCGCAGAAGCGCTGCGGCTCACCGACCTCGCGCTGCACCTATTGGCCGGGCTCGCCGTTGGACTGCTGGCACTGCGATTGGCGGGGCCGCTCGCCGGAGCCTTGGCCCTGGCATGGTTCCTGGGACACCCCAGCACCGACGAAGTGCTGCCGTTCCTCGCCCGGCGCAGCTACCCCCTGGCGGTCCTCTGCGGCTTCGGTGGATTTCACCTCTGCGTCACCGCGGTCCGCTCGTCAAAAGCCCCCATTCGATGGATCAGCGGCGGACTTGGCGGCGCGTGTCTCTTGGCCGCACTTTTCGCCAACGAGCTCGGCGCGGTCATGGCGCTCGCGCTTCCCGTGATCGCTTTTGCCGCGAGTCGCGAAGCACCTTGGCGTCGAACCGCCGCCGTGACCGCGTTCGGCTGGGGCTGTGTCGCGCTCGGAATTTGGATCCGCCAATCTGTTCTGCAAGGGGACAGCGGGTACGAAGTGCCCATCAAGGAGCCAGGGCGGACCGGCGAGATCCTTCGCCTGTACGGCCTCGCGGTTCTTGGCGAGCTGCGCTCACCGCAAGCGCTGGCCGCGATCGTGGGAGCGATCCTCGCCGTCTACTACGTGATCATCTCCGCGATCCAAGGACGTTTGCGCGAGCGGTCCGCGCCGTTGGGGATCCTGGTCATCCTTGTGATCTACGGAGCCGTCATCGCCAGCGAAGCGGTGTGGTTTCCGAGGCAGGCGTACCCCGCGACGGCGCTGGCCGCGCTTGTGGTGGGCATCGTTGCCGCGCAGGCCATGGGGCTCGCCGCCAACAAGACGCGGCGCCTCCCGCGGGCCGTGCACGTGGCCGCTCTGCTGGGCATGTTCACCCTCGCCTTCACGGACTCCCCCACGTGGCGCGGCACCGACACGACCCGGCTCGCACGGGCGGAAGTGGCCCAACGATTCGCGTCTAGCTTCCTGGAGGACACGGCCGATCTCGAAGGCCCAGGTCACGTCGCCGTGGTCGTGCCGATTCCCAGCCCCCCAGAGCCCGGGCGCCGCGCTCCCCTCGCCTCCATTCGCGCGAAGGAGGGCCGCACTCCGTCGGGTCGCGCGAGCCTGCGCGTTCCCCTTCGGTGGGTCCGGTTCGCCGTTCAAGATCGCGAGTGGACCGCCCACGACGTGCTCTACGTGACGGACCCAGCGGAGGACCATCCGCCTAGCTTCCAAGAGGGCGCGCCCCCACGCCTCCAACTCCCCGAGAACGTGGTCTGTCACGCGGTCAGGGGCCGCCGGGTGGTGGACTGGCCGGGCCACAAGCTCAGCTACCCCCTGCCCGCACCCAAATCAGACGCCGTGGATCGCTACCTGTGGATCTACGGCCAGAACGGGGGCCTCGTCTCCGTGCCGAGGTAGTCTGTGGAGCGCCGCGCAACGACTGACCCCTTGACGACCTTGCCACTCTCCACATCCATCAAGCTCATCGCCGCAGGCAGCCTTTTCGCGCTCGTGGGCTGCGGCCAAGGCGCCCAAGAGAGCGACGAAGTCACGGGCACACTCCCCGCCACCGAACGGCCGAACGTCCTGGTGATCTTGGCCGACGATCTGCGCTACGACGGACTCTCCGCCGCGGGGAACCCATGGATCGAGACCCCTGCCCTCGACCGCATCGCGACGGAAGGCGTCTACTTCGAGCGGAGCTACGTCACGACCTCGAGGTGCTGTCCTTCGCGCGCGAGCTTCCTCACGGGTCGCTATGCCCACGTCCACGGCGTGCTCACCAACAAGCCGCGCCACGACTTCCAAGAAGAGCACGTCACCTACGCGGACCGGCTTCAGGAGGCGGGCTACCGCACGGGCTACATCGGCAAGTGGCACATCAAGTCGCGTTCGCAGGAGCCCGCACCGCGACGCGGTTTCGACCGTTGGGTCAGCTACGAGGGTCCAGGCTCGCACTTCGATCAAGCCTTCAACGTCGACGGCGAGACGGTGCCGAGCGAGGGGTTCCAAGCCGACCGTCTCACGGACTATGCCCTAGAGTTCATCGAGAAAACCCCTGCGTCCAAGCCGTTCCTGCTGACCATTGGCTTCAAGAACCCCCACGTGCCGATGACGCCTGCGCCTCGACACGACGGGCTCTTGGATGACGCGGCCATCGAGCTGCCGTCCAGCGCCTACGATCCACCGGCAACGCTGCCAGCCTTCTACGAGCGCCTCCGCCGCAACACGGATCGCAACCACGCCATCGGAACCGCGGAGGAGTACATCGAGGCGACCCGTCACTATTGGGAGCTCGTTCTCTCCGTCGATGACAACGTGGCGCGGCTCCTCGAAGGGCTTGAGCAGCGCGGCTTGCTCGACAACACCATCGTTGTCGTGACCTCGGACAACGGGCAGCTCCTCGGGGAGCACGGCATCCAACAGAAGGGTGTCTCCTACGACCCCTCCATCCGGATTCCCTTCGCTCTGCGCTACCCCCCCGTCACAGGAGAGGGCGGGCGCTCCCAGAGCATCGCCCTGAACGTCGACCTGTTCCCGACGCTCATGGAGCTGTGCGGCCTCTCCACCACGGACGAACTCGACGGCATGAGCCTCGTCCCTGCCCTCAAGGA
This sequence comes from uncultured Planctomycetaceae bacterium, assembly GCA_964417955.1. Taxonomy (GTDB): domain Bacteria; phylum Planctomycetota; class UBA1135; order UBA1135; genus Saltatorellus. The sequence goes on from CAYQKK010000049.1 coordinate 27,930, forward strand.
GCCTGGTCTCCGCCAGCGCACCACCTTCCTCTACGCGGGCCCCCAGTGGGATCACGGCGCCATGAACGAGCGAGCCGTCATCGATGGCGACCTCAAGCTCATCCAGCACGAGGCAAGGGACGGCGGCGAAGAGATCCTGTTCGACTTGGCCCAGGACCCCGACGAACGCGAAAACGTGATCGCTGACCCGGCTTACGCCGAATCGCTTGGGCGCATGCGCGCCTTCATGCGGTCCGAAAAAGCGCGGCTCGGCCTCTAATCGTCAGGCCAAGCCGCGCGCGCTCACTTCGCCGTGTGCTCGGCCAGCCACTCGAAGAACACGCGGTGCCAGAGCACGCCGTTCTGCGGCGACTGCACCCAGTGACCTTCGTCGGGGAAGTAGAGGAAGCGCGATGGGATCCCTTGGACCTGGGCGGCGGTGAACGCCTCCATGCCCTGGGTGACGGGGACGCGGAAGTCCTTTTGGCCGTGGACGACGAGGAGCGGTGCGTTCCAGTTGCCGACGTAGCGGTGCGGTGAGAACTTGTCGTAGTCAGCCTGCAGTTCCGGCGACGACCAGTACGGTCCGCCGAGGTCGCGGTTCACGAAGAAGAGCTCTTCCGTCGAACCGTACATCGACTCCAGGTTGAACACGCCGCAGTGAGCGATCATCGCACGGAAGCGGTTCTCGTGGTTGCCCATGAGCCAGTACACCGAGTAGCCGCCGTAGCTGGCGCCGACCGCGCCGGTGCGCTCCTTGTCGATGTAGGGCTCAGCCAGCATTGCGTCGGTGGCGGAGAGGAGGTCCTGCATCGCCTGACCGCCCCAGTCGCCGCTGATCTGATCATTCCAGGCGCGACCGAAGCCAGGGAGACCCCGGCGGTTCGGCGCCACGATGACGTAGCCCTGGGCCGCCATCAGGTGGAAGTTCCAGCGGTACGAGAACCACTGCCCGATCTGGCCCTGGGGGCCGCCCTGACAGTAGGTCAACATCGGGTAGGTCTTGGCCGGGTCGAAGTCCGGGGGATAGATCACCCAGGCGTGGATCTTCTTCCCGTCCGTGGCGTCGATCCAGCGCTCTTCCACCTTCGGGAGCTTGAGGCTCTCGTAGTGCGTGCCGTTCACGTCGGTCAGGACTTGGGCGCTACCGTCGGCCAAGGTCATGACGGCGAGCTCCGTGGGCCGCGTCATGTCCATGCGCGTGACGAGCGCGCGCTCGCCGTCCGGGAACAAATCGACCATGCCCCAGTTGTACTGGCCACTTGAGAGCTGCTTGGCCTCGCCGCCTTCGGACGGCAGGCGGAAGAGCTGATTCGTGCCGCGCCATTCAGAGGCGAACATGAGCGCGGAAGCGTTCGCGTTCCACGTGGCGCCGTGGACGGTTTGATCGAGGCCCGCGGTGGGTTCGACGACTTCACCGGACGCTACGTCCATGACGAGCACGCGGTTCCGATCGGACTCGAATCCCGGACGCTCCATCGAGTGCCAAGCGAGACGCTTGCCGTCGGGGGAGAAGAACGGATCGTTGTCGTAGCCCATGCGGCCCTCCGACACGTTGCGGCGCTCGGTGGGCGCATCGAGGGACACGAGGTAGACGTCGCTGTTCGTGGATTCCGCCCAGCGCTCGTCGTCCTTCATGGTGAAGGCGAGACTCTTGCCGTCCGGCGCCCAGGTGTACTGCTCGGACCCGCCAAACGGCGGCACCGGGCTGTCCACACGCAGGCCTTCCATCAGGTCCACGGCCTCACCCGCGCGGCCTTCCTCGTCGATGGGAGCCACGCAAAGGTGCGTGTAGCTGTAGTCGTGCCAGGCGTTCCAGTGGCGGTACATCAGCGAGTCGATGATGCGCGCATCCGCCTCGGGCAGGTCCTCATACAGTTCGGTGACCTCCGGGTCGAGCTTGACATCCACCGTGTAGGCGACGTTCTCTCCCGTCGGCGACATCTTGATGTTGTAGACGCCGCCCTCGACGTCCGTCACCTGCTTGACCGAACCGTCCACCACGTTGAGCGACCACACCTGATTGGAGGCCCCCTCCACGTCCGGTCGGCCGCCGAAGATCAGGCGCTCGCCGAAAGGTGTTGGCGCGAACTGCAGCTCGCCGGCGCCGCGCCAGCCCTCAAGGAGCGCCCGCGACTTGCCGCTCGCAATGTCGAGGACGTAGACGCTAGAGCGCCCCGAGTTCTTGTCCAGCTCGTAGCTCCGGACGGTGTAGGCGGCGTGGGTCCCGTCGGGGGAGAGCGTTGGGGAGCCGAGTCGGTTGAGGTCCCAGAGGAGCTCGGGGCTCATTAGCCCAGGCGCCTGAACGGCCGGCTGGTCGGCCGGCGCTTCGGACTGCTGGGGAAACGCACTGACGGCGATGAGAAGTAGGGCGGAATGGATCATGCCGCCCAGGATAGCCGCCCGCCCGGGCCAGTTGGGTGACTAGAGGAAAGTCACGCTCTCGGCGCTCGAGAAGTTCGAGGTCGCTGCGCCGCCCATGAGGTCGCGGTACCAGTACTGGAAGTAGCGCGTTTCCCCTGCCACCGCCGAGGCGCTGCCCGCCGGAAAGGGCAGCGCGGTGAGGTCCGGCGAGAACGACACCGATCCCGTCATCCCCGAGTCCAGAACGTTACTGTTGAACCGCCCCACCGGGTCGCTCGCGATGCAGATGTTGCCCTGGCTGCCGCCGGGGTTCGGCAAGAAACCGGCCCCCTCGGAGTGGATCACAAACCCGAGCGAAGACTGCGGCAACGACGAGACGTCAAGGGTCAGCGCGTTGGCGGCTGCCACCGCGCTCCCCGTCATACCCAGGTCCGCGCCCAGCCCGGTGGAGTTGGCCTCGCCCGGGCAGATTTCATCGCCCAGGCTCATGGGCGTCGCGACCACGGCCACGTTGTCGATGCGCACGTCGTAGTTCGCATTGGTGAAGAAGAAGCCCGGCACGGCGCCCGTGATACGGACCTCGTCCACGCCCGCCAGCACCGACGCGAACGTCGCGCCCGCAGGCAGGATCGGCTCGAAGGTCATCGAATTCTCGTCGCCGAAGCCGATCCAGCCCGCTGGCAACGCCGTCGAGTTGGTGTCGCTGATCGTCACCGAGAACTCCGTCCAGTTGGCCTGGGCCGTACTGGAGAGAGCAGGGAATTCGAAGAACACACCCGACGCTCCGGAAGGGCCCTGGATGTCTCGGTCGATGAGCGAGATCCCGAGCGGCCTCTGGATCTCCCCCCCGAAGAAGTTGGTGATCGAAGCGACGCGGACATCTAGGCTGAACGTGACCTCGGCGAACCCTGAGTAGTCGCCGACAAAGTTCGCGTTGACCGGCTCAGAGACACCGCCGGTGCGCAGCGACGGGAAGAACGTCTGCAGGAAGACGTGGGCGTTGCCGTCAGGGTTGCCGCCCGCCGCCTCGAAGAAGAAGTTGCCGGTGAACCCATCGGGGCTTCCTCCGTCGAACCCGACGACGGTGGAGGACTGGGCGAAGAGCGGCGCGGCTACGAGGACGGCGCTGAGACCAAGAAGCGATGGGAGAAGGCGCATGGGGGTGATTCGGCAGGAGCTAGAGAGAGCAGCGCAAGAACGGGGGTCGGCTCAAACGACTCTAACCCAGAAGACGAGGTTCCGGGGGACTGGGGAGTTGACCCCGCCCCAAGGACCCTGCC
>CAYQKK010000049.1:31652-45920 GCA_964417955.1 uncultured Planctomycetaceae bacterium
CAGAAGACGAGGTTCCGGGGGACTGGGGAGTTGACCCCGCCCCAAGGACCCTGCCGCCCGCTAGCGCCGCAGCTGCAGTTGAGCCCTGAGCCCGCGCGCAGCATCCTCGCCGATACTCTCAAACGTCAGCGCACCGCTCAGCCCCTTGAGTCCAGCGACGCCGGGGGGCAGCGCGGGTCCGTCCTTCGGCTCGGCCGGATGCCCGAAGACCGTGCTCTCCATCGTCTGGAACGCCTCGTTCCAGACGTAGTCGCCGCCGCCTGCGCACAGGAGTCGAACGCCCCATTCGTCCTCGTGGTACTGCACGGGATCCTCCGCTCCCGCGGATCTCCACTCGTTGAGGATCATCAGGTTCGCCCATGAACGCGCGCGCATCTGCTCGCGTGACGCTAGCTCGAACAGCTCCACCGCCAACGCTTCTTGGAACCTCGGCCCAACGTAGAGGCCCGTACTCGCGCCGGCCCACGGTGGAGTCGCGCCATCCGTCGCGGCGGCGTCTTCCCCCTTGGCCGCCCGCGCCGCCGAGCGCTCCATCGATCCGTGGATCACCTTCTCCGAGAAGCTGAAAACCAGCGCTCCCGGATTCACCACGTAGTAGATGGTCGGCGTCTCCGGAAAGATCGCGCCCGGCGCCGGGACGATGGCTACATACGGGCGGCCGGCATGCTCGCGCGTCTCGTACGCAAACATCCCCGGCACCGCGTCCGTCAGCATGCCTCGGATGGCCGTGAGGAACCCGGCCAGTGCGATTGGATTGTCGACGCCAATCTCAAGGCCGACAGGCAGCCCAGGGAGCATCTCTTCGGTGATCGAATCCAGGGAGTCCGCCTCATCGAGCCCTGCGAAGTACTCGGTGTCGTAATCCATGTAGATCGCGAAGTGCTCGCCGACCCAGTTCAGGCCGAGCTTGCTGCCACCAAAGCTCCCGATCGCGCCGTTCAAAGAACGATAGAGGTCACTCGACTTGTCGATGGCCGCGGTCCAGTGGACGATCGCGTCCTCGTGGAAGTCGCCGGTCTCTGCGTCGAGCACCGTGCTGCCCGTCATCTCGATCATGTCGCGGTAATCCGTACGCACCACGAGCGGAACCAGCGTGACGTCCAAGTCGAGGGTCTCCTCCGCTACGTCGAGCTGAATCGCGATCGGGTCGAAGGAAGCGGTCCATGCTCGCTCGTAGTTTCGGCGCCACGACTCGTATCCCGCCTTCTCGGCCTCGGAAACGCGCCCGATTTCGAGTTCAGCGATGGGTGTGAGGAACGACAGGCGGCCGTAGGTCTCGTCCATCGCGAACCCCGACTCATAACTGATCGATCCCCCACCCAGAACTCCGATCTCACCCCGCGCCTCGTCCTCGGCAAAGATCCCCATCCCGTGCCCCAGGCGCCACGCGTCGGCATCCCCGAGCACCGCAGCCGCCTTCGTACGGCGCGAGGTTGCGATGCGCCAGTGGGGACTCGCCCAGCGCCGGATCGCAGCGTCGCTCACCACGGCAAACGCGTCTTCAGCGCCTTCTCCCTTGGCCAGTGGGTAGCGATTGCGGAACCACTGGTACTCGTGGAGCGAATCCAGCGACGCATGGGTTCCCGCAGCCGTCTCTAGGAGGCGCCGCATCTGGACAGCAGAGTTCGCGACGATGACGGCGCTATCCGTCGCCGCAAGGTAGACAGAGAGCTCGCGGCCGCCGGACACCGCCGAGAGCACGGAGGTCCCCACCATGTCCAGCTCGACGGCCTCGACCGCCCAGTCTTGCGCCGCCGCCTCCACCTTGGCCCTCATCATGCTCAAAACGGCGGTCCTGTTGCCCTGGAACAACACGGCGACATCGCTGCCGGTTCGCAAGTAGGTGTCGGATCCGGTGAGTGCGACGCTCTCGACGAACTGCGAACCGAACGTCCGCGCGAGCCCGTCGAGCTCGAGGCACATCTGCTGCTCGTACCGCTCGCGAACGCGCATGTTCTGGCTGCGCCCATCGAAGAATTGAACCAGCGGGGCCGCGTCCCCCGCGATCTGATCGGCCACACGAAGTAGCGAGCTGAAGCTTGGGAAGAACACCGCGTGTTGATCGAAGGGAATCGACGAGCCCAGCGGATCGAGCTCGACGTCGAGGCCCGCTACCAGCGGCTCGAAGTCGAGCAGCGGCGTCGTGACACCCTCTAGCTCTGAAATATCAATCGACACGGCACCATCGTCCCCATCGACCCCGATCACATCGCTGAGCGCGAGGTTCTCCGAAAGCGCGCGCCCGCCGCTGAACATGGCGAACGTCTCACCCACTTGGTACATGCGATCGCCGGACCAGGGCTCAAGCGAGCCCTGGGAATCCACAAGCCCATCGCCGCGGCGGCGGAACCAAGCCGTCCCAGGAACTGTCGCGCCTGCCAAAGCCCGGTATCGGCTGCCGTGGATCTCGCGCCAGCGCGCGTCGCTCTCCTGCAGCTCGGACCCCTCCACGGTGAACGGGTACGCCACGAGACTGCTCGATAGGGTGTCCGGCAAGAGCAGCGTGCCGTGGAGCACGCCTTCTGCGCTCCCTCCATGCAGGGCAATCGAGCCATCGAGGATCTCCTGCAGGGGCAGACCATTGCGCGTGATCCCAGGGAGCTCCAACGCAGCGTCCCATCCGGGTATCACGACCTGCGGCAGAAGTGCTGGCGCCGAAAGCGATCGCATCCAGGCAGTGCGCCTCCATTGGGGATCCTCCCCATCGAACCGGAGCTTGGCCACCGGCAGGGTCATTCGTGGCGAAGCCTGGCCAAAGGGCTGGCCTTCAGACTGGGCTGAGGCGGGAGCGGCAATAGCCAGGGCAGTGATCGTTGGGAGAGTGAGTTGCAGCATGTCACCCCAATCTTCGTCCCTACTCGCCCTCTATGCGACAACTACCGCGAAGTGCATCGATCAATCCTGTGATGTGAGTGTCATGGCCGACGTGAAAGCGCTCTGGGCGTTCCCGTAGGCAATACCCGCCAGCGTTGGCTCGTCCACGCCCCGCTTGGCGAGCGCCTCGATCAGCGCCGGGTAGCCGCTGGCGTCTTCGAGCCCTGCAGGGCGACGATCGATGCCGTCGAAGTCGGATCCAATCGCCACCTGCTCTGGCCCAAGGAATTCCAAGGCGTGCAGCACATGGTTCACGACGTGCTCCATGGGAAACGGCGGCAGTCCGCTTTGAATCGCGTCCCCCTGCAGGAGCAAGCTCTCCGTTGCATCGCGGCCCTTCACGGACTGATAGGCCGGCGTCTTGCGGAACGCGCGCTCGGCGTCGCGCTCGTCCGCGTTCAAGAACGCCGTAGCGAAGGGGATGCCGAGCACGCCGCCCGCCTCTTTGAGGGCGCGGAGCTGATCATCGGTGATGTTGCGCGGATGGTCGCTGAGCGCCCGGCATCCCGAGTGGCTGACCATCGGCGGCGCGGCCGCGCACTCAAGCGCGTCGTAAAAGGTGCGCTCTCCCGCATGGCTCAGATCCACGAGCATGCCGAGCTCGCCCATGCGCTGGACCACCGCGCGGCCAAAGTCGCTCAGGCCCTCAGGCACCCCAGCGCCGGCACCTTCGCGGCAAGAACGCGCCCACGAAAGATGGTTGTTCCAGGTCAGCGTCATCGCGCGCACGCCCCGCGCGGCGTAGTGCTCGAGCTGATCAAGGTCGTCCTCGATGGCATGGCCCCCTTCGATGGCCAGCACGCAGGCGACCGGCCCCTCCGGCCCCGACAGACGAGCCGCCTCCAGCCCTGCCCCGTCCGTCACGCGCGTGATCCGATCGGGCGAAGCCGCGAACAGATCGTCCGCCGCATCGAGGAGCGCATTCGTGCGCCGCTTCGACGCCCCTGTCTCATTCGCGTACGTTCCGTCCACCCAGGCCGTCAGCACCGCCGCCCGAAGTCCCCCGCGAGCCCCTTTCACAAGGTCTAGGTGCCCGTGGGTCTCCTGGGCGAGGTCGTGGCCGAGATCCAGCGAGCGCTGGAGCGCGTCGCAATGTGCGTCGAAGATCGGGAGCATGCGGTCGAGGATACTCCGCCCCCTTCCCTGTTGTGTACAGTTCCCCTGCGTCCCCGCTCCCCCAAATAGCCAGTCAGCCATGGATTCCAACAGCCGCCCGATCAGTCGCCGCACGTTCCTTGAGGCCACGATCGGTTTCGCAGCCGCCGCCGGCTTGAGTTCGTGTGGGTCGGAAAAAGGTAGCAGCGCGTCGACCCCGGCTGCCGCGCCAACGACCAGCGGCGGCGCAGCGACCGCCAGCTCAACGCTCCCGGAGGGACTCAGCGCCGACAACTTCATCGTCCACGGCACCAACCCCTGGACCCTGGAGTCCAAGCGTTCCGTGCTCGGCGCAGGCGTCACCCCGGTGGACCGAGTCTTTGTCCGGGGCAACCTCCCGTTCCCCGACCCGAGCATCCTCAACGACCGCAACGCGTGGAGCGTTCAGATCGGCGGAGTCAAGTCTCCGCGCGAGATGACCCTTGCCGAGATGAAGTCGCTGGGGCAGGTCAAGGTCCCCGCCGTGCTGCAGTGCTCTGGCAACGGACGCAAGTTCTTCGAGCACGGCCCGTCGGGTTCGCCGTGGGGCGTCGGCGCCGCCGCGAACGTGGTGTGGACCGGCGTGCCGCTCTCCAAAGTTCTCGACGCACTCGGCGGCGTGGACGGCGACGCGATGCGGTACGTCACGGGTACTGGCGGGGAGGAGATCCCCGCGATGCTGGAGGAGCGCTCCGTTGTCGTCGAGCGCTCCATCCCCATTGAAAAGGCCATGAAGGACGCGATCCTCGCCTGGGACCTGAACGACGAGCCGATCGACCTGGCCCACGGCGGCCCGCTGCGCCTTGTGGTGCCCGGCTACTACGGCGTCAACAACGTCAAGTACCTCAAGAAGCTTGTCGCGAGCCCCACCGAGACGGACGCCAAGATCCAGGCGAAGAGCTACCGCGTACGCCCCATCGGCGTCTCGGGCGCACCCGATCAGCCGTCCATGTACGACATGAACATCAAGTCGTGGATCACCGGCCCCCTCGGCGACGAGCAGCTGATGGCGGGGCCCCAAACCGTCACGTGCATCGCGTTCTGCGGTTCGAGCGAGGTGGCCTCCGTCGAGATCTCGCTGGACGGCGGCGAGTCCTGGGTCGAGGCGCGGCCCTTCGGCCCCCAGATGGGCGGCTACTCCTGGACCCAGTACGCCATCGAATGGACCGCGACGAGCGGGCGGCACACGTTGGTGTCGCGGGCCACGGACGCAGAAGGCAACGTGCAGCCGAAGCTGCGTCAAGAGAACGAGCGCGGCTACGCCCACAACGGCTGGCTCGACCCAGCCGTGTCCGTCGACATCGCTTAGTCCCCCTGACGTTCGCCTCCTCCGCTTAGTCGCACTGCCCCCCATGACCCGCTTGTCCGCCTCTTCGCTGCTGCCCCTGGCCGTTGCTGTCTCCGTCGCTGCCGCTTCTTTGTTCACCTCCTGCGGGCCCCCAAGTCTCAGTGAAGCCGCCAAGCGCGGGCGCAAGGTGTTCTTGGAGGACTCAAAGCCCACGTGCGCAGCGTGCCACCAGCTCATGGACGCCGGTTCCCCCAAGGGGCTCGGCCCGGACATGGACATGAAGCGCCCGTCGCGCGCCCAGACCATCAAGTCCGTGACCCAAGGCGTCGGGATCATGCCGGCGCAGAAGGGCGTCCTGACCAAGCAGCAGATCGAGGACGTCGCGGAGTACCTCGCGGAAGTCGCGGGCCGCTAAGCCGCGCTCAATCCGACGGGATGCCGCGGCGCATCTGCACAAATCCGCTGATCGCTTTGACGCCCAGCGCCGCCGTCGCGAGCCACAGGACCCAGTCCAGTGAACCGCGCCACGCGTAGGCCTCGATGGCCATCCACGCGTAGACCACAAGCCGTGGCCGCACGAGCCACGAGTAGGGAATGTCGAGCGCGTTGCGCACCATCGCCATCGCGACGACGAGCAGATAGACGTAGATGTAGAGGCTGCCGACGACGGGTCCCACCGCGCCCGCCGCGATGAGCGTCACCGTCGACGCGGTGACGACGGCCTGATCGGCCATGCTGTCGGTGAACGATCCGCGCGCGCTTTCGATACCGAGGTGCCGAGCGAGCGGCCCGTCGACCCCATCCAGAAGTACATGGGCTAAGAGCGCCGCGAGGGCCCACACGGGCGAAACAAACCACAGCGGGCAAAACAGAAGCCCAACGCCGAAGGACACCAGCGTCAGGTGATCCGGTCGAACGCCCGCCGCGCCAAGCCAACGCAAGAACGGCCCCAGCGCGCGGGCCCGCAGCGCCTGCCCACGCTCCATGAAAGCGCGCTCGCCGCCCGAGTAGCAGTCGGCGCTCGCCTTTTCAGGGCGCGCATCGCTAGGAATGGGAATCATGACAGGTCAGCCTCCAGAATCTGGAAGGAGAGCCCGCGCATGGGCGAGCCGCAGTTGTGGAATCGTCGCCCGTCGTGTTCGACGCCGGAGAGCGCCAAGTGCGTATGTCCGAAGTAGACGTTGCGAACGCCGTTCGACCACTCGGGCCCGAGGCGACGCAAATGAGCCGTAAGGCGGCGAACCACAAAGCGCTCTTTGAAGACGAGGCGAGCGCCCACGACGTGCAGGCGCATCGCCATCGCTACGCGATACATGCGATGGGCCATCGCCGACGCTGGCCGTTCCTTGGCGAATCCCAGGCGGTAAGCCTCCAGCCGCTCTTGGTTCATGCGCGGGTTGCTGGCGTCCCCGTGCAAGAACACGGCGTTCCCAATGCGCACCTGGTACGGGTGCCAGCGAAACCGCGGCTCGGCCGCCGCCAGAGACTCCAGCTGTTCGATGAGCGCCGGCGCGTGATCGTGATTGCCGAGCACGTAGTGAAACTGCGTCTCCGGCCCGGCCTTGATCAGCGCCTCCAACCAGCGCCGCGCCTCCTCTGCCGTGGCTTCCGCACTGGGGAATCGACTCCATCGGAAGTCGAAAATATCCCCAGCCAAAACGAAGGTCCGCGAGTTCCGAACCGCCAGCTGGATGTGCCCGAGGTACTCATCGGCGTCCGAACGCCGGGTGAACAGGTGGAGATCCGAGACGACGCGGCAGGGATGCTGAAGCTGAGCGCTGAGGCGGTTCATGGGCACGGAAGGCCTCGCGGGCCCCACGGCGCGCCTACGGCCTGGACCCCGAGCTATTTCCCCCGAGGCCTTGGGTCTTCGCCAGAAATCCCAGAGGCTCCTGACACGACGCTGTCAGGAGGGATTCGCGAGGCTGCCGCCGAACGATCGAGGACGCCCTCGGTCTCCCTCCCCGCCCCAACCCACCATCCGACCGATGACTGCCACGACGAACAGCGAAAACCAGGCCCTCCAGGGCATGCTCCAGGCCAGCCTCACGTACTTCGAGAAGACCACGAGCGTGCTGACGATCGCGATCGAACATGACCGGCGGCAGGTCGAAGCTCTTCAGCGCGTAGCCCACCCCTGCCTCGCCCTCGATGGGCACGCCCGACGCCGCGAGGTCCGCGACATCGCGATAGATCGTCCGCTCGCTCACTTCGAGATCGACCGCCAGCTCGGCGGCCGTCACGGTCGAGGAGCGGCGCAGGACTTCTATGATCTGAAAGAGACGGTCGGCGCGGCGCATGTCTCAAAGACTACGGTTTCTGGCTCGGCAGTGGCGAACGGCGCCGAGGCCCTTCAACGGCTCCGGTATGATGGCAGCAGGATGAGCGACATCGGCCAAGGAACGGACGCCCCCCACGCGGAGGACGATAGCGAGCTGCTGCGCTTGGCACGCGTGGACGAGATCGTCACCGAGGAGCTGCGGCTCCAGAAGCCCGGCAAGTCCATCGACATTTCCGCCGTCGCCCGCCGGCACCCGGACGTCGCGAAGGAGATCCGTGCGGCCCTGAAAGGCGCGCAAAAGATCACCCGCGTCGCGAAGGAGACGGAGGGCGAGCGCGAGCCGCTGCCCAGCGCGATCGAGGGCTTCGAGATGGTGCGCGTGCTCGGTCGCGGGGGCATGGGCGTCGTGGTCGAGGCGCAGGACATCAAGCTCGATCGCCGCGTGGCGATCAAGGTGCTTCCGAGGCTCGTTTCAGAGAACGCAGAGTACGTCGCTCGCTTCAAGCGCGAGGCCCACGCGGCCGCGCGGCTAGAGCACCCGAACGTCATCCCGATCTTTGGCGTCGGCGAGGCGGACGGTCAGGCCTACATCGCGATGAAGCTCGTGGACGGGCATGGGCTCGATACCATCGTTTCGGAGATCAAGCGCGAAGAGAGCGCGGTGCGGGGGGAAGTACCGCGCAGCTATCCCGCGGGGCCCGGCTCTAGCTCGGGCTCGGGCTCGGCCGCCACAGGAAGACGCGTCGCTCTGCAAATCGCCAGCGAACGCCTAGAGCGGCCGGAGCACGGCTGGGACCCCAGCCCCTCCGACTCCTCAAGGCAAGGACCGGACGACGGCGAGCCCATGCCCATCGCACTCGGCGCCACCTATCACCGCAACGTCGCCAAGATCGGACTGCACGTCGCCGAAGCCCTCATGCACGCGCACAGCCAGGGCGTGCTGCACCGCGACATCAAGCCGGGCAACATCCTCGTGGATCGCCGCGGCCACGTTTGGGTCGCGGACTTCGGGCTCGCCAAGGTCGAAGAGTCCGAGGACGTGACGCGCGAGGGCGACTTCGTCGGCACCCTGCGCTACATGGCCCCCGAGCAGTTCCAGGGCCACGCCGAGGCACGCTCGGACACCTACGCCCTCGGTCTCGTGCTCTACGAGATGCTGACCCTCGAGCGCGCGATCAAGGGCAACGACCGCGGCGCCCTCGCGTACTCGGTGCTGCACCAAGATCCGAAGAAGCCGCGCTCGATCCGGCCGCAGATCCCCGACGACCTCGAGCAGATCGTGATGAAGGCGTGCGCGAAGCTCGCCGAAGAGCGCTACCGGTCGGCAAACGCGCTTGCCCTCGACCTGCGCGCGTACCTCGACGGCCGCCCCATCGCGGCGCGCATGCCGAGTGCGCTGTACCTGACGCGCCTGGCGGTAAACCGGAACCGCCCGCTATTTATGGCCATCGCGGTGCTCGTGGGGCTCTTGCTTCTCGGCGTCATGGCCTACATCGCGGAGCTTCGCAGGGCGAGCGAAGCGGAGGGCCGCCTCGTGTACCGATCGAGTCTCGCGGCCGCGTCCGCGGCGTTGAAGGAGGCGAATATCCCGACCGCGCGCACCCAGCTGGCGGCATGTCCACCTGATCAGCGCGGCTGGATATGGGACCACCTAAGCGCGAGCCTCGACCAGTCCATTACGACGTACCCCACCTCGGACGAGGTGCTCACAACGCTCGATTTGGTGGACTGGAACGGCGAGGAGCGCATCGTAGTCGGCGACCGAACTGGCCTTACCGTCCTGCTCCCCGATGGATCGAAGAAGATTGAGGCGCCCTTTGACTTGGAGGTCATGGGGCATGGGGTCCTCACGAGCCATATCACAGAGACGCATGTGATCATGGTCTCGCACTTCGGTCGCTACGTGAAGTTCCCCCTCGATGAGTCCAGCACGGAGGCGGCCGTGGGCTTCGAAATGGACGGCGGCTCCGAGGTCGTGGACATCACGGACGACGGCCGCTTCGCGGCGGCCTACCGCGGACACACGGTGCAGGTCGTGAACTTGGACTCCATGGAAGTCACGCTCAAGATTCCCTGCGAGGACCCGTCCATACGCGACATCCAGATTGCGCCAGATGGCAAGAAGGCGTGGACCGCGAGCGCGCGCGGCAGAATCGTCGAGTGGGACTTGGTCACCGGCGAGCAGAAAACGAGGATCGAGCTCCCCACGCAGATCAACCGCGTGGTGGTCGATCGCGACGGCCAGCGCCTCATTGCAGGCGGCGTCGACGGGGCCATCTACGTTTCAGACACTAGCCAGCAAAGCACACCGGGCCCGCCCATGCGCCAGCTGCTCGGCCACAAGGATGGAATCCTGTCTCTTTCCATCGCCCCGAACGGTCGCAAGCTGGCCTCTACCGGGGGCGACATGACCGTGTGCGTTTGGGACCTAGACGAGGCCCGCCTGACCCAGAGCTTCACAGGCCACTCGCGGCGCCTGCACGTCGCGGCCTTTCGCGAAGACAGCGAGCGAATCGTGTCCGCTGGGCGCGCGGGGATCGTCAAAGAGTGGCGGCTGGGCGTAAGTGCTGGTCGCGACAGCGTACAGGGTCACTACGCGGACGTGGTCGCCACGGGTTTCTCCAGCGACGGGCTGCGGTTCGCAACGGGTGCCCGGGACGCTGTCGTACGCGTGTACGACGCTAAGACCCATCGCACAGACGCCGTATTGATCGGTCATTCCACCGAGCTGTACGACCTCGTCTGGCACGCCGACGGCAACGAACTGACGACGGTCGATCGCTACGGCGTCGTCATCAACTGGGACGTGGACAATGCCGAAGCGCTTTGGCGGCTCAACTATTCAGGCGTAGCCATCAGCCCGACGTACTCGCTGGATGGAACAACGCTGTACTTCGGCACGAACAAGGGCCAGCTCGTCACGATCGATGCCGCTACGGGAGCGGAGCGGCGGCTGATCGAACTGCCGGACGATGGCGTCCGTTCGGTGGCCCTTTCCCCCGACGGCAACGACCTGCTCGTCGGCACGCTGAACGGCTACCTGCATACCGTCGACCCCGACACATTGGAGATCCGCGAGTCGACGAAGCGCCACGGGACCCGCGTCTCCGGGATCGCGTTTTCTCCTAAGGACGGTTCAATGCTGACCGTGGGCTTCGACCACAAGCTCGTGATCTCTGGGGGCGACCGCTTTGGCGACAGCCGCGTCCTTGACCTCGGCGGCGAAGGCCACACTTGGGCGGCCGACGCACTGGAGGACATCGACATCTCGCCCGACGGCAGGCTGTGCGCGATTGCCTCGCACAACATGCTCGTGCGAGTGATTGATCTCGAGACCGAGTCGCTGATCTTGGACCTGCCCGGTCACGAGAGCTGGGTGCGCCGCGTGGCGTTTTCGCCGGACGGAGCTTCGCTCGTGTCGACGGGATCCTCGGCGGAGGTTTTGGTGTGGGACACCGTCGGCACCGACGAGCGCATGACGGCGCTGGAAGAACGGCTGGCCCTCGAGCGGGCGGGGGCGGCGCTCATCTCATCGCAGCTGGGGCGCAAGGTGGAGAGCCCCGAGGACGTCGTCGAGGCGTTCGCTTGGCTTCGCGACGAGCCGAGCGGGCACGGGGATCTGCGCCGTGCCGCACGCGCGTACCTGCATGGGATCCGGGACGCCAATATCGAGCCGTACTGGCAGCGGGAACTCGTGGCGACCAGAGGGGAACCCCAGCGGTTCCTGGCCCTTGGCGCAGCCGCCTACCTCGACGCTCAGCAGCGCACGGAGGTTGCCTCCGGGGAGACGCACCTGCTCGCGGCGCTCTCCTATTTTCTGCGGGGAAGTCGCGTGAAGTGCATTCTGAACGCGACGTACGCCCGGGACGCATTCGGCGACGCCGCCGATGACGACCCGGTGCTGGTCGCGATAGAGTCGATGCTGGACGATCTCTCGATCGAGTCCCTAGACCCACTCAAGGAGCGGATCTCGACGATGGGGCCGGCTTGGGAGGTCGAGACGGCGCTCCTCACCATCGAGCGGATCCGCGAGAAGCGGTTGGCGTACCAGGAGTCCAAGGAGAAGGCCAAGCGGGAGGCGGCGGAAGCTGCCGCCGATCCGGATCCAGTGGAGCCGCCGAAGTAGCCGGCGGGCGGAGGCGGCACGCCCCACGAGCCGCCAGTTTGACAGTCCCCGATCTTCCTTGATTCGCCGCTGCCACGTTGGCAGCGGATCCCGCCTCCCGGCGGTTGGGGGGGGCTTTTGCGGCTCATCCCGAACCTCGGCACGCAGTTTGCTTCCTGGGTGGACCCGCGCGGCGCTTCGCCCCGCCCCCCCCATGGAACGACGCATCCTCATAGCCGACGACGACGCCGATGTGCGCCTGGGAGCCGCTGAGCTCCTCGGCAGCGTGGGCCTCGAGGTCATGCTGGCCGGCGACGGCGAGGAAGCGATCCGCGTGGTGCGCCGAACCCTCGACCTCGGGACGCCCCTGCACCTCGCCCTCGTGGACGTGCATATGCCGCCCCCGATGGACGCGGCGCCGGTGAGCATGGACGGGGACGACGGCGGCCTCGCGCTGCTCTCGCTCCTGCGCGGCAGCCGCCCCGAGCTGCCCTGCATTCTCTGGTCCGGCGAGGCCTCCAAGGGCGTCGAGTCCTGGGCCCTGCGCGAAGGCGCCAGCGCGTTCCTGCGCAAGCCCGTCAAGCCGCTCGTTCTCCGTCAAGAGATCCAGCGCGTACTGAAACTTCACTGGGGCGAGGCAGGCTGATTCCAGCCCGCGACGTCCCAAGCGAACCCAATCTCAACTGACCCACTTTCTTTCCTCCTCACTGCATTCAAAGAGCGCGCAGTAAGCGCTCATCCAAAGACATGGCTACCAAGACCAAGAAGAACGTTGCCATCCGCCCCCTCGGTGACCGCGTGCTCATCCAGCGCGTTGAGGCTGAAGAGAAGACCGCCGGCGGCATCCTCCTTCCGGAGAGCGCCAAGGAGAAGCCCAAGGAAGGCCTCATCATGGCGGTCGGCGAAGGCAAGACCCTCGACAACGGCGACAAGTCGACGTTCAGCGTTTCGAAGGGCGACCGCGTCCTCTTCACCTCGTACGCCGGCACCGACGTCAAGTACGACGGCGCGGAGTACATCATCATGCGCGAAGACGACATCCTCGCGATCGTTGGCTGATAGAGCCGCAACGCTCCCCCTCTTCACTTCGTACACACGACCATAAACCATGTCAGCTAAGCAGATCAGCTACGACTCCACCGCACGCGAGCACATTCGCGAAGGTGTGAAGAAGCTCGCCCGCGCCGTGAAAGTCACGCTCGGGCCCCGCGGCCGCAACGTCATCATCGAGAAGTCGTTCGGCAGCCCCACCGTCACCAAGGACGGCGTCACCGTCGCCAAGGAGATCGAGCTTGAGGACGCCTACGAGAACATGGGCGCCCAGCTCGTGAAGCAGGTGGCCCAGCGCACGAACGAGGCTGCCGGCGACGGCACCACGACAGCGACCGTCCTCGCCGAGGCCATCTTTGAAGAGGGCCTCAAGAACGTCACCGCGGGTGCGAGCCCGGTCGGCCTCAAGCGCGGCATCGACGCCGCCGTCAAGGCCTCCATCAAGCAGCTCCAGAAGATCTCCACGCCCATCAAGGGTCACCAGGAGATCGCCCAGGTCGGCGCCATCGCCTCCAACAACGACGCCGAGATCGGTGAAATGATCGCGCGCGCCATGGAGAAGGTCGGCAAGGACGGCGTCATCACCGTCGAGGACGGCTCCGGCATGGAGACCGAGGTCGAGTGGGTTGAGGGCATGCAGTTCGACAAGGGCTTCCTCTCCCCCCACTTCGTCACCGACTCGGCCAAGATGGAGTGCGTCATGGAAGACGCCCTCGTCCTGATCCACGAGAAGAAGATCAGCTCCATCAAGGACATGATCCCCCTCCTCGAGCAGGTCGCCCAAGCCGGTCGTCCCCTCCTCATCATCGCCGAGGACATCGAGGGCGAGGCCCTCGCCACCCTCGTCATCAACCGCCTCCGCGGTTCGTTCCCCTGCGTGGCCGTCAAGGCCCCCGGATTCGGTGACCGCCGTTCCGCCATGATGCAGGACCTCGCGGTCCTCACCGGCGCAACCGCCATCATGGAGTCCACGGGTGCAACCCTCGAAGGCACCACGATGAAGGAGCTCGGCAAGGCCAAGAAGGTCATCGTCTCCAAGGACAACACGACCATCATCGAAGGTGCTGGCAAGAAGTCCGAGATCAAGGGCCGCATCGAGCAGATCAAAGGCGAGCTCGAGCACACCAAGTCCGACTACGACGGCGAGAAGCTCCAAGAGCGCCTCGCCAAACTCTCCGGCGGCGTCGCCCAAATCAACGTGGGCGCAGCCACCGAGTCGGAGATGAAAGAAAAGAAGGCCCGCGTCGAGGATGCGCTCCACGCAACCCGCGCAGCTGTCGAAGAAGGCATCGTGCCGGGCGGCGGCACCGCGCTGCTCTCGTGCATCGCAGTCCTAGAGAAGCTCAAGCTGGAAGGCGACGAGCGCGTCGGCGCGATGATCATCCGCCGTGCGATCGAGGCCCCGCTCCGCCAGATCAGCGCGAACGCTGGCCTTGACGGTGCCGTGGTTGTCCAGAACGTGCTCAACGAGAGCAAAGCAGGCTGGGGCTACAACGCCGCGACCGACAAGTACGAGAACCTGATCAAGGCGGGCGT
>CAYQKK010000050.1:0-22375 GCA_964417955.1 uncultured Planctomycetaceae bacterium
GTGGCGCCCGAACCCGACACCGAGATGATGTCCGTCACGCCGTCGCCGTTCATGTCGTCCATGACCGCCGACGTGCCGAAGGACGAGCCGCGCATGGCGCTCGTCATCCGAGAGGAGCTCTCATCCGTGAAGAAGCCCGTGCCGTCGTTGATCAGCAGGCGGTCGTTCAGATCTACGTCTGCTTCCTGCTCGTAGTGAGAGAAGTAGAGATCCGCGAAGCCGTCACCGGTCACGTCGCCAATGGCCACGCCGCACATGTTCGGGTAGGTCCCCCAGTTCGGGATGCGTGCCTCTTCGTGCACGAAGCCCTGCCAGACACCGCCGGACTCGCCGAGGTTGATGTAGACCCGGGGGTGACTCAGAGTCTTCGCCTGGTTGGGCGTAAACGTGGTGGCCGTAACGAAGTCAAGCCAGCCGTCGTTGTTCACGTCGCCGATGGCCACGTCGCGATCGTTGGTCGCGGTCAGGAAACCTTGGTCACCTGCAACGTCCGAAGCCGCCGCGTACTGGGCGGTGCGGTCGACCAGCGTGCCGCCTTCGTTCATGAAGAGCACGTTGGCGCGACGACCGGTCGTCGTGTAGGGCTGCTTGCGCACGGACACGAGGTCGATGTAACCGTCCTGGTCAAAGTCCGCGAACGCGTAGTCC
The DNA here is from genome assembly GCA_964417955.1 of uncultured Planctomycetaceae bacterium. GTDB lineage: Bacteria > Planctomycetota > UBA1135 > UBA1135 > Saltatorellus. The sequence continues at coordinate 649 of CAYQKK010000050.1, forward strand.
TTCTCTTCGGTGTCACTCAAGCCGAGGCTTGCTGCTGAGTTGATCCGCGAGTTGTCGAGCGTGAAGCTCGCCCAGTCGATGTTCTGAGCTGATGCGGCGGACGCGAGAATCGCGGCGCCGGCAGCACCCATGGTGAGAGATGTCAGTTTCATAGTGGGGTTGGTGGCCCGAGAACCGGGCGCGGGAATCATCAAGAGTAGAGATGGGCGTTCGGCCGAAACCGTCTACCACTAGGCTATCTGCTGCCAGAGGCAAGTGCAGCGTAGAAGTCAGCGTCCCCCTGGAGCCCTTGGGACTCCAACGAGGATCGAAGTGAGGCAAATGAGCGCGGTGAGCCATGGAACCAGCGGCTGCCAGCCCCAGGAACGCCCCAGGTGGTGCGCATCGCCCCCTGTACGGGTTGGTGAGCAAATTGTTTCGCATCCTGCGACACTGTGACCGCGTCGAGGTCCGCTTGGTAAATCGCCTGTGCGGTGCCTGTCGCGTCGAACAGGATGCTGAGGGGCAGTGCCAGCTCGGCGCCAGGGCCGAGCACCGACGCCACGATCGACCGCACCGCAGCCGCTGTGGTGGCACGCTCGCTGTCCATCGGCTCTAGGTCGATCGAAACGGGGAACTCCACCACCTCAACGGCCTCCGCTTCACGGAGACGGCTCGACTCGCCTAGGGCGGCAAGCGCGCCCGGAAGAACGGACTCGCAGGTGGGGCATTCTGAGGATCTCACAACAACTAGACGGGCGGCGGGGCGCTTCGGTTCCCGCTCAAGCGTGACTCCCAGTTCATCCAATCGAAAGGGAGGAAACGCCAGCCCAGATCGGAGCACCGTGCGCGTTGGGAGCGCCTCTTCTTCCAGAGAGCCGCCGCCCTTCAAGGGTGGCCGCGCCTCAAAGGATGCGCTTTCATCCTCGAGCGAGCCCGCCACGAAACGCAGGCGCGACACTGGCTGACCGGATTCAATCTGGACCCCCGCGACGGTGTCGATACGCAGTCCGCCTGGAACGGCCACCGTCAGCCTGCGCGAAGGAGCCGCGAGGTATCCATCCGTGATCGCAGCCGCGAAGAGACGCGGCGTGGCGACTACTTCGCTCGACTTCTTCTCGTCCGTTGGACCGCTGCCCGCGAACTCAGCGCTCACCCTCGTCCGCCTCCCCAGGCCGGAGATCTCTAGGAACGAATCAGGGTTCGACTGGTTTTCCAGGTAGCGCAGCGTCACTCCGTTGCGTGAGCGTAGCCAGAGGTCGAGGTCCCCGTCGCGATCCCAGTCGGTCTTGCACACCACTCGGCCGTCCTCGACGTGATCGAAGCCGATAGGACCAGACGCCTCGACGAAGGTGCCATCGCCTGCGTTGAGCCACGCGACGTTGCGCTCGTGCCCGCTCCAAGACACACCCTCTTCCATCGAGCGACTGATCGAACTCCAACCATCCAGGTAAGAGCTCGCTCCGTCTTCGCTACTAGCATCGACCGGCGCCACGCGCCGCCAAAACGAGCTTCACAAGTCCCCCGGTTTCGGGCCCGTCAGAAACCCGGCCGGCGACAGGAGGTCGTCGTTTCCATCGCAGTTCAGGTCAGCGAACACCGCGCCCCAGGCCCAACGCCCCATGCGCGTCCGCGAAGCGTCGGCGACGTCGGTGAACGAATCCCCGTCGCGGCGCAGCAGAGTGTTGCCGAGGCTCAGCCGCTGAATTCCCTCGCGTTCCGCCTCGGGTCGACCTTCGGCGAAGGCCTCCGTAAACGCCACGCGGCGGCCGGCGGACGAGAACATGTTCGTGACGTAGAGATCGAGGTCTCCGTCGAGATCGTAGTCCGACCAAGAGGCCCCCATCCCAGCGCCGGCGTCCGCCACCCCTAGCTTGGCGGTTCGATCCCGGTACTTGCCGCCGGCGAACTCAAACAGCTGGTTCGAGCCAAAGTCGTTGACGACGTACAGCTCGTCGCGGCCGTCCCCGTCGAGATCGATGAAGTGCGCTGCCAGCGTGAACCGCTCGCCCCCAGGGCTCCTCAGGCCAAGGGGAGCCGTCACATCCACGAACCCTCGCTCGGTGTTGCGGAAGAAGTGATTGCTCGGCCCGTTGCGCGCTTCATGGAAGGGAATCGGGACGGACTCGCCGTACTGGGACCGGACGTAGCGGGAGCCGTAAATGTCTAGGTCTCCGTCGCCGTCGAAGTCCGAGGCGGACACGCCGTAGAACGGCGTCTCGTCGGGCGCGACGCAGAAGCCGCCCACCTCGAACGACCCCTTCTCGGTTCCGTACTGCACGACGATCACGTGCCCGAGCGCACTCACGATGTCGTCGCGTCCGTCGCCGTTCACATCCACGAAGAGAACCCCCTTCGTGTCGTCGAGCCATGCGACTCCCGCGGCTTCCGCAACGTTCCGGACGGTGCCATCGGGCTGTGAAACGAGCAGCAGATTCGGCAGCCCGCTCGGCATCGCTACGTAAAGATCGTCCCAGCCGTCGCCGTTCGCATCCCCCACGGCGAGTCCTTGGTGGCCAAACCACGCGGTGAGCCCCGAGTCATCGAGCCGCTGGGCCCAGCGATCCATCCCAACGCTAAGAAGCTTGGCCGCATCGGGCTCGCCCGCAAACAGCGCGGCCGTCTTCTCCACGAGGAGCGGCCTGTCCAGCTCCACCCGCTCGAGGGACGTCAGCACGACTCGATCCGCAAAGATCTCCCCGGTCGCTGTACCGTAGAAATTGACCGTGAGCTCGGCGACGGCGGACCACGCCATCGGGGTCCTGGCGTCGCTGAGTTCCAGCCGAACGCCGATGTCCACAGCGTTCATATCGAGAGGTGGCTTCGGCTGGGTGGAAACGATCTTTGAGTAGGCCGTCCCCCCGCGAGCGTTGAGCTTCAGCGCCCAGTCTCTCGCCAAGACCTTCGTCATCTTCCGTCCCGTCGTACGCTCGAGCCGCGCCCCCAGAAGCGCCCTCTCCGTTCCGCCCGTACCCTGAATCCACCAGCCAAAGGGCTCCCCCACCACGGGCGGCTCGCCCCCCTCGGTGATCCAGCGCTCCAGCTCCGCAAGCCAAGGCTTCGTGAGGTCGCCAAGCGCCTCCACGCGGTCGAGCTCGGCCCCCTGATCCTGATCCTGATCCTGCCCGCTCGCCACGGCCGCCGCGCCGAACAATAGAACGGACGACAGGACGACCGCCACGGAGGCCTGCCGTCCTGTCAAAGACTTAGTGACCGGTTCGATCAGGGGCACACCGAGAAGCTAACGCCGTCGGTTAAGCCTGCACCGGTTCCGTCGGTGTTCAGGGGATCGCGGTAGATCCACTGGCAGTGAACCACGTCACCGACATCGAGGCCGGCCGCGGTCACAAACGGAGCACCGATGGTGCGCGAGTAGCTGCCGTTGCAGTTGGTCCCTGGCGCGCCGGCTCCGCCGGATGACATGGGCTCAAGCATGCGGAAGAGCGGCTGAGCCACGCAAAGCGTGCCACCGAGCAGGGGCATGTTGTCGGAACCGAGGCTCCAGACGAAAAGACCCGTCTGCCCGTTCAGCACGTCGTTGGCCGTCAGCATCACGCTGCCGCCGCCGGCGAGGGAGCCCGTGGCAGAAATCGTTGCGACACAGCCCGCCGAGTTCATCTTGCCCTGGCAGTAGTTCGTCGCACCGCAGTCGAGCACGACGACCGTCAGGGCCGTCGGCACCGCGGCGTCCACCGGCTTGACCGACCAGAACCCACCGGGCTGCAGCATGTCGAGTGCGTTCGCGAACACGTTAGAGACGGAGAGGGTGTAGGTTCCGGCCGCAGCGGGAGCCGTCAGGCTGCCTGTGGCGAGGACTTCGTTCGCCCCCTGGGCGATCCCCGTCGTCACCATGCCCATGGGCACAGGGGCGAAGGTGTTGGCGATGGTGTTCATCGCGCCGCCGATCTGCAGGAGGTCGCCGCCGCGCACGGTGCCGCCGAACCCTTCCGGGTTGTTGACGCCGAGCGGAGCCACGAACTGAGCCAGGCTGCCGCTTGAGGGCGGAGCCGCCTGGGTCAGCGACCCACCGTCGTACCCGAGGTCCAAAGCGAACATCGCAAGGCCTTGGTTGGCGTCGCCGCCCAACTGGGCGACCACGCTGTACTCCACGGTGTCCCCTGCCATCACAAAGACAGTCGAGTCACCTGCGGTGGCTGCGTCAGCCGAGACCGCAGACACGTCGATGGTGACCTGGGCTCCGGCGGAAGCAACGAGCAGCGCAGCTGCCGTCACGAACGAGGCGCCGATTCCTGGGCGCATTTCCATTCTTGATAAGAGCAACATTACTGACCCGTCCACACACGCTGAAGAGAACCGAATTCCACGAGATCAAAGTCGCCGTCCGCATCCACGTCGCAAATAGCGCCGGGTGAATCAGGCGTCACCGGCATCGCGGGCTCCGGGCCCGTGAGCAGCGGCTCCAGGAAGAACCAGTCGAACTCGTCGATGGTGTTGTTGGTATCCCAGTCGAACTCGGTACGACCGAGAGAGCCCAGGAACGTAAGCATCAGGTCCTTGTCGGCCTGGGAGAGGGCAGCGTAGGCGTCAGCGGAAGGCTGGGCTGTTCCGCCGTGCTCGGCGATGGCCAGCTCGACGTTGCCTTCGAAGGTGCTACCGGTCGCGCGACCATCGTGAAGATATGCGTTGCGCTGGGCAAGGCCCCAAAGCGGACGCGTCATCATCTCGGTCTCGGTGGCTTCACCCTCGACGATGCCGTCGCCTAGGGCGCCCATGTCGTGGAGAAGGAAGTCCGTGTAGGGACGGATGAGCTTGTTGGAGAGCGCATCCTCAGCCACGGTGGCGGTGGTGTAGCTCGGAACATGGCAGTCAGCGCAGCCGACCGCTTCGAAGACGAGCTCGCCTGACATTCCGGTCTGCGGCGCCTGGGCGGGTGCGGCCAAGAGGCGCTGGAAGTGCGTGAAGCGATCCGTGATCGTGAAGCCGAAGGCGTCCGGTGCGTCCTCGGGATCGGCGACCGTGTCGCATTGGGCAAGGAGCGCGAGGTCGCCGTTCGGCGCGTTCTCGAACGGCGCGAACTGGCTCGTCAGCCCCATCTCGTTGACGCCCGCGTCGATCGAGAAAGAGTCGACCGTGGGAACTCCGCCCTTCCAGCCGAAGCGCCCGACGCGCATCGGACCGTTCGGGTCCTCCAAAGGCTGCGCCATGTGCACACGGCCCGCGAGGTGCGAGGGCTGGTTGTTCGCCCGGGCGATCAGCGTGCTGTCCGGAATCGAGTCGATGAGCCCTGACCCGAAAAGGATCGGCGTTCCGCGCAGAGCCGTATGGTTCGCCTGGGATGGGATCGTCTCGCGGCACATCAGTGCGAACGACTGGTCCTGGAGCAGGGTGCCCCCAAACTGGTCGAGGGCCTGGAACGGCGTGCTCGCCGTCGCGGCGATGCCGAAGCGCGTGACGCGCCGAGTGCCGAAGCCGCCGATGGCGGGCACGTTGTGGCAGCCTGCGCAGGTCAGCTCGTTGAAGATCGGCCCGGCGCCTTCGCTAGCCAGGATCGGCCGAGAGAAGGTCGCGAGACCTTCATCGAAGAGATTCGACTCAGCGGGAGTGAGCCCCTGGAGAGGGAGACCCATCACTGGCTGCGGCCGCTGCTGCGCGCTCGCCGAGGCGGCGAGCAGGACAGCAACAGGCAGAAGCCGTGCGGTTGAGAGCGTCATTGGTTGAGGAGGAGTAGAGATGTGGGAAAAGAGCGGTTGCCGTAGGAAAGACGCAGGGGCGCCTCTGAACGTTCCGTCTGCCGGAGCGAATAGGGCACCTTCTGCGGCCCGGCTACCGTCTTATGGTCACTAGATCCTACTCCGGGTTCAACGCCAGAGTCGCGAGGCACCTGGTCGCAGCGCCTCAGCCGTCACCCGGCGACCCAGGAAACCGTCCCAGAGCCCCTTCGCCTTGGCCAGAGCGGGACGCGAATCGCCCTTGAGAGCCCGCCAGGCCATGAGCGGGGGCAGCGTGGCGATGTCGTAAAGTCCGAATTTGAGCCACCGCAGGGGTGTGCCGTACTGACGCATGAAGTGAACGGAATTGAGGGCCTGCATCCACTTCCGTCGAGCTCCGTAGCCCCCGCCTGTGGCGCTGGAGGGGGCGTGGAACGCGCGGACCTCGCCGATGACCCGGACGCCCCAGCCAGCCTCCCGCGCCCGAAGCCCGAACTCGACGTCCTCGACGTAGGCGAAATACTCCGCGGTGAAGTAGCCCACTTCCTCGAACACGGCGCGGCGGACGACGAGCGCGCAGCCGACCACGTAGTCGACGTCTCGGGTCGTGTTCCAGGGGGCCCCGTCCGGCTCATTGAAGCCAAGAAGCGTGGACAGGTTCTGTCGGAAGTCGAGCCGTCCCCCAGCGCACCAAATGCGCTGGGTCTCCATGCCGTCTTCGCCGCCAACCAAGACTCGCGGTCCCACCATGCCGAGCTCTGAGTCATCGTCGAGCGCTCGCGCCAATCGCTGCAGCGTGCCCTCGCCCTCGGGGACCCACAGGTCGTTGTTGATGAAGATCACCGCGCTCGCTCCGCGCTCTAACGCGAGCCGCGCGCCTGCGTTCGCCGCTTCCCCGAAGCCGAGGTTCGCCCCGTGGTCGATGCGCAACAAGTTCGGGAAGGCCTCGTCGATCACTTCGCGCGAGCCGTCGTCTGATCCGTTGTCGACGACCACGATACGAGCTTCATCGAGTCCATCGGCGATCAACGAGCCAAGGCAGCGCAGGTTATCCTGCGCCCCGCCGTTCCAGTTCACGACCACCGCGAAGAGCCCATCCCAGACCGGATCAGCGCTCAACGGTGCCCCCACGTGTTCGCTCACGCGTCCGGCTCCTTCGGTGCGACCGCATCGACGGTTGAGTCCACCTCGCCGCCACGCAGCACCGTCCTGATCTTGGCGCCTGGTTGAAGCTCGGCCGCGTCCGTCACCACTTCTCCGTCAGCGTTCTGTGTGATGGAGTAGCCGCGGTCCAGGACCGCAAGCGGCGACACCGCGTTCAGCGTGCGCGCGGCCGGCTCTAGCCTGCGCGTCGCCCGCTCTAGCGTGTGGGTCATCGCAGCGGCCTGGGCGCTGGCCGCTCGCTCTAGCTGTTCGCCCACCGCCTGCACGCGCTGCTCGACGACTCGAACGAGGCGCCCTTGCAATGCGCCTAGGCGCTCCTCCACCCGTGCCAGCCGCGCCATGGGGCTCTGTCTTTCCAGTCGCGAACCCGCTCGCTCCAAGAGCGTCGCTGCGCGGCTCTCCTGGGCGTCGACGACGGCGCGTGCTCGGTGAGCCAACCCGTCGAGGCGCTGAACGCGCGCTTCGATGAGTGCCGCCGGCGTCGTCATCACCCGGGACCTTGCCGCGCGACCGAGACGCTCTTCCCGCTGCGTGAGCAGCCTTTCCATCACGTCCCCGAGGTAGGCGCTCTGGCGGTCGATACCATCCTGGATCCCGCGCCGGTCCGGCAGCACGGTTTGGGCCGCATCGGTGGGCGTATGCGCGCGGTGATCCGCGACGAAATCAGCGAGCGTCGTGTCGGTCTCGTGCCCCACGCCAGACACCACGGGCACGCTCGCGGCGAAGATTGCACGGGCGACGACCTCTTCGTTGAAGCACCAAAGGTCCTCGATCGCACCGCCGCCGCGGCAAACCACTATGACGTCGACGCCTGTACGGTCCAGCGCTTGGATGGCCTGGGCGATCTCGCGCCCCGCGACCTTGCCCTGGACCCGGCTGTGGGCGAAGCGCACCGGATAGCCGGGCCAACGCAACGAGCGCGTACGCAGGAAGTCCCGCCAAGCATCCGCGTCGCGACTTGTGACCACGCCGACCATGCGAGGGAAACGCGGCAGCGGGCGCCGCTGTTCGAATAGCCCCTCTTCACGTAGCTGGACCTTGAGTCGCTCAAGGTCCGCGAGGAGTGCACCGATGCCGCGCACTTCGACCCGGTCGACGATGAGGCTGTGCTTGCCGTAGGGCGCATACACGTCGAGGGTGCCATGGCAAATCACACGCGCGCCGTCCTCGAGCTTGGTCCCTCGCGGCAGCGCCTGGGCCAGCTGGCCGCGCCAGATCTTCGCGTCGATCGCAGCGCGCGAATCCTTGAGCGTGAAGAAGACGTGGCCCGAAGCCACGGTCTTGGGCCGGCTGATCTCTCCCTCGACCGCCACGCGGCCGAAGCGCTTGAGCGCAGCGTCGATTCGCGAGGTCAGCTGCCCGACGGACTCCGGCGCCGGACCTGACGCGGCGCCCCCCGGGGAACCAGGAGAAGGGCCAGAAGGAGAACCAGCAGGAGAGCCGGCCGGAGAACCAGCGGGGGTGCCAGGCGGGCGACCCGGTCGCCCACGGCGTGCGCCACGCGGCCTGCGCGGAAGATCGTCAAAAAGGCTCACGGGGAAGAGCCTACTTTGCGTCATCCACCGGCGGCGAAGGGAATCCCCGGGTGCTGAGCCCGGGAAGTTCCGCCGCGCGCCATGCGGCGACGTCCGCGTAGGGCAAGATCAGTCGGAAGCGTCCGTCGAGGAACGGCGCCGCACGGTCGCCACGGCGCACCGTTCCGTCCGTGAGGGAAATCTCGATGCCCCCATCCTTGCCGGCTCGAATACGGCCGGCGTCCGCGAAGAGCCTCCTTGAGACCCCGCCCGTGACGCTGTGGATCTCGGCAAACTGGACATCGCGCAACTCGCCGTCGCGGATCCCCCCCAGCCCGACGAGCCGCCACGCAGCGCCTCCCGCGTTCGTGCTCTGCGCTAGAAGGCGCGCCATGCGCGTGCGGACCGTGGCCACGCTCCAGAGACCGTCGTCGATCACCGGCGCGAGGCTGGCGTCGTCCATCAGGTCGGGTAGCGCCTCGATCCACGGCTCCGGGTTAACCGCGCCAAGAAAGAGCCGCCTCTCGCCGTTCTCGAACGACTGCCTGACCCCTTGGCGGGACTCGTAGCCGTCTTCAAGGACGATGGTGATCGTCCGCCCAGAACGACTTGGTTCAAGGCGCATGCGATTCGCCTGGATCATCCCCACCATGCGCCCACGGTCGTCGAGCAGCCGCCCCACCACGGGTCCGGTGCCTGCGCGGCCATCCGCGGACAGCAGCCTGCCCACCTCGAGGAAGTCGATGTTGCGGATGCCCTCGGCGATGAGGAGGCCACGTAGGGACCGCCGAATTTCCTGCGCGCGCAGCTCGATGCCCTCTTGCTCGCGCTGCCGATACTCCGCCAAGGGATCGGGCGCGGGCTTGAGAGCCTCCGCGATGAACGCGGGGGGATCGGGGATGCGCTTCGAGAACCCCTGCAGCACCGCCGTGTACTCAATCCACTCTTGCTGCTGGCGCAGCGCCCGCGCCTGGGACTTCCGGAGCTCTGCCTCCAACTGACGGATTCGGGCGAGCAACTGACTCTCGCGGTCCGAGATCGCTTCGGTCGTCTGCGCGGGCGGCGCCGGGGCGGGGCCCACCGAGCTGCACGCCATAGGGAGTGAAAACAGAAAACCAATCATCTGCCTGACCCCGCGTTCGTTTCCACGGATGTGCGCTCCGCAGGCCCAACATCAAGCCGGGCATCGAGCCGGGCGATCGATATCGTGGAGCGGTTCGCCGACCGAGCCTTCACTAGCAGCTGGACATCTCCGATCCCAGGCAGCACAGCGCGCACCGGCCCCTCCGGTCGCCGCCCCCAAAAGATGAGGTCACACGACTCGCCCTCCATGAGCGGCGCGTTCGGGAAGTCCATGAGCGTCACCAACGGATCGGATGGCTCATCGCCCAGCCCTGTGTTGGACGACCCAGGGGGCACGAGGGCTTCGAGGCCGTCGAGCCTAACCTCGCTGAGGTTGCTGACGACTTCAGACTCCGCCGAGCTCGCTACCGGGCCAGGCCGGGCCGCCACGCTGAGCGTGAGCCGCCACGGTTCCGAAGTGGCCTGATCGGAGTCCCCTTCGCTCCTATCCCCTACGGCTTCCGATGGGCGCAGGACGGACGCCAGTGCGCTGGCATCGAAAGCCTGCCTCGTCGCCTCGGGGTGCAGGGGCTCCAATCGAATTCGCAGAGGAGCCGCGCCCTCACGGAGAACGCCCCCCTCCCAACCGTCGATGGAGCCGACGGTGCCGGTGCGAATGGGCTCGCTGGGCTCAAAGAGGGAAGCAGGCGCAGGCGGCTCTTCAGAGCGCTGCCACAGGGTAAAGGCCAGGAGCCCCAGCGCGGGCACAAACAAAAGAGCGCGCGCCAGGACACTGCCCTGGCGAGCTCTCTTCTGCGTTCCCCACCCCGCACGACGCCGTGCGGTGGGATTGGGAGTAGGGGTCATGACGAAAGGACGACGTCCTTCGCGCTTACTTCCCTCTTTCCGCCGCGTCCCAGTCGCGCTTCTTGTTGTCGTTCCACCAAGAGCGGTAGGCGGTCGGGTCGTTCTCCTCGTGGCCGGAGAGATCCTGAAGCGTCCGAAGCATCGGGCCAGCGATGCCGTCGTAGCGCTGGCGCACGATGGGGTCCGTGGGATCGAGGTCGAGGGCGTTCTTCACGCGAGCCACTTCGTCGAGCACCTCCTTGAAGATCTTCTTGCGAACCTTGGACTCAGAGCCCGTGAACTGCTGGAGCGCTTCCGCAGCGGCCGCTTGGACCTGGGGCTCGTGGTGCGTGAGGAGATCGGCGATGTCGTCGATCGCGCCCTCGTCCTTGGTGTTGCCGAGGGCGAGGATGATCGCCCGCTTGCCCGCGTAGTCCTTGGCGAAGAGCTTGTGGCCCATGTACATCGTGAGGCTCTTCACGCTCTCCGGACCCATGCGCCCCATCGCGGTGGCGGCGGCAATGTGCAGGCCGTTGTCGATCACGCCCTCTTTCGTCGGCTTGCGCTTCTGCTTGAGGCAGCCCGTGAGGCCCTTCACGATCGCCTTGCGATCCTTCGGTCCGGACTTGGGGAACTCCTGCAGGAGCGTGTCGATGATGGCCTTGGCCTGGGCGTCCTCTTTGCCGCGAGCACCGATGTGATCCTTCAGCTCCGCAAGGGCCGCCTTGATCTCCTCGCGCTTGTCGGGCTTCTCCTCTTCGTCATCCTCCATCAGGATGAACGGGGCAGGCCCACTGGTGGGGATGGCGACGGGAGCAGAGTTCGCGCTCGGGAGGGATCCCCAAGCAGGCGCAGCGAGAAGGAGGAGGGTGGAGATCGTCATCATGGTGGAAGTCCTGTTGGTTGGGCGGCGGGTCGCCGCGGGGGCCACCCTAAGCATGGCAAGTCCCATGCCGGGCCTCCAGAGGCCCCCAGGAGATCTAGGGGGCGATTCTGGTCGATCCAGGAGGCGCCAGATGAGCGGGTGGCCCCGGGTGCCAGTCTACTCTGTAGGACACTTTTGGGAGCTCACGGGGCTATGGCTGCGAGGGCTCGGAGCAGACCAGCTGCCTTCCAAAGGGTCTCATCGTCCTCTAGGCCTGGATCTGAATTCCACGTAATCCCGCCCCCCACGTGGAAGGAGACTTCTGCACCGGAGTGGTCCGAAGCCGGGTCGACCCGGTGGATCATCGTTCGAATCAGGATGCTCAGGGCCACCCGTCCGCGAAGATCGATGAACCCCATCGAGCCGGTGAAGAAGCCTCGGCCTTCTTCTTCGAGCTCTGCGATGGCCTCCATGCTGCGTAGCTTCGGCGCACCGGTGATCGAGCCGCCGGGAAAGACCGACGCGACCACGTCGACGGCACCCAAGCCCGGGGCGACCTTGGCGGTCACGTCGGCGACGAGGTGATGCACGGCCGCGTAGGTCTCAAGCTCGGGGAAGGGCCCCACCGAAACGCCACCGGGCTCGGCAATTCGCCCGAGATCGTTGCGCTCGAGGTCAACGATCATCGCGAGCTCAGCGATGTCTTTCTCGCTCGCGAGGAGCGCGGCGCGGTTCGCCTCGTCGGCCTCGGGGTCGGCGCCCCGGGCGACGGTGCCCTTGATGGGCCGAGTGCGGGCGATGCGCTGCCCGTCCCGGTTTTCACTTAGCTCCAAGAGAAGCTCGGGAGACGACGACAGGAGTGCGTGATCTTGCCCGGCGTGGTGGAAGCGCAGGAAGCCCATGTACGGGCCAGGGTTGGTCTCACGGAGGCGAAGGTAGAGAGCGAGCGGATCGCCCGGCGCCGCCGCCAGCATCCGGTGGCTGACGTTCGCCTGGTAGATCTCTCCCTTGGCGATCAGCGCGCGCGCGCCTTCGACGCGCTCGCAGTGCACGGCGCGGGAGACGGTGCGCTCCCCGGGAGCCGCGCCGGCTTCGAGTCCGTCCTCGGACGTCGCCTTTGAGGCCGGGCGCTGCAGCAGGTCGACGAGGGCTTCGGCGCGCCTCGATGCCATGGCACCGGCGTCCCGGTCCGCCGAGTCCTCTGAGACCATCAGCCGCACGGCGGCCGGCTGGCCGTTCGCGGGATGCTCTACCACCACCCAGTCGCGGTAGAGCCCACCGGCGATCAGCGGCTGGGGCCACGCGGGCTCCGGAAGAGCCAAGGCCTCGCCGCGGACGCCTAGCTCGTAGGAGAGCGCGCCCAAAAAGCCTCCCATGAAGGGCTCGCCGCGTGCGTCATCGCTGGGCTCGGAGAGCGCGCAAGCGTCGAGGAGGGCGCCAAGCTCATCCAGGCTCGTCGGGGCCGCCTCGGAGTCCGAGAAATCCACGAACGGGTCGAAGCCGATGATCGACCAGCGACGGGGCACCCCACGAACGCTGTCCAGGGCAATGAGCCCCGGGCGATCGGTCAACCGCCGGAGGAGCTCCGGTACGGGATCGTGCGGCGCGTCCAGCGACAGGCTGTCCAACGCATAGGCGCGGGGGGAGAGGGTGCGGCGCTCCATGGGCCCAGGAGTCTATCGGAGGCGTCCAGCACGAACCCCATTCCCATGATCCTCTGGACTAATTCTCCTACGTGCAGTGGCCTTGGACCGCGAGCGGGTAAAACGACGGCCATGGAGTCCCAGCAACCGCCCGCACCAGAGTCCGGATCGAAGGCCAAGCCCAAGGTCCTCGGCCTCGTCTTCCTAACCGTGTTCCTGGACATGGTCGGGTTCTCGATCATCTTCCCGCTCTTTCCGAAGATGCTGACGTGGTACGTCGACAAGGAAGGCGCGGCCAGCTCGATCGGGCAGCTCGCCGCGTGGCTTGAGGGCCTCGTCAAGGACGACTTCGCGGTCATCGTGCTGTTCGGGGGCATCCTCGGGTCCCTGTACTCAGGGCTGCAGTTCCTGTTCGCCCCCGTTTGGGGAGCGGTGTCCGACAAGATCGGTCGGCGCCCAACGCTGCTCGTGACCCTCCTCGGAACCGCGCTGTCCTACGTGGTCTGGTTCTTCGCCGGCACGTTCGCGCTGCTCGTCGCCGCGCGGCTCATCGGCGGGATGATGGCCGGCAACATTTCGACGGCCTCAGCCGCGATTGCCGATACCCACGCGGGCAAGGACCGCGCGAAGGGCATGGGCATTCTCGGGGCAGGGATTGGGCTCGGCTTCGTCGTGGGACCCGCGCTCGGTGGCCTCGCTTCCGGCTGGGACCTGACACAGAGCTTCGATGGCGCGGCATCCATGGGCGTGAACCCGTTCAGCGGCGCGGCCGTGGTCGCGTTCGTTCTCGCCGCCATCAACCTCCTTTGGGCCGTCCTGCGCTTTCCAGAGACAAAGGACATGGGAGCGGAGCCATCCTCCTCTGATCATAAGCGCGGCTTCAACCCATTCTCTTCACTCAAGCGCCTCGCGTTCCCCGGCGTGCACACACTCAACATCGCCTACCTCATCTACTTCATAGCGTTCGGCGCCATGGAGTTCACGCTGGTGTTCTTGGCGGCCGAGCACCTCGGCTACGGGCCGATGCAGAACGCCTACATGTTCGTCTTTATCGGGCTGACGATCGCGTTCGTCCAAGGGGGCATCGTCCGGCGCTTGGTCCCGAAGGTCGGCGAGAAGAAGGTCGCGACCCTCGGGATGGCGCTCACGATCCCCGGCTTTATCGGCATCGCGATGGTGACGAAGATGGAATCGGTGGCGCTGATGTACGCGTCGCTGGCGCTGGTGTCGATCGGCAGCTCGCTGGTGATGCCGAGCTTCTCCTCGCTGGCGAGCCGCTACGTCCCGGACGATCGCCAGGGCTTCGCGCTCGGTGTTTTCCGTAGCTTCGGCAGCCTCGCGCGGGTCGTCGGGCCGGTGGCGGGCGGGCTCCTTTACTACGGGCTCGGCAGCTACGCGCCTTACGCCCTAGGCGCGGTGGTGCTCGTGGTTCCGGTCCTGATGGCGAAGAAGCTCCCGGAGCCTCCGTCTTTGGAGACCGCATAGGGAAGATCTTTCCTGATTCGAGGCGCGGGGCGGCGATCGAGAACTTCCCAAGGCCTTGGCCCTTCATGTCCCGATGGTTTGCGCCGATAAGCTTCCCGCTATGATCACCAAACCCCTCGCCGTTACGTGCGCCCTCGGCGCCATGATCTTCTCCAGCGTTGCGCCGGCACCGGCTAGCCAAGACACGGACTCCGGGGTGAAGGCCCTGAAAACCCAGGTCGAAGAGCTCACCAAGAAGGTCGAGTCGTTCGAAGCCTTCCTCGAGGGCCAAGCCGCCGCCGGCAAGACCCTCGAAGCCGCCATCTCGCGGGCCCAGGCCGAAGGCTTCACCGCTGGAATCAACCCGTCCTCCCGCGAGGCCCTCCTCGGCGGCCTCAGGGCACAGGCCGAGGCCATGAAGGCAGCGGGCGCCAGCAAGACGTCGGACGCTCCCAAGAAGAAAGAGAGCATGCGCGGCAAGCGCCGCCAGCGTTAGTCCCTTCGGGAGGTATCGCGCCGAATAGAACGCAGTTTGGATGGCGCGGCCGTCTGCTGCATTCGCTACGAAAGGAGCCTGTGCAGGGCTCCGAACCATCATCAGGCGACTCCCCTATCCGCGCTTCGGCGCCCAGGGAGGACGCGCTCGAGTCTGAACTGTGGCCTCTTGTGGATAGCTTCCTCGAGAGGCTTCGTTCGTCCCGGGGCGCGTCCGAGCACACGCTCCGCGCCTACGGCGGCGACCTCTCGGACCTCGTGTCCTTCCTCGCCTCCCGCGGTGTCACCGCGCCCGCGATGGTGACGCCGCGGTCCCTTCGCGGTTGGCTGGGGCACCTCGACGATCAGAACCTCGCGCGCTCCACCATCCAGCGGCGACTCTCTGCCGCCCGCTCTTTCCTCAAAGGGCTCGTGGAGCGCGGGCTCCTAGAGGCCAACCCGGCGATGGGCCTGCGCCAGCGGCGCAGCGCGCGACACCTGCCCGGTGTCCTGAGCGCAAAGGAGATCGAGTCCCTCCTCATGGCCCCCGACGTCACCACGCCCCTCGGCCGCCGCGACCGCGCGATCCTAGAGGTCATGTACTCCGGCGGCACGCGCGCCGCCGAGACGGTCGGCCTCGACCGCGCTCACGTCGACCTCGGCCGCGGCGTCGCCCGCGTGCTCGGCAAGGGCCGCAAGGAACGCCTCATCGCCATCGGCCGCTTCGCCCGCGAGGCCGTCATGGAGTACATGTCGGACCCACTGCGCCCCCAGCCCCTGCAGGCCGCCGGCGACGCACTGTTCCTGAACCGCCGCGGCGGCCGCCTGACAACGCGGAGCCTCGAGAACATCGTCGCGAAGCACGTACTCAAGGCCGGCATCTCCCGCAAGGCGACCCCCCACACGCTGCGCCACAGCTTCGCCACCCACCTGCTTGACTCAGGCGCGGACCTACGCTCCGTCCAAGAGCTCCTAGGCCACGAGAACCTCGTCACGACGCAGATCTACACCCACGTGTCGGTCGCACGCCTCACGGAGATCTACGAAAAAGCGCACCCGCGGGCGTAGAGCAAACAGCGCATCGCAGGACCTTCCCCGATGCCTTGCTTGCCGCAACTGCCAACGCGACTAGCCTCAGCCAGCGCTCCCCCCGAAACGTGCTCTGCGCCGATCGAGTTCCGTGGCGTGGACGTGCCGATGTCAGTGACGCTATGGGAGTGCCGACTGGGAGTCAAAATCGACGCGAGTACAGACTTCCGGAGACCGCAACTCCTGCGGAGCCAACGCCAACGCAACGCCGCAATGAACGAGTATCCCGCAAGGGTCTAGTCTTGTTAGCCTTGCCATGGGGCACCAGCGGTTCGATTGCCCAATCGTGGTGCGTGCCGGTGGCGACCTCGCGTCGTTGGTGGTATCGCTATTGCTCGTCGGGTCCTGGAGGATCAAGGATGCTAACGCAGCTACTGGAATGGATGACCTTCAAGCGCGGCTATGAAGCGGCGAAGCTCGCGAAGCCCCGTTCTAGACTCGAAGCAGTCTTAGGGCCCCGAGTCAAGTATCGGCGGCTCCTGCTAGCATCACCTTCGTCACTCATCCTGCTGGAGACGATCTACACGATCATTGGGCGGGCCTCACTCGTGCGCGATCTCGTTGAGGGCTTCGTAGGGGTTTCAAGAAAGATGTGGTCGCATCTCTTCGCGAGGCTCCCGTTCGAGGTAGTTGTCTACACGACCCACTTTGATCTCTTCACTCTTCTCGCAGTGCCTATCGCTGGAGCTGTAGTTGCTTCCAAGCGAGGTCGAGTCGAGTACTCACTGTCGTGGCACCTCGGTCAGCTCAAGAAGCATGGAGCGATGGTCCGCACCCTCGCCCTTCCTGTACCCATCACGTCGATCATCACGTTCGCCGGGGCATTCGCGGTCCCAGCGCTGGCTGCGAAGCTCAACTCAGAACTAGGGCGCCAGGCTGTAGCCGTCCAGATCGTCAAGGCTGGCTTTGTGGTTGTCCTCTACGCGACGTGGTTCGTCTCAAGAGCGGTGTGGTCGCGAGCGCGGTATGCAAGGTGGGAATGGCCTAGCGTCACTGTCCTCTTACTCATCCCATTCTTCGGGGTTGTGATGGTCTGGTTTGTGCTCTTCGAGCCGAACCTAGAGCTGCCGGTCAGTCTTGGTCAGTTGACCCTTGGCTGGTGGCTAGCTGCATTCAGCCCCTTCATCTTGGCTGTGTGTTTCTGCCGGAACTGGGTGACCATTCGAGAGGTAGTCGTCCTTGCTGCGCTACTACTGCTGAGTGACTATGTGATCGAGTTGTCTTCGCCCGCGTGGCAGTCTTTCGCACCACGCGTCAGGGAATTCCTTGGGCTTGATGGCGGGAAGTAAGCCATGCCTACACTGGCCCAACGCCGCCACGAAACCTGCGCAGGTAAGGGAGCCACACGTGCTCCGATGGCTCGTGGCGGCGGCGTGACCGTGTCGGTATCGCTCCCTACTGAAACACGATCTCAAGGCCCCCCGTGAAGTTCGAGGTGACCGTCCCCGCGACGCTGTCGCGGTGCCAGGCCTGGAAGTTCCACGTGTCGCCCGCTACCGCCGCTTCGAAACCGTTGGGCTGGGGCATGGCGTTCAGATCGATGGCTAGGATGATCTCTCCGTTCGCGCCGGAGTTCTGGACCTCTCCCGGACCCACGTAGCGGCCGACGCTACCTGCGACGCAAATGTTGCCCATGCTGCCGCCTGGGTTCATGTTGAACCCTTGAGTGCGGCTCGTGATGAAGAAGCCGAACACAAAGCTCGGCAGTTCCGATGCGGCGAGCACGACGTTGTTGTTCGCGGCCACGAGGGACCCGGTCGCACTGATCTGGGACATGACGCCGGTGGAGTTGGGGTTGGTCTGGCAGTAGACGGCTCCGATGGCAGGGACGTCGAAGCGGTCGATTGCGAAGATCTGCCGCTCATTCATGGTGTTCCCAGTCACGATGTTCGTGGCTTCAGAGGTGTACGTCACGTAGCGCGCATCGCCGGACATGGCGGGAACCCAGCTATCGCTGTTGAGCTCTCCCCCATCGAGCGCGAGGTTCACGCGCTCCGTCGTGCCAGCTGCGCGGTCACGGAGAAAAATGTCCTGCCGTCCGTTCGTGTCGCCCGCCACGATGTTCGTGGCGAGAGACGCGTAGATGATGAGGTTGCCGTCGGTCGAGACCGTCATGGGGGTGCGCGTGCCGTCGTTTGCTTGGCCGCCGTTTGGACGCACGCTCAGCCGCTCGATGGCGCCCGTCGCGATATCCTTCGCGAAGACATCCCAGTCGCCGTTGCTGTCTCCGGTGACGAGGTTAGATGCCGTGGAGGAAAACGCCACCGTCCCTCCGTCGCCTGAGATGTAGGGCCAGGTGCAGGTGCTGCTGGCGGACTGCCCGCCGCCGCCCGTGGTGTTGACCCGGGTGAGCGCGCCCGTCGTCATGTCCTTGAGGAATATGTCGAGGCTACCGTTCGTGTCGCCAGCGACGAAGTTGTCGTTTCCCGAGGTGAACGCGATGTGCTGGCCATCATCGGAGACGTCAGGGTGGTAGCTCCAACCCGTGCCTTGCACACCCGCGGCCGTGATGCTCACAAGGTCGAGTTGGCCGCTTTGACGGTCGAGGCGGTAGACGTCTTTCACTCCGTTCGTATCGGTCGGGCTGAGGTCAGCGTCGGACTCGAACACGACGAAACGTCCGTTGGGTGTGATGCGGCCCGGGTCGCTTCGTTGAACGGCTTGGGCTCCGGTGCTCGTCACGCTGATGCGCTCCGTCACGCCTAGCTCCATGTCGCGCAGGAAGACGTCTCACGTACCGTTCGTGTCGCCCGTGACCGCGTTGGAGGCGTTGGAGCCGTAGACGACGTAGCGCCCGTCCCCGGAAATATCAGGGGAGAGCCCGAGGCCGTTCGCGGACCCCGTTCCGTTGATCCGCAGGCTCACGATCTCGGTGCTGCCGGTGAGAAGGTCGTGGCGGAAGACGTCGTACTGCCCGTTGTTGTCGCCGGACGCCAAGTTGCTCGACTGGCTTTGGAACACGACGTACCGGCCATCGTCAGAGATCTGACTGAAGTACGAGAAGTTGTTCCCGAAGTTGCCAGCAGAGTCGACGCTGACCGGGAAGTTGGTTCCCTGGGCAGCAGAGATGCTGGCAAGGCAGAGGGCGGAAGCGGCGAGGAGCAGCGGAGAGTGCGTGTGGTCGCGCATAGCCCTAGTGGGGAGAGGCCTGGGAGAAGCTGGGACGAAGCCCGGGATGATCAAGGCGAACGCTCTTTTTGGATGCGCTTGCCATGGACCCACCCTACCGGCGCTCTGGGATCTCTGCTGCCAATGGTTGCCACGCAGCGGCCAGGGGGGATCGCGTACGAAGTCGGCCGACAAAGATGTCGGGCTTGTGATCGCGAGAGGAACTTCGGAATCTCCGCCAAGTGCGGCCCTTAGCCTTCTCCGAGTGCCGTCAGCTGCCATTCACGGGCTGAAGGGCCCATTGTGAGCCAGCACGGGGGAACCCGTACATCTGTCCCAATGCATCCGCGACGTGGAACTTGGTGTCCGAATCCCCTAGGTGCGCTTTGGAGATTACGCCTAGCGTACAGGTCTCTCACAGCTTCTTACCCGAACTCAAGGTCGGCCTTCATGCATCAACTCTATCTCTCTGTCCTCGCCAGCGCGGTCGCGGTCTTCGCCTCAAGCGTTGCACTAGCGCAGACCGGTCCAGCAAACATCGAATCCTCGGCGAATCGAGCGCTCGGCCTCAAGGCCAGCGCAGTTCAATCACTTGACATTCAGATGGAGGCTGATGGCTCACTCCAAGTCCCCATGCTCTTTGAGGGCGCTTGGACTCAGCTTTCGCTGCAGCCCCATTCGGTCCGTGCCGCCAACTTCGAGCTCATCGCCCACGACGCTGACGGTAGCTATCGCAGCGTCGATCCCGGCCGTACCGTGACGCTCCGCGGCACCCTCGAGGGATACGACGGGGCCAAGGTGGCTGGCGCCCTCCTCGAAGACGGTTTCTACGCCCGCATCATTCTCGGCGACGAGCGCGAGTTCTGGATGCAGCCCATTGCGGGCCTCGTCACGAGTGCAGCGGCCACCGACTACGTTCTCTACCGAAGCGGTGACGTTCTTCCGACGAATCACACGTGCGGATCAGGTCTGATCGCCAGAAGCTTCAGCGAACTCGCTCCGTCGGTGACGCAAACGACAGCCGCTGCCGGGTCTGGGATCTATACCTGCGAGTTGGCATGTGACGCCGACTTCCAGTTCTACCAGGACTATGGCAACTCGATGAACAATGTCTCGAACCGGATTCAAACGGTGATCGGGACCATGAACCTTCAGTACGAGTCAGAGGTCGACATCACGCACGAGATCACTCAGATTCTCGTTAGGACGTCATCGAACCAACCGTACACGTCCAACAACGCGAACACACTCCTCGACCAGTTCGTGGCGCAGTGGACGAACAATCACGGAGGAATCCCCCGCGACATCGCCCACCTCTTCACAGGCAAGAGCATCCAAGGCGGCACGATCGGCATCGCCTACTTGGGAGTCATCTGCAACGGCAACTTCGGCTACGGCCTCGTGGAATCGGACTTCAACGGCAACTTCGCGAGCGCCACGGACCTCTCGGCCCACGAGCTCGGCCACAACTGGGACGCCGATCACTGCACCTGCAACTCGTTCACGATGAACCCGTTCATCACGTCCGCCAACACGTTCAACCCGAACGGCACTCGCCAGACGATCACTTCGTTCCGGGACACGCGCAACTGCCTCGACTTCGGCACCGGCGGCTCGCCTCCGGGTCAGGTCTCCAACCCAAGCCCGAGCAACGGCGCTGGAGACGTCTCCATCAACGCCAACCTCGCCTGGGGCTCCGCTAGCGGTGCCACCGGCTACGACGTGTACTTTGGTACGGACTCAACGCCCGACGGGGGCGAGTTCCAAGGCAGCTTCACGGGCACGAACTTCTCCCTCGGCACACTCGGGTACTCGACGACCTACTTCTGGCGTATCGATTCGAGCAACGCGACCGGGACGACGACTGGAAACGTCTGGTCGTTCACGACCGAGGTCGATCCCGGAGCCGCTTGCTCGGCCTCTGTGGACAGCCTTGAGGAGAACGACGACTGTGGACAGGAGGTCACGATCGCCGATGGAATCTACTTTGGCCTGACCGTTAAGCAGACCGACTGGGACTACTACGCCTTCGGCTTGGCGGCCGGCGACACCGTGAGCGTGGACCTCTCGTTCACGCACGCGAATGGTGACGTGGATATGTTCCTGTACGAAGCTGCCAACTGCGCCGCCTTCGCAGCAGGCAACGTGGGCTGCACCGGAAGCCTCGCATGCGGATTCAGCGGCGACAACAACGAATCGCTGCAGTACACGAACACGACGGGAGCGCCCATGTCCCTCGTGCTGAAGGTGAACATCTATCCACCGTCAACGGGCCCAGACTGCAACGACTACGCCATGCAGATCGCAGGCACGAGTGAGGGGCCGATTGGAACGACGTACTGCACCGCGAACCCGAACAGCTCCGGCGCACCCGGCGGGATCACCGCGGCCGGCAGTACCTCGGCCTCGGACAACGACCTCGTGCTGACCGCATTCGATCTCCCGAACAACGTGCTCGGATTCTTCATCGTGAGCCCCACGCAAGTCTTCGTTCCGAACGTTGGCGGAAGCTCCGGCAACCTCTGCGTTGGCCCGTCGATTGGTCGCGGCGTTGGCGGAGTCATCTTCAACACGGGCGGGGCCGGCGAGGCCACCGTGGTCGCCGACCTATTCGCCATGCCGACTCCGAACGGAACGACGGTGGTCTTCGGAGGAGACACGTTCAATTTCCAGGCGTGGCACCGGGATATCTCTGGTGGCTCTGTGACATCCAACTTCACGCAGGGGCTGGAGGTCAACTTCCAGTAATCGGGTTGGACCGATCAGTCCGCCGCCACGAAACCTGCAGAGGTAAGGGGGCAATACTTGCTCCGATGATTCGTGGCGGCGGCGTGACCGTGTCGGTATCGC
>CAYQKK010000050.1:22475-40865 GCA_964417955.1 uncultured Planctomycetaceae bacterium
CGTGGCGGCGGCGTGACCGTGTCGGTATCGCTCTAGCGCTGCTTCGCGAGCCACTTGACGGCGGCTTGGAGCTGCGCGTCTTCCCCGCCCTTTACAAGGTCTTCGGGCTCGCGGTGGACCTCAATGTCGACCGCGACGCCGTTGCCGTCGTAGAGCTGGCCGCCCGGTTGGAAGGACGCCATCGAGGCGCAGACGACTTGGATCCCTGTGCCCGGCAGGCGGAAGTCCTCGCTGCGGGCGCTGCCACCGCCGGTGGCGGTGCCCATGAGCGTGACGTTCGGCAGCGCGCCGAGAGCTGCCGCGAAGATGTCGGTGGCGCTGAAACAGGCGGCATCCGTAAGCACGACCACGGGACGCCCGTAGAAGTACTCCGAGCTGTGGCCCGTTCGATCGAGGACGAGGTAGTGCCAGTCGCTGAAGCCCGCGGGCGGCTCCCATTCGGGCTGGAAGCCTTCGGCGAAGGTGGCGATGGCCGCCTTCTGCGCGTCAGACCAGTGGGGATCGTCTGCGCGGTAGAGAAGGCGCGAGCCGCCGAGGTGATCGTCCTTGAATTGGGGAGCCAAGCGGTAGGCAGCGACGTTGCCGATCACGGGACCGGCGTCATCGCTGATGAGGTAGCCCCCGAGCGCGGCGAGGAGTCCGCGCTGGCCGCCGCCATTGCCGCGGACATCGACGATGAGCCCGTGGGTGTCCTCGAACCTCTTCATGGCCTTGCGCATGGAGGGAATACTCTTGTCATGCATCTGCCTCAGGCGCAAAACACCGATCCCTCCATCAGCCCGTGCCGCGTCTTTGCCCACCAGCTTCCGCGTGTCCGTCCTTGGCCAGTCTCCGTAGATTGGCTTCTGCTTTTGAAGCGCCAGTTCCACGGTCTTCTTCTTGCCGCCCTTCGGCTTCGATGAGATCACGAGCTCCACAGACTCGGATGCCTCCATCCCAAGCTCGTTTCTCATGGACGCCAGCGCCCTAAGGCCTCTTAGCGCGCGGTGCTGAACGATCTGCGGACTCCCGTCGACCACAAAGGGGCGCATCGCCTCCACCCAGTCGCCCATGGACATTCCGTCCATGGATTGAACGTACGGCCTTTCATCGTCGAGCAGCCCAGAGCGATCGGCATGGAACGCGACGATGCCGTCGCCGCTTGAGTCGAAGAGAACCGGCAGGCGTAGCCCGCGATCCCAAGGTGCGCCAGACGTCGCGCGGGCGTGCCCATCGCCAAAGCGGTTGAGCAGGCGCTGCAGCTCGAAGCTCAGCGCCGTGACGTTGATCTCTCCATCGAGCTCGCCCGCCAGTCGCTCAAGCTCAGCGTCTAGGTCAATCCCCTTCGTCTCAAGGTAAGCGAACTGAGCCTTGAGCCCTTCGCCGAAGGTTTCGATGTCTGATCGGGCGACGTCGGCACCGACGACCCGCGGCGTTCGTACGCTGGCCTTGACCGTCCTGCCCGCCATCGTGATGGCCTGCCGCTTCGCACGGGTCATCGGAACCGCGTCCAGGGTGACCGACTTGCCGCCGTCAAGCTCCACGAGCTCCAGCTTGGCGGCCGTTCCGACCTTGTGCCCCATCAGGTGCAGCGCCTCCCCGAGATCCTCGCCGAAGCGCTTCTGCCGCTGGCGAGGCCAGCGCTTGTCGCAGAACTCCAGCACGGACGCCACCGTTACACCGTTGATGGACACCGGCCGGTACCAGGTCGTTTCCACCAGCACCTCCGGCTGATCGCCCTCCCAGCGCAGCCCATCAAAGGGCGAAACCTTGACGTCGTGATCCTGACAGACGAGCGGCAAGGCCCCAGCAGAACCAACGAACGTGCCCAGCCCACCCAGGGCCCCCATCATCAACGCGAGCTTCTTCATGCAACGAGTACGCTCGATGCCCCCCCGTTGTTTCAAGCAAGCGCGAGAATCAGCAGAGAGGAGGTCTAGTAGAAAAGCGGGCCCCCCACGCAACTGGTGCATGGGGGGCCCGCTCAGGGGTCCTCGGGGACTCTAGAGAGACCTAGACCTTGTCAACGACGTCCTTGACGTCGCGGACGACCTTCTTGACCTCGCCCTTGACGGCTTCGGCCTTCTCTTTCATGTCGCCAGCCTTGCGCTTCATGCCGTCGCCGCGCTTCTTGCCCATGGGAGCCTCGACGCCGTAGTGGGCGTAGACGCTCTTGCGGAAGCGGGGGTTGCCAGCGGTTTGCTCCTTCGAAGCGTCGATGGTCGGAGCGCCGACCATGCCCTCTGCGTTGGTGGGTGCGACGACGGAGAGCGTCGGTGCTGCGCCTTCAGCGCCCGGCACGGAGCGGACCTTGAGGATCTGGAACGGCACAAGGTAGTTGGCGTCAGCCACAGCCACTTCGGCGAAGGCGACCTTGCCGGCGGTGCAGTCAATCACGAGGTTCGAGGCAGCGCCGAAGGGCTCGCGCTCGCTCGGAGCGAAGACCTGGAGGCCAGCGAGGTTCGAGGCGAGAACGCTGCGGGCAGCGCCAGCGGAGGCTTCACGGGCTTTCTTGACGGCGTCAGCCGTCTCTTCTGCGCCCTTGCCCTCGGTGGCCTTGTCGATGCGCTTAGCAGCAGCGTCCACAGCGCTCGCACCGGCGAGCTGGTCCATGGCCTTCGGATCAAAGGCGGGCACGGCCTCGAAGGCGCGGGCCTCCATGCTGAGCATGGCCTGGGGCTTGCCCTCGGGGTTCATGCTCCAGCCAAGGCCGGTGAACGGGATGGCGCGGAGCTTGCCCGGCTCAGCGCTCTTGTCGCTGGCCTTGATGACGACGTGGCTGACGGAGCCGTTCGTGCCGTCGATGACGAGGTTGGCGACAGCGCCGAGGTCGACGTTTTCATCGCCGACCTTGGCCCAGACGGTCTGGCGCAGGATCTCGGACTGGGGAAGGAAGACTGCGCGCCGCTGGCCGTTCTGCGGGCCCTTGCGAGCACCGGGGGCGGCGTCGGCTGCTTGAGCCGGCGCTGCGCGGCGCTTGGGCGCCTCCTTGACGATGGGCTCTTGGGCGAATGCGAATGAGCCAAGAAGGCTCGACGCGAGGAGGAGGGTGATCTTTTGAGTAGTCATAACGGTCCGTGGAAGGGTGCACGCCTGGCTTGCACTGCTGTTTGAATCGCTCCGCCTACCAGGCGAATGAGGACATCGGTGGCGCGACGGGAGGAGTAAAGGACACACGTCTATGATTCCCATGGGGATCACGTTGAAAGTGTTTCATTCCGTGACACCACCGTCAGGACGGCGACGAAAATGCGTCCTCAAAGGCCGTCAGTGCGGCCTCACCGCCCGAATCGCTCAGCAATCAGGAGGCGCTCCACCCACTTACCCACCTGGTCTGCCTCCAGGTGAATCGCGTCACCGGCGCGTAGATATGCCAGGTGGGTCCGCTCCAGGGTGTGCGGGATCACCGCCACCTGGAACTGCCGCTCCGACGGCGACACCACCGTCAAGCTGATGCCATCGATCGTGACGCTGCCCTTGTCCACGAGGAAGCGCTCGAAGCCCCCAGGGACCTGAAAGGTAAAGACAGCGCCTCCGTCCCCCACATCCTCGCGGCCTAGGGCCTTGCCGCAGGCGTCCACGTGGCCGCTGACCATGTGACCGCCGAGGCGCGCACCGACCTTCAGGGCCCTCTCTAGGTTGACCACGTGGCCGGGCTGGAGAGCCGCGAGCCAGGTGCGCTCGAGTGTCTCCTGGGTCAGGTCGAAGGCCATATCCGGGCTAGATGCACCTTCAGAGTCGCCCTCGGGAGCCGCCAGAAGCTCGGCCACCGTCAAGCAGGCCCCCGCAACGGCTATGCTGTCGCCGATCCCCGCCTCCCAGGGGTCCTCAGACGTGGGGCCGCCCCAGCTCCCCTCTTCCTTGGTCAGGGCGAGGTCGGTGGGCCGCGGGGCGGGGATCACGAGGCGGGCCCCGGTGCCCCGGATTTCGAACGAGCGGACGGGAACGGCTGCTTCAACTAATCCAGTGAACATGCCCCGATCATTGACCGCCGAGGGGCCTCGCACTACCCTGCTGGGCCTTTTACCGAGCCAACCGGTGCTCTTTTCCATCCTCACTCTCTTCCCCGATGCCGTCGAGGCCTACCTCGATGTGGGCGTCTTAGGGATCGCACGCACGCGTGGGCTCGTCCAGACCCGCGTCGTGGACCTCCGCGATTTTAGCCGCGATCGACATCGAAGCGTGGACGATCGCCCGTTCGGCGGCGGCCCCGGCATGGTGCTGAAACCCGAGCCGATCGTCGAAGCCGTCGAGTGGCTAGAAGCGCGCCACGGCAAGCATCGCCGCATGGTCCTGACGCCCGACGGAACGACGCTGACGCAAGGCTTCGTGGAGTCGCTGTCAAGCGCACATGCGCATGACGACGCCGAACCGATCCTGCTCCTCTGCGGACGCTACGAAGGCTTCGACGAACGCGCCCTAGAGCTCCTGGAGTTCGAGCGCCTCTCCATCGGCGACTACGTTCTCGCCGGCGGCGAACTCGGCGCGCTCGTGGTCATCGAGGCCGCTGCACGCCTCGTGCCCGGCGTCCTCGGCGACGATCGCTCTGCCGTCGAAGACTCCTACACCACCGCCAACGGCGGCGCACTCGACCACCCGCACTTCACGCGGCCCCGCGTCTTCCGCGGACGCAGCGTCCCCGAGGTGCTGCTCGACGGCGACCACGGCGCGATCCAGCGCTGGCGCCAAGAAGAGAGCCAAAAGAGAACTCAGCTGAAGAATCGTCAGCAAACGAACAATCAGGACGCCCACGGCGCGTACTGATAGGACCGAACAACTAGTACACCCAGCCCCAAGCAAGGGCGTTCCCTCTAGGGACGAGACGGTCTCGTCACCCACGGAACAGGCGCTCCTACCCGCGTTGCTCACTTCGCTTTCGAACACTTCGGTTCGAACGCACAAGAGCAGTCCCGGCCAGACGCCATGCCAAACACCACCATGAACCTCGTTCAACAGATCGAATCCGAACTCGGCAAACCAGCCGGCACGCTCCCCCACCTCAA
Organism: uncultured Planctomycetaceae bacterium; assembly: GCA_964417955.1. Taxonomy (GTDB): domain Bacteria; phylum Planctomycetota; class UBA1135; order UBA1135; genus Saltatorellus. Next base: position 27,458 of record CAYQKK010000050.1, read on the forward strand.
CGTCGGAGACGACGTCGAAGTGGACTACCTCATTCGTGAGGGCGAGAAGGAGCGGATCCAGACCTTCAAGGGCCTCATCCTGACCCTCCAAGGCCGCGGTATCCGCAAGACCATGGTCGTGCGCCGGATCGTGCAGGGCGAGGGCGTCGAGCGTACGTTCCCGCTGCACAGCCCCCGCGTCGAGGACATCCGCGTGACGAAGCGCGGCCGCGTCCGCCGCTCGAGGCTTTACTACATGCGTGATCGCGTCGGCAAGTCCACGCGTACGAAGGAGCGCCTTGGCGACAAGGTGCGTGCAGAGCGCGAGGCCGAGAAGGCACGCCGCGTCGCAGCGAAAGAGGCTGCCAAGGCCGCAGAGGCGGCGACCGAAGCAGCAGCCGACGAGTAAACGTCCGCTGCCGCCCCTGGCCACTTCTTCCCCTCCCCACTCCCCCGCGCGGTTCGCGCGAGACCTTTGGTGCCGCCCTCAGGCACCTATCTCGCGCGGCCGCGAATCGGGCCCCTCACTCTAGGTACGTCGTGACCGACGTACCCATTGGCTCTGCGCAGCCGCCTTCGTCCTATGGTCGATAATCTCAACCGCAAGCTCATCCTGATCTTTGGCGCGCTAGCGATCGCCGTGATCGCGCTCGCACTGCTTCCGTTCCGCTTGGGACTGGACCTGCAGGGTGGCACCCGACTCACCTACAGCGTGGATCTAGAGAAGGCGCGCGCCGAGGAGCTGATTCCCTCGGGGCAGACCGACGCCGACGCCATCGAGGCGATCATCGACGTCTGGCGCGAGCGGGTCGACCCGAAAGGCGTCGCGGGCGTGACGATGCGCAAGGAGGGCTCGAACCGCATCGTGATCGAGCTCCCAGGCAGCGCGTCGCTCGTCGCAAAGAAGGCGTCTTCGGCGTTGGCCGAGGATTTCGTCATCGGCGAGACGGTCGAGTCGGATAGCTCGCAGCTGGTCCTGGCCGAGGGCACCGGAGCCGGAGACTTCCCCCAGTCCGGCGGGCGTATCACGGTCGACGGCAAGCTCATGCGCTACGGCAAGCGCGTCGGGCAGCGGCTGCTCAGCGTGTCCTTCGTGGACCCCGCCGATCGCGGGACGATCACGGCGGGCTCGGGCACCGAGCTGGAAGCGAGCGACCCGTGGCGCGCGCTCATCGAGAACACCGGCCGCATGGAGGTGCTGATCCACGCGAGTCGAGAGGATGCGGCGGCCACCGCCGAAGGCGATCCCGGCTTCGACCTGACGGCCGAGACCGACAAGGCCAAGGAGTGGGCGCGGGCGAACCCGAACGCGAGCATCACCGACTACAACGGGCTCCTCGCGGACGCGAACGAGGGCAAGGCCCTCGGGCGACTGCGTTTCTTCCCGCGCGTCCTCGACGCGACCAACGTGAACACCGAGTTGGCCGACCGACTGGTGGCCCTCATCGTCGAGGCTGATCCCAACTGGATCTTCTCGGGCAGCGACTTCACCCGCGTCTTCGGCAGCTTCGACCAGAACGGTCGCCCGGCCGTGGGTTTCGACATCGCAACGAACCGTCAGGCTGACTTCGAAGGGTTCACGACCGAGCACGAGGGCCAGCAGATGGCCATCGTCATCGACAACGAGATCGTCACTGACCCCAACCTGAACTCGCCCCTGCGGACCGGCGGCATCATCACCGGCGGCGCATTCGGCTTCCAGCAGACCGAGGTCAACGAGCTCGTCAACGTGCTCAACTCGGGTTCCCTCGACCTCGAGCCGAACTTCGAAGACCGCGAGACGGTCGGCGCGACGCTCGGCGCGACGTACGTCAAGAAGGGCTTCTTCAGCGTGGTCCTCGGCCTCGTCGGCGTGCTGGTGTTCATCGCCGTCTACTACAAGCGCCTCGGCATGTACGCGGCGCTCTCGCTCGTCTTCAACATCCTGCTCCTGATGGGCGCGATGGCTGTCCTGCAGGCGACCCTGACGCTTCCGGGCGTCGCGGGCATCATCTTGACGGTCGGCATGGCGGTGGACGCCAACATCCTCATCTACGAGCGGATCCGAGAGGAGGCCCTGAAGGGTCGCCGCGCGGCGCAGTCCGCCAAAGACGGCTTCGCGAACGCGCTCTCGACGATTGTCGACGCCAACCTGACCACGCTCATCACGGCGGTCATCCTCTACAAGTTCGGCTCGGGTCCGGTGCAGGGTTTCGCCACGACGCTCATCGTCGGCATCCTGACCTCCATGTTCTCGGCCCTCGTCGTGACGCGGGTCCTCGTGCACTTCGCCCTGGAGAAGGGCGCCGATCGCTGGAACATGGCGCGTGCCGTCCAGGACACGAGCATCGACTTCATGGGCCTCGCCAAGAAGACCATCGTGGTCTCCCTGCTGCTGATCGTCGGAGGCGTGGCGTTCTTCGCCAGCATCCCGAAGATCCAGAAGTACAGCATCGACTTCCTCGGCGGAAACTCGATGCAGATGACGACCGCGAAGGCCGAGACCCAAGAGTCGGTTTCGGCGAAGATCGCCAGCCTCGGCGATGTCTTCGCCTCGGCGACGGTTCAGCCGCTCCTGTCCTCGGCCGTCGACGGCGGCTACCTGAAGTTCCAGGTGGAGTTCAAGTCGGAGGACACGGCGGACGCAGCGGCAGCTGGCCGCTATCGCGCGGAAGTCGAAGACAAGCTGGCTGAGTTCCTTGCCCCCAACCGCTACGTCCTCGACGACGCGGCAGGCGAGGGTACGGGCGGCACGATCTACTTCGAGAACGAGCACTCCCAGGCTGACATCGAAGGAAGGCTAAACGGCGCCGCCATGGGCACGGTCACGGTGGCCGCCGGCGCCAACAGCCGCGAGTTCCGCTTTGATACGCCGGACGAGTTCTCCGCCAACGTGGTCGGCCAGAAGATCCTCGACGCCTTCGCGAAGACGAAAGATAGAGACAACAAGGACACGAATGGACGGGAGTACGTTCTCGCCCAGCCGATCCCCCAGTCCGCTTCGGTGGGTCCTCAGGTCGTCCAGCAGCTCCGGGACGACGCGGTCCTCGCCATCATCCTGTCGCTGTTCGCGGTTGTCATGTACATCCGCTTCCGCTTCACGGAGTACAGCTACGGCTTCGCGGCCGTGCTGGCGCTGCTCCACGATGTGCTCGTGACCCTCGGCTTCCTCGCCTTGGCGATCAAGACGCAGCTGATCAACGCCCAGGTGTCCCTGGTCATGATCGCGGCCTTCCTGACGATCATCGGCTACTCGCTGAACGATACGATCGTGGTGTTCGACCGCATCCGCGAGAACCTGCGGCCGCTGTCGGGCAAGATCAAGCTCTCGGACATCATCAACCGCTCGATCAACCAGACGCTCGCGCGGACGGTTTTGACGTCGCTTACGACGCTGATCACGGTCTTGATCCTGTTCTTCTTCAACGTTGGCAGCCGCAGTGACCTCGAGGGCTTCGCCTTCGCCGTCATCATCGGCGTGATCGTCGGAACGTACTCGTCGATGTTCATCGCCAGCCCCGCGCTCCTGTGGCTCGAGGGCAAGCGACTGGCGAAGCTGGAGAACGAGCCGGCGGAAGGCACGGAGACCCCGGCCCTCAAGGGCGCAGAGGTCTAAGGCATCTTGAGCCGGTGCCCCATCGGGGCACTGGCTAGCAAGCCCTGACCCATGCGCGCTCTCATCGGACTTCTGGTACTTGGCTGCCTCTTTGTGATGGCGGCTTCGTGGCAGAACCGGACGACGGCCGAGCTGCAGAGCCGCCGTTCGCTGCGCTACGCCGCGCCAGCGGACGCCGCCGAGAACGACACCGCGGGGTGGAGCCGGCTGATCTTCGGTCGTCCAAGCGGCGCCGAGCCGTTACCGATCCCCGAGGAGGCACTTCGCCCTGCCCAGCCGTGGCCCGGGACGGGTCAAGGAACGGGCGCAGGCGGTGCGTCGCCCGATACGGAGTCCCAAGTGAGCGGCCTAGGGCAGGGCTCGGACTCGTTGCCCGAGGATGGAATCCGCCCCGTCGGCATCGAGTCCACCGTAGCGCCACGCTACGCACGGGATTTCGAGTACGTCGTTCGGCCCAACGACTCCCTCGGAATCATCTGTCAGAAGCACTACAAGGAGCGTCCCTTGCTCAAGCTCGTTGAGGCCGTTGCTCTGTACAACGACCTGAAGAGCCCCGACGCGATCCGCGAAGGAAAGACCATCCTGCTGCCGGACGCAGCCGTGCTCTTTCCTAAGTAGCCAGCGCCCAGCGCTACCCGATCGCGAGCAGCAGCGCGCGTTTGGCGAGGTCCACCTCGCCGACGCAGCTCTCGACGATCCTTGCGGAGTCGACGCCGTTGCCGCCCCTTGCAAAGCGCTCGACGTCGCGCAGCATCAGCGCGAGTCGAATCGCCCCCACCGTGCCGCTGGTCGACACGAGGCCGTGGGCGATCGAAGCGCAGCCGTCGAGGTCCCCCGATGCAACGGCGCTCTGCATCTCTTTGAGCTTGTCGGGCGTGATCTCAAGGAAGCCCTCGATCAGCTCCGACGCGAGAACGCGTCCCTCGGCGTCCTCAAGGAGCACGCCGAGCACGTCGTGGTCGAGCACCCCATCGAGGGCACGCTCAACCTCTGCTGCATCCTCGCGTTCTGGTGCCGTCCCTGGGGAGTCGACTGCGGCCGGTGCTTCACCGGAGCGCTGCGCAAGCTCCTCCTTCACCTGGGTCCGGGTCACGCGGGGCTTGGCCGGTCCTTCGCCCACTTCGTCGTACACGGATCGCAGGAGCCACGTCTCCAGCCACGCGAGCATCTTGTGGGGCTGGAAGGGCTTGGAGATCATGTCGTCCATGCCAGCGGTCAGGCAGCGGTCCCGATCACTCTCAAGAACGCTCGCCGTCATGGCGAGGATCGGCGTGTGACGTCCCTGGGCAGCTTCGAGCCCGCGGATCCGACAGGTCGCTTCGTACCCGTCCATCTCGGGCATCTGACAGTCCATCAAGATCACGTCGTACTGAGCAACCGCGCAGGCATCGACGGCCCGACGTCCGTTGCTGGCCACATCAACCTGATAGCCACGCTTGCCAAGGATGTACTGCACCAGCTGCTGATTCGTCTGGTTGTCCTCGACCAGCAAGATGCGAACGCGGCGGCGCAGCTTGCTCTCTAGGAGCTCCTTCTGCGTCTCGTCGTTCTTGATCAGCGACTGGCCCCCGAGATCGTCGTTCGAGGCGGCAGTCTCTTCGTCGAGAACGCGCCCGAGCACTCTGACGACCGACTCACGGGTCAGGGGTTTCGAGAGCATCGCCGTCACCGCTTCGTCGCGGGATTCAGCAGGAAGGTTCGAGATGTGCGCTGGGGCCATGAGCACCACGGGCTTCGGCTCGCTCTGATCGTTTGATTCGATCGCCCCCAGGAACGCATCGCGACCCGCCAGAAGCGAGTCGAGGAGAACGACGTCAATGTCAGTGCGCAGGAGATTCTCGAAACCAGCGTAGGTGCTCGTCTCCACGATGGCTGTTGCGCCGAGGTCCGTCAGGGTTCGCCCGAGGGCCTTCGATCCGATCGGAGAATCGTCGAGTACGAGGACCGTCACCCCCGCCAAGGGCGCTACGTCGGGGCGCTCGCCGCGGGTGATCCGGCGGGCCTCCTCGGGCTCCACGGTCAGCGGCAACGCGAGACGGAAGGTCGACCCACGCCCCCTTCGGCTCTCCAAGCGGACCTCGCCCCCGGCCGCCCGCGCGATGCGCGCGACCAGTGCGAGTCCAAGGCCGACCCCGCCGTGCCGGCGGGTGTTGGATGAGTCCAGCTGCTCGAACGCACGGAACAGACGCGCGCGCTCCTCGTCGCCGATCCCAAGCCCCGTATCGGAGACCGTAAAGATGGCGCGCGGCGTGGCGTCCGCACCAACCTCCCACGCAAGATCCAGTCCGACCTCACCGACCTCAGTGAACTTGATCGCGTTGTCCACGAGCCGCATCAACGCCTGACGCACGCGCGCGACATCGCCCATCAAGCGCATGGGGACCGCGGGCGAGACGTAGACGGTGACCTCGAGTCCCTTCGTCGCCGCGAGCGGAGCGGTCAGTTCAGCCACTTCCTCGATGAGCTTTCCGGGATCGAAACCCTCGTTCGAGATCTCGATCTCACGGGAGTCGAAACGGGCGAGGTCGAGCACATCCTCCACGAGGGAAAGAAGCGTCTCCGATGCGCGCATGGAGCGCTCGGCAAGCGCGATCTGCTCGGCGTCGAGGTCGGTGTCGAGGAGCAGTGCGTTGGCGCCAAGCACGGCATGCAGCGGAGTCCGGACTTCGTGGCTCGTGTTGGCGACGAAGGCGGCTTTCGCCGCGGTGGCTGCGCGCGCCTCGGCGCGGGCAGCTTCGGCCGCACGGTCACTGACCTCGCGCTGATCGCGAAGTGATTGGATGTGCTCCCGCGCGGACTCAACGATCTCTCGGTTGGAGCGCTGGAGGCTCCCGACGAGGCCTTGGTCAGACTGCATGCGCTGGACCAGCTCGACCACCTCAGAGCCGCTCCCCCGTACGTCCTCAACGGTGAGGGACGCACCCGACCTTGCGACGGCCGCGGCTCGCACGAGACCGGCCATGAGCCAGCGCGACAAGAGCGGAATCAGGAAGACGAGGAAGACCGCGGACAGGCCGATCACCCGGCCGCTCAGCGCCATCAGATCGCGCATCCGACGGTCGAAGCCGGGGTAGCCAGCCTCGACGACCAGCATCGCGTCCGACTGATCCGACGACCGCATGCGGAACGCCCTCGCCACGACGAGGTGGTCGTCGCGCAGAACCCGGCCGGGCCCAGAGATGGTAGGAAGCGGGAGCGCGCGGTTTCTCTCGTCCACCGTTGCGCTTGGTCGAGCCGAGAGAACCTCTTGGGAGTCACCGAAGAAGAGCGCCACCTGGCGCACCCCCTTGGCGTCGGCGAGAAGAGCAATCTCGGAGTGGATCGCCTCAAAAGCCGGACCGCTCAGATCCCCTTCCGCCGAGTCGATGTGTCGAATGATCGCGTGGGCGGCTTGATCTCCCAAAGCCCCAAAGAGATCGGCGTCGGCGCGGCGAAGTGCGCTGCGCTCACTCGCGATGAACACCCCCACCACCGCGATGACAGCAAGCAGTGCGGTCCCGAAGATGACGCAGGCGCCGCGTGCCTGAAGCGAGACCTCGCCGGGGTCTTCATCGACTTCGTCAGCTGCGCTTTGGGCCCCCTCTTGGACAGAGCGGTCGTTCTGGATCAACCGCTGGGGCACCATCCGCTCAAACTCGGTCAGCTCGTTCTTCGGCGAGGGCAGATCGTCAGAGGGCTGGCTCACGGTGCTCGGGTCGAGCTGAGCAAGGGCCTCGTCCACGCCCATGCTGGGGAGCATGGCGGGACGGCGCGGATCTTCAGAGTCGGGCTCCCGGAGGGCCATGGGCGTCGCGATTTGTCGAACGGGGGGACGGGTTGGGGAAGGCGCAGTACGCCTTCTTCCTCTGTCGGGTGCTCTTGCCCCCCCGATTGAACCCAAAGCCTGCCGCTACGAGTTCGGACTCACCTTAGGCATCAGCCGTCTCGATTCGGGCTCCATCGGCCACCTGACGCTTCAGAACGCCGAGGGCTCCCGGACTGAGACGCACACGGATCCGCATGCTGCCGTCATCGGAGACCTCCTCCTCGAGGAGCGCACCGAGGCTGCGAACCGCGGCCACGGTCTTGCCGTCCCCCGGCTCTGAGAACACGTCGACAATCCCCGAGCGCTCATCCAGCCGGGCGGTCACCGCCTCGATCAGGCTCTCGACACCTTCACCCGACTTCGAGCTGAGATGCACCACTCCAACGTTCTGACCCGCAAGGCGCTCGGTGAGGACCGCGAGATCGAGGCGATCCCCCACCGAATCGATCTTGTTGAAAACGACGATGTCTGGCTTCAGGTGCGGGGAAACATCCTCCAGCACCTCATCGACGGCGTTCATCTGGTGAGCGGCGTCAGGGTTCGAAGCATCTACGACGTGCAAGAGCAGGTCCGCGTGGAGCGTCTCCTCAAGAGTGGCGTGGAAGGAAGCGACGAGGTGGTGCGGAAGGCGCTGGAGGAAACCGACGGTGTCGGAGAGCAGCACAACGCGCTTATCGGGCAACACCCATCGACGGGTACGCGTATCGAGAGTCGCGAAGGGCATGTCGGCCGCGAACTCAGACGATCCCGTGAGGAAGTTGAGCAGCGTTGACTTGCCTGCGTTCGTGTAGCCCACGAGGCCGATGACGAACTCGCCGTGGCGCGCCTTGACCTCGCGCTGTTTGCGGCGCTCGATCGTGGCGAGCTCGCGCTTGAGATCGGTCACGCGCTTGTTGAGCAAGCGGCGGTCGGTTTCGAGCTGCGTCTCGCCGGGACCGCGGGTACCGACCGCGCCTTCCATACGCTCGAGGTGCGTCCACATGCGCCGCAGCCGCGGCATCAGGTAGATGTTCTGGGCGAGCTCGACCTGGAGGCGGGCCTGCTGCGTTTGTGCGCGGCGCGAGAAGATGTCGAGGATTAGCTCGGAGCGGTCGATCACGCGCTTTTCCCAGAGCTTCTCTAGGTTCCGCCCCTGGGCCGGCGTGAGATCATTGTCTACGACGATGGCGTCGGCGCCGACGCGCTTGGCCTCGTCCGCGATCTCTTCGACCTTGCCCTTACCAAAGAGCGTCGCGGGATTCGGCCGGAAGCGCGTTTGGATCATGCCTTCGCCGACGACTTCGGCGTCCGCGGCCTGCACGAGGGCGCAGACCTCAGACAAGGGACCACCGCTCTCAGGTGGCTGCTCGGGCAGGATCACGCCACAGGGGAAGAGGCGCTCTTTCTGACGATCGGTGCTGATCGTGTGGTCGCCACGACTCATGCCGACACCGAACCGTGGGCGTCCGACGTGGCGACAGGCTCGCGCCGGAATTCGACGCGATCGACGGCGCCGGCTGGGCCGCGCAAGGGGACCTGCTCCAGATGCGCGCACCAGTCCTGATCGTTGCGATCAGGGTAGTCGGTGCGGAAGTGGGTCCCGCGGGACTCCGTGCGGGCAAGGGCGCTGAAGGTCGCGAGGCGAGCCACCGTCAGCATGTTGACGAGTTCAGCGGCGTTGTCGGTGTCGAGGGGAAGCGAGCCGACCGCGCGGGACCAGAAGGCGAACGTGCCGAGGGCCTCGCGCATCGGCTTGTCGCTGCGCTCGACGCCCATCTGGCGCCACATCATCGACTTCATGGAGTAGGTGAGGTCGGCGATGTTGACCTGAACCCCTGGCGGGGCGGGATCGTGCTTGCGGCCCGACACGCTGCGGATCTCAGGTCGACCCGACGCTGCAGCGTCCGCAGCGGCGAGCTGCCCGACCACTTCACCGAGCACAACGCCTTCCAGAAGCGAATTAGAGCCCATGCGATTCGCGCCGTGGAGCCCGGTGCTTGAGCACTCCCCCACGGCCCAAAGGCCAGGAACGGTCGTGCGCCCTTCTGCGTCGACGCTGAGGCCGCCGACCATGTAGTGACAGCCTGGACGAACCGGGATGGGGTCCTTGGCGATGTCGATGCCGAAGAAGCGGCAGATGCGACTGATGCCCGGGAACGCTACGTGGGGATCACGGTCGATGGCGGAGAGATCGAGCCCGATGCTGGTGCTGCCCGTTTGCACCATGCGGCGGGACACCTCGCGGCTCACGATATCGCGCGGCGCGAGCTCGGCGTCGGGGTGCGCTTCGGGCATGAAGCGGTGTCCGTTGCGATCACGCAGGATACCGCCTGCGCCACGGACGATCTCGGAGATCAAGACCCGGGCCGCGCCAGCGATGTAGAGGCAGGTTGGGTGGAACTGAACGAACTCCAAGTCGCGAACGGAGGCGCCCGCACGCAGGCCCATGGCGACGCCGTCGGCGGTGGCAATCGTGGGGTTGGTGGTTTCGCGATAGATCTGCCCGCCGCCCCCGGTGGCGAGGACGACCTGTGATGATCCGTAGGCCACGAGCTCGCCGCGGCGATCGCGGGCGAGGAGGCCAACGGCGCGGCCGTCATCGCCAGTGAGAACGTCGACGCCAAACACACCGGGGAATACGTCGATGGATGGGTGGTTCTCAAGGGCACGGGAAAGCGTGGCCTGGATCTCAGCGCCGGTGGCGTCGCCGCGCGCATGGAGAATGCGCGCATGGCTGTGGCCCCCTTCCATCGAGAGGTCGAAGGATCCGTCAGCCTTCGAATCGAACTGCGCTCCGAGATCGAGGAGACGCCGAATGGAGTCAGGACCGCCAGCCACAACGCGTCGGGCAACCTCGGGGTTCGAGAGACCGCAGCCCACGGCCAACGTGTCCGCCACGTGGGCGTCGATGGTGTCTGTGGGGCCGAGCACAGCGGCCACGCCACCCTGGGCCCAAGAGGTGTTCGTTCGACCGATCTCGTCCTTCGCGATGACGGCGACGGAGGCGCCGGCCTCAGCGGCGGAGAGCGCGGCGAAGCTGCCTGCTGCGCCGCTGCCGACGACGATCACGTCGTAGCGGTACTGGGGAACCTGCCGAAGGGAGAAGGGGACCAGGTAGCGATCAAGGTCGAGGTCGAGACGGGGCAGGTCCGTGGAAGGGTGGTCGTCCAAGCGAGAAAATGAGTCGGTTAGGGCGGCAGAGGTGCGGTCTGAAGGGTCCCATTGTAGGCCGCTGGGGGCCGGTGCATGGCCGGGAAGAACCCAAACGTTCACCTAACCCGAGTCGCCAGCGGCTGTTAGGGTTCCGTGAGCCAAAAAACGAAAGTTCGGGTCCCGTTCGGGTTCCCGCCCAGGTACGTTAGGTGTCCGTTCGGAGCGCGGCCCATTCGCTCCAACGACCAAGAGCCAGCCAGCACCCGCGACCGCCATGAAGATCAACGACCAGTATGCATCCCTCGCTAACCGTGGAGCCTCCAACCGTGGAGCCTCCAGCCGCGGGATCTCAAGCTTCGCCGAAGCCGAGCAGCTCGAGCTCTTCGGTAGGCGGCCTGATTCCCAGCGAGGGAAGCAGCAGCGTGAGCTGCGACTGGATCGACAGGTAAGCAGCTCCCTCCTTACGTTTCAGGGGTTTGAGGCGAGGAGTGAGCGTGCACGCCCCGTTCCAGCGCAGCTGGCGGGGCGTGGTGCTTCTTTCGGTGGACCCTCTGAAGTCTACTCCGAGGTCCAAGGAGCCCATCGGGCCAAGAAGATGCTTCGACGAGTACCGAAGCACGGAGTACCGAAGCACGGAGTACCGAATCGCGTCAGCGCCGCGCGCGTGCCGGCTGTTCAGCTGCGAGCTGGTCAAGTTCAGGCCACCAAAGCTGCGCCGCAGCATTCCTCACCGGCACGCTCACCCTTGAGTTCCGAAGCCCTCTCCTATGTCTTCGTCGCCGTCACTTTGGCGTGCACGTTCCTCGTGTGAATCGACCTATCGAGCAACGAGACGGGCTGTGTGCGAACAGCCTGTTTTCGACCGAGTGGCCAGGGGGCTCCTTCCGTTTTCCCCAGGCACTCACCCTTGCCCCGAACTCCGCTTCTCCTCCTCGGCGGATCGTGGCGCTTCCCCTGGGAGCCGTTTGCGTTGTGCGCGCAAACGGTTCCCAACTGACGTTAACCGCCCACTCCCCTTCCCGTTGACCCAGTCATCTACACCTGAGCGAGAGAGATCACGCTCGGTCCTCCGTTTCCCCCTACCTCTCCAGGCATGACTCCAGCCCTTCCCCTTACCAGGCGCCAGCGCGACATCCTTGAGTTCCTTCGTGAGTACGTCGAAGCCAACGGCATCAGTCCGACGCTCGAGGAGATCGCCGCGCACTTCAACGTCAACAAGGTCACCGTCTTCGGCCACGTCGCTGAGATGGAGCGCAAGGGCATTATTCGCCGGCGCGCCCGAGGCGTTAGCCGCGGCCTCGAGATCGTTGATCAGGACGAGGGGCCCGCATCGGAAGCCCCTTCCCTCGAGATCCTCGGCAAGATCGCGGCTGGTGCCCCCATCGAGACGATCGAGGAACCCGAGCTCCTAGACTTCGCCGACTTCATCCCCGAGGGGCGCGACGTCTATGCCCTCGAAGTCAGCGGGACCTCGATGATCGAGGACGCCATCGCAGACGGCGACATCGTGATGGTCGAGCGTCGAACCACGGCGCGTGACGGTGAGACCGTCGTGGCGGTGCTGCCCGACGGTGAAGCGACCCTTAAGCGCTTCTATCGCGAGAAGGGCCGCATCCGCCTCCAGCCTGCCAACTCGACGATGGAACCGATCTATGCGACGGAGGTCGAGATTCGAGGCGTGGTCATCGGAGTGGTGCGACGCTTCTGAGCCAGAATCGAAGCTCGACCGAATCGGTGGGCCGGGGGGCGCGTAGCCCGTACATTGTGGGGCGGTTACCTCCCCCCCCCAATCCCCCCACCAGCTCCCGTCACCGGGAGATGCGATCCGTGTCGACGCCTCCCGAGATTGGCGCTCGCGAAAGTGAGCCAATGAGAACGTTAGGACCGAGGGCTAAACTGGCCGTAGAGCTAGGGCCCGTTCTCTTGTTCTTCGGCACGTTCATTGTCGCCAAGCGGTTTGCCGGCGACCACCAGGGGATGATGTACGCGACGGGCGTCCTTGTGCTTTCGTCGTTGATCGCTGCAAGTTACGCCTACAAGGTCGAAGGGAAGGTCTCCCCGGTGCTGCTCTTCACCACCGTGCTGGTCGCGGCGCTAGGGGGACTCACCATCTACCTCAACGATGAGACCTTCATCAAGCGCAAGCCGACCATCGTGAGCGGCGGCTTGGGCGCCGTCCTGCTCATCGGGCTCGCCTTCGGACGGCCGCTGGTGAAGTTTGTTATGCAAGGGGCTATCCAGATGAGGGATGAAGGGTGGCGCAAGCTGACCCTGCGCTGGGGCCTCTTCATGCTCCTCCTCGCCGGTATGAACGAAGTGGTCTGGCGCAACTTCTCCACTGAGACATGGCTCACATATAAGACGTTTGGGATCCTTCCCCTGACGTTTGTGTTTCTGCTGTCCCAGAGTCCCCTGATGGCCGAATACGCTATTGAGGCCCCTGGGGAAGAGGGGGCCGACTCCAACGAGACCGCAGAAGCGGAGCACCAAGACCATGACTGAATCTGAGAACAGCCTCTCCGAGGGCACCGCCCCCCCCGAGAACCTCACCCACGTGATCACGAAGGGGGGATTCAAGACGGTTGAGGGGAATCGCAAGCTCCTGAAGTCAAAGGGCATCGAGGCCACCGTGGTCTGTCCGCCAGGAACCAACCTCAACGGCTGAGGCGCACAACTTTGGCTCGCGGTCGCGAAGCCTGATGTTGAAAACGCCGCTAGTGTCCTAAGAGATGCAGCGCGCGAGGAACTTGCCAAGCTAGATCCGGATGGAGCCGCACTGAGGGCCGCTGACCACGTCATCGACCTCGATGCGGATGAATCCAGCTGTCCGGCTTGCACGAGTCCGATTCCAAAAGGGAGCAGGCGCTGCCCGGACTGCGGGCTGCGGCTGGGTTGAC
>CAYQKK010000050.1:40965-45521 GCA_964417955.1 uncultured Planctomycetaceae bacterium
CTGGGTTGACCTCCTGGGTTGACCTCCTGAAGGGCGCGGCGCTGACCCAAACAACAGACAACGCATCATCCCATGGACCAGCCGCCCCTTCAAACGATGCCGCCGCCTGACGGCTTCGCGCCGGTGCCGTTCGGGCACGAAGAGGTGCTGCGTGGGCGCTCGCGGAAGACCCTACGCGAAGGGGCGCTTGTGCTCCAAGCCGTGGGCATCGAGCACGTGATCGAGGTGGGCTCGAACGGCGCGCGCATCCTCGTCGCGATGCTGGACGGAGATAGGGCCCGCGCGGAACTCCAGGACTACGACGAAGACAACGCCGTTTGGCCGCCGCCGAAGCCTGAGGCTCCGCCGGTGCACGGTGGCGCGGTGGGAGCAGCGGTTGCCTTTGTCCTTGTCGTGGCGTGCCTCTACCCCATCGGACAGAACGGCGGATTCGGTCGGGACTGGTGGAGCGTGGGGCGCATGCACGCGGGTTCAGTGGTGGAGGGCGAAGTCTGGCGGACGCTGACTGCGCTCACCCTGCACGTTGATCTGCAGCACCTGATCAGCAACATCATCTTCGGGTCGATGTTCGGCATTCTCACGGCCCAGGCCCTGGGGGTCGGGACTGCGTGGCTCGGGACGGTGCTCGCGGGAGCCCTTGGGAACTGGGTCGAGTCCTACATCGTGAGCCCGGGGCATCTTGCCGTTGGCGCGTCCACCGCGATCTTCGGAACCCTTGGACTTCTCGTCGGAGCGGAGTGGTCGAGGCGTGGAAAGACGCGGGCACCGTGGGTTCGCCGAGTGGCTCCGCTCTTCGCGGGCGCGGTTCTGTTCGGATGGCTAGGAGTCGGTGACGGCTCGGGGCGCGTCGACGTGATGGCCCATGCCACCGGGTTTACAGCCGGCGCGTTGCTCGGCGTCATTGTCGGGTTGACCAAGCTGTCCGAGCGCGCAGGGCCTTGGGGCCAGAGGGCCATGACCGCCGCCGCCATCCTCCTGCTCGTCGCAGGCTGGTGGATCGCGCTGAGCGCCTGATCACCCAAGCATCGCTCAGTGCCCCACGCGGAGGAAGTCGCCGCCGGAGAGTCGAGCGAGCGCCCGCAGCGTTCCGTCGTCCGTGGGACCGAGGTGCACCGTGTGGAAGACCACCGGGTAGCGCGGCAGGGCGCGCAGCAATAGGGGCTCGACCCAGTCCATCCCTTCGGCCGTCGCTCCGTCACAGAGGACGATGATCGTGTCGGCAGCGGAGTCCTCTTCTTTTGGAGACTCCGGATCGCGGTGGGGAAGCCCGTCTGCCCCAATCCCCAGCGCTAGTTCGACCGCCGGCCGCAGGAAGGTGGATCCACCTGGGGCCCGGCCGAGGAGCGAGCTGCGGGCAAGCTCGAGGTTCTTCGGCGTGACCTCCAACAGCTGGAGCGACGAGCGTAGGGGGACGTCATCGAAGAGAATGACGTTGAACTTTGTGCCGTCCTCTGCGCCCTGGAGGAAGCGCAGCATCTGATCGATCGCCTCTTCATAGCGTGACGTCTCCTGCGTGCCCCACCCCTGGGCCATGCTGCCAGAGTGGTCGATGATGAAGGTGACGCGATCCGTCCTTGGCTTGAGTCCGAAGAAGCCGGCGGTGGAGACGGGTTCGTTTCCGCGGGCGACCGCGGCGGCGATGAACTCCGGCGTGCCAGGCATGGGGCGCTTGCCCTGACGCACATCGACCCACCAGTCGATCCACGGCCGCGGCTCCGGACCGTGCTTCATGCCGCTGATACGCTGTAGTTCGCGGGTGAGGTCTCCGCGAACGCGCACGAGTCCGGTGTGACCACGCTTGGATCTATGGCGTCGATCCCAAACGCTCAGGCCGTCGAGGAGGACTGGGATTTGATGGTCGAGCCCCATACCGCGCGAGAGCCGAATGCCGGTGGCGCACTGGCGCCAATCGGCAGCGACGATGAGCTGCGCAATGCGCGCCCGGAGCACCTCTTGAGCGCGGCCGCTGAACGGATGCTCCGAGGACTCAATGCGCTCGAGCACTACGTTGACGGGGTGGGGTCCGTTGCGGAACTCAGACGATTTCCCAAGCATTCTGACGAGGAACACGTCGACCACTTCGTCCACGCCGTAGTCCGCGGACCAGCGGGCGAGTTGAGAGAGGGCCAAGCTACGAAGCGGGTCGCTGTCCCGCCGAGCGATCGCCATCAGGGCTCCGCGGAGCTTCCGAAACCGCTGATCCGTGAGAAGGGTCAGCATGATGCTCCGCTCCTTCGTCGAAGGTCTCCAGGCAGCGCTTGCGCGCCGACCTGAGGCCTGGGATGAATCCCATGCCACGACCTCGGAGAGCGCCCAGGTCACCGCCTCTTCGTGACGTGCGAGGTCCTTCGAGAGGAGGCTCCTCGCCCTTCGGCTGAGGGACTCCAGCTCGACGCTCTTCATGCCGTCGCGGTAGACAGATGCGGCTCGCAAGGCGAGCTCGCGCGCCTCGCTGAGCGGCTGTCCCTCGTTGGATAGGACCGCTTCAAGGTCTTCGACGAAGCGGTTGCGGCCCCCACGAGTCAGCCCATTCCAACCCGCTGGCGCGGACTCCCAGAGCTCAATCGTGCTCTCCAGCGCCCTTAGACGGCGCTCGGAGTCCTGGAGCGCAGCAGCCGGGGGCACGAGAGACCCAACCAAGAGGCAGTAGATGAACGTCATGACTGCGAATCGCTTCCAGTCAGGCCCTAGCACCCTGCAGAAGGCGCTGCCACGCCCCCTGAGAGGGGGAACCGAGAAGACTTTTCGAAGAACCCCAGTCACCGCTCCAGGGTGGGCGGTTTCCCTGCCGACAGAGCAGTAGGGGGAGCGCACAAGGCCTCCCGCAAGCTCTCGCGACATCGTCCAACCGTTCATCATGCCTACTCTACGCCACCCGAAGTTCGGGGCTACGAATCACCGCTCGGGGTTTTCGCTCATCGAGCTCGTCATCACGATGACGATCATGGTGATTCTGGTGGGTGTAGTGTCCATGCGCGCTACGGGGGTCACCGACAGGGCCCGCTCAACCAAGATCATCGCGACCATCGAGAGCCTCGAAACCCCGGTGATGCTGTACCACCAAGACACCGGTCAGCTCCCCACCGAGTACAGCGGATGGCAGGGCGCGAGCTACCACCGCCTTTCCGCCGATCCTGGCGTTACGGGCTGGGACGGCCCCTACATCTCTGATCCTATTCGCCGATCCTGGAACCCGACCGGGGGCTCCGTCCACGTGTTCAACTATGTAGTGGGCGGCTACACGAACGGGAACGGCATTGACCTCGACGGTGACGGCACTGGAGACGTCGCTGGCACGAATGGATCGATCATCACCTTCTGGGACGTCGAGCAGGACGTGGCAGAGAAGGTCGACCGTGCCTTCGACGACGACGTGACCGGCAACTGGCAGGACGCCGGCAAGGTCGAGTACCAGGCCGCCGAGCGGCGCCTGACCTACCTGCTGTACAGCCTTTAGGCCCGCGCTGGTGGCCTGAATTGCGGCTCGTTCCTAGACGCGGACGTGCTGGAAGTGCAGCAGCTCCGTGCCGCGCGTGAACGCGACCCCGGGCAAGTTCGTGGCGTAAGGATCTTCCTTGGCGCCTAGGCCAGGGAAGCGGAACTCCCCCACCACGCCGTCTTCGAGCTCGATCTTGAAGTAGTAGATCGTGTCACCGTCCCAACCACGGATTCGGGTGTCGCTACGGCGGTCTACGATGATTCCTGGCCGCTTCATGAGCGGACGCTCGATCGCGGCAGCCATCATGGATTTGCCCGTGGCCCCCACGTACAGCCCGTAGCCAGCGATCCCCACTGCAATAAGCGTCGCGAAGATCCCAGCCCCGTCGAATCCACGCCCGATCGGCGGAAGGACCACGAGCACGAAGAACAGTCCAGCGAGAGCAAGAAGCGGCAGCATCCACCAAACGCGCCGTGCGCCACGATGGTAGTCCTGACTCTCGGGCGGCGTCCATGCCTCAACGCTCTCGTAGGTCGCGTGCTCACGCACCCGCTTGATACGGCTCGCGTTCACGCTCTCCAAGCGCTTACGGTCCGCTGCGGTCTCCAAGGGACTCGCGCAGTACGGACAGAGGGAAATCGGAATGTCAGGCAGCTTGGAGCCGCACTGGGGACACTCGGTCAGTCGCTGGGGCGCCGTCGGGGGCGTCCCTGCGTCTGAAGTGGCTGCATCCGAAGTCGTTGCGTCAGGCGTCATGTGGACAGGGTGGAGTGCGGGATGAGTTGGGGACGGGGTCGTGTCAACATCGCTTGCGCCGATAGCGGTCGACAGGGTAACGATACCCCGCTGAGGATGCCGGGACCGGGTTCTGATTCCGCTCGTACGGATCCGGGACGTGCTGAGCCCGGGCTGAGACGTCAGGCGTCTCCACGACGCCTCGAGCGGCCCTCGGCGACGTCGATCAAGAACAGACAGGTGCGTTGGATGCCACCGGCCAGCGCCCAGGCAAGATTAGAGGCCCCTCGCTGGACGTTCGTCATGCCCAAGCCCCGGCGGCCGCCTAGGCGAAATGAGAAGAGGCCTCCGCTGGACTCTAGTCCTGCGAAGGCCTCTGGAA
>CAYQKK010000051.1:0-6674 GCA_964417955.1 uncultured Planctomycetaceae bacterium
AAGAGGTCGGTGAGCGTCGAGGAGGCCGCGCCGTAGAGCACGTCTAGTCCCATGTGCGCGTTCCACGGCAGCGCGTGCTTCGAGCAAAGGGTGCCCAGCGCAGACGCGGCAAAGGCGCGCGAGCGATCGTCGACCCGTTGGGAACCGAAGCGCTTCTCTCCGAGCACTCGCAGGAGAACCGGGAGCGCACCCGCGTCATGACTGAGTGCAAGCCCGCGGAGGATCGTGACGCGATCCTCGGCTCCCTTCGCCTCCTCAAGCTCTTCGGACAGGAGCTCGAGAAGGCCAGGGTCCTTGAGCATCGCGAGGCCCTGGGCGGCCTCGCGCAGGAAGACCGGCGTCCGCTCTTTCGTTGGAATGGTCTCCCGAAGCGCCGCGGCTGCCTCCTGCGATCCCATGAGCGCGAGGGCCGCCGGGTAAAGAGCGCGTGCCATGACTTCACCGTCCGTCATCGCGTCGATGACCTCGGCCTCCATCGTGTCGTCTCCGGCGAGTCCGAGGCCCAGACTCGCGGCCGCCGTCGCTGACGGAGTTTTGGCCGAACGAAACCTCTCTCGCAGCGCCTCACGCGTTGAGAGGGTCGGAGGCCCACCACTGGCGAGCACCTCGTGCTCGTAGAATCCTAGAGCCAGAGACACCCAGTTGCGCTGGGCGGCGCCCCCCGTCTCCAACAAGCTGATGAGACCGTCAATCACTTCTTTGGCCGCGGCCTGGCTCGCCGTGTCGTCGCTCGCTCGGGCCGCCACACGGGCCAAGGCTAGCTGAGCCACCCCATTCTGCTGGCTCTTCGAGTTCTTGGACGCCTTCTGGACGAGCTCCAGAGCCCGTTGGTCGAGCCCCTCAGACGCTGGTTTGACTAGGAGTCCGAGTGCGACGAGTGAGCCTTCGCGCACGTGGACTTTCTTCTCGGCCCCTCGCTTTCCCAGGTCCTCCGTGAGGCGAGTGATCACCTCCATGCGCAGCTCCTCACGCAGCGCGGCGATCTGAACGGCGGCGCCCTTGGCGGGGGCGCCGCTGCCTTGATCCACGTCCGTCGTCATCAGTCGCGCCATCACCACGGGGAGATGGGCGCGAACTTCCGAGCTAGTCTCCCGGCGGTCGTAGAGCCTGAGAAGCCGGCGGACGGTATTCGCTTGACCGTGGGCATCGGACTCCTCGCCCGCAGCGGGCGCCGCGAGGGGCAAAGGAGCCCAGGCAAGACCAAGGACTGCGGCGACGCCAAGATCTCCCACCGACGCCTCTTCTTCCGCCAGCTCTAAGAGGCGCGCGACGATGGCCGTGCGCTCTGAGAGCCTGCGGGTGTGATGTCCCGCTAAGCCCAGGCCATAAATGGCGAACGCCCTGGTGCGTCGACCGGGCGCGCCGCCCAAGGCTCTCTTCCCCTCCTTCGATCCGTCGGCAATCTCCCCAAGGAGCGCAGAGGCCCTGGGACCTCCGACGAGTCCGAGGGCGATCAGAGCCGCGGCCCGCACCTGCTTGTTCGGGTCGGCCAGCCTCGCCCTAATCGAGGTTTCCACAGAAACTACCTCGACGCCCTCACGGGACTTGAGCGACCGCGGCGCTTCACCAATCTTCCCGAGAGCTAGAAGGCAAGCGATCCTAAGATCCATGTCACGGGTCTTGTCCAATCGCTCCTGCAACAGCGGGACGACATCCCAGTGCACGGCGTCCAAGTCCAGACCCGCAAGGGAGCCAGCCGCCCGTTCACCGAGTAGCGGCATGGCACCGACGCTTCCCGCGCCAGGCGTCAACCGCTCGGCGAGAATCGGATCGCGATTCAATGTCCACCAGCGGATCCAGTCGGAGCCGCCGAGGAGGAGATAGGAGTAGGGATCCCATTCCGCTCCCGCGTTCGCTTCTGTCCCTGAGGGAAGTAGTGAGACCTCCCGTGGCGGGAAGAGCTGGTTCTGGGCAGACGCCTCCGACGAAGCGAAAGCGAGGGAAAGCCCCAGACCTAAGCACAGGGGCGAGTGAATCCGTGCGAACAGAGTGAGCAGCATAGGGTGGCGAGGCCGGGGTGGGAGAGCGCAAGATCGAGGCTAGGAGTCTGGCCCAGTGCCTCTGGTAGGGCACTACCCAGCGCTCCGGGCAGGGACTACAGACCGATCGGGTTGAGTCGCCGCCCATTCCACCATGAATTATCACTCTCTAGCCGACCATCAGGTGAGGGCCAGCTTTAGCCGCGCCCTGCTAGCCAGCTTGGCGCCAGATGGCGGCCTGTGGATGCCGAGCGACATCCCCCACTTCACCCCCGACCAAGCGGCGAAGCTGGGCGCCCTGGACTTCCCAGACTGCGCGGCCGCTCTGGCCGAGCGCTTCGTAGATGAGCGCTTCACCCCTGCCGACGTTCTCGATATCTGCCGGTCGGCGTACGACTTCGAGGTTCCGATGACGACCTTGGGTGGAGTGAAGTTCGATCAGGCCGCGCCCGGAACGTCCCATGACTACGTTCTCGAGCTCTTCCACGGGCCGACCCTAGCGTTCAAGGACTTCGCGGCGCGCTTCATGGGGCGCGCGGTCAGTCGAATCATGGGCCAGGAAGATACGGCCCGCACGATCCTCGTGGCGACCTCCGGTGACACAGGGGGCGCCATCGGGGATGCGTTCCTCGATCAAGAAGGTGTCCACGTTGTGATCCTCTTCCCGAGGGGCGGAGTCAGCACCGTGCAGGAGCAGCACCTCTGCACGATCGGAGGTAAAGACGCCAACGTCACAGCCGTCTCCGTCGACGGCACGTTCGATGACTGCCAGCAGCTGGTCAAGGACGCGTTCGCTGACGAGGAAATGAGCGCAGAGCACGCTCTGATGTCGGCCAACTCCATCAACGTCGGGCGCGTGATCCCGCAGAGCTTCTACTACTTTTGGACAGCCCTGGCCGCCAAGGCCGCCTACCCGAATCAGCCGATCGTCTACAGCGTGCCGTCAGGCAACCTCGGGAACCTAACCGGCGGCTTGATCGCCAAGAAAATGGGCGCGCCCATCGATCGCTTCGTCATTGGCAACAATCGAAACGACCCGATGGTGAACTACCTCGCCAGCGGGGAGTATCAGCCACGCGCGTCCGTACCGACGCTCTCCAACGCCATGGACATTGGCCGCCCGAACAATTTCCCGCGGGTCCTAGACCTTCTCGGCAACGATCACGCCTCGATAGAATCGGTGTGCTGGGGAGCCTCGTTCACGGACGAGGAGACAGAGCGACATATGAAGAAGGTCCACGAAGACACCGGATACGTCATGTGCCCGCACACGGCTGTGGGGCACTTGGCCATGGAGGAGTACTCGCACCTTGCACCCGCGGACTGCGTCAAGATCACAGTCAGCACCGCCCATCCCGCGAAGTTCGCGGACAGCGTAGAACGGATCATTGGGCGAAGCGTCCCCATGCCGAAGAGACTGGCCAGCGTCATGGGCCAGGAGAAACGCGTTCACTCCATGGAGCCAAAGCTCGCAGCCCTGCGCGCCTACCTGCGGAACCGATTGGGGCGGGTGAACGCATGAATCTCACGCGCGGGGAATTTGAGGACCGCTACAGGAGCGGCCGGCTGTCGGTGGCGCTTGTGGGCATGTCCAACATCGGCAAGACCTTCACCGCCATGCGCCTCGCCGCGGAGTTTCGATTCGACCGAGTCGAGGTCGACAAGCTGATCTGGGAAGAGCTTGGCCATGACGATATGGATGCGCTTGCCGAGTGGCAGGGCCAGCCCTACTCCGACGGTTACGCTGAACGCGAGAAGCACCTGATCTCGCTGGAAACCTCCGTCACTCGCAGCGCGATGGAGACCGAGTCCGAGAACCCGCTGCTCGACACGACCGGCAGCGTCATCTACACCGGCGAATCCGTGTTGCACACGCTGAGGTCGCGGTTCTATGTCGTCCATATCCAAGCCGACGCTAGCGACCTAGAGCGACTCAAGGCCCTGTACTTCACGCGCCCGAAACCTCTGGTTTGGGCGGGTCACTTCCAAGCGCAGGACGGAAGGAGCCATGAAGAGAGCACGCTGGAGTGCTACCCAAGCCTTCTCGACGCGCGCGAGAAGGCCTACGGGGCCCTAGCCCACAAGAGCTTGAGCTCCAGCTTCGTCCTGGACCCAAAGACGGACGCCAGCGACCTGTTCGAAGCGCTCAAGCCTGCCCGCTAGCCCCTCCAAAGCGGCGAGTCTCAGGACGGTCGCGCCGCTGAGCCTGGGCGGGTTGCACAGTTGCCCCACCATCCAAGCGTCGCCGCCGGAGGTGCCGTGAACTCCTGTCGACGGCTCTACCGTCGAATTCTCGACCGTTCACCCGGAAGCCTTCCACTCCCATGACCTCCGAAGTCGCACTCCCCCCCCAGCCCCCCCCTTCCGATCATCGGCTCCCCACCACCGTGCTCAGTGGGTTCCTCGGCGCTGGCAAGACCACTCTGCTGAACCACGTGCTCAACAATCGCGATGGGCTGCGGGTCGCCGTGATCGTGAACGACATGAGCGAGGTCAACATCGACTCCGAGCTTGTGGCGCGGGGCGGCTCGGACCTCTCGCGGACGGAGGAGAAGCTGGTGGAGATGACCAACGGCTGTATCTGCTGCACCCTGCGAGAGGATCTCCTGGAGGAAGTCGCGCGCTTGGCGGGCGAAGGACGCTTCGACTACCTGCTGATCGAGTCAACGGGCATCTCCGAGCCGGTCCCGGTGGCGCAGACGTTCACCTTTGAGGACGAGGACGGGCACAGCCTCGCGAAAGTTGCGCGGCTGGACACGATGGTGACCGTGGTGGATGCGTCGGGCCTTCTGGCGAGCGTGATGAAGGCCGATGACCTGGCGGAGCTGGGCCTCGCATCGGGTCCGGACGACATGAGAACCGTGGCGGAGCTTCTGATCGACCAGGTCGAGTTCGCCGACGTGATCGTGCTGAACAAGTGCGACCTTGTGGGCGAGCGCGCGCTGACCGAGGTCGAATCCGCGCTGAAGAACCTCAACCCGCGGGCGCGGATTGTGAAGGCACAGCACGGAAACATCCCCCTCGATCAGGTGGTGGACACCGGCCTCTTCAACTACGAAGAGGCGGCCAGCTCGGCCGCGTGGCAGCGCGAGCTTGAACTCGAGGGCGAACACACGCCCGAGTCTGAGTCGTACGGCTTCACCAGCTTCGTCTACCAAGAGCGTCGCCCTTTCGACGCAGAGAAGCTGCACGATCTGTTCCACGACACGGAAGCATGGAGCAGCGTCCTTCGCTCCAAGGGCTTCTTCTGGGTCGCCGCGGACCACGAGATCGCCTACGAGTGGGCCCAGGCCGGCGGCGTCTGCCACATCGGGCCCAAGGGCTTCTGGTGGGCCGCGACCCCGCGCGAAAACTGGGAGGGCAACCCCGAAG
This sequence comes from uncultured Planctomycetaceae bacterium, assembly GCA_964417955.1. Taxonomy (GTDB): domain Bacteria; phylum Planctomycetota; class UBA1135; order UBA1135; genus Saltatorellus. Next base: position 5,352 of record CAYQKK010000051.1, read on the forward strand.
ACGCGCCCGACGCCCAGCCGGACTGGCACCCGAGCTTCGGCGACCGCGTTCAGAAGCTCGTCATCATCGGCCAGCAGATGGACGAGGGCGAGTTGCGTCGGCGCCTCGACGACTGCCTCCTGCCCGCATCCGTTGCCGACGGAGGGCCCGACGCTTGGGAAGGGCTGCCGAACCCATTCCTCGCGCTCGACGGCGCCGAAGAGGGAACGCTGGAGTTCGACCCGGACGCCCCGATGGTGAGCGCCTCTGCACCGGAGATTCACTAGATGGTGACCGCTCCCCATCCGCCTTCTAGCGTTGCGCACGCTAGCTCCATGATCGAGCTGGCGTCCATCTTCGAGCCGTGGTGCAACATCGCGCACCTCGAGCGCGGCCTCGACGGTGAGCTGACGCAGGAGTCAGAGGCGCTGAGCGAGCTGAAGTGGGACGACCTCAGCATCATTCTGCCGGGCAACGGCGAGGCCGACGGCGTTGATGGCAGTGCTCTGGGTCCGAAGTTCGAACGGGAGTTCGGGCGTGCGATGCCGGCGCTGCAACAGGACATCGTTTTCCTTTCCGAGCTTCTAAGGGACCTCACCGGCGCCGACAGGGTCGGCGTTCGCCTCATGCGGCTCTTGAAGCCCGCATGCCCAAACCTGCACTTCGATCGCGTGGGGCTAAGGCTCGTGACGACCTACAGCGGTCCCGGCACCGAATACCTTCCCGATCGCTGGACCCCCGGCGACCCTCGATCGAGCGCGAACCTGCCCGGCCGCAAGCTGCTCGGCTCGGTCCACGAGCCCGTGCGCACATCAAGCGCCGGAGACGTCGTGTTCCTGAAGGGAACGCTCTGGGAGGGAAACGAAGAGCACGGCGCGGTGCATCGCTCTCCCCAGTTCCCCTCATCCGAACCGAGAGTCGTCGCGACGCTCGACCCGCTCTAGAGGAACCTGTTTTGGTCTTAGCGGCCTGAACGGCTCCGAAGCTTCCACTCGACGGGCTGAGGCTTCCGGTACTTCGCTTTGACGATGAGCTCGTGCGTTGCGTCTTGGATGAGCGGCCCTTCGATCGAGATGCGGTAGCGGCCCGGCGCTAGGGTCATCGATGACTGGATCCAACCGCCGAGGGGAGCGATGGTCCACTCGACGGTGCTGTCACCGCCGGCCTGTCGCCAGCGGATCGTCATGGGCCTGCCGAAGGCCTTGGTCTCTTCGTCAAAGCGTGCGGCCTTGGCGGTGACGAACCAGCGGGCCGGCACAGTGTGCCTTCCGCCGCCGTACCAGAAGTCTTCCGATACGAGATAGGCCGCGTCCTCGGCGATGGACTCCGCGATCGACTCCGCGA
>CAYQKK010000051.1:6774-45161 GCA_964417955.1 uncultured Planctomycetaceae bacterium
GACTCCGCGATCGACTCCGCGACGGACTCTGTCGCGTCCACGACCGAGAGGCGCGCTTCGAGCTGCACCCCAGGCTCTAGCGCGCGAGTGAGATCCACGCGTTCACCAGACCGGACTCGGACGTTCTGTTCGTGCTCGGCGAAGTCGGGGAGGCGAAAGAAGTCCTCGCTGCAGAAGTACCTCACGATGGGCTTCGCGCGAAATGCGTAGTCGCCGGGTGGGACTTGGGCCAGCAAGGACCCTTCCTCGCGCCAGTGGGTCCCAGCGACCTCCAGTCCGGTGAGCGGCAGGTGCAGGCTCAGCTTGACCGGGCTGCTGCGGCGATGATTCGCGTTCTGTTCACGGATCGTCGAGAACACGGTGCCTGACTCCGAGCGCGCGGGCAGCTGAAGGGTCACAACCTCTTGGACAGTGGACTCGCTTGCGTCGGCAGCCAGCAGCGGTCCCACAAGACGCTCGTCGTAGCCGCGATCGGGGCAGTATGCGGCGACACCGATCCTTCGGCCGTAGGGAACGCGGACTCTGAAGGACGAACCAACGGGGAAATGCCCGCGCTGCCACCCGATGAGCCCAAGCCGAAACGGAATTCCGTCGTCTTGGAAGTACATCTCGACCCGGGCCAGCGAGGGGCCCTCGGAGCCAGGGAGATCATCCTCGGGGGCCGCGATTTGAATCTCCACTAGAGCGGTCTCACCCCTCGCGTACACCTCGCCCATGTGCTGCATGACGGCGAGCTCTGGGGTCTCGGCCTCCTCAACGGCAACGACCTGGGCCGATCCAAGAGGCAACAGCGCGAAGACAAGGAGACGGGAGAACCAACTGAGCATGCGCTCCCTAGCCCGCCGAACGCGGAGAGTCACAGCGGCTGCGACGGGAAGAATCGCTGGATTGACGGTCCAGATGCTCGCCGCCTCGCAGGGAGCGCAGCAGTGCTCGACCAGAGCTTCTCTGATATCCCCAGACACGCCCTGCCCCTCCGTCCCATGCCCCAGCCGAACGGCCCCATCGCAGCCGTGGTCGGTGACCGCTGGCGCTTCCAGCTTTGGCACCGAGATTCGGACAGCGGCACGCCGACCTCCAACTTCACGCCGATGACGTTGATCGACTTCAAATAGCCCGATGGGTCGAGGGAGGGCGCGGGCCTGCTTTCCCACTTTCTTCGAATATCCCACGAAGGATGGCGAATCCCCAGTGCCAGGCTCTTCCTGCTCGCCACGCACCGTTCGCCCGGCCACAAGGCTCGCCCATGTCTTTTCTATTCGACCTGCTTGAAACCATCTTCGGCCAGCTCACCCATGCGTTCTGCTTCATGACGGGTGAGGTCCTGCACTGGGCCTTCAGCCTTGGGAGTCACCGCATCCGCTGGTGGGAGTCGGCCGACGACAACGTGACCTGGCCCAAGGCGATCCTCGGCTTCCTGTTCTGGTGCGCGGTGGGATCTCTCGTGTGGCAGCTTGCCTTCTGATGGTAATCGCGCACTGAAGTGCAAGGGCAAGCGGCTTCGAGGCCACCTGCCCCTCTCCATAGAAGCGTTGAACGCGTGAGGGAGCGTCGACTACTGCGCTCCGACGGTCGCCACCTCGAACTGAATGCCGTATCCCCGGGCTGACTCATTCGTCGGGATGGGCGGGCGGCTCGGGTCGTAGTTCTTGCGGGGAGCGAATCCGGAGATCGCGACGGTGCCGCCATCTAGGTTCTGGCCGAGCATTCTGCGAACCTCGTTCTCCCAGCCTTCCTTCGGCTTGATCGCGCTCGCGTCGACGGTCTGCACTTCCCCGAGAGCCAACGGCAAACCTGGGGCGATGGAGACGTTGCCGACAGCCTCCTCCACCGCCATCACTTCCTCGAGGAGATCGAGCGGGAGGGGCATCTTACGGTGATTGACTTCCACGATCATCGAGACCGCATCGGGAGCCGGGTCGCCGTGCAGGAGCCCGTTGCCCACGAAGTTGTTGTCCACGAGCGTGAGGCTTGGGAGCCGCTTGGGAAGAGCGAGGATAGCGCCCCCAAAGTTGGCGTAGAACAGATTGCGTTCGAGGAGAATCTCGGACGTCCCGTCTACCGAACCAAGCTCGAGCGCACCGGGGTTCGATGTGTCTGGATCAGGGTTGAGCGCCCAGTTCATCAGGAAGCTGTTGCCTCGAACCACCATGCGCTTGGCCTTGTGCCGGTACCGCGCGGTGTCGAGCTTGACGGGGATCAGGTTGTTGAGGAACAGGTTGTTCTCGATGCGAATCTCGGTCTCGTCAGAAGCGCACCGAATGAGCGTCTCGAAAGCGCGGTGGGCTGTGTTGAGGAAGCCGCAGTTCTGGATGACGAGGGCGTCCGTCCGCAGGTACCCGAAGTGGATCTGGACGTGGGTGCAGCTACCACGCTTCAGGAGACTGTTCGTCTCGGAGTCGTAGTTGTTGGACTCTCCGGCGTCGAAGAAGATGCCGTCGAGCGTCATGGCCTCGAGCTCGTCTTGGTCGGCGGGCGTGGACGGCCGGAACTTGAGCATGGGCTGACTGCGTCCCCGGTTCGTGACGAACGTGGTTGGGGTGCGGAACGGCTCACGCGACTCGAAAGAGGCGGACCAACCGCCCTCGATCGTGAACGTGGCTTCGGATCCGCGGAGGGACGGGAGCGTGTAGGCGCCGGAGCCAAGGTCGCCGCCGTACTCGCCCTCCGCGATGCGCACAATCACATCAACGTCGCCTCCATCTTGAATAGCGGCGGCGGCGAGTCGGAAGGCCTTGGATGGCTGACTCACCCACTTGCCTCTCCCAGACTGTGCGGCGGCTTTGCCCGCGGCCTTGTCGCCACCCACGGTGAAGACAATCTCCTCAGCGAGTGCTGCGCCGAAGCTTGGAAGCGTGAGGACGAAGAGGGACAGGGTGGCGGCGGGGGTCAAACTGGAAAGTCGCATGGTGGTGCTTGGGTCGTTGTTCGGTGGATGGGACGGATAGGGATCAGCTGGAAACCGCCTGAACGGCCCCTCGCTGGCTGCCCTGTGGAGGTCCGGTTGCCGCCTGTCCGTCCGCGCATTCCGACCGAAACCAGCGAAGGGAGCGATTCCGACAGATTCCGTTCTTTCTCCGGACGGTCTCCCGTGAACGGACCTTCCCGGGTGTAGCGCTCATCGAGGGCGCTCCTATCCCCATCTCTTTCTTCACCCCGTCGAGGAATTCTCGGCCAACTGCCATGCAAACTATCCACCCCATCTTCCTGTCTCGCCCCACTGCCCTAGCGGTTGCCGGCCTATTCGCTTCTTTCACCGCCTTCTCCTCACCCGCCCTCGCACAGAGCTGCGACATCAAGCTGATGGCCATCGATGGCAACGGCAACGAAGAGCTCGGCACCGCCATCGAGCTCAACGGGTCGATGGCCCTCGGCGGTGCTCCAGGCGAGGCCTCCCCTGCGGGTGACCTGCGCGTCGGCGCTGTCTACGCTTGGACCCAAACACCGCTCAACTCCGAGTGGATCTACTCCGCGATGCTCCAGCCCCAGAGCGCTGTCGCTGACGACCGCTTTGGCTCAGCCATCGATGCAGACCAGTTCAGCGTTGCCATCGGCGCGCCGGGCCGGCCCGGAACGACCGCCACTTCGGAAGGTCGTGTCTACATCTACAAGACCTTCGATAGCGGTTTCAACTGGCAGCTCGAGGGGAGCGTCACCGCGAGCGACGGGCAGATCGGCGACCAGTTTGGCGCATCCGTCGCGATCTCTGGGGACTGGATGATCGTCGGCGCCCCCGGAAACGACGCCGCCGGCAACAACCGCGGCGCTGCCTACGTGTACAAGCGTGTCTCCGGCATCTGGATTCAGAACCGCAAGATCCTCCCCCCTTCTGCCATCGTGAGCGGCCAAGGATTCGGCAGCGTCGTCGAGATGTCCGACCGCCTTACGCTGGTCGGTGGCGACTCACTGACAGCCAACGTGACGACCAGTGGCGTCATCGCCCACTACTACCGCAACACCTCGGGGATCTTCGACTTCGAGCGCATCATCGAGGCCAGCGACGCCGCTGTGGCTGACTTCTTCGGGCAATCCATCGAGTTCGAAGATGACGTTCTTGTGGTCGGTGCCCCCAACGACGATGACGCCGCCAACAACGCCGGGGCCGCCTACGTCTTCCGCTACTCGCAGTCGAGTCGCCGCTTCCAAGAGGAGGCGAAGATCGTTCCGCAGGACGCACAGGTCAACGACTCCGTCGGCTCCGCCGTCGCGTTGCGCTCGGGCAGAGTCGCCCTGGGTGCGAAGGATCGCGTCGGCGGAGGCGCCGCGTGGACCTTCACGGAAAGCGGTGGAGCCTGGTCCCAGGAGCGCTTCGTGCAGCCCGCCGAGCTCGTGGGCTACGGCCGCGGCGGCACCGCTCTAGCGCTCTCAGCCGGGCGCCTGCTCTTCAGCGACCCCGTCGATGACACCAGGGCATTCAACAGCGGGGCCATGTTCGTTGTGGACCTGGCGGGCATCGATATGGATGGAAACGGAGTCGCGGACGACTGCGAGAGCGTCTTCACGCGCTACTGCGACAACGCCGCGCCCAACTCCACCGGCGTGCCGGGGACCGTTTCCGCTGCGGGCTCGACGCTGGTCGACGACCAGTACCTGCGCTTGACGGCGGAGTCGCTCCCCCAGGACTCGTTTGGCTACTTCATCCTCAGCGAGACCCAGGGCTTCGCAGCCAACCCGGGCGGGAGCCAAGGGGACATTTGCCTTGGGGGCACCATCGGGCGCCTCCTGGCACAGGTCACCAGCAGCGGATCCGACGGCGCGATCACCATCGACTTCGACATGGACGCCCTCCCGAACACACTGCAACCCGCCGTTGCACCCGGTGACGCGTGGAATTTCCAACTCTGGTACCGAGATGCGAACCCGACGGCGACGAGCAACTTTACTGACGCCATCACGGTGATGTTCCGCTAGCCGGAGAGCGCCTGGGCCCCACCAGGCGGCAAGAACGCCAGCCTGCGCCTATGATGCGCGGGCTGGCGAACGACTGAACCCGCTCACCCAGCTCGAAGAGCTCACTTCCCACTTCGGACCACCGGACCTTCCCTTGGACGACCAGACTCTCCATCTCATTGAGCGCGCCCGCGAAGATGACTCGGCAGCGCTTTCAGATCTCTTCGACCGCTACGCGGTGCCCCTGCAGCGTGCGCTTCGTAGGCGAATCGGCGACGAGTACCGCGTGCGCATTGCGGACAGCGAAGACGCCGCGCAGGACGCGATTCTCTCGGCGCTCCAAGGGCTCTCTTCCTTTGAATATCGCGGCAAGGGCAGCTTCCTCGCCTGGCTCCTGAAGCGCGCCGAATCTCAGCTTCTGAATCGCATACGAGCGTCGAGACGGGCGAAGCGCGACCCTGGCCACATCGGGGCCATCCAAGAGGATGTCGACATCGCTGCCGATGCGATCAGTGTCTCAAGCCAGGTGTCCAACGAGGAGACGAGAGAGCGCGTCCGCCAGCTCGTGGACGGTCTCCCAGAGCGCGAGCGGGACGTCATTCTGCTCCGCGAGTACCTCGGGCTCAGCACGGAACAGGTCGTCGTCGAGATGCAGCTCGCCAGCGCTAGTGCCGCACGCAATCTCTACTCACGAGCGCGAGCCAGACTTGCGCTCTCGCTTTCCTCCGAAGGAATGACCGACGAGAACGGAGCGCGTTCATGACGGACCGCGGCCAGATGGACGACGTGGATCCCACAGGCGACCAAGTGCTCGATGCGCTCCAAGCGTTCATCGACCACTGCGACGAGGCGGGGCCCGACGCGCCGAAAGTCGCCGCATTTATCTCGGACTACCCCGAGAAGATCAGACCTGCGCTCGAGGCGGCCTGTCGAGCGCACCTCGCACGGCAGCAAAACCTCTCAGTCTCGACCATCACGCCGCCTCCCAACCCGAGGGGTCCCCGCCCACCCTCCACTCCCGGAGCGGCAAAGGAAGGTCCCGAGGTCGTCCCAGGCTTCCGCATCATCCGCGAGCTCGGCCGTGGCGGCATGGGCATCGTATACCTCGCGGAGCAAGTAGGGCTTCGACGCGAAGTCGCGTTGAAAGTGCTCAGCCCCTCGCTCTCCATCTCGCGCACGCACGTCGAGCGCTTCCGACGCGAGGCAGCCTCTGCCGCCAAGCTCGACCATCCACTGATCGTTCCGCTCCACGCGTTTGGCGAGGAAAACGGGACCCTCTACTACGCCATGGAGTTCGTGCCGGGGCGCGATCTGGCGGATTGGATTCGAGCGGCAGGTGAAGAGGAAGACTCCGCGCCTCCCCCGCTCGATACAGCGTCGGAGAGGCCGTTCCCTGTCCAAGTCGCCCAGTTCGTCGCCGGGGTCGCCGACGCCCTCCACTTCGCCCATGAGCGCGGCGTCGTCCACCGTGATGTCAAGCCGGGCAATATCCTGATTGCCCGAGACGGCAGGCCGAGGGTGCTCGACTTCGGGCTCGCTGCCAACGACGATGACGCGGTTTCCATCACTCGATCCGGTGAGCTCGCCGGTACGCCGAGCTACATGTCTCCCGAGCAAGCCCGGGCCGACCACGGGAGCGTCGATCGACGCACGGACGTGTTCTCCCTAGGCGTCGTGCTCTTCGAGCTTTGCACGCTGAGCCGGCCCTTCACAGGCAACACGCTGGCGGAGCTGATGTCGAACATCGCCCACGAAGACCCTCCATCGATCAGTACGTTGGCGGGGAACATTCCACGCGACCTCTCGACGATCTGCGCGAAGGCCATATCGAAGGAGCCAGCGGAGCGCTACGCGACGGCGTTAGAGCTAGCCGAAGACCTGCGGCGCTTCCTCCAGTTTCGGCCCATCCTGGCGCAGCCCCCTACGCTCGTGAAGCGCGCTCGGAGGTTCGTAACGCGCCACCGCAAGCTGGTGGCGCTCGTCTCCGCCATCGCTCTTGCGACGGGCATCTACATGGGCCTTGAGGCCGTCGACAAAGCGCGAGCGCAGCGAGTCAGCACAGGGCTAGTCAGTGACGGCCTGGTCGCGCTCCGCGATGCGGACCTACTGAAGGCTGAGGGATCACTGCGCGATCTTCGAGTCCTGGATCCGGTAGGGCCGGAGACCGTGCAGCTTGAGGAGGCGATCGAGTCGTTCCGGGCAGCCAGAGAGCTTCGCGAAGCCACCGACCGGGCGGAGAAGTCAGAAGCCCAAGTGCTCCTCGCCCAATCGGCCCTCGCACTGCAACGGGATCCGCTGCTGTCACTAGCTTTGGTTCGCGAGGTTCAGCCCAGAAGTGACACGCGCGCCATCCAGAACGCCGCTCTCCTGTCAGCCCTGAGCGAGGCCGTGCCATTCTCAACGCAAAGCAGCATGGGGCCTGGCGGCACGCACGCATTCGTTCCTGGTCGCCCGACGATCCTCATGGGAGCGGGTGGATCGGTCGGAGTGATCGACACCAGCGAAACGCCCCGAGAGGTGCAGCAGGTAGAGGTCAGACGTTCTGGGTCCACTCGCTTTGCGGTGACTAGGGACGGGCGCCTATGGGCATCGCCAACGCGCGACGCGATCGTCGTACGGGAAACCGACGGGGGCTCAGTTGTGGCGCACGTCACGCTAGGACCCGCGCCCGTCCAAGCGTTGGCGATCTCATCCGATGGAGCGTACTTGGCTTGCGCTCGCGGTGGGCACGGGCCCGGCGTCCTCCAGGTCTTTCACTCGAGCGGTACGGAGGGCCTCTTTGAGCAAGCCTTCGAGGTCGATCTGGACGCTCCGGTCCTCGGGCTCCTCTTCGCCCCCACTGACCCACGGCTCATGGTCGAAACGGCAAGAGGACGGGTCACGATCTTCGACAAGAACGGCAAGGAGAGGCTTCGACTGAAGGGAGTCAGGGGGGTACCCCCTCGACATTCAGCGAGGGCCCGTTGGACGGGCGACGGGCGCGGGCTGATCCGCAGGGGCGAAGACCACGCCATAGTGTGCCTTCCGCTCGATGATCAACCCGAAGCGGCCACCTCGTTCTTCGGTCCAGGCACCAGGGCGACGGCATTCGACGTCGCCCTAGACGGCGACCTCTTAGCCGTGGCCTGTGAGGACTCCACGGTCAGAGTTTGGAATCACCGATCGCAGGCTGAAGAACTCGTAGCTGCCGGGCACGATGCGCCGATCGATACGGTCACACTCTCTGGTGACGGGAGTGTCCTCGTGACCGCGTCCGAGGACGGGCTCCTACTCGCCCGTAGCGTAGAGAGCGGACGCGTCATCGCGCGGCTTCCTCAACCTAGCCGATTGACCCAAGCAACGCTCTCAAGTGACGGTGCGCTTCTGGCGTGCAGCTACCACGACAAACCGCCCAGAATCTACCAACTCCGTGCCGCACGACCCGTTCGGTCCATCGCCGCCCACCGGAACTCCGTCGTGGCCGTAGCGGTGGACTCATCCGGTCACTTCATGGCCACCGCGGGCCGCGACGGCCAGCTACGGCTTTGGAAGACAGAGTCCATGGAGCTTGTTTGGGAACGACAAGGCAGGGGACTCGGTGCAGAAAGGGGCTGGCTGACGTTTACGGACGAGGATCGCACGCTCACAGTAGCTGCCTCCGAACATGTGGTCACCATCAACGTGGAGGACGGGGAGCTGCTGGGGGATGTGCTTCTCCGGGCGCCGCGCGATAGTGCGGGCGCCAATCGCGGCGCATCGCGTGGATCCGGCCCGAGGGGAGTCGGCGACGCAGATCTCGAATCCAAGCTGGTGGTCGTCCAGGGCCGGGGTTGTCGCCTGACGGGCTTGAGCAAACGCGAGTTGATCGAGGGTCTACCGATGGGGATCGCGAAGCTCCGAGACCTGGGAGAAGGACGCCTCCTGAGCGTTGATCGCCAGCGCCGTGCAACGGTCTTCACCCATGGCGAGCCGCGGAGAGTCTCCCCGATGGAAAACGTGGAACAGATCGCCGTGTCAGCCAACAAGGACCTTATGGCACTTTCATCAAGCCATCGAATCGAGCTTCTTCGCTCTGACGGAAGCGAGACGCCCGTCGAACATCGGCTCGAAGTCTACGAGGACGATCGGGTGGAGTGCCTTGAGTTCTCGCCGAAGGGAGGGTGGCTCGCAGCAGGCTGCGAGAGCGGCAGAGTGCACGTCTGGGACGCGATCGGCGGCCGAAGCCTTGTCGTCTGGGACGCACACGCTGGACCGGTGACCAGCATGAGCTTTGCCCCAGATGGCCAGATCTGCACCGCTTCGTTCGACCGCTCCGTCAAGGTCTGGCCCGTCGACCCGACGGAGGCCGCCGGTAGCTTCGAGGGACGACCACTTACGATGGCGGAACGGCGGCGATACGGGGTCCTGCGGGATACTCACGTGGAGGCTGTCGATCTGGTGGATCGGCTCTATGGCGAGCTCATCCTAACGCGGGATGTGCTCGAAGCTCTGCCGACATCAGCGTCCAGCAAAGAGGTGCTCGAAGCTGCGCGCGTCTACGCGCTAGAGAGATCAAACCCAGGGGCTGGTGAGCTCCATGAGAGCGCGATCCGCCGGCTCATGAATCCAACTTCTGGTCCGGACGATTTCGCGCTTGCGCTCGGCGAGATCTCAGCGGCTGCACGCCTTGAGCCCTCTGAATCAGGGCACTGCACGATCCTCGGGCTGGCCCACTACGCCGTCGGAGATGCCAAACAGGCTTTGGATGCTATCGCGGAGGCGGAGAGCCTAGGGAGATCCCCGCGCACTCGGCTCGGAATCGCCGTCAAGGTGTTGGCGCTCGCGCAGCTTGGCCGAATGAAGAGTGCACGGGAGGCTCTCGCTTCGATGGATGGGGGAGCCACAGGTCCAAGACGAAATAGCCCCGGGGTGCGAAGGCGCGCCCCAGAGTCAGTTTGGCTCGAGCGCGCGAGGGCCGCGCTCCAGGATCACCAAGAGAAGAACCCTCAGTCCAAGTAGCTGCTGAGCGTGAGAATGGGCCAGGCGTGCGGGGGAATCAGCTTCATCTCCCCGGGCTCAGTCTGGCCCAACATTTCGCCATGTACGTGAAAGCAGTCTCGCTCGATACGCACGGGCTGTAGGACCGCGCGCCCGCCCGAGTCAGGCACAGCGACGAAGATGTTCAGCCGCTCTCGCTCCGCGATCTCAAGTTCGCCAGACGAGCCGAGGACAGCGCCGTAGGTGCGAGCCCAACGGGAATCAGGAATGACGACCGCGAGGACTTCCTTCTCAGTCGAGCTCTTCCGGGCGAAGGCCTCGATCGCTGCTCGATCATCGCCGCGGTAGGCGTCGCGCGGCGGCCGGTTGGCCTTAGCCAGATCATCTTGATCGAGGCCATCTAGCACCTTACGAAGGTCCAATTCTAGCTGATCTTGCGTCTCCCTTAGGTGCGCAGCGAGCGTATCCACCGCCGAGCTCGTGTCTACTAGCGACCGATAGACAGTGATTCGGCTGCCAGTATCCGCAACCGCCTTCGGCACATACGCGATGCTGGATACACGCTGGCTCTTCGCCGACTCGAATCGAGTCAGCGTCTTACGGTGCCGGTCCAGCTCCGTCGCGAGCTGCTTGGGCATGCTGTCGAGGTGGCTTTGAACAGCCTCCTCCATGGCCTTGACGCCCTTCTTCAATGCGGCGACGCGATCTTGCATTCGTGGATGCTCCAACAGGGTGCCGTCCTCGTGTGCTTCGATGCGGCTCTCGGCGAAAGAAACGAGTTCCCGCCGAGCAGCGCAGAGCTCAAGCGCTGCCTCCGGCTCATTCTTGAACCAGCTTCGGGCGCTCCCCATCGACGTGGCGACAGCGTCGAGGAGAGCCAGTTCGACTTCGATCTCTTGATCCTCAAGAGCGACCGGGGCCGATGTGGGTTGGGTGTTTGAGTTGGACATAGGGGTCAGCGCTATCGGCGCAAGGGTCACGAGGAGTGACAGTGAGATGTTCATGGTGAGGGGGCGGGCAGATGCCGCGAGTAGGTGTCACCCGGGAAGGTCCGTCGGTGGGTTCGGCGTCCGAGAAATCCCCTCGATCCGCCGAGGGATCGATTCTCCCTGTTTCTTCGGACGCTCCTCTCCGGGCTGGACCTTGCTCCATTGGCGCCCCAGCGCTGCTTCTATTCTCCTCCATCTCCAAACCAACGAATCCATGGCCTCCACGACCCTCGCCCCCAGCTACGACCAGATCGCTCCGTTGCTACATGCAGTCGATGTAAAGAGAGGAGCGCTTGCGTGCAAGTTTCGATGTCCACGGAACGGGGTCGTTGTCGAGGCCACTGCGCCGCTGCAACACGACCAAACTTCGCTCAGCGGCCGATCCGTACAGCGCGTCCGAACGGGCCTGATCCAAGCGACCCTCCGGCCGCTCCGAAGGACCCTTGCGCGTCACTTGGGTCGCGGCCCGCTGAGTCGCATTGCGGCTGATCTTGTCACCGACGTCGCCGCAACCGCCACTGAGAAGATCGCCGTGACAAGCGACGTTCGCGAACGGACGATCGTTGCCGCGTTCCGGAGCGTCGAAGATCGATTCGAGATCAGTCCCGATTCCGGCGAGCTCAAGATGAAGGAGCCGAGCATGCTCCAGACCATCTCCATGGAGCGCGAAAGCGTGCCTGGCTAGCGAAGACGCTGGGGTCACGAATTACGACCTCCTAGCGGCAGGACTCCCGCTGGCGGGGCAACGGCCACTTTTGGATCGGCTGATACGATCAGGGCATGCTCGCACTCGCAATCTCAATCCGTCGGCTCATCGCCGCATGCCTGCTCCTCTCCTTCGCCTCGCCCATTTTCGCGGGCGACGTCCTGCGCATCGCGGGGGACGGATCGGAAGACTACTTCAGTATCTCCGATGCCTATGCGTCCGCCCAAAGTGGCGACACGCTGCTCGTGATTCGTGCTCCGATGGACAGCGACTTCGCGTTCGACACAAAGGGCGTCACGCTCGTCAGCCTCGCGGGCACCTCGTGGGAAGCGGGGCTCGTCACCGTCAGGTTCCTTGCTGCAGGCGAGACCGCCGTGCTCCGTGGTCTCTACCAAGTCGATGGAAACCTGGACATCACGGACAACGACGGCTCTATCTTGGTGACGGACTGCACCCTTGAGGGGATCGTTGTCGAGAACAGCCGCGATGTGGCGTTCGCACGCTGCCAAAGCAAGGGAATGGACGGCATCGACTCCTACTACGGTCTCTACGCAGAAATGGGCCTCCTCGCTGTGGCCTCTACGATCTTGTTAGAGGACTGCGATCTAGAGGGAGGAAGAGGAACGCCGGAATCCTGCGGATCAGGTTTCTGCATGACGTGCTGCACGGGGGGAGGCAATGGTACGGCTGGCCTCGGCATGAGCGCAGGGAGCTTCATCCGGGCGCAGAGCTGCACCTTTCGTGGAGGCCCGCCAGGCTTTCAGGGGGGCGGCTGCAACTGCGGAACGTTCACAGACGGATGGGGGTTCTGGATCAACCCCATGTTCATGGGCGAGCTCGTGCTCCTGGACTCTCCGACCCTCAGTAGTCAAGGTGACTTCGGCGTCGCGACGGTCCTGGCGGACACACCGCGCTCGGCGCTCCTGCCCAACAGCGTCACGTCCGGAAGCTCTCTCTCCCTCGACCTCAAGGGCGAGCTCGGGGATACCGTTTTCCTTTTGCTCGGCGGCAACTTTGGCTTCCAAAGCAACACGCTTGGCTCAGGCTTCGTGCAGGTAGACCAGAGCACGGGCCGTCGGCGCATCCGCTCCCTGCCGCCGGGAGGTGACGCGCTCTCGACCTTGATCGCCCCCACCGTCCCCGCCGGCGAAGTCGTTGGGATTCCCTATCAGCTGGGTTTCCTGCGGCCGAACGGCCAAGTCCGCTTCGCGCCCGCCGGCGTGCTCGACGTGCGAGGTGCCGGCGTACCTGCTTGGTAGTGAGCGATGGGCAGAGTGCCGACTCTCTTGGGCGAATAGGGGTCCGCATCGCTTTGGCTGCGCAAGATTTTCCCAAGCGCGCGCGCCGTGTCTACGTTTCTGGACGTCGCGTGGCGCCTGTGCCCTTGGGGACCCGCTCCTCATGAGAGTTCAATGTGAGGTCATTTGAGTGCAAACGGCTTGGTGTCGATGACGAATGCGAACGCGGGAGGTCGCTCGCACAGGCGTGCAGCCCGCTCTTTCTCACACGCACCCATACCAAGCAATATGAATACGATTTCCCAAACCCCGTTCGCCGGGGGAATGCAGCAACTCTTCGCAGCGGGCTCAAACGCTCAGACCGCGGCGCAGGCCCCGTCGAGCTCGATCCAAGGTTCCGCGACGCGCGCAGCTCAGTCGATCACGAGCACTGAAGGTCAGAGCCTCGTCGACATCAGGGACGAGCTTGCGAGCGCGGCACAGGCCGCCTACGACTCCTTCGATGGCGAGGGCGACATTCGCTCGACCGTCCGTGACGCCATTCGCGCGACGCTCACCGAGAACGGCTTCGACGTCGAGGAAGTCGAGAGCGCCATGGGGCCGAAGCCGGGTGCTGGCGGAAGGCCGCCCCGGGGGGAAGGGCCGCCCCCATCTGATGCCGGAAGCGAGAGCTTTGGGGAGCGCTTCGTCCAGTCGTTCCTTGGACGCTTCAGCGAGGGCACGAACCTCGATTTCATCGGCTAATTGAAAAGCGGCTCCGTAGCGTAACGGGGCCGCTGATCGTCGTCTTGGCTGGCTTGTGGCGCGGTCAATCCGGGGATGAGACGTGAATCGTAGATCTTGCGGCCTTCGCCGGTCACGGGGAAGAGGTGCCCGCGTACCTGTTGTCAGTCAAGCGCAACGTGCTCTCAACGGACGCAGCGCCCAGAAAACAACCCCCGCTACGAACCATGAAGAACTCGATCACCCTCAGCGCCCTCATGCTGGCGCTCCTCGCAGCTGCCCCCCAGGGCGCTCTTGCTCAAACCGCTCAACCGGCCCCCGCCGTCGTTTCGGCAGCCGCGGCCGAAGGATCCCAGCCAAGCTTCACAGCCGCGGCCCAAGACGACACCAAGAAGGCTCGCACTTCGCTCAAGGAGTACGACCTCGGCAAGAAGAACCTGGCCCTGGAGGGCTACGACCCCGTGGCCTACTTCCCCAAGTTCGGCGGCAAGGCAACGAAGGGAGACAAGAGCATCACTCACACCCACCGCGGCGTGCTGTACCGCTTCAGCTCCGCAGAGAACAAGGCGGCGTTCATCGCCGACCCGACCCGCTTCGAGCCGATGTACGGCGGCTGGTGCGCCTGGGCCATGACCGACGGCAAAGGCGACAAGACCGGCGCGAACCCCAAGTCCTTCGAGATTGAAGATGGCCGCCTGTACGTCTTCTACGACGGGTTCTTCGGCAACACCCGTAAGACCTGGAACAAGAAGGGCAAGGCCCCGAAGCTCAAGGCCAACGCCGACAAGAACTGGAAGCGCATGAGCGGCGAAGCCGCCCGCCCAGGGGACAGCGAGAAGAACAAGTAGATCACCCCAGGAGCCTGCGCCAGGAGTTGGCGTCAAGGCACTCGGTGAAAAGGAAGGAGAACGGAGCCCGTCGGCGCAGGTCACTGCGCCGACGGGCTCTCTTTCATGCCGGTTAGTGCGTTTGCGGGCAAATCGCCGAATAACCGCCAGATTGAGAGGGCTACGCGGTTGTGACCGAGCCGTCAGACGCAACCTGGGGATTGTGGTATACTGCTCGCCAGCAGGCCGTCACAAGAGGTCCAGACGCAGCAGCAGCGCCCTTGAAAGCGCTGGTTCCGTCGCTCGAAGAGCCCCGAATTGCTCGCTCGGCCTGTGCCCATTTTATGGACACCCCAGACAATCCCCTCGCCCGGGTCATGGAGCTCTTCACGACCCTCCTCGGCGAGCGTCAGTCCCAAGAAGAGTCGCACCCCGTCACGCCCGCTGTACCCCCAGAGAGGCTCCTCGACGAGCTGCCTTTGGGCCTCCCAGACAAGGGCCTCTCGTACGACGAGGTAGCAGACCGACTGCGCGCCGTCATGCGCGCCACGCCCTCCACGGCGCCCGGTCGCTTCTACAACCAGCTGTTCGGCGGGCGCGAGCCCTACGCCGTCCTGGGCGAGATACTCGCCTCGGCCATGAACAACTCGATGTACACGTACAAGGTGGCGGGACCCCAGGTCCTCCTCGAGAACGAGTTGATCGAGCGCATGGGCAACATGATGGGCTTCGAAGATCACGAAGGCACGTTCACGCCCGGCGGCTCGATCTCGAACCTGTGCGCCATGATCGTGGCGCGGGACAAGGTTCGCCCGAACCTGCGCGAGACCGGCATGGATGGGACCCGTCTGCGCGTCTACACGTCGGTCGAGTCCCACTACTGCATCCCGAAGTCCGCGGCCTTCCTCGGAATCGGTCGCGACAACGTGGTTCACATCCCGGCCGACGACCGCGGGCGCATGCTGGCCTCGGCCCTGGCCAAGGCCATCGACGAAGACATCGCGGCTGGCCACGTCCCCATGATGGTCAACGGAACCGTGGGCACGACCGTGCAGGGCGCGTTCGACCCGATCGCCAAGCTGGCAGACGTCTGCGAGGCCCGCGGCGTGTGGCTGCACCTTGACGCAGCCTTCGGCGGCACCATGGTCTTCGACGATCGTTACCGCGACACCTTTATGGGCACCGATCGCGTCGACTCGATCACGTGGGACGCCCACAAGCTGATGGGCGTGCCGCTGACCTGCTCGCTCCTGATGATCCGCGAGCGCGGACACTTGCAAGCGAGCTTCGACGAAGCCGCTGGCTACCTCTTCCAGTCTGACGACGACCAGTGGAACCCCGGCACGCGCTCGATCCAGTGCGGGCGTCGCAACGACGCCCTGAAGCTCTGGACCAACTGGCTGCACCACGGGACCGAGGGCTACGTCGCGCGCACCGAGCACATGCGCGACCTCGCGCTCCTCGCGGCCGACTGCGTGCGCAAGGCCTCTGACATGACGCTGGTGAAGGAGCCCGAGTCCTTGACGGTGTGCTTCACGGTCGACGGGGTCGCCCCTGCGGCCCTATGCGATCTGATGCAGGACGCCGGACTCGCCATGGTCGGCCATGCTGTCGTCGATGGGCAGCCCGTCGTGCGCTTGGCGCTGGTCGACGCCGGCACGACGAAGGAAGACGTGACCTGCTTCTTTGAAGACATCCATCGAGTGGTGCGCCGTCGGGCGATCGCTTGAGCCTCCCCTCTCGGACGACCTTGCCCCACCTCTCCATTTTTCCTGCTATGAATAAGACTCTCCTCACTGGCCTTCTCGGCTCGATCACCGTCAGCCTCGCTTCTGCCCTTCCCCAGGTCGACCTGACCACCAACGGCGACTTTGAAACGGGCGACACGAGCTCCTGGGTTGACTTCCCGACTCCCAATTCGACGTTCGAGGTCACTACGGACGCCAACAGCGGAAGCTTCGCGGGCCGCGTCTTCAACGACGATCAGGCCGCCGCGGCCGTCATCAAGCAGGCGAACCTCGGCGAAGGCACGGTCGCCACCGGCGACGTCATCACGGTCACCTTCTCGGCCAAGGGAAGCGGCGCTATCGGCGGCATCACCTTTGCTGAGTTCTTCTCCGAGATCGCAGGTGGCGGGGTTTCCTCCAGCGAGATCCTCGGCGGAGGACCGCTCAACCTAACCAACACCTACCAGACGTTCAGCTTCACCGCGATCGCTGGCGCGGACGTCAGCGGCGGCGTGACCCTTCAGTTCGCCGTCGTCACGGGCGCGAACATGGGCAGCATCTCAGAGCTCATCGTCGACGACGTCGTGGTCTCGATCCCCGGCATCGGTTCGAACTACTGCTCGACCCAGCCCAACAGCACGGGGGCCAGCAGCGCGATCTCGGTGTCGGGCAGCAACGTCGCCGCGGATAACAACCTGACGCTCAACGCGGAGAACCTCCCGAACTCCGTCTTCGGTTACTTCCTGACGAGCACGACCCAGGGCTTCGTCATGAATCCGGGTGGAAGCCAGGGCAACCTCTGCCTTGGGGGCGACATCGGCCGCTACGTCGGTCCTGGACAGGTCCTTTCTTCCGAGATGGCGGGCGGCTTCTCGCTGGTCCTCGACCTGACCATGACCCCGAGCCCCACCGGCTTGGTTGCGATCATGGCCGGTGAGACCTGGAACTTCCAGGCATGGCACCGTGACTCGGTCGCTGGTATGGCGACGTCGAACCTCACCGACGGCGTGTCGGTGACGTTCAACTGATCCGCTCGGCTCAGAAGTCGTAGCTGGCGATCCGCCGGCTGCGGCTCGCCGGCGCCGGCAGTTCGTACTCGGCGGACCCCGAGAGCCGAAGGCCACACTTCAGCTTGTCCGGAGCTTCGGCCCCGTCGCTTAGCCAGGCGACGAAGCGGCCCTTCGGAGCGAGCAGCGGCTTCGCTAGCTTGCCCACAGACGCCGGTGGTCCCACGGCGCGCGTCGTGATGAGATCGAAGGGCTCGGCGAGGCCCTCGGACTTGGCGGCCCCCGCATCCATGTGGGCGATCTCGAACTGATCGGTGTCGAAACCGGCGGTCGCAAGAGCCCGCATGATCGCGTGGAGCTTTTTTAAGCGGCGGTCCATCAGGACGACGGTGACCTCGGGATAGAGGCACGCGATCGCAACGCCTGGGAATCCGTTGCCGGTGCCGAGGTCCAGCGCACGAGCCGGAGTCGTCTTGGGAGCGCAGAGGGCGAGCGCCGCCGAGTCCAGCGCGTGGAACATCACCGCCGCATCGCGATCCCGAACCGCCGTCAAATTGATGCGTTGGTTCTCGTCCAGCATCGCGTCGAGGTAGGCCAAAAGGCGTTGAGCCCCGGTGGCGGAGATATCCGCGCCGATGGCGGCGCTAAGCGCTTGGAATTCGGAGGGATCAGTCACTTGGAGGCATGGAGTGGTGCGCTCGCGACGCGGAAATTCAGACCGTCTCGCCGCTCCGCGCTACGATGGCGACATGGTACCCATAACCCTTGCCGCCGTAGTCCTCGCTGCTTCCTTTGTCCAAGAACCCAAAGGTGGTTTCGAGCTCTGGCTCGACTCCGCCCCAGGGGCCTCCACCTCCATCGCCCACGCGTTCTTCATCGCGGGTCCGAGCTTCACCGGCATCATCGATGAACAGGGCAAGACCCAGTGGTCGGCGCCCCGGCCAAGTGCCCGGGACGGATGGGTTCTGCCGAACGGCAACGTGATCATCGCTTGGTCGAACGAGGTGCTTGAGTTCCGCTACGCGAGCCACGACGTCGTTTGGCGCTACGGGCTGCAGGAGCCCAACCAAGAAATCGGAACGGTCCAACGCTTGAAGAGCGGGCACACTCTCGTGACCGAGCTCGGGCCAGAGCCGCGCGTTCTTGAAGTGGACAAGGCCGGCATGGTGGCTTCCAGCGTCGCCCTGCTGCCGGAGACTGAGAACGCGCACATGCAAACCCGCATGGCGCGCAAGCAAGATGACGGCTCCTACCTCGTCCCCCACCTACTGGCCTTCGCGATCAGGCGCTACGACGCCGACGGCGAAGTCATCCAGAACATTCCCACGGACCTCGAAGAGCTCGGTGGGCGCGAAGCCGAAAACTGGCCCTTCACGGCGATTCAATTGCCGAGCGGCAACGTGCTCGTGGGCCTCACCCACGGCAACAAGGTCGTGGAGTTCACGCCCGAGGGAAACGTCGCCTGGGTCCTACGCAACGTCGAGGTGGGAGGGCTGATGCACGACGCGTGCGGCGTCCAACGGCTCCCCGGCGGCAATACCGTCGTCGCGAGCTACCAGTCACAAACGGGACCGAAGCTCTTCGAAGTCGACCGCGACAAGAACATCGTCTGGTCCTACGACGGTCCCCACCGGGTCCATCACTTCCAGATCCTTACCACGAACGGACAGCCGCTCCCGGGATCACCGATGAAGTGAACCGCACTAGCGGGTGAGCTCCACCGCGCGATCATTCGCGAGCGGCTCGCCCGGCGTCGAGCGTCCACGGTC
This sequence comes from uncultured Planctomycetaceae bacterium, assembly GCA_964417955.1. GTDB lineage: Bacteria > Planctomycetota > UBA1135 > UBA1135 > Saltatorellus. Next base: position 25,607 of record CAYQKK010000051.1, read on the forward strand.
GACCTCCCCTTCGAGCAGCGCGCGCAGGGCCGCCACGCGCTCGGGCATCTCTGCAGCGAGGTTCTCAGTCTCGCCCGGATCCCGACCTAGGTGATAGAGCTGCACTGGCGGCAGGCCCTGCTCCTTGGCCTTCTTCTCCGTCGGCGCTGACCACCCGCCGCTACCTGCGCAGAGGCAGAGCTTCCAGGGCCCTTGGCGGATCGCGAAGTAGCCCCCGATCGAGTGGCTGACAAGGGTTGCACGCCCGGACGAAGCCTCGCCCTCGAACACGGGCCTGAGGCTGTAGCCGTCTTCCCCACCCACCTTGGCGCGGGTCTGGCCGCTCACTGCTTCGAGCGTTGCGTAGAGATCGGTCAGGCACGCCAAGGCATCAGTCGTCTGGCCCGCCTCGATGACCGCCGGCCAGCGCGCGATGAGCGGCACCCGGTGCCCCCCTTCGTAGATATCGGCCTTGTGCCCGCGGTAGATACCGCTCGGATCGTGTCCGTGCTCCGCCAGCACGCCAAAGTTCCCCTCGGGCGAACAGCCGTTGTCGCTCGTGAAGATCACTAGCGTGTCATCGGCGATACCCGCTGCGTCCACCGCGTCGAGCAGCTCCCCCATGTGATGATCGACCTGCATCACGAAGTCCGCGTAGGGATTCATGCCGCTGGCCCCCTTGAACGGCGGCACGGGCACGATCGGCGTGTGCGGCGCGGGGAGCGCGAGGTACAGGAAGAACGGCTCATCGGCCTTCGCGCGCTCTTTGACGTGGGCCACCGACTTGTCGAATAGGTGCGGCAGGACCTGGCTGATGTGAAAGTCAGAACCCACCGGGCCCTTGCGGTACCAGCCGTAGGCATCGTCCTTCTTCGTCACCCCTTCCACTCGATCCGGAACGGCCGTGACCTCGCCGGTGTCGACCCAAACGTAGGGCGCCATGTCGAGCGATCCCGAGTGCGCGTAGTACTGATCAAACCCGTTGATATCAGGGCCGTTGAGCACCGGCTTCGCGAAGTCGATCTCGTCGTCCACCTTGTGCCAATCCCAACCGAGGTGCCACTTGCCGACCATGGCCGTGTGGTACCCCGCGGCACCGAGCAGGTGGCCGAGCGTTGGACGCGACCCAGGAATCAAATGCTTGCTGCGACCGTTCAAGACCCCCCGGGCCAGGCGCGAGCGCCAGTTGTAGCGCCCCGTCAGTAGTCCGTAACGCGTCGGGGTGCAGACCGAACTCGGCGTGTGTGCATCGAGGAACGTGAGCCCCGCGTCCGCCATCGCCGTGAGGCGCGGCGTGCTGATCTTGCTATCCGGGTTGGTCGGTGACACGTCACCGATGCCGAGGTCGTCTGCCATCACGAGGATGACGTTCGGCCTCGCGGATTTCTCTTCCGGAGAAGCCGAAGCGAGGCCGCCACAAAGGGCAAGAGCGAGGAAGAGAGTCATAGTGCTAGCAGGTTCCGCATCCGCCCGAACCGCAGAGCTTCGCTTCGATGGCCTTGGACGTGGGTGTGATCGAAAGCCCCCCGAGCGCTGTACAGCGCAGCTCGCGCGCCATGCTTTCCGAGATTTGGCGGTGGGCGTCGAGGACTTCGTCCAACGGTATCAAATGCTGATAGCCGGCGAGGGCCATGTTGGCGCTGACAACGGCGTTCGACGCGCCGGCGATGTTCCTGCCAAGGCAGGGCGCTTCCACCCGGTTCGCGACGGGGTCGCAAACGAGGCCTAGGACGTTCTGAAACGCGTGGCTTGCGGCGCCGAGGGCCTGCGCGGCGCTGCCACCGGCCATCTCCACGAGCGCAGCCGCGGCCATCGCGGCACCCGCGCCGGTTTCCGCTTGGCAGCCGCCGACTTCCGCCGCAAAGCTCGACCGCGTCGCCGTGAATACGCCGATGAGGCCGCCCGCCAACATCGCTCGCAGGATCGTGTCCTCGGACTCATCGCGGGCTTCCGCAGCCGCGAGACAGGTACCGGCGAAGGCGCCGCAGGACCCCGCCGTTGGCGCGGCGACAAAGACGCCCATCGAGCTCTTCACTTCCATGAGCGCGGTGACGTACAGGACCGCTCGATTGAGCAGCCCTCCATCGATCAGCTCCCCGCGCTTCAGTCGCTCTTCAAACTGGTGGCTTTGGCGCGGCAAGATCCGGTCGTCGTACTCCGTCCCCGCCAGTCCTTCGGTCACGCCCCCGCGCATGATCCCAAGGATCGCTCGCATCTTGGCGAGCACCGTGTCGGAGTCGATCCCGCCCCGCGCCGCCTCGTACTCGAGCGCGTAGTCGGAGAGCTTCTTCGCGTTTGCATCCGTTCCTTCCGTCATCTCGCCCGCGTGGAGAAAGGGCACCTCCAGCCCACGGCGGGAGAGCACCGGCAGCACCGAATCCACGCGGCGTACGCGTGCGACACCGGAGAGGCTCCGCAGCACGTCGTCCAGCAGGGGCGCCTGCCCCTCGATCAGGATGACGCCAGCGGAAAGAGCGCTGACTGAATCGACGGGCGCATCGTTGAGCTGGGCGATCGCGGCCTCGATCTCGGCGCCGGGCTCCATGTCCAAGATCGTCACCGCGTAGTCCCCGAACAGGGACACCGAAACGCCGTCGATCTCCACGACTTCGATCATGCCGCCGCCGGTGGAGAGCGCGACGAGCCGCGTCACTGTGCCCCCGCGCTCCATCGTCAGCCGGTACGTGTTGGGGTGCGCGTCATGGAGCGCCTCGATGCGCATCTCCAGCTTCACCCCCGCCTCCTCGAGGGCGGCACGGGACTCAGGCAGGCGCTCATCGTCCGCATCCCAGCCGAGCAGCCCGCTGAAGAGCCCGATGTCGGACCCTTGGCTGTCATGGGTCGTGGCCAAAGAGCCCTCGGTGTCGAACTGGATCAGGACGGAGTCGGGCTGCCCCCCGCAGAGGTCGCGGGCGATTCTTCCGATTCGAACCGACGCCGCTGAGTGGGAACTGGACGGGCCGCGCATCACGGGTCCGATCACGTCGTTGAAGATACTCGGCGGGAGCTGGGCTGGCATATGCGCAGTCTACATGCGTTCCGGAGTATGGCGCGAAGCGGAGTCCGGCTATGCTGTGTCCATGGAGGGAACACGTCTCGCTCACTACGAGGTTCAGTCGAAGCTGGGCTCCGGCGGGATGGGAGAGGTGTGGCTGGCGCGGGACACCAAGCTAGAGCGCGATGTCGCGCTGAAGTTCCTGCACGCTTCCCTCGGACTCGACGACGAAGCCGAAGAGCGACTCTTGCGAGAAGCCCGGGCTGCGTCGGCGTTAGAGCATCCGGGAATCCTCACAATCCACGCCATCGAACGCGTTGAGGGGCGCAGCTTCGTGGTGATGGAGGCCCTGCGGGGTGCGACGATCGACGAGGCGAGCCGCGGGCAGGACACGAACCAGATCGCCCGGTGGATGGAGGCGATTGCCGACGCTCTCTCTGCGGCCCACGCCCGCGGGATCGTCCACCGTGACGTGAAGCCCTCCAACCTGTTCGTGGACGAACGCGGCCGACCGGTCGTCATGGACTTTGGCCTGGCCCAGGTCCAAGACCTGCCGCAGCTGACGCGCTCGGACTCGACGATTGGCACCCTGGGGTACACCGCGCCGGAGCAGCTTACGGGCCAGGGCACCACGGCCAGCGCTGATGTGTTCGCCGCGGGGGTGGTGCTCTACGAGCTACTAAGCGGCGAGCGCGCCTTCGATCGCGGCCAAGGCCTCGCGGGGGTGATCCACGACGTGCTCGAGTCCGAGCCAGCACCTCTCGTGGACGTCGACCCTGAACTTGTGGCCATCGTCGAGCGGGCCATGGCGAAGGACCCGGCGCTGCGGTTTGCAGACGGTGGCGAGATGCGCGATGCGCTGAAGGATTGGCGCGGCGCTCGTTCGGGGAGTCGCAGTGCGGAGGCGAATGAGGCGCGGTCCAAGGCGCCTATGATCGGCGTGGCTGTGGTCGTGGCCGCGATCGCCGCATTCGCGGTCGCGCTCATCGACCGGGGCGGCCCGTCCGGGGCGGAGGAAGATCAGAGCTGGACCCAGGACTCCATCAACCTCTTCTTCGATCGCGCCGAGTCCCCGAGCCTGTCGCCGGACGGAAAGATGCTCGCGTTCGTCGCGCAGAAGAACGGCGCGCCCCAGGTTTTCGTGGCGGCGGTGGACGACCCCGAGCCCCGTCAGTTGACCGACCTCAAAGGCGGCGCGACCCAGCCCGAGTGGCACCCCGACGCGTCATGGCTGCTCGTTCAGTGCACCGACTCCCCGGGCCCCCAGACCGCTCGCGGAAAGAGGACCTCAATCTGGGCCGCACCGGTCGTGACCGGAGAGCCGCGCCTCCTGATCGAACGGGCGATGAACGCGTCGTTCGGCAGCGAGGGCCGCGAGGTCATCTTCGAACGCGCGGGCAGCGTCGTCGTCTTTGACCTTGAAACCGAAGCAGAAGAGAAGCTCCCCACGCCGCGGGACGGCATGAGCGGTCTCTTCCAGCTCTATCCAGCCCTCTCCCCCGACGGCAGCCGCTACGCCTACGCCCGCGGGCTCCTCGGGCCGCTCGGAACCGTAGAGGTCGCTGATCGCGCGACGGGAGCCGTCACGACGCTCACCGGCCGCCACCGCCACAGGGACCTCCGGTTCAGCCCCGACGGGCAGCAGCTCCTCTTTAGCAGCGACATGGGCGGAGCCGCCAACCTCTGGGCCGCCGAGCTTGCTTCGATCGAAGACCCAGACGGCGCTACGCTGAAGCAGCTGACCCAAGGGGCCGGTGACGACATCGCTCCCTCCATGGCTGCGGGCCGAATCGCGTACCAGAATCGGCGCGACAGCTACGAGATCGTCCTCGCTCAGCCAGAGACCGGGGATGAATCCGTGCTCTTCTCATCGCGCACGGCGATCCTGGGTGCACGCTTCGACAGCCGAGGCGAGCGCGTACTCTTCGCCGCAGATTCTGGCCCTGCCGCCGACGTCTTCGTCATCGAAACGTCAGGCGATGCGCCGCCCCAGCGCGTGACCCGCGGCAACGAGGAGCTCCGCATCTTCCCCCGCTGGATGACAGATGAAGCGGTGATCGCCTACCTCGACTCACCCAAAGCAACGGGGCTGGTGAAGATCGACTTTGCAAGCGGCGCGGAGACGATGCTCTTCGACGGCTGGACGATGCAGACGAGACCGTTCGCTGAGGCATCCCCGGGCGGCGAGTGGCTGGCGGTCTTTGAATCGCAGTCAAGCGTCACGCGACTCATCCAGCGGACGGACTCACCCGTCGCCGAGCAGTCGATCGTTGGAATCGGAGCGCGCTTCACGGCGGACAGTCGGTGGATGGTGGTCCAGTCGCTGATGGGCGGCTTCGAGATCCGCGACCTCAGCTCGCCCGCCGCTCCTCCCATCAAGGTCCCCACCAGCGTCACGGCGAGCGGCACACAGCCGTTCTTCGGCCGGCCCACCCTGGCGGAAGGACAAGACGCATGGGAGCTCCTGTGGCGCCAAGAAGCGCCCGACGGCACCACGAGCGTCATGCTCTCCACTTTCGTTCCGCCCACGGGTGAACCAGAGAGTGCACCGGACCCGCGTCCGATCGTGTCCGGAATCCGCGGCCTCGACGCGAACATCAACACGATGGACCGTGCCCCCGACGGTCAGATTGTGTTCATCCGGTTCGTGCCCGGCTCTAGCGACATTTGGTTGCTGAGGAAGCGGTAGCATCGGTCCGGACATCCCATGCGCAACCAGCTCCTGACCCTTCTCTTGCCGGTGCTGCTCCTGGCGGGGCTCAACGGCTGCGCGTCGATGCTCTACCGACACCGCGGCTTTAGCCCGGTCAGTGTGCAGACGACGGGGCCGCTGCTTGCGGAGACGACCGGCAACTACAATCTGCGATCAGGCGTTGGCCTGTCTGTCTTGCTGTGCGGCGGCAAGACCGGCGTAGTCGTTCGTCAGCGGGATCAGCCTGGGGAGGCGCCCCTGACGGTCGCCGCAGTCCCCCGTTTCCTGGGCCACTGGTCGATCTCCCCGTTCTTCCCCATTCCCTTGATCCCGCTCTTCGGGTTCCCGCGTCAGCCTCCCCAGACCGAGGTGGTCTTCCTCGCTTGGGGTCACCCCACCGTCGGGGTTGAGATCGACGTTGAGGAGACCTGGATCCAAGTCGACGGCGCGGATGCGGAGACGCGCTTGTCCCGCGTGGTGGGCGTCTTTGAGCGTGATGAGATCAAGCCTTCGGAAGGGAGCACCACGATCCGTGTCCCCCACTTCACCGAGTCCACTCGCCTCACTGAAGGGCCCGGCCCGGTTGCCTTGATCTTCGACGTGTCCCCGCAGAGCGTCGAACGAATCTCCGCTAACGTGGCGATCGTGCTTGAGAGCGGCGAAGTCGGGTCCATTCGGATAGAGCTAAGGAAGAAGAGCTCCCTCGCCTACGACCCCCTCGGGATGAATATCGGCTGGCAGAAGTTCTACGACCCAGGCGATAGGTGAGCGTGCTCGCCGCTTCGAGCCATGGCGGTGTGGACACCTCGCGGCTGGGACATTTGGCGTGTGACGAAGCGGCACCGAACGACTTGTGATAGCGTGCTCGCTCTTTCCCCCCGAGAAGCACCTCCCCCAAGCTATGGCCAAGAAGTTCGAGCGGCACCGTCAGGCGTGGACCACGACTGAGATCAACAAGCTGCACATGATGGTTTCCAAAGGCATGAGCCTGAAGCAAATCGCCGTCTCGTTGACCCGCAGCGAAGAATCTGTGAAGACTCGCGCGAAAGTCGACAAGCTGAAGATCTCGAAGATGCGCTAGTGGCGGATTGAGGGATTCGGACGATTGAATCACACCAGTAGCCGAGCACCGCTGCGAGGGCAGGACACGGCTATTGACTGGGTCGCACCGCCCTTCGCCGGGCACCTCTTCCCCATCCTGGGGATGGCCAAGGAGCTGCACCGACTCGGGTTTCACCGGCAGAGGGTCTTCTCGATGCCGTCGATGACGGCGCCTGCCGAGTCGGCGCTACGGGGAACGGAAATCGCGTTCGTTCCGCTCATTGCAGAGCGCGACGATGACGCGCTCGCTCTGGCGAACACAAGCTCGCGTACCTTCGGGAACCCGCTCGCGCTACTGCGACAGTTCCGCGAATGCGTCTCTCTGCTGCGCGACATGCGGACAGCGCTCCTTGCAACGTGGGAGAAGAGTCAGACTCCGGACCTTGTGATCGCGGATAGCGTCGTGCCGAGCGCTGGGTCGGCCGCTCGCGAGCGCGGAGCGCGGTGGTGGACTTCGCTTTCGTCTGTTCCCTCGCTCGAGGCGCTGACCGGGACGCCGTCCTACGTGGGCGGCTGGCAGGCGAGGGACGGCGCCGCATGGAGGATCAGAGACAGCGTGGGCCGCAGCGCCGTCCGTTCGTTCAAGCGGACAGCCGGCTTCATGTGCCGGAAAGAGCTTCGTTCGCTGGGTTTCGATGCGGTGTACCGCAAGGACGGCAGCGAGGCGTGCTACTCCGACGAGTGCATCCTCGGTCTCGGGCTACAAGAGCTCGAGTTTCCCCGCCAGTCCTGGCCGAGTTCGATGCGCTTTGTGGGTGCCGTTCTCGACTCCCCTGTTCGGGCAACCGACACGCCGCGCCTCGACCCCGGCACGCGGAACGTGCTCATCTCACTTGGCACTCACCTCATGTGGGCCAAGGAAAGGGGCCTCAAGAATGCCGTGGAGCTGGCGCGGCATCTCGACGGCTGGACCGTGCACTTCTCCCACGGCGACGTTCAAGGCAACGTCCGGCGTCAAGTCGCCGAACGCACGATCGAACACTCTTACGTGCCCTACGGTGCCAACCTCGCAGAGTTCGACGCCATCGTCCACCACGGCGGCACGGGCGTCATGTACTCAACCCTCGGAGCCGGCGTTCCGGCAGTCGTTTGGCCGCACGATTTCGATCAATTCGACCAAGCCGCACGCCTCGTGCATCATGGGCTTGCGCTTCGCGCGCCAAAGTCCAGCACAGCGCTCGCGAGCGACCTGCAGCGGCTCGTCAACGAATCAGAGTGGCGTGAGCGATGCGCTGCGGTCAAAGATCTACTGATGCATCAGACACCGGGAGAACGCGTCGCGGCACTCATTCACGAGTCGTGCTAGCCGATGCGGCTGAACGGACTCAGCTCGCTCTCGCCGCCCTCGCTCGCTAGGTCCAGCTGCTGCCGCAGCCACTGACTCCGGCGCCTACGCGGCCCCTCGGACCAGCGCTCTCTCGCGAAGTGACCCACTTGGTCGTCTTCCCAAACGTCCTCGTCGTAGAGCTCGAACTCATCCGTCCCTTCGCGCTGACCCTGCTCGTCACTCGCTCTCCTGCTCTTGCCCATGGTGAATCTCCAATAGACCGGCGGACGCCGATGGGAGTCCCCCACAGCGGAGGGCCCACCGCGGCGACTTTGCCACTGACCGAAGGATCCTCCGAGCGGGACATGAAGATCGGTGCAGAATTTCGAGAACTCAGTGCGGAATTCCGAAACCCTGCGCGATGGGGCAAACGGGCGCAGAAGCGCCCACCGCCTGCAAAGCGGTCGACGGCTTCAGTCCAGCGTAAGCACCCCAAGATCCACCACTTGCCCGGGCGCTACGTCGCCTAAGCGAGCCGTGCCGCGTAGATCGCCGCCCGGCCGCTCGGTGCGCGCTCCCACAACGACCTTCGCCAGAGTCCGCCCCGGGCGGAGGAGTAGCCAGCGGAAGCGCCCCTCTACGTCAGTCACCTGAGTCCAAGACGTGCCGGCATCGCCGACAACAAACAGATCGATGGTCTCTTCCCCTAGGCCAGCACCCTTCGCATCGACGCAGCGACCGGTGATGATCAGTCCCGCGTCCAGGGGCAGCTCGACGCTACGCTGTGCGGCCGCACCACCGCCAGCGTCCAACGCATCGATGGCCATGGTGAAGGTCCCGAGGAAGCGCTCTGGCGCAGAAGCCTCGCTGATGACCGCCACGGCCCTGAGGTCTTCTCCTTGGCCCACGAAAGGAAGCTTGAGCACGCCTCCGCCGAAAGACTGCGCAAGGGTGCGAGGCGAGCGACTCCCATCCGCCGCCGGGAACACTTGGACTAGGCCAGCCCAGTGTTCACGGGAGAACGCTGCGTGCTTACAGGCGAGTTCCAGCCTCTCCATCGGCGGGAGCGACCAAGGGAGAGCTTCGCCGTCGGCACGAAGCTCCAACGGTGAGAGATCTCGCGCGGCCAGGCGCAGGATCGCCAGCCGCTCGGGCACTTGGTCGAGGCCTTCGAGGACGCGGGTCGCCGCCGCGGGTGGCTCGAACAGTGTGGCGCGACCGGCGGCATCCGTGGTCGCTGTCGAAGGCAACATGAAGGGCCGATCTGGGGCGCCGGGATCCGGCGCCGCCAGAGTGATCTGCACGCCGGTCGCTGGGGCCCCTTCGGCATCGGTGAGCACCACCCGATAGCTCCGCCGCTCGACAAGGTTGAGCTCGAGACGGTCGCCTCGTTCGGAGCCGCCGAGCGCTTCAGCCATTCCGAAGAGGGCGCCGCTGCGCGCCGCTACCAGAAATCCCTTCGTCCCAGCCCCGTCAAGCTCGGCGCTGCCGCTTTCGTCCGTGATCGCGGTCTGCGTCGCCATGGCTCGGGAAGCTGCGACCCAATCCCCCAGCGTCCGGCTCGCGATCACCGCGCGCTCCGGGTCGATTGACTCTGCATCGACAAGCCAAACCTCGACTCCTTCGAGGCGGCCGCCTTGCGGCCCCACCACGGCAACCTGGATCGCGTCGCCGTTGACCCCGACGCTCGCTCGCTTTGTCGCGGACTGGGGCGAAGGAGTCCGTCCCGACGCGCAGCCACCGCTAAGAAAGCCCAGGCAAGCGGCCAACGCCAAGGCGGAGAAAACAAACGGGTCCGGCCGTCGAACAAACTGCGTACGATGCGATTGAATTTTCGTCATGGGTGCTCCTGGAGTATTCAACGGTCGAGTGAGTGATGGCAAAGAATCAACAGGAAGTAGGACGAGCACGATTCAGTCCGTTTGAAAAAGCGAACCGATCGGAACGTGACTCAACCGGCGGATTGCCCATGGGCTGGCTGCTCTGCTGGGCCGCCGTGGGGGCCTTGGCGATCGCCCTAGGCGCGCGGGTGACCGTTCCGTTTGAGCCTGTTCCCATGACCTTGCAAACCCTCGCCGTGCTGGGCGTCGGCGGACTGCTAGGGCGAGGTGTTGGGGCCTGTGCGACGGCACTGTACCTCGGGCTCGTTCTCGCGGGACTGCCCGTCCTGTCGGATGGTGCTGCTGCGCCGGGCTCGGCCTTCCTCGAGCTCAAGAGCGGCGGGTACGTGGTGGGGTTCATTGCGGCCGCCTTCATCGCAGGGTTCTCGGGGCGGAGCGTTCTCCAGTCGCTCCTCGTCATGGCCCTCGCCCACGTCGTCATTCTCGTCATCGGAACGTCTTGGCTCGCGGCTCACATCGGTTGGCGCGGCGCTTTCGAGTACGGGCTACGGCCGTTTCTTTGGGGCGCACTCGTCAAGACCGTTGTGGCAGCAGCCCTGGTCCAACACTTTGTAGAGCGAAAGAGGCCCCGATGACCCCCGCGCGAGACAAGACAGAAGCAGAGCTCCTCCAGGACGTCCGCGTGCAGCGCGTGCTCGCCACGATCGACTCTATCCCAAAGGGGAAGGTCGCCAGCTACGGACAGGTCGCCGAGGAAGCGGGGCTGCCAAGGGCCGCGCGTTTCGTGGGCTCGACGCTGCGCCGCTTTACCAACAATACGGGCGTCCCCTGGCATCGAGTGCTCGGCTCTGACGGCACCATCCGCGTCGCCGGAGGCATCGCACGCGACCAGGTCAAGCTGCTCCGCGCAGAGGGGGTCACCGTGAAGAATGGGCGCGTGAAGCTGTCCGAGTGCGGCTGGGACCCCCAGGACTGAAGCGGACGCCATTCCCCTCAGTTGGAGTGAAGAGTCCCGCCTGCACGGGGTAAGGAGCGCAAATACGCCCCCTACACCTAGGACGCAGATGGAAATCAAAGACACGACCTCAACCGAAATCGTCGCCGAGCCCGCAAGCGGCTGGTCCAAACTGAGCCTGCTCATTGGGCTAGCGATCGTCACCATTCTCACGTTCCTCGGCGGAGTTGGACTCCTTGACAACGGGAACTGGTTCGGAGGCGTGTTGATGGCACTCGCGTTCATCGGCGTAGGCGCCTCGATCCTGATTGCCTCGGGTTTCTTCCTCGTGAACCCAAACATGGCCCGGGTGCTCGTGCTCTTCGGCACCTACCGCGGCACCGTGCGCAAGGCCGGCTTCTGGTGGACCAATCCTTTCACCTCAAAGCGCAGGCTCTCGCTTCGAGCGCACAACCTCGACGGCGGCAAGCTGAAGGTCAACGACATGCTGGGCAACCCCGTCGAGATCTCCGCGGTGGTCGTTTGGCGGGTGAGCGAAACGGCCCGCGCCTCCTTCGACGTGGAAAACTACGAGCAGTATGTCGCGCTCCAATCCGAAGCGGCCGTTCGCCACCTCGCGACCCAGTACCCCTACGACGACCTCGACAACGAGGGCGCAGAGATCACGCTTCGGGGTAGCACGTCGGAGATCGCGGAGAAGCTCGGCGAGGCGCTAGCACGACGACTGCGGAGCGCCGGCATCGAGATCATCGAGGCGCGGCTCAACCACCTCGCCTACGCCCCAGAAATCGCCAGCGCGATGCTCCAACGCCAGCAGGCCAAGGCCATCATCGCCGCGCGCCGACAGATCGTCGAGGGCGCCGTGGGCATGGTCGAGATGGCCTTGGCCGAGCTCAAGGAGGGCCAGATCGTAGAGCTCGATGCGGAGCGTAAGGCAACGCTCGTCGGCAACCTGCTCGTGGTTCTCTGCGGCCAAGAGAACGCCAAGCCGATGCTCAACGCAGGGGTTTAGTCCGCGCCGACTACGCGAAGCGCGAGACTCGGAAGGGGGTGGGATCCACGTGGGTCTCGCCCCCTTGGAGTAGCTCGGCGACCAGCCTGCCGGTGCCCGTCGCGAGGCTCAGTCCAAGCATGCTGTGACCCGCGGCAATCCAGACGTTCTTGTGAGCCGGACTGCGGTCAATGATCGGCCGGCCGTCCCACACCATCGGGCGCCAACCAAACCACTCTTCCGTGACCGCTCCGCCGAGGGGATCGTGCAGGTACTTCTCCGCCGCGTCTGTCAGCAGCGCGAGGCGCTTCTGGTTGATCGCGGTGTTGTAGCCCACGAACTCCATGGTCGAGCCGATTCTGTAGCCCGACTTCATGGGCGTGATGGCCACGTGGCTGTCTTCGAAGATGATCGGGTGCTTCGGCATCCGCGCGGGCCTCGGCATGGTGATCGAGTAGCCCTTGCCGGGCTCGATCGGAATGCGAACGCCGAGGTGTTTGTTGAGGAACGGGGTCATCGCACCGGTGGCGACGACGAAGTGATCGGCGTCCAAGTGAACGTCTGCGCCGTGCTCATCCACGGCGCGCAAGCGGCTCGCACCGCTAGAGTCGCTCTCGAACCCTTGTACCGACGTCGACTCCATGAACTCGACGCCGCGTACGACGAGGCGCGAGCGGAGCTCGGCCATGAGCTTGTCCGGCCGCAGGTGGCAGTCCCCCTCGTAGTGCCAGGCGCCAGCGATCCCCGCCTTCAATGCCGGCTCTAGCTCGATCGCTTGATCCCCGTCGTACGGCGTCGCGCCCACGCCGAATTCCTCGCGCAGCATCCGATCGGTCTCCGCGTAGCCCTCGAACCCCTGCGCGTTGTCGTAGACAAAAAGCAGGCCGCGTTCCTGCCACTCGCAGTCGATGCCCTCGTCCTCGATGAGCGATCGGTAGAGGCCGAGGGAAGACTGCAGCAGCGAGTGCGTGCCGCGCGCCGTCTCCATCATGTCTTTCTCGTTGCAGCTTCGAGCGAAGTTCCAGAACCACGAGATCCAGTCCCTCGAAAGCCGAGGCCGCACCGCAAACGGCGAGTTGCGCTTGAGCATCGCCCGCATGGTCTTGGTCACCGCGCCGGGCTGACAGAGCGGCAGAATGTGGCTCGGGCAAACGTACCCGCAGTTGCCATGGCTGCACGCGGCCCCGAACCGATCCCGGTCGATCACCGTGACCCGGTAGCCCGCCTCGGTCAAATACCACGCGCTCATGGCGCCGATGACGCCGCCGCCGATCACCGCGACGTGTTCGCCCTTGTCTGCGTTCTTGATCACGTGGGAATGCCGTTGGGGAAGGGATCGCGCGGATCGAAGACGAGCTGAGAGACGGCGCTGATGTGAGCGCTGCCGCGGATCTCCGGGAGAATCCCTGCCTCTGGGTCGCCCTGGTAGCTTGAAGAGAAGACGCTGCCGATCAGGCTCTCCTGGCGCCAAACGGCACCGGGCTCAAGTACTCCGTCCGCCGCGAGGCAGGCAAGCTTGGCGCTCGTCCCCGTGCCGCACGGCGACCTGTCGTAGGCGCCGCCCGGACAGAGCACGTAGTTGCGGCTGTCGTTCCCTGGGTCACCCGGTGCCCCAAAGAACTCGATGTGATCGATAAGGGCGCCGTTCGCGCCCGTGACACCGGCGCGCTCTAGGGCGTGCCGGATGTCCCATGCGGCCGCGCGCAGCTGGGGCTCCTGGCGTATGTCAAGGTCGCACGGCGGCGCGTTCTTAACCAGGAAGAACCAGTTGCCCCCATAGGCAACGTCTCCGGTGATGCGCCCGAGACCGGGAACGTCTAGCTCGACCGCCTGCGCGTAGCGATAGCTGCGGACGTTGAACACGCTCGACGAGCCGTCGGCGTGGAGTACAGCCGTCACCGGGCCGACCGGCGTGTCGATGCGGTAGGAGCCCTCTTGAACTCGTCCCTGGTGACGCAGCGTTTCCATGAGCCCGATCGTCCCGTGCCCACACATGCCGAGGTAGTCGGCAGCGTTGAAGAAGATCACGCCGAAGTCGCTTGAGGGGTCGTCGGGCGCGACGAGGAGCGCGCCAACCCAGGCCTCTGAGCCCCGCGGTTCATTCATCACCCGCGTGCGGACATGATCGAAGCTCTCACGGAAGCGAACCACGCGCTCCGATAGCGGGCCAGTCCCCAAGTCAGGGCCTCCCCCCACGATCACGCGGGTCGGCTCGCCCCCGGTATGGGAGTCAATGACGTCGATCGTCTCGTTTTCTCTCGGTGCTTCCACGGAGAGAAGTATTGCCAACTTCGGGCTGCACGCCCAGGGACATTTTTGTACTTTGTGCACAAAGACAAGTTTGACGCACCTTCGCGGCAACGTCTCCGATGGCCCCTCGAACCGCACAGCACCCCATGTCCGTTTCCCCTGTATTGATCGCTGGCGACTGGCGTCCAGCCGACGCCAGCGCCACCTTCCGCGCTCACAACCCGCGTTCCGGTGAACCACTGGAGGGTGAGTTCCCGACGAGCCGGTGGAGCGACTGCAACGCCGCCCTCGACGCGGCGGAGAAGGCAGCGGTCGAGCTGCGGGCGATGCCCCACGGCAAGATCGCGGACTTCCTCGAGGGCTACGCGGCCCGAATCGAGGCACGCACCGCTGAGATCACGGAGCTGGCGTCCAAGGAGACGGCGCTTCCGGTCGAGCCGAGGCTCGCGTCCGGCGAGCTCCCGCGCACGACGGGCCAGCTGCGCCAAGCCGCCACGGCCGCCCGCGAGCAGAGCTGGACCCAGCCCATCATCGACACGGCTGCCAACATCCGCTCTTCCTACGGGCCGATCGGCCCCGTCGCCGTCTTTGGCCCCAACAACTTCCCCCTGGCCTTCGGCAGCATTTCCGGCGGCGATTTTGCGGCGGCCATCGCGGCCGGCAACCCCGTTATTGCCAAGGGGCACCCCCTTCACCCCGGCACCACGCAGCTCCTCGCTGAAGAAGCTCAGAAGGCGGCCGACGACGCGGGCCTGCCCAAGGGCACGGTGCAGCTCCTCTACAACCTCGACTTCGCGGACGGGGAGCGCCTCGTGAAAGACCCACGCCTCGCGGCCGTGGCGTTCACCGGTTCACGCCGCGGAGGCCTAGCGCTCAAGAAGCACGCGGACGAAGCGTCCACGCCGATCTATCTCGAGCTCGGCTCGATCAACCCTGTGGTCGTGCTCCCAAAGGCGCTCGAAGAGCGCAGCGCCGCCATCGCCGAAGAGTTCACCGGGAGCTGCCTCATGGGTACGGGTCAGTTCTGCACCAACCCTGGGCTGGTGCTCGTGGAAGGCGGACCGGCGGCCGACGCGTTCGTTGCGGACGTCACAGCGCGCTTCGGCGCAGCCCAACCTGGCGTGCTCTTCTCGAAGGCGGGTCTCGACGGCCTTGGCCAGTCGGTGGACGAACTGAAAGGGGCTGGCGCGAAGGTCCTAGCGGGTGGCGCGCCCACCGCGGGCGCCGCGTTCTCCTACGAGAACACCGTGCTTGAGACCACGGGCCAATCCTTCCTTGAGTCGGCGGAGAAGCTCCAGGGCGAAGCCTTCGGCAACGCGACGCTCATCGTCCGCACGGCGTCCGTCGAGGAAACCCGCGACGTCATCCGCAGGCTGGAGGGCAACCTCACCGGCTGCGTCTACTCCGCGACCGACGGCGGCGATGACGCGAGCTACGACGTGTTGGCGCCCGAGCTGCGCGCGCGCGTCGGCCGACTGATCAACGACAAGATGCCGACCGGCGTTGCGCTGTCCCCCGCCATGAACCACGGCGGTCCGTTCCCCGCGACGTCCCACCCCGGTTTTTCGGCAGTGGGCATCCCAGGCTCGATGACGCGCTTCGCCATGCTCCAGTGCTACGACGGCGTGCGGCCCCATCGCCTCCCCGCAGCGCTGCAGGACGAGAACCCTGATGGCGTCTGGCGCAACGTCGACGGGAGCTGGAGCAACCAACCGCTCTAGGCCGCGCCCGTGACGATCTCGGACTACATCGAGCAGGACTTGGAGTCCCGCATACGATCGGGAGACGGTCTGCCCGAGCGATTGACGCTCGGGCAGATCGCCGAGATGTACGACGTGAGCCTGACGCCGGTACGCGCGGCTCTCGATGGGCTTCTCGCGCGCAAACTCCTCATCAAGCAAGAGAACGGCCGGCTTCAGATCGTAAAGCGGAGAGGAAAGGGCGTGACGCGCCCCGAGCCCCCGGTGGACTGGGACGCGACGCTGGGGCGGGAGGTCATCCTGCTCAGCCTCGTGGACCCCGGCGACCCCTTCATCCGCGAGGAGGCGATGGCGGAGCGCCACGGTATCGGCCGCACGCTGCTGAGGAGTGTGTTCCAACGCTTGGCGGGCGGCGGCCTCCTGGAGCACGTCCCCCGTCGCGGCTGGCGTGTCCCTAGATTCCAAAAGGACGAGATGGAGTCGTACCTCGATATCCGCGAGACCCTAGAGGTCAAAGCCCTCGACCTCGGGCGCGCGCGGCTCGATGCCGCCGACCTCGATCGCATGATGGACGGCAACGGTGCGAGCGCGGTCAAGCGCGGCACCATCGACAACACGCTGCACTCCTACTTCGTGCAGCAGTCGGGCAATCGCTACATCGCCGCGTTCTTCGACGCCAACGGACGCTACTACAACGCTCTCTTCGACTACGCGGCCCTGGGCACCAAGGTCGTCGCGAAGATGGCCGACCAGCATCTCGACATTCTCGAACACGCCCGCGCGAAGCGCTGGGCGAAGGCGCGCACTTCGCTCGCCCATCACATTCAGTCCCAACGCCCCGTCATGGAAGCGATGATCGCCTCCGTCCGCGCATCTAATTAGCCCCACCTATGTCCTCCACGAAAGCTAGCAACAACATCTTCGAAGGCTGCATCCCAGCGCTCATGACGCCGTGCCGCCCCGACCGCACCCCCGACTTTGACGCGCTTGTCGCCAAGGGCCAAGAGCTCATGGCCGCGGGCATGAGCGGCATGGTGTACTGCGGCTCCATGGGCGACTGGCCCCTCTTGACCGACGCACAGCGGCAAGAGGGAGTCGCTGGCCTCGCTCGCGCGGGCGTTCCTGTCGTCGTGGGCACCGGCGCCATCAACACCGCGTCGGCGGTCGACCACGCCAGGCACGCGGCCTCGGTCGACGCGGCGGGCCTCATGGTGATCCCGCGGGTGCTTTCCCGCGGCACTTCCCCTGCCGCCCAGCGAGCCCACTTCGCGGCGATCCTCAGTGCCGCCCCCGACACACCCGCGGTGATCTACAACAGCCCTTACTACGGCTTCGAGACCCGCGCAGAGCTCTTCTTTGATCTGCGCGCGGAGTTCTCGAACCTCATTGGATTCAAAGAGTTCGGCGGTGGCCCATCGCTTAGCTACGCGGCCGAACACATCACCGGCGCGGAGGAAGCGCTGACGCTGATGGTGGGCGTCGACACCCAAGTGTTCCACGGCTACGTCAACTGCGGCGCGACCGGTGCGATCACGGGCATCGGCAACGCGCTACCGAAAGAGGTGCTGCGCATGGTCGAGCTCTGCCGCGAGGCCCAAGCGGGCAACGCCCGCTCCCGCCGTCTTGCCCAGGAACTCGAGTCCGCGTTGATGGTGCTGTCCACCTTCGACGAGGGTCCCGACCTCGTGCTGTTCTACAAGCACCTACTCGTGCTCAACGGCGAAGAGCAGTACCGGCTGCACTTCAACAAAACCGACGCCCTTTCCAGCAGCCAGCAGGCGTTCGTCGAGCAGCAGTACAGCCTCTTCCAAAGCTGGTGGAAGAACTGGGAGGGCGCGAACTGAGGCCTTTCCTGTGAGGATTTCGCGCTCCATCTGAGACGGCAGGGTCCTAGCCGAGCCCTCTCACACCCGCCTCCTTAGCACGTAGGCGCGGGTCTGAGGCGACCCGGCGACCCCGCCGGCCACTTCGGGCTACCATTATCCACGTAGGCGGCAGGGCACCTGCCGTCGCGCCGTCACTTCATCCACCCTTCTCGGCTCCCATCGGCCCCATGCGACTCAACATCAGCCTTCCCTCCATCCTCGGCACCGCCCTCCTGGCCTCCCTCACGGCATGCAGCGACGCAGGCGGGAGCGCCGATCCCTTTGTCCTGATGCAGGGCAAGGACTACGCGGGCGCCATCGCGGCCTTTGAACCGCTACTCCAGACGGTGGAGCAGGGGTCAAGCGACCACAAGGAACTGCTCCTGGGCCACACCGAGGCGCTCTGCGTCGAGTCCCCGGATAAGGCTCGTGACTCGTTCCTAGCGGCCATGGGGAGCAGCAAGGACTTCCTCGAGCCCAACGACGTGACGTACGTCGTCAATCGAATGGCGGACCACGGGCACCTCCTCGAGGCGATCGACGTCATGAACAAGGGCAAGGAGACGTGGCCCGAGGATGAGAAGATCAAGGTCGTGCTCACCGAGCTGATCGCTGCCTCACAGTCCTCTGGAGATGACGCGGCCCTGGCCAAGCTCAAGAGCCTCGGCTACCTGTAGGAGGCCGCCCACAAAAGGGGGCCAGATAGCCCCCACGCCTACCGATGGAGCTGTGGCCCGGAATCCCGGCCCAGCTCTATTTTTGTATCCGCACGGTAAGGTCGCCCCAGCATGGGCGATCCCTTATTAGGAAACACGTCCCGTGAATCCCTGTGCCGGTGGGCTAGATTGCTTGCCCCATCCGCCGGCCCCTCTTCAGCGACCCCTATGCGAGTCAGCATCAAGGCCCTGGCGCCCCTCTCCGCCCTCCTCTTCTTCTCGTCGTGCGTTACGCCGCCCCCCATGGTCGGCGCGTCCCGCTCCATAGCGTATCGACAGGACGGGCGCCGCAGTGAACGCCGCCCGTACGCCGAGCCTGGCTATCGCGACGACCGAAACCTACGGGATGGCTACGTCGATGACCGCGAGCTCCGCCTCGCAGACTCCCGCTCAGAAGGCTCTGGCTGGGGTGAGTCCCGCTGGAACGAACCGCGAAGGAACGACGGCCGCTTTGACGACGGCCGCTTCGCCACCCCGCGAGCGGGAGACTGGCGTGGAACGCCAGAGCCCGCCTCGCACAGCCCCGAGCCCGTGGGCCGCGGCCGCTCGAACCAAGACGGCTACTACGACGATCCATTCATCGACGCCGGCCCCCCCCACGAGCGCGGTGACTACACCAGCCAGCCCAATGGACGCATCTCGTTCCTCTTTGGAAGGCGGCGACTCAACGACGCGCTGTTCGAAGCGGCCGAGAACCCCTTCGCCTTCGGCGTCGAATTCAGCCAGGTCCCCGAGCCCGGATCCCTCGGGTTCGAGTTCGGTTTCGGGATCGGACGTGACGACGAAGACAACGTGACGCTGCCTGCTGGCGGCGGCTTCGCTGGCGGCATCTTCAACGTCGAAAGGGACATGGCCGAGATCTACGCCGGGTTCCGCGCGGAATTCGGACAGTCCAACATCCGCCCCTACATCGGTGGCGGCGGCACGCTCATCAACATTTCCGAGCGCCGCCGGCAAGGCTTCAATGAAGTCGAGCAGGACGACAACACCGTCGGAGCGTACCTCCATGGCGGAGTCCAGTTCGACCTGAACGACGCGTTCTTCCTTGGCGTAGACTTCCGCCGCGTGTTCGGAGCGAGGGTCGATCTCTTCGACCAGACCTTCGACACCGACTACAGCCAGCTAGCGTTCACCCTCGGCGCGTCGCTCTAGGCCTGAAATAAGCGCTAAGAATCGACAGACCACTGCGTTTCGCGCAGCAGC
>CAYQKK010000052.1:0-43733 GCA_964417955.1 uncultured Planctomycetaceae bacterium
ATCACGATCATCAGGTTGACGTAGGTGCGCACCGGGCCGCGGCGGTTGCCCCCCAAGGGGATGTACAGGTAGTCGCGAAGCCAGGACGACAGGGAGATGTGCCAGCGCGTCCAGAAGTTCGACAGGCTGGTGGCGATGTACGGAGCGCGGAAGTTCTCTGGGAAGCGCAGGCCCATCAGGCAGGCGACGCCGATGGCGATTCCGGTGTAGCCCGCGAAGTCCGCGAAGATCTGCGCGCCCAAGAGGATGGCCGCGTACCACGCGCCGGCCGGCGAGAGCTGCTCTGCGCCCTGATCGAACGACCGAATCACCGCAGGTGCAAGACCGTCGGCGACCACCACCTTGAGGAACAGGCCTTCGATGCAGCGGTAGACTCCGTGGCGTACGCGCAGGCTTGATATCCGTGAGCGATTTTGGAGCTGGGGCAGGAACGTCGCGGCGCGCACGATGGGGCCCGCGACGAGCTGGGGGAAGAAGGAGACGTAGAGGAGGAAGTCCCGGTAGCTTTGCGCCGGAGCCACGCGGCGTCGATAGAGATCGATCGTGTAGCTCATCGTCTGGAACGTGAAGAACGAGATCCCTACGGGGACGACCCAGGTCTCGAAGAACGCGGATCGGCCGTCGAAGCCAACGATGTCTCCCAAGCTGCGCGCCGCGAACGGCGTGTACTTGAAGAACGCGAGGATCGACAGGTTGAGCACCACGCTCGCGGTGACGAGTGCCCGGCGCGAAGCAGCGCTGGTCGACCGATGAAGCCGACCTCCAATCCAGAAGTCGAGCGTCGCCGACACCACGAGCAGCGGCACGTAACGCACGTCCCACCAGCCGTAGAACAAGAGGCTAAAGCCGCACAGGGAGGTCCTAGCCAAGCCGTAAGGAAGCCAGCGCCAACACGCCCAAGCGGCGGCGAAGAACACCCAGAACGTAACCGTGTCGAAGGACATCGGTGAAGACTCTAGCAGGCCCTGCGGAGCCTTAGGGCATCCTGGTAGGGCCACCCAGCGACGGTGAACTCGATCGTGTGGGAATGTGATACGCTCTGCGCTCGCAACTTCTCAGGCCACTTCTTACCTCGAGAAACCGGCTAGTGCCGTAGTCGTGGGCTCTCGGTAGCGCTAGCCCTGGGAGCCCATTCCCCCAAGCCTCGCACAAACTATGCCTCGATTGCTCGCAGCCAAGCTCTTCCTCGCTCTCTCCTTGGCTCCCTCCGCTCTTGCTCAAGAGACGATCTATTCCGCGGTCTTGCCGCCGCAAGGAACGGCCGCCATCGCCATGGTGCCCACCAGGGCCGGGGGCCTTCTATTGGTCTCTCCATCGACGCTCATCGCCGTGAACGCCGAAGGGGTCGAGACCGGGCGGGTGGTGATTCCGGACGGGCCGCAGACGACTATCAAAGGGGCTTGCGCGGATGGGCGAGGAGGCGCTTGGGTTCTCTACGACGACTCTACCCAGGTGGCTTCGACCCTGCGTGACGGCGTTCTCCTGCGAACGGACGAACGAGGAGTCACTCTTCAGTCCACGCGGATCGGCGGGACGGGAAACGACTTCTCACGCGGGATCGCCTCGGACGGGGTGGGCGGTGTTTACGTCGTGGGACGCACAACCAGCGACGATTTTGGCTCTCCCACGATCGCTGGTGCGAACGATGCGTTCGTCGCTCGTTTCGATGCTACAGGAGCGGAACAGTGGGTCGAACGCATCGGGGACGACGTCGATCCGAGTCGACTTGCCGAGTTTCGCTCCGTTAGCTCGGATGGCGCTGGTGGTGCGCTCGTGGGCGGGGTGACGTTCGCGCTCAGCGGCTTTCCGGCGACTTTCGGAACACTCATTGCTCGCTTCGACGCGAGCGGCCAGCTCGCTTGGCGTCATGCCGAGCTAGGCACTAGAAGTCGTGTAGCGGCCGTGGAGCGAACGAACAGCGGCGGGTACGTCGAGTTTCGGATTCTCTTGGATGGCGGCTACGAGTGCATCATTCGCGACCCGCTCGGTGCCCGCATTGCTGACGTTGATCTCGTCCCGAACAACACGTCGGACGACGAGGCCTCTTCGCTCACGCGCATCGAGGACGGGACGTTCGCGCTTGGTGGACGCCGGGCCCATGAAGGTGGCAGCCTCGAGAGCTATCTGCTGATCTTCGACGAGTTCGGCGCACGCCTGCGTGAAGAGTTCTATCCCACCGGCGCCAACCGGTCTTCAGGGATCCTTGCGCTGGCTTCGGACTCCATGGGCTCTGTCTTTATCGGAGACTACGTCGCTGGAACCTTCACAACGAGTGGGCGTGCTCGTCGAATTGCCGTCGCAGCTGCTGGAAGGGCTGGCTGTGCCGCACAGCCGAATTCCACGGGAGTGGCGGCTGAGACGCAGCTTGTTGGCTCTCCGGACCGCATCGTGAACGAGCTGTTGCTCCTGACTACAGGGGTCCCTGTGGACTCCGTTGGTTTCTACCTTGGAAGTCTCACAAGTGGCTTCACCCCGGGGGCCGGGGGCAGCCAAGGGGACCTTTGCCTCGGGGGCACGATCGGCCGCTTCAGCCGAGCGGGCGAGGTTCGATCAGCGCTGTCCCTGGGCCGAATCCACCTCCAACTCGACCTCTCGGACTTCCCCTCGCCCACAGGCTCGGTCTCTACCATGGCCGGCGAGAACTGGCACTTCCAGGCGTGGTACCGCGACCTGAACCCCACCGCTACCAGCAACTTCTCAAGCTCGACCTCGATCCTCTTGAGGTAGCTAGCGAGAGTCCCAACGGCAGCGCCCACATCGTCGCGGTCGCTTTCCTACACCGCCTTCGGCGGGCGGCGCGTGATTGACTCTCTTCGTCCAGTTAAGCTGCGGAGCTATGGCTTCACTTGGCTCGACGACAGCGAACCGCCGGTTTCTCGGCTGGGAAGGACCGCTTCTTGAACGCGCCGCGCGGGCGATTGTGGAGGACCTTGAGGGGCCCATGGATCTGGCCCATGTCCTGGTCGCGGTGCCGGGCGCAAGGGCGGGGCGTACGCTCCTGGGACTCTTGAGCGCCGCCGCGTCGGAGCGAGGGGTGAAGGGATTCTTTCCGCCGCGCGTGCTCACCCA
Source organism: uncultured Planctomycetaceae bacterium (assembly GCA_964417955.1). GTDB lineage: Bacteria > Planctomycetota > UBA1135 > UBA1135 > Saltatorellus. Next base: position 3,070 of record CAYQKK010000052.1, read on the forward strand.
GGGCCGGCTCGTTGACGAGCTGCTGCAGACGAGTGCGCCTTCCGCGGATCGCGCGACGCGCACGCTCGCATGGGAGCGCGCGCTGCACCGCGCGGAGCCCGACGTGCTCTCACGTCTCGTCGCCCAGGTCCCGCCACGGTCCGATCGCTCGGCTTGGTGGCGTATCGCGGAGGGGCTCCGAACGGTGCATGCCGAGCTAGCGATCGAGGGCTACGACTTTCAAGGAGTGCGCGAGCTGCTCGGATCGGATCGCGCAGGCGGCGCGGTGCCTGCCTCTGAGCTGCGGCGCTGGGAGGCACTCGGCACGGTCCAGGAAGCATGGCGCGCTGAGCTTGAGAGCCTCGGCCAGCTCGATCCCCACGAAGGGCGCTATGCGGCCCTGACATCGGGCAAGTTGGATCGCTCTGCCGAGGTGGTCCTCGTGGGTATCGTCGACATCAGCGGCCTTCTTCGACGCGCGCTGGGAGAGCTCGAGACGCAGCCGAGGGCGTTGATCTTCGCCAGCGAAGCACACGCCGGTGGCTTCGACGAGTTTGGGGCGCTGCGTACCGAGGCCTGGACGAATCGGAACGTTCCGCTGCCATTGGAACAATGGCGCGTGGTGCGGACGCCGGAGGATCAGGCCAGGCTCACCGTGGCGGTCGCGGCGCAGAGTGAAGGACTGGAGCACGCGGGCGACCTCGTCATCGGCGTCGCGGATGAAGAGGTGGTGCCCTACCTCGTGCGCCGGCTCGACGCCGGGGGCGTGCGTGCCCGCGACGCGGCGGGGACTCCGTTTTCACTGACCGCGCCCGCTCGGCTCCTCGCCGGACTGCGTCTCTTTCTGGAGACCCGTTCCTCCGCGGCACTCGCGGCGCTCGTTCGTCATCCAGACCTCGAGCGAGTGCTGGCCGGGATGCTCGACTTCGATCCTGTCCTGCGCGTAGACGACTACCGCCCAGAGCACCTTCCGCGCAGATTCAACCTGACGGAGTCCGACGTGCCCGACGACGCGCGCAGGCGCAGGGACATCGAGCCACTAATGGAAGCGCTTGATCGGCTCCTCGGCCCCCTGGTCTCCAGCGAGCCGCGCACCATGGCACGGGCGGTCGACGACCTGCGCCAGTCGCTCTCCGCCATCTACACAGATCATCCGCTGCTAGAGGATAGCGTGACCGAGGCCGAGGCCGAAGACGCGCGGGTTCTGCGGGCTTCCTTGGAGGGCGCCGCCGCTGCGCTGATCACTCTCGAGGGTACGCCCGCCGAAATCGCCGGGAACGCGAGCCCGGCGGCGGCGATTGGACTGCTCCTGCGCGTGGGGGAGGCGGAGGTCATGGTGCCGCCAGCTCCCGTGCCGGCGGGCGAGGCTTCGGTGGAGCTGCTCGGCTGGCTGGAGCTGCTCCTCGACTCTGCGCCGCACATGATTGTCACGGGCTTCAACGAGGGCAGCGTGCCAGCGTCCTCCGGCAGCGATTCGTTCCTGCCGGACCGCATACGGGGACTTCTTGGGCTGGAGGACGACGAACGTCGCACCGCGCGGGATATCTACATCACCGAGGCTCTCCTCGCGTCACGGGGCGAGCGCGTCACGTTCGTAAGCGGCCGCCAAACCCGGGACGGAGATCCGATCTTCCCGACGCGGCTCGCTTTCCTGTGCGACCCGTCGGAGGCCGGCGACCGTGTGGACCACGCGCTGAGCCCCTTGGCCTTTGCTCCGGTTGAGCGCTCTACGGAGGACGTGGACGATGAATTCCCGGACTACGTGCTCGAGCGCCCCGCGCCTGCGGCCCTCGCCGTCACGGCTTTCAAGGCCTACCTCGAGTCCCCCGCCCTGTTCCACGTCCGGCGGATCCTCCGCGCGGAGAGCGTCGATGACCGTCTCGGCGAGATGGACCCGAGGCGCTTCGGGACGTTCACCCACGAAGTGCTGGAGGCCTTTGCGCGCAGCAAGGCGAAGGACTCAGAGGACCCAGCTGTGATCTATCGCTTCCTCGAGAAGGAGGTCATGCGACAGAGGCAGCGCTTCTTCCCCGATGAGGTCCTGCCGGCCGTGCCGCTTCAGATCGAACAGCTCAAGCTGCGCATGCAGAGCTTCGCGAAGTGGCAGGCGTCCACGGCCGCCGACGGGTGGCGCATCCGCGAGGTGGAGTGGAGCCCCAACGCGAACGCGGAGTCCGACAGCAAGGGCTGCGTGGCGCTCTCGATGGAGGGCGCCGAGCCGATCTGGGTGAAGGGCAAGATCGACCGCATCGATCAGCACGTGGACGGGCACTGGCGCGTGCTCGACTACAAGACGAGCCACAAGAGTCGCGACCCAGAGAAGGTGCACCGCAAGGTCAACAAGAAAGAGGGCACCACCGAATGGCTCGACCTGCAGCTGCCGCTCTACGCTCACATGACGCAAGGGCTCACGGGGAATCTTGAGAAGGGCGGGAAAGTGCCCGAGCTCGGGTACCTGAACCTGCCTGGGGACGGGTCGGCGGTGGAGCTGAAGCTCGTTAAGGGCTGGGACTACGGGGTCATCGAGGGGGCGCTCGGCGCAGCGCGGGATGTCGCTCAAAGGATCCGTGACAAGGAGTTCAGGGACATCGGCAAGCTGCGCTTCATGGAGCCGATCGAAGAGGAACTTCTCGGGATCGGTCTGGTGGTGCCGCCCGATGCGGCGGACGACGAAGCGGAGAGCTTCAGCGGCCAAGGGGGTGCAGCGTGAGCGATCAGGCGGAGCTCTTCGATACGGCCCTCGCGTCCGACATCGTGAATCCACACCGGCTGCTGATGGCGTCGGCGGGAACCGGTAAGACGTTTCAGCTCGCGAACCACTTCGCGGGGCTGCTCGTGTGCGGCGTTGAGCCAGACCGCGTCCTCGCAACGACGTTCACGCGGAAGGCGGCGGGGGAGATCCTCGACCGTGTGCTGGGGCGTGTGCGCGAGGCTGCCCAGGACGATTCGAAGGGAGAGGCGGCCCGCGGCTTCTTGATCAAGACGATCGAGCGACTGAACCCGGAGGCAGCCGCAGGCGGCCTGACCGCCGAGCACTGCACCCAGGTGCTCGGCGCCCTTGTGCGGCGCATCGATCGCTTTCAAATTCGCACCCTCGACGCGTTCTTCGTACGGCTGGCGCGGCTCTTCGCGATGGAGTTGGAGATTGCGCCGGAGTGGCGTATCACGGACGTCGTAGAGGAACGCGCGCTCGTTTCGGAGGCGGTCGCGCGGGTGCTGGACGGGCTGGACTTCGCCGAGCGCCTCGAGCTTCTCCGCGGGATGACCCGTGGAACAGAGCAGCTCGGCGCGGAGCGTGCGCTTGTTGAGACGGTCGAGAAAGCCGAGGAAATTGCGCGGGACGCGGCGCCAGGGGCGTGGCGTCGCATCGCGTCCATGGAGGGTCCATCGGGGCCGGAGGTGGGCGACGCGATTCGCGTGCTGCAGGAGGCGAAGGCGCCGCTGACCAAGGGCGGCACGCCGGCTAAGAGGTGGCAGAGCACGCTGAAGAGCGTGTGCGAGCTCGTGGCGGCGGCTGACACGGACGCGCTGCCGTCGAGCGTCTTGAAGTCTCCCCTCGTGGTGAAGGCTCTCGCGGATGAGCCCTACGACCGTCACGAGATTGAATCGGACCTCAAGGATGCACTCGTGACCATCGCGCGTCAGGTGATCGTTCAGCGCGTCCAGGAGCTCATCGAGCGCAACCATGCGTCCGAGGCGTTCCTGGCCCACTTCGAGTCTGCCGACCGCGGACTGCGCGCGGAGCTGGGCGCGTACCGCTTCCAGGACTTTCCTCGCGCACTCCTCCACGGGCCTGCGCGGCAAACCAGTGAGACGTGGACGACGGAGCTTGGCTACCGCCTGGACGCGCGCCTCGACCATCTGCTTCTCGACGAGTTCCAGGACACCGCGCCGAGCCAGTGGCAACTCTTGCTGCCCCTGGCCGAAGAGGTGCTCGGCGACGGGACCGGGGAGCGCAGCTTCTTCTGCGTGGGGGACGTCAAGCAATCGATCTACGGCTGGCGCGGGGGCGACTCGCGTCTCCTGCAGCGCATGGCGCAACGGCATCCGGTGCTGGAGCCTGAGTCGCTGTCCATGAGCTACCGCTCTTCCGCCATCGTGCTCGATACGACCAACCGCGTCTTTGAGTCCATCGTCGAGGCTGAGTGCCTTCAGGGGCCCGATCGCCGGGCGGCGCGCGACGCGACCGTGGCGTGGGCGGCTGACTTCGCGGAGCACACCACGGCCCGCACCGAACTCGCTGGGGAAGCGCGCCTGTGGCAGGCGCGTCCGGCGCTGAAGAAGGTCGAGAAGACGTTGGAGCCCTGCGCGCTCTTAGCTGTGGAACGCGTGGTTCAGCTGAAGGAAACCCACCCTGACGCGTCGATCGCGATCCTCGTACGGGCGAGGTCCCAGATCGCGCGCATGCGCTACCTCCTTGGAACCCACGGAATCGAGGCGAGCGATGAGGGCGGCAACCCACTGACCGACGCCGTTGGGGTGACCTGGATCCTGGCTCTCTTGCAGCTGGGCGATCACCCCGGCGACGGCGTGGCCGCGCTTCAAGTGGCGCGCTCTCCGTTTGCGGAGCGCTACGGCCTTGCCTTGGACGACATCGGTGCGAAGGAGGGTGAGCTGGCGGCCCACGGCGCGTCCCGGCGCGTTCGGCAGGATCTGCTTCGTCAAGGCTACGGGGCGTTCGTGGACTTGCACGCTGCGCTGCTAGCAGAGACGAGCACGGCCTGGGACCTGCGCCGCCTTGAGCAGCTCGTGGAACTGGCGCTGACCTTTGACGGGCGACCGGGGCTGCGCCCCGTGGACTTCGTGGATTCGATCCGCGAGACGCGCGTGCCCGATCCGACGGCCTCCACCGTCAAGGTCATGACGATCCACGCCTCGAAGGGCCTAGAGTTTGACATCGTCGTGCTGCCGGAGCTGGGCAAGGGCCTGCGCCTCACGCCATCGAGCTTCATCGGCGGACGCCGTTCGGAGGTCGACCCGCCGACCGTGGCCACCGCCTGTCCAAACAAGCAGGTCGCAGATCACCATGAGCAGCTGCGTGACCTCTACCGGTCCGAGGAGCAGCGGGCGATGACGGACGCGCTCTCGGGGCTCTACGTCGCGATCACCCGCGCGGTGCACGTGGTGGAGATGATCGTGCCGGCACCGTCGAGCTCGGCCAAGGTGCCGCCGCTGCAGCACGCGAGCCTCGTTGCGGAGCCTCTGCTGAAGCTCAGTCAAGGCCGTCGCGACGGGGACCCTGACGCTGAAACGGAAGAGGAGCAGGCGTCGCTGCTATGGGAACATCCCGGCTCTGACCCCAGCTGGTCGACGGCGCCGAGCCGTCAGAAGGCGGCGCAAGAGGCTTTTGTCGCTGAGGCTCCACTGGCGCTCAAGGCTGGGTACGGCGAAGGCACCACGGAGCTCCAGGTCGCACCCGTCAAGCGGCACCTCTTCTCTGGACGTGAAGAGTCGGTGGGCGCACTCGCGGGGACGGACCTCTGGTCGCCCGCACAGGATAGCGGCCGGCGGCTCGGCGTCTTGGTTCACGCGCTCTTCGAGGACTACCACTGGTCCAGCGACGCGCCTCGTACCGACGAAGAGCTCCGCGCCGTCTGCACGCGGATCTCTCCGGACGATGCCCAGGTGGACGAGGCCCTTGCGCGCTTCCACTCCGCGGTGAAGTCGCCGGCGCTCGCGCCGCTCTTCTCGGAGCCCACGACGGAGTACCGCCTCGTGACCGAACGCCTCTTTGACGTAGAGATCACGGACCTAGACCGGGACCCCATGCGCTGGCGCGGGACGATCGACCGCCTGCTCCTCCACATGGAAGACGGCGCCGTGGTGCGTGCCCAGATCGTTGACTACAAGACGGACGCTGCAAGCGGCGGCCCCGAGGTGCTCTACCGCCACCGTGAACAACTAGAGGACTACCGACGCGCCGTCTCCGCGCTCTTCGACATTGATGAAGCCAACATCGAATGTCTCATCGCTTGGCTACCGAATGGCGGAGTAGAGCAGACTCTTCCCATCGTCTAGTGCGATGGCGCCCTCGACCTTGGGGTGCGGATAGCAGCCCCGCTATCATCTGCGGCAGATGACCTATACCGTTGAGTCGAACAGGGTGCGCTACGCCGGGAAAGTTGGTGCGTGGTGCAGGCGCCGGAACGTTCGCTGTGTTGGAGGGAGCTACGACGTGGGGACGCGATGGGAGTCTAGTCTTTTACGCTGGCTTGAAAGTAGCGGGCGCCAAGCCGGCGACCTTGTCTTGGTGGCGGGTAGCTACAACGGGATCAACGGCAAGCCGTAGGCCTGGATCGACGGTGGACCGGCCACGCAGTTGGCACTGCCGAGCGTCATCGACTGGGCCTACGCGACCTGCGCGAACGAGGACGGTTCGGTCATTGGGGGCTTTTCTTTCTCGAGCTCATGGGGAGGGCTCGTGCTCTTGGAGGCGCCTCCAGGCACCCAGGACGCCTACGCTGTGTCGCAGTCGGCCGACGGGCGACTTGCGGTCGGCTATGCCTACACCTCCCAAGAAGTCGCTGCGCCGAGGTAGAGCAGCCAAGTCGGGCCGGCAGGAACGGCGACGGTTCAGCACCGTTCGCTGCGCGACCCGGAGGATCTCCTGGGGAGATCCTCCCCGTAGCGCCCAGCTAAGCTCGGACGCTACGGGGAAGTGGCGGAGGCGGAGGGATTCGAACCCCCGGTGAGTTGCCCCACGTCGGTTTTCAAAACCGGTGCATTAAGCCAGGCTCTGCCACGCCTCCTCGATCGGTCCCCCTTAGGGGGACCGCTCGGGGAAGAGCTTAGCGCCAGGCTCCGTAGATGCGAGCTGCCGCGGGTCGATTCTGGCGAAGAGGGAGTCCGCCGGGCGGTCGCGGCGTAGAGTACTGCGATGATCGCGCTCCCTGATGGCCGCAGCGCTGGCTTCATCAGTGAGTCAGGACAGCCCGAACCCACTGGCCTAGAGCCGGTGGATGAAGAAACACGGGCTGATGCGGCGCTCCGGATGCTGCAGGCGGGGAAGGAGCTGCTGTGGACGGGCGGGTTCCCGGGCGCACGCCAGCTCTTGAGTGCCCTGCGCCGCAGGTTGAAGGGGCTGAGTTCGCGCTCCGTCGGGGCAGACCTCTTGGCCCAGTGGCAGGAGGATCGCGCCGCCACCCGGGAGAAAGCGGAGACCCTCGGGGGGCTGATGGTTCTGCTAGAGCCAGACGGGAGCCTCGACCTGCGGCGCGCTCCCGAGACCCGCGGGGCCGTCGATCTCGCATGGGGGCCATCCGAGGTCCCACGCGTCGTGTCGCTCACCACCCTGCTTGGGGCCATGGGCGCTGCGGAGTGGACGGCCAAGGGACTCGACGTCCCAGGGCTCGAGGGGCGACTTGTCCCGCGGTACGGCGTGTTTTCCCCGACGCGGCGCGCGTACGTGGATCTGTTGGCGCACCTCGACGTCGACGGTGGAGCGGTGCTTGACGTCGGATGCGGCACGGGCGTGCTGGCGTTTGTGCTTCTGCAGCGAGGAGCCAGTCGCGCGGTCGGCACGGACATGGATGCCCGAGCGATTCGGTGTGCGTCGGACAACGCGGAGCGCCTCGGGCTGAGCGACCAGTTCGAAGCCGTGGAGGCGGACCTTTTTCCCGATGGCGGACGCTTCGACTGCATCGTTTTCAATGCGCCGTGGGTGCCGGAGACGCCGCGCACGCGGCTCGATCGTGCCGTGTTTGACGAAGAGGGCCGGACCCTGGAGCGCTTCTTGGGCGGCGCACCGGCGCACCTTGCCGAGGGCGGCGTCATCGCACTCTTGGTGTCCGACCTGCCGGAGCGCATTGGGATGCGCGAGCCCGATCACGTCGCCCAGCTAGGCGCTGATGCTGGCCTGCGACATCTCGAGACCTTCACGACCTCAGCCTCGCACGGCCGCGCGCGGGACACGGACGACCCCTTGCACTCGGCGCGCGCCGCCGAGACGATCAAGCTCATGCTCTTCGCTAGCGAATAGGCAGGGCGTAGAGCTCGAGTTTTGGGCCGGGGCGCTTCACCCGCCAAAGGTCACGCAGTGGGAACTTGAGCGTTGTGGGAAGGTGCGCATCGGGGACGTCCGCCGCATCCTCGGGAGTCGACGCGACGGTCCAGCCCGGATGCACCGTCCAGACCGGCGCGCCTAGGTTGTCGAGGGGCGGGAGCTTCCTGAAGTCGGACTGCGCGCCAGCCTCGGGTCGCGTTTCGAAGAGCGGCGGGGGAACGCCGTCGTCCGGCGACCGATCGGTGGCGAGGAAGTGCGTCGCTCCCATGGCGGCGAAGGCCGAGAGGGCGGTTTCGCCGAGATCCATGGCTGCTCCGGCGGCGGCGTCCGCGGGCTCGCGCAACCAGGTCTCGCCGGTGAGCAGCTGGTACTCGAAGGCGTTTTCCATGGGCAGGATGGGGAGGCCGCGGGGCTGCTCTTGATTCGCCTCCAGCATCATCAGGCGATGGGTCTCACGGCCGTAGAGCTCGGAGCCAGAGCGCTCACGGAGGCGCTGGGTCACCTTCAGCGCGGCCAGGGTTTGCGGCGGCACCGGCCCGTACACATCCACGGCCACAAGCGCGTCCTTGGGCAACTCCGAAAGCAGGGCTTCCGCCACCGCGCGCGTGTCCGGCTGGCGCAGCACGTGCCCGAGGCGCAGGGCCTGCACGAGGGGCAGCGCCATCAGCACTGCCACCAAGGCCCTGCCCACGGGCCAGCGCCAGAGCCGCTCGGCGAAGACCCCCGCCGGAAGCACCATGAGCAGCGCCATGGGCAGAACGTAGCGGATCTGCTCGTTGACCCCGGCCATGAAGAGCACGCCCCAGACGAGCATGAACGCCGCCACTGGCCAGAGCGCGCGCCGGCGCAGAAATCCGAAGAGCCCGAGAACGCCCATGAAGAAGATCGCGGGGTCGTAGCCGATGAACTTCAGAGTCAGAGCTTTGAGCACGTCCGCGCTGAGGCCCAGCTTCATCATGGTGCCGCCCATCTTGAGGATGAGCATGTTCTCGGTGATGAGCTCCTCGGCGTTGGTCTTGTCCACGGCCCCTTCGCCGTAGCGCAGGTAGAAGGGGTAGCCAAGAAGAAGGGCTAGGGCGACAAAGAGGCCCACGCATGCGAAACCGCGCAGCACCCGCGAACCGAAGGCGGCGCCGAGGCTCTTGGCTCGGTCGCGCTCAGGTCTTGGTGATACTGCCCAGCTGGCGCCCGCCATGAGGAGCGCCAGCCCGGCGGCTGGGTTCATGCAAAACGCCCCCGCTGCGGCGGCGCCTGCCCCGATGAGCGACCGGGTCGATCCGGTGCGAACGTGAGCGGCAGCTCCCCACGCCGTCGCCGCAAGGAGAGCCGCCAAGGGCGCCCAAGGTCGCTCGTGGGTGGAGAGGTGCACGTGGAGCAGGCAAGTGGCCGCGAGCCACGCGGCGATCCAAGCGCCGACGCCAAGGCCTGCCGCGCGCGCCGCCATGAAGATGAAGAAAGCCGCGCTCGCGGAGATCACGGCTACGGTGATGCGCGCCAAGTAGTGCGCGCGCCACGGGTTCTCTTTGAGCTCCATCCCGAACTCACCCGCGCCTGACCAATCCCCGACCACACGGCCCCGCACGTACTCGGCTGCGTAAACGGGGAGCAGCGTGTAGGACAGGAGGTACGGATAGCTGGAGTACTTGCCGGCGCGCGGAACAAGGTCCTTGTCGTTCGCCATGTTGAGCGCGTTCTTGACGATGTGCGTGTCGGGCACATAGCTCGGCCGTGGCTCGCCGTGGGCGATGGGCCAGAGGCGCAGGAAAAGCGGCGCCACTAGCGTGACCAGCAAGATCCCCAACCACGGCCACTTTCCGCCGTGCAGCGCTCCCGTCCCAGGGCCGATGGTCGGGTCGCTCATTCGTCGAATTCGAACGTAGCGCCGGGGTCGCCGGCTTCTGGATCGTCCTCTTCCGCGGGGTCGTCGTCGATCTCGTCCGTCTCTTCGGAAAGAGTGTCAGCCTCTAAGGAAGCGTCGCCCGACAACATGTCCTGCGCCTTGTCCGTGCGCACCTGCTCGAGCACCGTTTCCGCCACCCGGATCGGAGCGCCGCAGCGGAGGGCGATGGCGAGGGCGTCGCTCGGGCGGGCGTCCACGGTGACTTCTTGGCTGAGGGAGCCGTCCGTCCCGGGAACGGCGAGCCGGAGCCGCGCGTAGAACGTGTTCGAACTCAGGTCGACGATGTCCACGCCGAGGACGCGGCTGCCGAGGGACTCGATCACCGCCGCCGTGAGCTGATGGGTGAGGGGGCGAGGCGGCGTCACGCCGGAGACCAAGCGATGAATCTCTGCGGCCTCTCCGGTGCCGATCACGATGGGAAATCCGCGCTCGTTCCCCTCCTTCGATGGGTCGTCCTCCGCGAGGAAGATCCACTGCTGATCGGAGCGCTCACGGAGCACCACGCGCACGAGCCGCAGGGGCACGAGCGTGGGGTTCGAGAACGAGTCGTCCGGAAAAGGTGATTCGGAATGGGCCATGGGGAAGGGGGGGGCCGTGACACCCCGTCCGAGTATGACCTCAGCGGGGCGCCGAACAACCGTGAACTCCCCTCCCTATGGATGTTCTCTGGTCCAATCCCAAAGCGGAGATCCCCAACTTCGTTAGTTGTGAACCAGTTGGCCTTGTGACCCGTTAACTCCAAGGTGAAACTAGGTGGCATGAACGGGGCGGCGAGTGAATCCATGGGGTCGAAGATGAGCTCCGAAGGGGAGATCGTCTTTCCCGACGCCCCCGTCCTCGCGTCCGTCTGGCGCGGCGGCCATGTGGAGTCTGTGCACCGCGGATCCTGGTGCCTCGTGGACTCCAGCGGTCAGGTGCTGGAAGAAGCTGGGGCCATCGAGCATCCATTCTTTACGCGCAGTGCCGTCAAGTGTCTGCAGGTCCTGCCGCTGTTCGAGTCAGGTGCCGCCGAGCGGTTCCGCGTGACCGACGGGGAAGTCGCGCTCGCGGTGTCCTCCCACAACGCGGAGGACTGCCACGTCGAGACCGCCGCGGGGCTCCTCGCGCGCATCGGGCTGACGGAAGCCGACCTCGGGTGCGGGCCCCAGCCCCCCGGGGACGTGCCGTCGCGCCTCGCCCTCGCGGAACGCGGCGGCGAACCGGGCCGAATCCACAACAACTGCTCGGGTAAGCACGCTGGCTTCTTGGCCTTGACCAAGCACCTCGCGGCCGATCCAGCGCGCTACCTGGACTTTGAGTCGGCGTCACAGGTTCTGGTGCGCGCGGCCGTCGCTGAGATGTGCGACGTCACGCCGGAGAGCCTCGGCCGCGCCGTAGACGGCTGCAGTGCGCCGACGTTTCGCATGCCCCTTCGGTCGGTCGCCGCGGCCTTCGCTCGCTACACGACGCCCGATGGGCTCGCGCCGAAGCGTCGCGCGGCGGCTGAACGCGTGGTGGAATCAGTGCGCAGGCACCCGGTGCTACTCGCCGGTCGCTCGAAGCGACTCTGCACTGCGCTCGTCGAGGCATCCGGTGGCGCGCTCTTCCCGAAGATCGGCGCGGAGGCTGTCTACACCATCGGCGTGCCCGGCCGCGATCTGGGGTTGGCGGTCAAGATGGACGACGGAGGACTGCGGGGGCTGCACGCGGTGGTCGTGGGCCTCCTGCGTCGCTTCGAGCTGATCGAAGACAGTGCCGCACGTGCCCTCGAGCGCTACGCCCAGCGAACCCTGCGCAACTGGGACGGGGTGGAGATCGGACGGGTGACGCTGCATTGATTCAGCGGATCTCGAAGGTCATCCCCTTATGGCTCTGGGTGGGGCTGCTCGTGGCCGCCTCGCCTGCGCTGGCGCGTCAGGCGGACGTGGTGGAGGAGCTGAAGATCCGCGCCGTCGCACGGTCGTTGATGGCCGAGCCGGATCGCCCGCTAGGGTCTCCAGCGGAGGCGGGCGACTGGCGCCAGGCTGTGGCGCTCTTGGAGGCCTACGCGCGCGCGGGCGCCCCGGCGCCAGCAGCGCTCGTTGCAGCCGATCCCGCGGACCGAGTGGAGCTGGTCGCGGCCAAGCTCCGGGTGCTCCCGTGGACCTTGGCGTCGGCGGAGGATTTCGAGCTACGGCTGAGCCGCGGCCTGCGTTCATCGTTTGGGGCGGAGCGCTGGGCAGCTTTGGAGCGACTTGCGGCTTGGACGCTGGAGGAGAGCGCGGTGGGCGGTCGAGCGAGCCGGCTGCTGGAGCAAGAGCTGCTCGCGGGTGAGGCGCCGGAAGCGGGGAGGCTCTTTCGTCTGGCCTTGCGCAGCGGCGGCGGGCGCCGTTTCGACTCGCTCCTGTCGCTGCCAGTCGCGGCGGAGGAGCTTGAGCAGGCGGACCGCGGCGGTTGGGATCCGGTGCTCGGGTTCTTTGAGGACATCGTCGCGCTGCCGCTCTCACTGGAAGAGGTCGGGGCCCTAGAAGATGCGACCGTGGAGGCGGGCGCGCTCGCCTGCGTACAGCTAGTCGCGCACGTTCGAGATCAGCTGTCGGTAGCTGCACCAGAGCCGGCGGCGGTCGTAGCCGTGATCGCCCAAAGCTCGGATGATCTAGAAAGCGGCGAGTTAGACGCCGTGGCGGAGGCGTTGGTGCAAGCACTGGCGAGCGGGTCGAATCGAAGACCTGTCCACCGGATCGTGCTGAAGCTAGGGGAGTCTCTTTTAGCGGAAGCGGACCGGACGGGACTCGATGCCGACGCGCGCGAGCGCTGCCTCCGAACGGCTGCGCGGCTCCTTCCGGTCGCGGAGGTGCTCGTGCTGGGGGAGCGGCTCGACGAGGAAGCGGCGCTGGTGCTCTGGGACACGCTGGGCCGGCGGGACGACTGGCCACGCGGGGCTCGACTCATCGGTGGCCTCGCCCCTTGGATTGGTCACGCTTCGGTTTCGGTACGCGAAGCCGCTGTCCGCGCGGTGGGCCGCCGATACGCCTACGCCGGGCGATCGGACCTTGAGGGGACGCTGGTGGAGGCGCTCCGCGACTTGGACGCGACGATTCGTTCGTTGACCTTCGCTTGGCTCGCGAAGTCGGAGCGACCCGAATCAGAGGGGACCGGCGCGGCGACTGAGCCATTGTCCCTAGACCTTCAACTGTTCGCCGCGTGGGAGCGCGAGGGTCACGGGGGAGAGAGCTTCGCCTTGACGGAGCGCCAGGGGCGCTGGCTCGCACAGCTTCCACGGGATCGGACAGCGACGCTCTACCGAAGCGCGCTACTTGGTCTTCTGTCGCTGGAAGGGGACGCTAAGGAAGTGGTGGGAGCCGGGAGCGTCGAGCTCCTCGCCGGTTTCGCGGGGGACGCCGAGGTGTTTCAGCGCGTGGCGATCCTCCTCGAGCGGAGCCTCGTGGGGATCGAGACGCGGGCCGGCTACCCTGCGCGCCTGCCGTTCGACTCCAGCGCCGCACGTGCGGTCCGTATTCTCTACGCGGTCGATCGCGAGCTGGCCGAGCCGCTGATCGAAGAGGCGCTGCTGCGGTCCATGGAAAGACTGCACGGGCCCGACGCCCGCGGAGACGCGCGTCCCCAGCTACCGAAGACGGCAGTGGCCCTGCTTGCAAGGTCACCGTCTGGGCGCGATCGGCTCGCGGTGATCTTCGTTCATAGGCTGCCCCGTCGGGTCCGCTTCGAGATGGCGCTGCAGTTTTTGAAGCGCGGCGCAGGGGAGAGCCCAGCGGCAGCCAAAGCTGTGGCCGCACGGAGCGCAGAGGTGCTTATGGGGGACTTCGATGCCGTGGATAGCGCGCTTCGATTGCGGGCCATTGGGGCGCTCGGCTCGCCCCCGCTTCGAGACCGGGAGGGGATCGACGACTTCCTCGCGGAGCTGACGGGGGTGGGCAGCGACGAAGCGGAGCGCGGGGCGGCGATCGAGGCGCTCGGACGGCGAGGGAGTCTCGCCGAGCTTGATTCCGTGCTCGACGCTGCGCTGGAGGGAGTCGGGCCGGATGCGGGCACGATCGACGCAGCCGCTAACGCTGCGCGAGCGCTGCGGCTGTGTCGGGACCGTTCTGTCGAGGCCGCGCGGATGGCGCTGGGGAGGCTCGCTGGCCTGGACCTTGTGCGGGCGGAAGAGAGGCAGCTGGGGACGGTGCGGGGCACGCTGATTGAGTCCCTCGCAGTGCTGCTCGTCGAGCACGGAGGATCGTCCCGAGAAGGAGCCGACTGGCTGGGGGAGGAAGAAGTGGGCGCGCTCCTCGCCGCCGTTCTTCAAGCGCCCCTTCAAGTAGCGCGCACCGGTGGTTCAAGGCAGTTCCGGTCCGGACGCCGAGTGGAAACGGCGTTCCTTTGGGCCTCTGAGCTCGCGGCGCTGAAGACCCTCGGTGGGGCGCCTGCGCTCTTCCGGCGCGCCCTTGGGAGCGAGTCCCGCTGGGGCCATCTGGACGGCCGGACGCTGCTCTCCATCGCGCGCGTCGCTCATGCGGCGGGCGTGCGCGACCTCGGCCGCGACCTTGCGGCCGGGGCGGCCGTGGCCCTCGGGGGCGAGGGGCCCGCCCCCGACCTCCAGCGGCGCCTCGCCGAGGCTCGCTGGCTCCACGGAACGCTCGCGGTGGACGCTGGAAACTACGCCTCTGGCGCTGGCTCCTTCCGGGTGCTCCTCGCGTCCTACCGCGAGGGAACTCTCCCCCGCGGCGTCCTGCGGGCCATGCTCCCCGGGATAGAGCGACCGCGGGTCGTGCTCCATCAGCGCTATTGGGACTCGCGCGCCCATGGGCGCCCTGGCCACGGAGCAGGCGTGCGAGCTGCCGCTTGGTTGAGGCTCCTTTGAGCTACTGAGACCCCCGGGCGAGCCGTATACTGCCGCCTATGTCCACCCAAGCCATCGATCAGCCCGTCGGCGCCCTTGACGTACTCCAAGACGGCATCGGTTTCGTCTCCCTCGTGGACCGGATGGAGCAGGACCCTGCCCTGAAAGTCGTCAACAGCGCGCGGATCTCCTACGACAAGCAGAAGGCGGGCTTTGACGAGAAGGACAAGAAGCTCTGCTCGTTCCTTTGGGAGCACGGGCACACGTCGCCGTACCGGCACTCGTTCTACACCTTCCACTGGAAGGCGCCGCTCTTCGTGTTTCGCCAGGCCTTCAAGTACCAGGTCGGCAGCGGTTGGCGCACCTACGAGGTCGAGGGGCAAGAGGTCTCGCTGGAGGTGTTCGACGTGATGTTCGACACCGATAAGGGCTGCTCGTGGAATGAGGTCTCCGGCCGCTACGTGAAGTGGACGCCGGAGTTCTACATCCCTGGGACGATGCGGGCGAACCCGCCCCACGGCAACAAGCAGGCCTCGGTGGATCTTCCGGCGGACTTCGACCACAAGGGCGAGCACGACGCAATGCTGGCTGAGTGCAACCGGGCCTTTGCCGAGTACGAGGCGCGCATCGAGCGCGGCGTCGCGAAGGAGATCGCGCGGATGCTCCTGCCCCAAAACCTCTACACCCAGGCCTACTGGACGGTGTCCCTCCAAGGCGTGCTCCACTTCCTAGAGCAGCGCCTGAAGAAAGACGCGCAGTACGAGATCCGCGCCTTCGCGCGCGGCATCGCCGAGCTGATCAAGGACGACCTCGAGCGCGTCGGCGTCGTGCTCGACCCGGAATGAGCGCGCCCGCGGAAGTGAGGCGACTCGGTGCCCATGACGCCGCTATCTACCAAGCCATCCGGGCGGAGATGCTGATCGACACGCCCTCGTCGTTTGGTTCATCTCCCGAGGACGACAAATTCCAGGACGCGGCATTCGCCGAGGGAGTTCTGTCCCACGCCACCAACGGGGTGTTCGGGTTCTTCGACGCGGACGACGAGTGCCAGTCCGTCGCTGGGTTCATCCGACCGGACTCGCTCAAGCGGCGGCACGTTGGGGAAGTGTGGGGCGTCTACACGCGACCCGCCGGTCGACGGCGTGGGGCCGCAGCACGTGTGATGGCAGCCGTCATCGAACACGCGCGCGGACTCGATGGTGTCGAGCAGATCCAACTCAGCGTTTCGTCGGAGGCAGCCGCTGCGGAAGCCCTCTACCTCGGGCTGGGGTTTGAGGTATGGGGGCGCGAGCCGAAGGCGCTTCGCCTCGGTGATCGCCGCCCCGACGAGATTCACATGTCGCTGCCGCTGTAGACCAGCGGAGCGGCGACTACTGGCCTGCCGCCTTCCAAGCGGTGGCGCCGCCCACCACGGGCAGAGCGATCTCCGTTCCAGCGAGATCCACGGTCAGCTTCGTGCCGTCCTTCGGCTGGAGCGTGAACTCGGGGTCCGTCGCGAAGATCATGAGACCGATCTGCTCGCCCACCGGGATGATCTGGTCGTCCGGCATGAGGCGGAAGCTGAGGTCCACAAACTCACCTGGCACGAGCGGAGCGCTCTCCGTCATGGACTTGGAGTTCTGGGGGTCTGCCCAGCCTCGAGAGATGAGGTTTCGGTTGATGCTCTTGGCGTCTTCGACCCAAGGGAGGGAAACGAGGTACACCGAGAGGTTGGCGGCGGGAGTGCTGGACGCGACGCGGATCTTGACGTCGTAGTGGCCGGAAAGGTGCACAGGCGCCTCGAGGGTCTTGGTCGCGAAGAGGAGGCGCGAGCCGGAGGCCTTGGCCATGGCGTGGGCGCTGCCCTTGGTTTCGCGCGCGTCGGCGAACTGTAGGCGCTCGTCGCTGGCTTCCTCGCCGAGGGTTCCGACGCTGCCGCCGTCACCGCTAGGGCGCAGTACGACGAGCTCGGCGGCGGGGTTCGGGTAGTTGGCGTAGGGCGTCGGCTCTGAGCGCTTGGCGTCCTCGCGCACGATCCACGCGCGCGGCATGTCCTCCACGTCGGTCTCGATGCCGTAGAGGTAGTGGGAGAACCACTTGTTCACCATGGGAAGGGGCGGATCGCCGCCGTGCCCACCCTGGTGGTAGTAGCACATCGTTGGGAGTCCCTTTTCCTTCAGGGCCTCGTAGATGCGCACGCTGTGCTCTGGCATCACGTTCCAATCGTTGAAGCCATGGGCCATGAGGACGGCCGCTTTGACCTTGTCGAGCTGGTTGCCGTAGTCGCGGCCGGCCCAGAAGTCGTTGTAGTCCCCCGACTCGCGGTCGAGGTTGGGCTCCATCTCGTTCTCACGCACGAGCTCGTTGCAGCCCGCGCGCCCAGACGGCTCGCCGCTGTGCACAAAGTCGTACAGCACGTCGATGTCCTCACCCATGTAGCCGCCGGGGTGGCGCACGAGGCCATTGGAGCGGTAGTAGTGGTAGTAGGACGTGTTCGGGGCGACCGGAATGATGGCCTCGAGTCCGTCGACGCCGGTCGTGGCCGCCGCGAGGGGCAGCGTGCCGTTGAAGGACGTGCCGATCATCCCGACCTTGCCCGTGCACCAGTCAGCCTTCACTTCTTCGTTGCCGTCCGCCGTGGTGAAGCCCCTGGCGCGTCCGTTGAGCCAGTCGATGACCGCCTTGGGGGCGAGGGACTCGTTCTGCCCTCCAATGGTGGGGCAGCCTTGGCTGTAGCCGGTGCCGGGCGACGCGGAGTGCACGACGGCGAAGCCGCGGGGCACGAAGCTACGGATGTAGCCGCGGCCGTTCAGAAGGCGCTTCTTTTGGCGCTCGATCTCAGGCGGGCTCGGGCGCTCGGGCGGGGTCTCACCCAGCTCGTGGTTGGGGTCCCAAAAGAACGAGGAGCCCCCTTTGCTCACGCCCCAGAAATAGGGGCTGGTCTCGTAGATCACGGGGACCTTGAGTCCCTCCGAATCCGTTTGACCGGGCCGGGTCACGTCCACGTACATGCGGTCGAGGGCGCCGTCGCCGTCGGAGTCGAACTCTGTCTCGACGTAGAGGGCGTGCTGGATCCAGTCGGAGCTCTTCTTGAACGCTTCGACGATCTGTGCCTGGCCGTCTTCGAATACGGGGCCGGCTTTGGCGTTCTGCTGTGCTGCCTGCTGGGTACCCTGCTGAATCGCCTGCTGGGTCCCCTCTTGGGCAGCAGCGCTTGGGAGACAGCAGGAGCCAACAAGAAGGGCGCCAGCGATAGCCTTGAGGGAGTCAAGGCCCGAAGGCGCGTGGGGGAGAGTTGCCATGCGGTGGGTTCTGGATCCAGTGTACGAGGGAGAATGAGCCTAGGAGCCCGTTGAACTAGTCCGTGCTTTGCAATAGTGCCCATCGCAGTCCTGTCAAGGCGCTCGAAGCCCCCCATAGCGAGCTATTCGGGGCTCTTCGAGCAACGCAGACAGGACTACGAGGGGCGCTGTTGCAGAGTGCGGACTAGTTCAACGGGCTCCTAGCCTACCGTCAAACGTCCCCGCAAACAGCATTCACAGCGCTAGCCATGCCGCGCCTTTACTTGGTGGCGGCTTTCTTTCGCTTCGGCCGGAGGCCCCGCCGCGAGCCGGAGGTCGACCCCAAACTGGGGGCGCCGTGGTCTCCCATGGCCTCGATGTCCTCGGGATGCCTTACGAAGTGGCGCTCGGCGGCCTTGCGCGGAGAGCTGTTGTCCACGGACTCGTCCATGTCGACTCGCTTGCGGCGGATCGTGTCGATGTCCTCGACGTAGCAGTCCCGCACGATCAGCCTCGAGTTCGAGTCTGCGCCAAGGGAACCAGTCGATCCGCTGATGTGGGATTTGTAGATGAAGGCTTCGCCGCCGCCGTTGTAGCGCCAGTTCTTTTTCAGGCCGTCAACGGCCTTCTCACATCCTCTGAAGTCGCAGTTGGCGATCGTCGCCGTCGACTCATCCTTGGTCTGCACACCGATGAGGCAGCGGTCGAAGAATGTGTTGGTGATGGCAACGAGTGAGTCCTCGCCCACCGACACACCCTTGTCAACGCTGCGCACAAACTTCGTCTCGTCCACGATCGCGCGAGCCGTCATGAGGTCAACGGAGTCATTGCCGCTGTCGATGAAGTCGCAGCGCTGGACCACGACGTCGCTGATGTCCATGTCGAGCGCATCGAACAGCGAGCGCACGAATTTGCAGTCACGGAACGTCACTTCGGAGTAAACGCCGTGGACCATGTCGTCGACGACCCGGCTGTCCTCGAAAGTGCACTTTTCGACCAGCACCCGCTGCACGTGGTGGATGGAGAACATCGCGCTGTATTCCGCGAGGGGCTGTTTCCACCCGCTGCCCTCTTCAAAGTGGCAGTGGGTGAATTGGCTTCCGTCAGCGCCGGATCCCTTGATGGCAAAGACGCCCCACGGCTCTTGCCCGTCGACCCTGGGGCGGAACTCGATCTTCGCGTCCTTGGTCCCGTCGGCTAGCACTCGCCCCTTGACGAGTAGGTTCGCTTCCGGCTCGAATAGAAGGCGGGTCCCCGCTCGGATGATCAGGTCGTCCTCTATGACCCGGCTCCCCTCGATGACGACGTCGCCGGAGAACACGACGGGCTCTCGAACTGGCTCCGGCTCGACAAGGTGCATCATCGGAGCCACCGACGACCTCTTGAGCCTCTTCACTTCGGACACCGAGGCCATCGCGCCCTCGATTCCACGGCGTGCTCGGACGGCTAGGAGTTTTGCCTCCGGCGTTCGCGTCTCTACGTAGATGTCGTAGGTGCCCTGCTGCGTGTGGAGTTTGGCTCTTCGTCCCGGGACGGTGCCGGAGAGCTTGACGGGTGCTAAGAGGCTGCAGGCTAGCTTCACCGAAGATCCGTGGATCGATGCGGCTCCGCTGACGTCGGCGTTCTCGTTCCCGTTGCCGCCCTTGCACTTGATGTTCGCGCTGACCGGCCCTTGGATCGGACGATCAAAGACCAGTTCGAGTTCGGTGAGCGGGATGCGCCCGTCCAGTGCTAGCCGAATGGCCTCACCGCCGAGTCGCTGGAATCGTTCGTAGCTGCGGGCGTCCTCAAGGTGGACCTCGCGGATGGTGTCGAAGACGTGCTTGATGTAGTCGACCATGGCCTGCGTCCTTTCCACCACGACTTGGCGTGGAAGGAGCTCGGCACGGAACACGTGATTCGGCTCAGCCTCCAGGGCGAGCTCCATTCGCTCCGTGAGGTCGCGGGCCTCCTGCAGGAATAGCTTGTCGGCTCCGCCTCGGAAGAAGTCTTCTAGGGCGCGGTGGCGCGCGCGCAGGAAATCTGGGTTCTGCAGGAGTGCGACATGCAGGTCGCTCATGAGGATGTCGTGGAAGACGCCCTCGGGCGGCCCCTCCATGGGGGCCTGCATCCATCCCATCGGGTCCCAAATAACGGGCACGAGGTGGGTCTTCCACGGGTCGTAGTAGAAGCGCCAGTTGTGCGAGTTGTCGGAGTGGGTGGTTTGGGTGAGGACGTCGAACGCGGCCGAACGGCCCATGGCGTCCACGTCGAGCATGCGCGAGAGCCCCCTCTGTCCTTCAGGTCGGTAGGGGTCGCGCAGGTAGAAGAGGAACTCCTCGAGGGGGGCGCGGGCTGACTCTTCGAAGTGGTTGTTGATGGCCACCTTCTTCCACGGGCCCGGCTGGTCGAAGATCCATTGGCTGTGGCCTCGGAATCGCTCCAGTCCAGCGATGTCGCCCGAGTAGAGGTCCCCGGGCATTCTGCTGTGCCGTCTGATCGTGGATTCGTCCAGCTGTTCTGTGAGGATGTAGACACCCAGGAGTTCGCCGTTCAGCACGACGTTTACGACCTCGGAGTACGGGCCGATCAAGCCCAGGTGCCCGGCGAGGCGGTACGCGAGGTGGTTGTTGAGCACGTTGGCCGTTCGAGGGGCGATCAGGTTGAACTTACGCATCCCGAGGAAGAGCTCACTCTTGTCGGTCTTGACCCTCCATGACTTCTTCCAGTAGCCCCAGTGGTAGACGCTATCGCCTCGATACCGCAGGTCGACTTCTTGTACCGTGTCTCCTGCGCTAGCCATGGCGCCCTTGACGTACTCCTGGCCCGAGCTCGGGAGGTTGGCATTCAGCCGCTGGAGGTTGCCTTCGCGAACGAACAGTGAAATCGTGCGCAGTCCCGTTTGGGCCAGACGGTCCGCTACGCCAAGCGCATCAGTCTCCACGCGCAGCGAGGCAGCCATGTGATCGAATTCAAGCTTGCCCGACTTGTAGAGGCTCAGGTCGTCCAGGGTGGTCTGTCGAAGACCAAACTCGGAGTAGCGGTGATGGGTCCGTGAGGCCCATAGCAAGAACACGATGGTGATCGGAAGGGTGACGATCCAGCTGAGTCGCCACAGGGAGCGCATGGTCTTCATCATCGCAGGCCTCCCTTCAGTCGGCAGGTCGTGGGAGACCCGCTAGGCCGCACGATCTTTAGCGTGGGGCCCTCGCTTCCGGGCAGAACGCGCCACGCGTAGGGGGCATCGTCGGTGGCCTCAAGCTGCGAGGGGTCGAGCGGGGTGATCTGGTCTAGCTCGACGACCTGTCCGGCTGGAGAACTCGCCGACTCTGTCCATTCGACCAAGTCCAGCTGGAAGATCGCGCCGGCGGAAGCGGGCAGGGCCAAGTGCAGCGCTTCGGCGCTCTCGGTCGCCGCGATGGTGGTTTCGAAGGTGACATCGTAGTCCGCCTTGCCCTGGGGGACGGCAGGGCTGGAGCGATGGCGATGCACAACCGTCGGGATGGTCGACCAAGCGCCCCCTTCCTCCCTTGAAGCGAGACCCATCCCCGCCAATCCGTAGGCCCGTGACTGCCTCACGCGCTCGGCGAAGAACCTGGCTCGAACGGAGTCCGCGGCACGGCCCAGGATCGCTCGGACCCGCGGAGCCGCTTCGTCGGTCACCAGCGCTTCCTCGATCCACAGCGGAAAGCGCTGCTTTGGAAGCACTATCTGAACTCCCCGGGGCCCTTGGCTCGCCGGGGACTGCGCCGGAAGTTCGATGGTGACCCACTGGTCGGCGACCCCGGTGAAGTCGAGCCCATAGGGATGGAAGGCGGCGCCCTCGGCCGTCACGCTGAGTTCCCTCATCTCGTCGGCAAACTCTAAGGTGCCATCGGAGGTGATCGCGACCATGGGCGAGCCGAAGGTCGCCAGCGGACGCGCCTTCGGGGCAAGTCGCAGGTACCGAGCCTCGGCTGGGAGTGTCGCGCTGAGGAGCATGTGGGTGGGCTGGGAGTCGCGCGCCAGAACCCGCTTGGGTGCCTCGGCGAGGTCGTCCATCTTTGCGGCGAATGCGAAGAGCCAGTCCTGTGAGATCTGCTCGTAGCAGGTGTCGGGTCGGGGAACGGCCTCTAGGTGGGAGAGCGCGACTTCGAGGGCGGCCGCCTTGTCGCCGGCCTGTGCCCGGGCGCTTGCAAGGGCTCTGGCCAGGGGGGGATCCTCCGGAAAGACCGCAAAGAGGTCCTCCAGCATGGCGAATCCCTCGTCAGTGAAGGGCTCACCTGCGCGAATGAGCAATCGAGCAGCCCAACGCCTCGAGGCATGGTCGAACGGATTCTCCCCTGCCAGGTTCTTCGCTACTTCGGCGCCTTCCTCGGTCTTATCCGCCTTGAGGAGAGTGGAGGCGAGTAGTTGCACACCCCGGATGCGCGTTTCTTTCCTCCGATCCTTGCCCGCTGCCATGCCAAGCTCATCCACGAACTCCCTGATGCGCGGAACCGCCTCGGCCGGGGACTGTGCCGCCAATGCAGTCAGCCGCGTGAGCTCCGAGCGGGGCTCCTCGACGTACTCCTCCACCAGATTCGCATCGAACTCCACGACCTGCTCCGGAGCCCACCGCCAGATGGCGGCGACGATGCCGGCGGCGATGCTCGTAGCCAAGAGGATCGTGAGGATGAAGGAAGAGAGGATCTTCATGGGAGGCCACTCAAGAAGCGATCAACAAGCTCCTAGTAGTCGATGTCGTTCTTCGAGACGATCAGCACCACCTCGGAAACGCCGGGGATATCCTTCAACGCCTGGACCAGCTTCTGGGCGGAGGAGTCTTCTTTCAGCTGCACGTCGTACGTGAGCTTCAGCAGTTCGCCATCGCCTGAGGGCTCGACGTGGAGCAGGTTGGAGCTCTTGGCGAGATCGTTGATCTGCTTTAGGTAGGTAGAGCTGTCCTCCTTCTGATCGAACGCCATCCGAAGGATGAACTCGCTCTTGTGCAACGCGCCGTAGTTCGTTGCGTGCAAGAGGAACGCGACGCCGCACATGAAGACCGTGCCGATCCCCGCGAGTTCGTAGGACGAGGTGCCTGCCGCCATGCCTAAGGCCAGCGCGGCGAAGACGAACGAGGTGTCTTTCGTATCCTTCACGACCGTCCGGAAACGGATGATCGACAAGGCGCCCACGAGGGCGAATGCACGGGCGAGGTTGCCTCCAATCACCATCATCACGATGGCCACAATCATCGTGACGTAGAGGATCGTCTGGGTGAAGGACTGACTGTACGAGAGCCCCTTGTGCGTCGCGCGATAGACGTAGCTGATGATGAAGCCCAACAGCGTCGCCAGCCCAACGTTGAGGATGAGCTCGGTGGAGGAGTACGAGAAGATGTCAGACGTAGGCGCTGAGATCGGCGTGTCGACCTGGGCTAGGAGAAGAGCAAGCATGCTAGGTGGGAGAGGCTCGGTTTGGGAGAGAGGTGTGGAGGAGGCTTAGTCTTCGTCTTCGACAAGTCCGAGGGCGACGGTGGCCGCGCAGATCTTGGAGAAAGAGCGGCGGCGCAGTTCGTAGGCCTGAATGATCCGGTGGAACCAAGACGGGACGTGCCGCCGGAACTTCAGCTCCATGACCGTGTAGCCGGGTGCGATACGTCGCTTGCGATCCGTGTTGCGCGGAAACAGCTGATCGGACTCGACGCTCCTCAGCTGTTCATCAAACGTCAGTCGAAACTCAGGGTCGAAGCGACTGATGTAGGGACGGCGGAGGTAGTCGACCACCGCGTAGGGCTTGATACGGCGCTTCATCACGCTCAGCATGAAGCGGTTGCGGACTTCGGATTCAGCCGTGCGTGCGATCACAAGATCCGAGAGGTCCGCGCCGCTCACGGCCGCGTCGGCTGGGCCGATGTCCACGGGGATGCGGTGCTTGAACACGAGGCTATCGTGGCGTCCCTTGATCTCCAGGAAGCGCGCTGTCTCGGCGGTGGCGTCGTCCGTGTAGGTGCGGAGGCGGAACTTCGATCGGTGAATCAGGCCATCGATCTTGTCGTTGTAGGCGGTGAGCTGTTCGTCGTCCCAATACAGGCTGCGCACCATGTACTTCTGCTCTTTCTGCTTCTTGACGTAGGGGTCGAGGGCCACGAAGTGGCTCAGCTCAGACTCGACCTCATCCCGTAGGTCCCGGGGTAGGACGTACTTGAACTCAAACCGGGAGAAGTGGAGCTTGGCGCTGAGACTGGAGGGGGGGGAGGGGACGTTGGACATGCGCTGTGGTGGAGCTCCGTCAGGGCACCCTTATGGGGCCACGATGAGATCCTATCCTAATCTTGACGCGTAGGCCCGCGCCCAAACGCTACGGGGGTGAGGAGTTGGCCGAACGCGACTCGTCTTGAGCGAAGCCCCCGCTCGAACTCCCAGGTTGAGATCCCCAAGGGACGGTTGGGGTCGAGCCGCTGACCCACGGGGCGGTCTACAGGATCGGCGCGAACAGGCGGGCTGCGCGGGCCTGGAGCCGATACCAGAAGCTGCGCTCTTCCAAGTGCGAGGGACGCACCTCGCGACTCGCCCGAAAGTCCTTCTCGAGCATCTCCTCAACGCGTCCCGCAAACTCCTCGTTCTCGACCAGGATCCCCACCTCGAAGTTCAGGCGCATGGACCGGTTGTCGAGGTTCATCGTTCCTACGAGGGAGAGTTGGTTGTCCACCAGAACGGCCTTCTGGTGGAGGAAACCTTCCTCATAGCCGTAGATGCGGCAGCCGCTCTCGAGGATCTCACCGAAGAAGGACCAAGCGGCCAGCTGGGCCATGCGGTAGTCGGTGCGTTCGGGCACCAGGATTCGTACGTCGACGCCGCGTAGGGCCGCCAGCTGTAGAGCGGAGGTCACCTGGGGATCGAATACGAAGTACGGGCTCGAGATCCAGAGGCGCGACTCCGCCGCGTGGAACAGCGCGACGAAGAGGAGGCTGCACGACTCCAGGTTGTCCGCTGGACCGGTGGGCAGCACGAGGGCATTCCAGTCGACGCCGGACTGCGCCATTTCCGGGGTCCAGTTCCAGTCGGGAATACGGTCCGTCGCCCAGTGCCAGTCTTCGACGAACGAGAGCTGGAGCGCCATGACGGACGGCCCATGGACACGGGTGAACGTATCCCTCCACGGGGACATCTCCGGGTCGCGGCCAAGGTACTCGTCGCCGCAGTTGAGGCCGCCCACGAAGGCGACGCGTCCATCCACGAGCACGAGCTTGCGGTGATTGCGGAAGTTGAGCTGCAGGCGGTTCGACCGCCGCGTGGTCGAGAAGGGGCGAGCTTCCACGCCAGCGGAGCGTAGTTCCTGGAGGTAGGCGTCCGGCAGCTTTCGGCTGCCGACCTCGTCGAATAGAAAGAGCACCTCGACTCCGGCGCGCGCTCGCTCGATGAGTGCGTCCTTCATCCTGCGCCCAATGCGGTCGTCATGGACGATAAAGAACTGCACCCCGACATAGCGCTGGGCCGCCGCGATCGCCTCGAAAAAGGCATCGAACGTCGCCTCGCCGTCGATCAAGAGCTCGACGTCGTTCCCGCGGGTGAAGGGCATCTGGACGATGCGTTCCAGAGCGGTGAGGGTCGTAAGGCCGTCCTCCCTGTCGACGATGAACGTCTCGGCGCTGGAGCGAAGTTGATCGACGATGCCGTCGAAGGGGGAGGGGCGAGTCGCGCGCGCATCGACGTAGCCCGCGTACCGCTTCGGCCCGAAGACGATGTACAGGGGGATCGCCAAGTACGGGACGAGTAGCAGGAAGAAGATCCAGGCCAGCGTCCCCTGGGGCGTCCGCCCGCCTAAAAGCACGCGGACCGCCATCAGCAGCCCGAGTCCGTGAACGGCGGCGATGAAGAGGCCGTATAGAGTCCAGGAAGGCATGGTGAGCCCGGCGACGGAAGCGGCCGGTGAGCGCGAGCCTATCTCTTTCAAGGACGGGATTCGATGAACCGTTCGCAATGGGCTACGTTGTTCCTCCGATGAAGAACCCAACGTCTAAGAGCCGGTCCCTGACCTCCCGAAGCGCGCGGCCTCTTGTGGGGTGGCTCTCCGTGGGGGTGCTGCTCTCCCTCGCTAGCCTCCAAGCGGCGACCCAGGCAGGCCCGGAAGGGGGCCCAGAAGGGGGCCAGACAGAGAGCCAGGCAGGGAGCCAGGATGCAGAGGCCGCCCTCGAAGCAGCGTTCAACGCGGCCGGGGTCTTCATCGACAGGGCCAAGTCCGCCGTGGCCTTCCCCGTCACCGCCGAGGTGCGCATGGATCGCCTCGAGTACGTACTCGTGAATCCCCACGGGGCGGTTCACGAGACGCTCCTCGTGACGCCAGTCGACGCCAAGGTCTTGGGGACCGCCTTTCTGAGCGTGGGAGCAGAGGTCGGCAAGAACGTTGAGTACATCCCCAAGGATCCCCAGCCCACGCCAGATGAGGCCCGAGCTGGCGCAAAGACCCATGACGTCATCGTGCCCTCGGGGAAGCCGATCTATCTCTATGCGGCGTGGCGGGAAGGCGCGGGGATTCGCGACGCAAAGACCGGGAAGTTCCCGGAGGAGACGCTCCACTTCCACCGGATCGAAGATCTCATCGTCGATCTCGAGCGCGACCGAACCCTGCGGCGGCACGGCTGGGTCTGGCTCGGGTCTCGTACCTTGCCGCCGGCCAACAGCGGCGGCCCCGAGCGCTTTGCCGCCGACGTCACCGGCAACCTCGCCTGCGTCAGCTTCTTCCCCCAGGGGGACACGCTGCTCACCCCTGCTCTGCCGGAGTGCAACTCCCAGACGTCTTGGATTGCCAATCGTTGGCTTCTGCCGGCGCCGGGCGCGCCGATGCTCTTGATCGGTTCGAGCCAGCAACTTGCCGCGGTACCAGCGTCCTTCGGGGCTGCGGTGCCCCTCGTTGATGAAGAGGCGGCCGAGCTGCCTACGCGGGGCAGCGAGCCGGATGCAGATGGCAAAGATGACTGATTCAGAGGGCGTGGCAGAGCCGCCGCGCGCAGTCCGCGGGATCGCTTCGATGAGCCGCTCCGTGCTGCGCCGTGCCACACACGCCCACTATGCCCGCGCGATCTGCGGCGCACTCGGCACGTTCGCATTGACGGTCGCATTCGCCCTGATGCGTGGATCGAGGCTGGGGGACGCGGAGGTCTACCTTCTAGCGGCGCTCTTAGCCCTCGCGACCTTGGCGAGTTGGATTCGCTCCGAGCGCATAGAATCCCGCGCGGTGCTGCAGCGCATCGATGAGCGACTGCACCTTGCCGGCGCGTTTCTTTCCGCCCATGAAAGCTGCGCGACGTCACCCGGATCGCCGCTCACCCAGCTCGGCGCCGCCAAGCTCCTCCAGCGTGTTCGCCCAAGCCAAGCCATGGAGGCCGCCGTGCCCCACACGCTTGGCTTCGTGGTCCTGCCGCTCCTTGGGCTGCTCGCGGTCGTGCAAACGGTCCAGGTTCGGGACGCGCGTCGCAGCACAGCCGGTCGCGTGACGGTGGAAGTGGGCACCGTCGCGGATCACCTGCATGACATCGAGCGTATGAATCGTGAGGCGCTGTCCGCCATGCAGCGAGCCGAGTTGGCGGAGATTCAGCGGGCTGCAGAGGCCGCGGCGAAGAACGCAGCGGAGCAGTTTCTGGACGGAGCGCCCAAGGAGGAGCTTGACCCCAAGGAGCATTGGGCGGAGCAGATGCGCTCGGTCGCGGACGACCTCGACGAGCTCGCGTCCCAGGTGCCCCAGGGGTCCGACCTCGCAGAGCAGCTTGCGAGCGCAGCCGCCGAGGCAGAGGCCGTCGCCATGGGATCCGAGCCCCAGGACGTCGACGCCAGTGCTTCTTCACCAGAGGAGTCATCCTCGGCTGAGGCCGAGTCCGGAGATGGCCGCTTCGCGGGGTCCGAGGAAGGCGCCGGGGGAGGGGACTCGTCCTACGACGTGGGAGCGACCACCGCGGGGGACCTTCTTGCCGACGCGGCCGAAGACGTTGTCGAGGTGGAGCCTGGCGGTGGCGACGCCATCGAGCCTACCTCGGGCATGGGTGGGCCCGGCAAGGAGGAATCAGCTGAGGAATCAGCTGGGGAACCGGCCGGGCAAGTTGCGGCCGCTGATTCTGCCGCGCTGACGAGTGGAGAAGATCGGCGCCGCGTTGGGGTCCTGAAGGGGCCTCCATCCCAGGAGCGCCCTGCCTTAGCCGCCGGGCTGCCCGCCGAGGACAGGGCGGCAGCGGACCCGGCCCCCGACGAAGCCGAGGAGCTACTAGACCGCAGCCAGTGGTGGGCAGATCGCGACGACGCCATCGTTCGAGCTTGGCTCGCGAAACGGGCCCCGAAGTAGCCGCGCCACAAGCTTTCTCAGGCTCCTGAGCGGATCTTCAGAAGGCCATGGTCCACAATGCTCGCCCACTGAATCTCCTCAGGCAGCTACCCAGACTAACGTGACCAGCGATCCCTCTTCTGACTCTTCGACTCCGTCCAGTCCCCTCGGGGGGGCGCCAAGTGGGAAGCGCACGGGTCTTTGGCTGGTCGGCGCGCGTGGCGCGATCTCGACCTGCGTGGTGTACGGCATCGCCGGGATTCGCCATGAGTTGATCCCGATGACGGGGTTGCCGACGGCGTTCCCGCCTCTGTCTGACGTCGACCTCGTGTCCTTGGATCACCTCGTCCTTGGTGGACACGATGTGTGCACCCGTGACCTTTCGGCGTCGGCCGGCGAACTGGTGGCCGCGGGCATCCTCCCGGCGGATCTCGTTTCGATGGCGAGGGACGATGCGGCGCGCTACGAAGCGGCGATCCGCCCCGGCATTCTCGACGTGGCGGAGACGGGGTTCCGCGACCTCGATCCTCGGGCAGCGGCCCTCGGGAGCCAGCCTCCCCTTGAGCAGACCAAGGCCATCGAGGCGGACCTGGCAGAGTTCCGAAAAGAGCACGACCTTGAACGGGTTGTCGTCGTCTTCCTCGCGAGTACCGAAGCCGCCTCCACGCGCCAGGACGCCTGGGAGTCCGCCGCTGAGTTCGAGGCGGCCGTCGCGAGCGGCGTGCCCCAGCCCGCGTCGCTGCTCTACGCCTACGCAGCGATCCGCTCCGGTTCGCCGTTCGTGAATTTCACTCCCAGCATTGGTGCCGGCATCCCCGCCCTGATCGCCCTTGCTGAAGCGAAGGGCGTCGCCCTCGCTGGCAACGACGGCAAGACCGGTGAAACCCTGCTCAAGACGGCGCTCGCGCCGATGTTCCGTGCCCGCGCGCTCCAGGTGCTTGCCTGGCAGGGCTATAACATGCTGGGCAACCGGGACGGCGAGGTTCTGCGGGACCCGGATCACAAGGCGGCCAAGCTGGAGACAAAGGACGCGGCCTTGCGCTCGATCCTCGGTGGCGCCGATGGAGCCGGAGGCGGAGACCGTTTCCACAGCCAGGTCTCCATCGACTACGTGCCCTCCCTCGGCGATTGGAAGACCGCCTGGGACTTCATCCACTTCGAGGGTTTCCTCGGGACGAAGATGTCGATGCAGTTCACGTGGTCGGGCTGCGACTCCGCCTTGGCCGCGCCGCTGGTGATCGACCTTGCGCGCTTCGCGGACCTCGCGGCGCGCAACGGTGAGAGCGGCGTCCTCCAGCATCTTGGGTGCTATTTCAAGGCGCCGCTCGGCAGCCACGAACACGATTTCCACCGCCAAATGCAGGCGCTTTATTCCTACGCGCAGCAGCAGTCTTCGAGGGGAGACCAATGACCATCAACCACACAGCCGCTTCATTCTCGACGCTCGTTGACACCCACCTCGCCGCAGCGACTGAGCGGCTGGAGGAGGTCCGGAACCTCCCCAAGGACGCGACCGCTGAGACGGTGGCGCGCACCTTCGACGCCATTGGTGCCGAACTCGGCGCGATCACCGGGCTCGCCGAGCTGATGTCCGCCGTTCACCCCGACGAGGGCGTGCGCACGGCCGCCGAGGAAGCGATCCAGCGCACGTCTTCGTTCGCGTCCGATCTCAGCCTTGATCGCACGGCCTACGAGCCGTTCAGCCGGCTCGATCTCGAGGCGGAGATGGCGCCCGACGTGCGGCGCTTCGTCGAGCACACGCTGCGCGACTACCGCCGCGGAGGTGTCGACAAAGACGACGCCACGCGAGCGCGCATCAGCGACCTCCAAGAGAAGCTGGTGCAAACGGGACAGGCGTTCGACCGGAACATCATGACGGGCGGGCGCACCCTGCGGCTCGAAGGCGGGCACGCAGATCTCGCGGGCCTGCCCCAGGACTTCCTCGACGCGCACCCTGAAGATGCCGACGGCTCTGTCACCCTGTCGACGGACCCCACAGACTTTCTGCCGGTGCTCCTCTACGCGGACCGGGACGAGACGCGCCGTGCTCTCTTCATGGAGTTCCACACTCGCGCCTTTCCTGAGAACGAGTCGGTTCTCCAGGAACTCCTCGCCCAGCGCCACGAGCTGGCGACGACCCTCGGTTTCGAACACTGGGCGCACTACACCTGCGAAGACAAGATGATCGGCTCGGCCGAGGCCGCGCGCGAGTTCGCGACGAAGGTGTCGGAGCGCGCGCGTCCCGTTGGCGCGCTAGAGCACGCCGATCTGCTGGAGGAGCTGCGGTCCATCGATCCGAGCGCCGAGAAGGTCATGCCCTGGCAGTCGCGTTTTCTGATGGAGCGGGTGAAGCGCAAGAAGCACAACTTCGACTCCCAGTCGGTGCGGCCTTACTTCGCGTACGAGAGCGTGAAGCAGGGCATTCTGCGCACCACGGAGGCGCTGTACGGGGTGGAGATCAAGCTGGCGGAAGGCGTTGACCTCTGGCACGAGTCGGTCGAGTGCTACGACGTCTTTGAGTCCGGCAAGCGCACAGCGCGCTTCTATCTGGACATGTTCCCGCGCGAGGCGAAGTTCAAGCACGCCGCGATGTTCCAGGTCTACTCGGGCGTCCAAGGTGGATCGACCGAGCGAGTTCCCGAGGCGGCGCTCGTCTGCAACTTCCCTCAGCCCACGGACACGGACCCCGCGCTGCTTCTGCATGACACGGTGACCACGTGCTTCCACGAGTTCGGGCACCTTCTGCATCACCTCTTTGCCGTGAACACGTTTCACAGCTTTGCCGGGATTACCTGCGAGTGGGACTTTGTTGAGGTGCCGTCGCAGCTGTACGAGGAGTGGGCATGGAGCGCCGGCGTGCTCCAGAGCTTTGCGACGCACCACGAAACGGGCGAGCCCATTCCGACGGAGCTCGTGGATCGCCTGCGCGCTGCCGAGGAGTACGGCAAGGGCCTTGGGGTGATGGGGCAAATGCTCTACGCGCTGTTCTCGCTGACGCTCTACGATCGCGATCCCAAGACCGTGGATCCAGGCGAGTTGATGGCAGAGATGCAGAAGGAGCTCACGTTCTACGAAAAGGTGCCGGGTACCGCGATGCACACGGCGTTCGGCCATCTGCATAGCTACTCCGCTGGCTACTACACGTACATGTGGTCCCTCGTGATCTCGAAGGACTTCTTCGGTCAGTTTGCGGGCGACCTGATGAGCGAAGGAACCGCCAGGCGCTATCGCGACGAGGTGCTGGCCATTGGCGGCTCCGAGGACGCGGCGCAGATGGTTCGTTCGTTCCTCGGCCGCGAGGCGGGGTTCGAAGCCTGGGAAAGCTGGCTCAAGGCGTAAACCCACACCGAAGGCTCGTCCATGAAGCTGTTCGCCTGCGCTCTTTTGCTGCTCGTCCTGTTCCCGTTCTCCGCAATAGTCGGGGTCATTGGGCTGCGAGGCGACAGCCGGAGCTACAAGCCCACCGAGCTTGCCAGCGTCGCACAGCCTGGTGGCGGCCCAGGCTATCGGGTTGCGGTCGATGGATACTTGCTGCGGGCGGCCTCTCCGGACGCCGCCCGGATGAAGCTCAGCTACGTTCTCCCGTTCGTGACGGAGGCGGAGGCGAACGCAGCGGTGGCGGCGGGCTCGGTGGAGTTCCCACCCGAGTCCACGCCGGTGTTCGTTGAAGTGCCAGGGGAGGAGCTGCCGGTGGAGATCTTCATGCGGGGCGAGGACGGCGGCGCCGGACCCGTTGCGGTGCCCTACACCCTTGAGGGCACGAAGCGGGCGCTTACGGAGAAAGCGCCACCTGTCGTCGCGCGCATCAAGGGCGCTGGCGGCGGAAGAGAGATCGTCCTCTTGAAGGCTGAGCCGATCAAGCGACTCACTCGCGGCGAGGGGATCGTCTTCGCGGTCGTCAGCCTCCTGTCGCTCTTCTTTGGCATTCGCCTCTTCCGGTCTTGGCGCCGCGATCGGCGCGAGCGCCGCGAAGCAGTGGCGCGGATCATGGCCGAGCGCGCGGGTCAGATCATCCCGCGGGCTGGGAAGAGCGCGCCGTCCGGTCGCAGTCCATCAGGTGGGGGCTTCGATATGCCTTGGGGCAAGATCGCAGGCGTGCTTGTCATGGTCGGGGTCGTCGGCGCCAAAGTGGGCAAGGCTGGCAGGTCCGTCGCCGACGACGTGGCGCGAACCGCCCTTCGGTCTGCCGACGAGGTGGGCTCAGCCGTTCGGCAGTCGGACTCGCTGACCACGGGCGAGCGCGCGCTCGAGCACCTCGGTACCGCCCTCGACGTCGAGTCGGCGGCGGAAGTGGTCTATGACATCGCATCGCTCGGCAGTGAAGGAGACGCGCGCACGGGCTCCTCGGGCGGAGGCCGGTTGCCCCAGTCATCCAAGTCGGTCTCAGTGAACCTGTCCATCACGACCACCGACGCAGCTGAAACCTACTTCACGGACCATTGGTTCAGTGGGAATCCGAGGGACTGGTCAAGGGAGGAGCCGGTGGACATCACGCCTCTTTCCGGTGAGCCCCTTCAGTTCGAGCTGTACGCATCGAGGGCGGAAGCGTCGATGAGCGGCAGCATCACTGGATTCCCCCGGATCAACAAAACGGCCACCGACAGCACGCCTCCTAGACGCACGCGGGGTGAGTTCACCCGCATTGAGCTCGCTTCCTCAGGGGACGGGGTGCGCTTGACGCACCGTTTCGCCTTCGCCTTTGAAGGGGGCTATGTGGAGGTCTTTGAGGCAACTGGAGACCTTGAGTATCTCAATGGTGGAACCTGGACGGAGTTGTGCACCGGGCGCCGCCCGATCACTTTAGGCTTCACCGTGGCGGGCCGACTTGAGTACGCGCGGACAATCGCCCCGTCCTACGCCCGGGCCGCGGAGAACTCCCTTCGCAAAGAGGGACTCTCTGGCCTCCGCCTCCGCGCGGTGTTCGAAACGCCTCCGGATGAGTTCATTGAGATCGATCACGGAAGGCTGCTCCTCTCCCTACGCAACGAATCCATGATTCGGTTGTCTGGCGGCAGGTAGCGGCGCTTCTCGCGCGGGGACCATCCCGCCACAACTTGTAGCGCTACCGTGCTGTTCACCCACCCCGTCTTCCTCTTTCTGTTCCTGCCCGCGCTGCTGCTCTTGCACGCGGTGATGCCGCGGCGGACGCGCAATGGGTTGCTGCTCGGGGCGAGCCTTCTGTTCTATGCGTGGGGCGAGGGACTCTTTGTCCTCGTGATGGCAGCGTCGATCGTGGGCAACTTCGGATTCGGACGCTGGATAGGAGGTCTTAACCGGCGCGACGCCGGACGGCGAACGAGGAGAGCGGCCCTAACGCTGGCGGTCGCCTTCAACCTTGGGCTGCTCTTCTACTTCAAGTACTTGGGATGGGCGTGGAACGCTTTGGCGAGCGTTGCGGGTTCTTTGGGCCTCGTTGGCATCGCCTCCGAGGCTCCGTCGATCCACCTGCCGCTGGGGATCTCCTTCCTCACTTTCCAAGCGCTGTCCTACATCTTCGATGTCTACCGCAGCGATGAACTGCCCCAGCGGAAACTGGGGCCGTTCGCTCTCTACCTGTCTCTGTTCCCACAGCTCATCGCCGGGCCCATCGTTCGCTACGGTTCGATTGCTCGGCAGCTGACCCAGCGGACCATCGGCCTCCACGATGTATCGGAGGGCGCCCGTCGCTTCCTGCAGGGGCTTGCGAAGAAGGTGCTCATCGCCGACGTCCTTGCGGTGCCGGTGGATCGCGTGTTCGAGCTTCCGGGCGATCAGCTCTCCTTCGGTGTCGCTTGGGTGGGGCTGGTGGGTTACACGCTCCAGCTCTACTTCGATTTCTCGGGCTACTCAGACATGGCGATCGGTCTGGGGCGCATGTTTGGGTTCCGCTTCGACGAGAACTTCCGGCACCCCTACGTCGCGCGTTCGATCACCGAGTTTTGGAGGCGTTGGCACATCTCCCTGTCCACTTGGTTTCGCGACTACGTCTACATCCCGTTCGGCGGCAATCGCCATGGGCAAGTACGGACGCTCGTCAACTTGACGGCGGTGTTCCTGCTCTGCGGACTCTGGCACGGCGCGGCCTGGAGCTTCGTGGTTTGGGGGGCGTTCCACGGGGCGTTTCTGGTTGTCGAGCGACTGAGCCGAGGACCCTGGAGCTCCGGTGCGCCGCGGGCGCTCCAGCACGGCTACGTTCTCTTGGTGGTGATGGCTGGATGGCTGGTGTTCCGCGCGCCGACCTTGGAGTCTGCGGCGGTGATGGCGAAGGCGCTGCTGGGTTTGACCTCGGTGCCGCTTCCCCTTGAGACCGTCAGCACCTTGGTCAGTTCGCGCGTCGCGATCGCCTTCGGGGTAGGCGTGCTGTTTTCCATGCCCCTCTATCCGGGGTGGCTGCGATGGAGGGAGCGCCTCAAGGGCTCCGCTGCGTCCAGGGCGACCGCGTTCGGGTTCGATGCGCTTGAGCTGGCGGCTCTCATGGGGCTCTTTGCGCTGGCGGCCACGTCCGTGGCCGCCAATACCTACAGTCCGTTCCTCTACTTCCGGTTCTAAGGAGGCATCGCGCTTTGACGAATCCCAACCCCGATCAGCAGCGGCCTGTGAAGCTTGGCGCGGACGCCGAGGAGGTCGAGCGTCACCCGGCCATCGCGCTGCTGCTGCCAGTCCTGTTTTTTCTCGGACTCGCTGCGTCGCCGTTCGCGCTGGCGGTGGGGGGCGTGAAAGACTCTGCCAAGGCGGAGTTCCGTCGCTCCACGCCTTTCCCCAACCTCGCCTGGTCGACCGAGGCCATCGACGGGTTTCCCGCCGGCTTCGAGGCCTGGTACCGGGACGCGTTCGGCCTCCGTACCGAGCTCATCAAGGCCTACAACTGGTCCTCCGCGATCGCGCTCGGGGAATCACCGACGCCCAAGTTTGTCATCGGCAAGGACCGCTGGATCTTCCATGACGAGGGCGGAGCCGTGGACACGTTCCGCGGCGTCCTGCCGTTCAGCCACGACGAGCTAGAGCAGTGGCGGGCCGTTCTCGAGCAGCGGAGTGCGTGGCTGGCTTCCCGCGGCACCACGTTCCTCTACGCTCCCATCCCGAGCAAGCTAGAGGTCTACCCCGAGCAGCTGCCAGACCACATCAGACGGTTGGGCGTCAGCCGCCGTACGCAGCTCTTGCAGCACCTCGCGCAGACGTCAAGCGTAGCGACGCTCGATCTGCTGCCCGTGCTAGTGGCCGCCAAGTCGAACGACGAGCCCAGCAGACACGCCTACTTCCCCTACGGCGTTCACTGGACGAACCTAGGTGCACGACCCGCGTGCGAAGCGATCGCCGAAAGGCTGCGAGAGCTAGGGGTCGCGGCGGTCTCGCCGGGGTCCCTCGATGACTACAAGATCGTGGCCGCTAGGGGACCCCTTGACTCCTTGGCCTCCCGCCTTCACCTGCAGGACTACTTCACCGCTACCGAGTCGGTTCTCCGTCCGAAGATGAGTCCCAAGGCCGAGAAGGTGCCGTGGAAGGGGAGGCGCCACCGCGAAGACACGATGTGGATCGGTACGGATGATGCCTTGCCCACCGTAGCGGTCTACCACGACTCGTTCGGGATCTGGGCGCTGCCCATCCTCGCGAACAGCTTCGGCAAGACGTACGCCCTCCGGCACCTGCACTTCGAACCCGGTGAGATCGTAGAACTGGCGCCTGACGTGGTGGTTCAGCTTCAGACCGAGCGGCGGCTTGTTTCCCAGCTGCCCATGCTGCTTGCGGGCATGGGGGACGACGAATTCGCGGCCGCCTTCCGCGGGAGCGACGACGTGCGGCTGCGACTTCCCTTGGGCGAGCCCCTTCCGTTTCTTCCGCCGTTCGAGGACGGCACGGTGGAGCCGCTTGGATCTCCAGGGAGCCAAGCCCTCAGGGTCGACGTCCGCTCAGGAGCCGCCGTCGTCCTGACCCCGACCTTTGACCCAGCGATGTCGGACGGCCACCTCGTCCTCCAGCTCGACCTCGAAGCCGCCGCGCCCGGCCCCGCCCAGCTCTTCTTCCAAACCAAGGCCGACCCGCAGTTCATCACCCCGCGGTTCTACCCGTTCACCATGAAGAAGGGCCGCCACACCTACCACGTGCCCTTGAGCTACCGCAGCATGCTGGGCCAGCTTGGAATTCGATTCGGCAGCCAGCCTGGCCTCTACACGATCCACGGCCTCGAGGTTCGCGCGGTTGACTAACGGCGAAGCTCAACGGGCTTAGTACGCAAGCACGACGATCTGTTCCTTACTGCCGTAGCGGGTGACGACCGCTCGCTCGAGGATCACGGAGCCTCCTTTCACGAGCTTGAGCTTCACGTCGCTACTGCGCGTGGCCACTTCCACCGGTGCGAAGGGGACGGGAAGGTCCAACGTGTGAGAGCTGCTCATCGAGCTCCCGACAGAGGCCTCCGTCACCGTCTCCATCGTCATCGAGTACTTCTTCGTCGCTGCGTCCCAGGTCACCGTGGTCTGAGCCGGGTGCCCGCTCTTCGGAACCGCGACGATCACCACTTCTTCCCGCGGGCCCGCGGCCATCACTTCGTCCATATGAGCTTTCGCCCACTCTTGGTCTTCGCCCGCAAGGGCCTTCTCTAAGCCCTCCACGAATCCGTCCGGATCCTCCAGGGCTTCGCGACGCAGCAAGATCGCTTGGACGCTCACTCGATGCACGGGCTCGGGGCTCTCCACGACGATTCTCGCGATCTCGCTTTTGCCGAGTTTTCCGGGCTCAAAGGGGAAGTCTTGGCTGACGCCGTCCACGCTGACTCGAAGAGTGAGCAGCTCGTCGGGTAGCTCCCCAAGCAGCACGGGCTTTCCAGAGAGCAGCGCATGTGAACCGTGCTTTCGGATTCTAGTGGTTCAGTCCGACCGCCGCGTACCATGCACCCATGCGCATCGTTTGCATCAGCGACACCCACGGCATGCACGGGCAGGTGGAGGTGCCGGAAGGGGACGTATTGATCCACGCGGGCGATTTGAGTTCGCGGGGGACGGAGCGGGAAGTGGCCGCTTTCGCAGCGTGGTTCGCGGAGCAGCCCCATCGGCACAAGCTGGTCATCGCGGGCAACCACGACTTTCTCTTCGAGGCGAGCCCAGGGCTTGCGGGCGCGCTCATGGATCGGCCTGGCGTGACGTACCTTCAGGACCGCGCGGTCGAGATCGAAGGGGTCCGCTTCTGGGGGGCGCCGTGGCAGCCGTGGTTCCACGACTGGGCGTTCAACCTGGCACGCGGGCCCGAGCTGGAGCGAGTGTGGGCCGCCATCCCCCCCGAGACCCAGGTCCTGGTGACCCACGGTCCGCCCTTCGGCGTTCTCGACGTCGTCGAGCGGAACGGAGAGCACGTGGGTTGCGAAGCGCTCCGCGATCGCATGGAGGACCTAGACGTGGGCCTCCACGTCTTTGGTCACATCCACGAGGCCTACGGGGTGCAGAAGGACCCCGCAGGCCGTCTCTCGGTCAACGCTTCGATCGCGACCCTTAGCTACGAGCCTACGCAGGCGCCAGTCGTCATCGACTGGAGGGTCAAAGAGGGGCGAGGGACCATCGTCGAAGGCTGAAGGCGGCCGAAACAGGCCCGTAAGTGCCTATTGGCGCGGTTCTTTGGCCGCATTTTCGAGAAATCGAGCAACTAGCGGGTGTGGATCGCGAAAGAAAGGCTGAGGCGCTGCGGGCTCAGTTGGCGCATGTCTCCTCCGAAGCCAGAAGTCTTCCCCCGGCGACCCAGGAACCGACCCATGCATAGCAGCGCAGAAGAGAGCTCATCCACCCCCAGGGGGCACCAGCGGCCCGGTGAGGTCAACGCTGGCCTCTTGGTCGCGGTCGCTCTCGTGCTCGTGGGCACGGGGCTGACGGCCGCTGCCTTCCTGGCTAGCACCCAGACCGGCCCGCTGCGGGCTCTGGGGCCTGTGGCTCAGCAAGCCGCCTCCCTTTCGGCTCCGGCTTCCCTAGCGGCCCCTTTGGGGGCTTCAGCCGCGACCCCGTCTGCAGGCCCGTCTGCAGGCCCGTCTGCAGGCCCGACGGCAACCCCCGTTGGGGTTCCCTGCGAGGGGCCGGCGTGCGCCGGAGCTGCGAGCCCCGTCCTGAAGTCCACCCAGCCTAGCTGAACGGGCCTCTACGGCTGAATTGGCAGGGATTCTCAGGGCTTCTTGGGGGGCTAGAGCGGCGGGGCCGGTAGCTTTCCCGCCGTGAATCGAACTAGCTACCCCCAAGTCGTCCGGATCTACTGCACCTACCAGGAAGCGGACTACGAAACCCCTTGGCAGACCCACGCTCCGCGTTCGAGCACCGGCTCGGGTGTCGTGATGGGGCCGGGGCGCATCCTGACCGGTGCCCACTGCGTCGCGAACGCAACGTTCCTCCAGATCCAGCGAGGAAGCTCCCCGGAGAAGATCGTCGCCCGCGTCCTCGCCGTCTGCCACGACGCGGACCTCGCCGTGCTCGAAGTGGACGCGTCGGAAACCGACGGCATTGAGCCCGCCGAGCTCGGCGAACTGCCCCAGCTCGGGGACGAGGTGATCGTCGCCGGCTACCCGGTGGGCGGCGAGGAGCTCTCCATGACCGAGGGTATCGTCTCGCGTATCGAGGTGCAGAGCTACGAGCACTCCGACCGCAAGATCCTCGCCGTCACGGTCGACGCGGCGATCAACGACGGCAACAGCGGCGGGCCGGTTTACCACGAAGACCGGGTCGTCGGAATCGCATTCCAAAGCCTTGAGGACGCCGAGAACATCGGCGAGATGGTCCCGGCTCCGGTCATCGCCGCGTTCTTAGGCGGCATCGAGTCAGGGAAGTCGACGTCCGTTCCGGGGCTTGGTGCGGTGATCCAAAACCTTGAGAACCCTGCACTGCGCAGCAAGCTTGGCCTCGGCAGCGAAACCGGCGGCGTTCTCATCAACGAGACGTGGTTCGGCAACAGCGCCTGGGGCGTGTTCGAAGTGGGCGACGTACTGCTCGAAATCGACGGGCTTGACGTAGCCGCCAACGGCACCGTGCGTTATCAGGGCGCCTTCCGCTGTCAGTTCGACGTGGTGTTCGGCGAGCGCTACGTCGGTGACGTCTTGGACGTCACGGTGCTCCGCGGCGGCGCGCGTCAGAAGCTCGAGCTCGAGCTGAAGCCCATGACGTGGCTCGTTCCGCGCAACGCCTACGACACGCGCCCTGACTGGTTCCTCTTCGGTGGTCTAGTCATCTCGGCGCTCTCCAAGGACTTCCTCAAAGCCTGGGGCGACGAATGGTGGAATAAGGCGCCGACGCACCTCGTGCACGCCTACTACCACGCCGAGCGAACGGAAGAGACCCAGGAGATCGTCGTGATCTCCCAGGTCCTCGCGGATGAAGTCAACGTCGGCTATGAAGGCGCCATGTACGAGGTCATCGCGTCGTGCAACGGCGAGCGTCCTCGGAACCTGCGCCACGCGCAAGAGCTGCTGGGTTCACCCGACGGCGTCGCGACAATCTTGACGGAGTCCAAGTTCGTCCTGCACTTCAACGTCGGCGAAGCGGTCCGAGCGAACGCACGCATCATCGAGCGCTACCGAGTGCCGGCCGAGTCTTCGGCCGCGCTGGCAACCTAGGGCCGCAACCTAAAGACGCGGCGCAAACCGAGCGGCAAGCCCCGCGATCGCGCAGCCCGCAACAACCGACGCGTCCATGGACAGGTCGAAGTGGAAGGCGATCCCGGCTCCAAGGATCGCGCTCACCAAGCCGAGAAACGGCGCCGCGCGCAGGTAGCCGCCCATGGACCGGGCGGGGCGGCGCAGGGACATGGCCGGTATGACCAGCAGCGCGAACATCGGAAGGGCGCCGACCGTGAGGGAGCCGCTGATGACCACCGCGGCGGTCATAGCGTGGAGGAGAAGGTTGGAACGACGGGGCTTCCCACCCGACGCAGCGGCGAAATCTGGGTCGAGGCCGGCGAGGGTCAGGCTGCGCCACGCTCGCCACGTGAAGAGCACCGTGCCGAGCGCCACGACACCGAGGAGCGCGGCATCCCAGGGCCCGGTGCTGAGGGTCTCACCGCTGAGGAGCGCGTCCACGTGCAGGCCGCCGAGGGGGGAGAGCTGGGCCGCGAGGGCGCTACCGCCGCTGGCGACCGCGAATGTGGCAGCGACAATGGCGCCCTTGTCCGCGTCCGAGGAGGAAGCGCGCCTGCTCTCGAACAGCGCCAGGGCTGCGATCACGAAGATCGTGGCGCACGCGCCGAGGTACACGTGGGCAGGGTCGCCAACGCCGTGCACGTGGCCGTGGTCGTCGGCCCCCGCGATCGTCCAGGACATTCTTGAGGCGTAAGGGAAGAGCGCGAAGCCGACCGCGACTCCGCAGGCCGCCACCTGGGGCAGGGCGACGCCGTGAAAGGACGTGCCGCGGGACACCAAGAAGGCGCCCGTGATCGGAGCTGCGATCGAGGCGCCGAAGAGCGCGAGGAGCGGCCAGGCGAAGAGCTGAATGAAGTCGACGAGGTTCACAGGGACTCCACCGGGGACTC
>CAYQKK010000053.1:0-3950 GCA_964417955.1 uncultured Planctomycetaceae bacterium
ATCCTGATCTTCAGCAAGGTCGGCAGCTGGCGCATCATGCTCAGCTGCGCCCTCGGCATGCTGGCCTTCACGCTGCTCCTGAACGGTGCAGCAGCCATGTCCGACACGATCGGCCCGGAGCACTACCTCGCCATCGGACCTGAGTGGCAC
This sequence comes from uncultured Planctomycetaceae bacterium, assembly GCA_964417955.1. GTDB lineage: Bacteria > Planctomycetota > UBA1135 > UBA1135 > Saltatorellus. Next base: position 151 of record CAYQKK010000053.1, read on the forward strand.
TTCGTCGTGGGCTCCTTCGCCTTCGGCTCGATCTTCATGGCCACCGACCCCGTGTCTGCTGCGCAGACCGACAAGGGCCGCTGGATCTACGGCTTCATGGTGGGCGCGCTCACCATCCTCGTGCGGGTGCTCAACCCCGCCTACCCCGCGGGCATCATGCTCGCGATCATCTTCATGAACGTGTTTGCCCCGCTCATCGATCACTACGTAACGAAGGCGAACATTCGCCGTCGGGAGGTGCGCCTTGGACTTCAGTAACAAGTACGTGATCGGATTCGCGTTCGCGATCTGCCTCGTTTGCTCCGGCATCGTGTCGTTCTTCGCGGTGTCCCTGAACTCGCGCCAGGAGGCCAACAAGGTCCTGGACCAGCAGCGCCAGGTCATCCGCGTCGCGGGGCTGGCGGATGCGGACAACCCCCTCGAGCAGGCGGCCGTGGACGAGATCTTCAAGGACATCGTGCCCCGCGTCGTCGACCGCGAGACCGGCGAGTACGTGGACCTCGACGTGGCCGACGTCGATCCGCTGCGGATGGCGAAGGATCCCGAGACGTCCATCGAGACACCCTCTGAGTTCAAGAAGGCCCAGGTCAAGCGTCTGCCCACCCAGCTGGAGGTCTTCGAGATCACCAAGCCCGGCTCGGAGTGCATCGTGCTGCCGATCCACGGCAAAGGGCTTTGGTCGACGATGTACGGCTACCTCGCCCTCAAGATGGACCTCTCCGAAGTCGTCGGCATCACCTTCTACGAGCACGGCGAGACGCCGGGCCTCGGCGGTGAGATCGACAACAAGAAGTGGCAGACCGCTTGGATGGGACGCTCGATCTACGGCGACGCCGGCGACGTCAAGCTTGGCGTCGTGAAGGCGAACGCGCCCCGCGACGAGGCTTACCAAGTCGACGGACTCTCCGGCGCAACGATCACCACCGTGGGTGTCGATGCGACGATCAAGCTTTGGCTCGGCCCCGCCGGCTACGGCCCGTACCTCCAGAAAGTGAAGGGCAGGTAGAAAATCATGGACAAGCAAACCAAATCCATCCTTCTCGACCCCCTGTCCGAGAAGAACCCGATCACCCTCCAGGTGCTCGGTATCTGCTCCGCCCTCGCGGTGACGACCAAGCTGGAGACGGCGCTCGTGATGAGCGCCGCGGTGACGTTCGTGCTCATCTGCTCGAACACGATCATCTCGCTGCTTCGGAACAAGATCCCGGGCAGCATCCGCATCATCACCCAGCTCGCGATCATCGCGTCGCTGGTGATCGTGGCCGACCAGATCCTGAAGGCATTCCTCTTCGACGTGTCGAAGGGCCTTTCGGTGTACGTCGGACTGATCATCACGAATTGCATCGTGATGGGACGCGCGGAAGCCTTCGCCATGGCGAACCCGCCGGGCCCCTCGGCCCTGGACGGCTTCGCCAACGCCATGGGCTACAACGTGGTGCTCATCTACGTGGCGCTCTTCCGGGAGCTCCTCGGCGCCGGCAAGGTGCTCGGCTACCCGGTCTTCGCCAGCGTCAGCGACGGCGGCTGGTACGTGCCGAACGGTCTCATGGTTCTCTCCCCCGGCGCGTTCTTCCTGATCGGATTCCTGATCTGGATCCAGCGCTCCCTGTCTCCCACCCTTCAGGAGGCTGACTGATGGATCTCATCAACCTTGCCCTCAAGGCGATCTTCGTTGAGAACATCGCCCTCGCGTTCTTCCTTGGGATGTGCTCGTTCCTGGCCGTGTCGAAAAAGGTCGACACCGCCATGGGCCTCGGCCTCGCGGTCGTGTTCGTGCTGACGGTGACGACGCCGCTCAACGCGCTCATCCAGAACTACATCCTCAAAGAAGGCGCCCTCACCTGGGCCCTCGGAGAGGAGGCCGCGGCGAACTACGACCTGTCGTTCCTCGGCTTCATCACCTTCATCGCGACCATTGCTGCCACCGTGCAGGTCGTGGAGATGGCGATCGACAAGTTCGCTCCGGCGCTCTACACAGCGCTCGGCGTGTTCCTGCCGCTGATCGCGGTGAACTGCGCCATCCTGGGATCGTCCTTCTTCATGGTCGAGCGCGAGTACAACGTGCTCGAGTCCACCGTGTTCGGATTCGGTTCTGGCGTCGGATTTTGGCTTGCGATCATCGCTCTGGCCGCGATCCGCGAAAAGCTCAAGTACAGCAACGTCCCCCCTGGCCTCCGCGGCCTCGGACTCACCTTCATGATCACCGGCTTGATGGCTATGGGCTTCATGATCTTCGGAGGTATTCAGCTTTGAACGCTTCGCGTCCAAACCCTCATAGCTCCGAAGATGTATTTCTGGCTCAACGCCTTACGGCGTTGAAGCAATTCGGGGGCATCAAGCTCTAGAGAGCAGAACATCATGGCAACTTTCTTCTTAGGCGTAGGTGCGTTCACGATTGTCGCACTCTCGATCGTCGCGATCCTCCTGATCGCACGCTCCCAGCTGGTCTCCAGCGGAGCCGTCAAAATCATCGTGAACGGCGACGAGAGCCAGCCCATCGAGGCGAAGGCCGGCGGCACGCTCCTCGCGACGCTCGCTGACCGCAAGCTCTTCATTCCTTCTGCCTGCGGCGGTGGCGGCACGTGCGCCCAGTGCATCGTGCAGATCACCGAGGGCGGCGGCGACCTCCTCCCCACCGAGGAAGGTCACATCACCCGTGGCATGGCAAAGGAAGGCTGCCGCCTCTCCTGCCAGGTCAAGGTGAAGAACGACATGCAGATCCGCGTGCCGGACTCGATCTTCTCCGTGAAGAAGTGGGAGTGCGAGGTCGTCTCGAACGACAACGTCGCCACCTTCATCAAGGAGTTCAAGGTCCGTCTGCCGGAGGGCGAGAAGATCGACTTCACGTCCGGCGACTACATCCAGATCGAGATCCCTCCCCACGACATCGAGTACAAAGGATTCGAAGTCCAAGAGGAGTACCGCGGCGACTGGGATAAGTTCGACCTGTGGCGCTTCCGCTCCAAGACCGACGAGACGGTCGAGCGCGCGTACTCGATGGCGAACTACCCGGCTGAGGGCGACGATATTGTCATGCTCAACGTCCGGATTGCATCGCCGCCGCCTCGCTTGCCCGACGTTCCGCCGGGCAAAGGCAGCAGCTACATCTTCGATCAGAAGGCGGGCGACAAGGTGACGATCTCGGGACCGTTCGGCGAGTTCCACATCAAGCCGACCGAGCGCGAGATGGTGTTCATCGGCGGTGGTGCCGGCATGGCGCCCCTCCGCAGCCACATCCTCAGGATGCTGGAGACGGAGAAGACGAAGCGCAAGATGTCCTACTGGTACGGCGCCCGTTCGCTCCGCGAGATGTTCTACGTCGAGGACTTCGATCGCCTCGCCAAGGAGAACGACAACTTCGTGTGGCATGCCGCCCTCTCGGAGCCCCAGCCCGAGGACAACTGGGACGGCTACACCGGCTTCATCCACTCGGTCGTTTTGGCGGAGTACCTGGACAAGCACCCGGCCCCTGAGGAGTGTGAGTACTACCTTTGCGGCCCGCCGATGATGAACCAGGCCGTTCTCAAAATGCTTGATGACCTCGGCGTTGATCCAGAGAACATCGACCTAGACGACTTCGGTGGATAGAGGTACCCCTAGGAGGGGCACCTCTACCCACCTCAGACATTGATGCGACATCCGCTGACGCGGATGTGCGGTGGCGGATAGTGGTCCCCTGAGGAGGGGCACCTCTATCCACCTCAGATATTTCTGCGACCTCGGCTGACGCCGAGGTGCGATGGCGGATAGCGGCTGGTTCGGTTTTCACCGGCCAGCCGCTTCTCTTTTGCTCTTCTGAC
>CAYQKK010000053.1:4050-43556 GCA_964417955.1 uncultured Planctomycetaceae bacterium
GATAGCGGCTGGTTCGGTTTTCACCGGCCAGCCGCTTCTCTTTTGCTCTTCTGACTACTCCAGCCTGACATGCTCCGCGCCGTTTACGTCTCTGCTCTACTGCTCTTGGTTGCCTGTAGTCGGCCAGCCGGGCCCACTGGGTACGTCTCGTTGGAAGGCAAGTGCATGGGCACGACCTGGTCTGCGGTCGTCAACGTTCAGGTCGCTGGGGACGGGGCGCGGTTTGGGGAGCTGGTGCAGGAGCGGCTCGATGCGGTGGATGCTGCTATGAGCACCTGGAAGGACGAGAGCGACCTCAGCAGGTTCAATCGGGCGGCGCCGGGGACACTTGTGGAGGTGACTCAGCTGACGGCTTCCATGATGGAGATCTGCGGGCCGCTCGTGGAGGCGACAGGTGGGGCCTTCAATCCCACCGTTGGGCCGCTCGTGCGCCTCTGGGGCTTTGGGTCCTACGAAGAAGTCGAAGCCCCGTCGGACGAGGCCATCGCTAGGGCGAGAGCGGTTGTGGATTGGCCTGCGGTTCAAATAGACGGCATGTCCATGGGCAAGAGTCGCGTAGGCGTCGAGGTCGACGTATCGGCGGTCGCCAAGGGCTACGCGGTGGACCTTGCGGCCGGGGCTTTGGTCGCGGCGGGGTGCGACTCCTTTCTCTTGGAGGTCGGCGGTGAGATGGTGCTGCGAGGGAAGAACACAGCGGGGCAACCTTGGCAGGTCGGCGTAGTCGATCCTCTCCCCCAGCAGAACCAAGTACAGAACACCTCTTACTATGCGGCCATTTCGGTCACCGGTCGTGCCGTGGCGACGAGCGGGGACTACCGCAACGTGCGCGAGGTGGACGGGCGCATCGTGGCGCACGCGATCGATCCGCGCACTGGGCGCCCCATCGAGCACTCGCTCGCTTCCGTGACGGTGGTGGCCGAGACCTGCGCGAAGGCTGATGCCCTCGCAACCGCGGCACTGGTCCTTGGGCCAGAGGCAGGGCTCCAAATGCTAGAGGAACAGGACGGCGTCGAAGGCTACCTCCTCTCGAGAGTCGGAACCGGGGAGGATGTCACCCTTGCAACAAGCGCAACGAGTGGCATGGAGGCAATGCTCCTGCCCCCCATTCCGGAGCCAGCGGAATCACGCTGAAGCGGCCGCCGGCTCGGGGAGCGTCAGCCTCGGCAGGAAGTAGCCCACCATGGGGCCGATACCGAGGGCGAACCAGAGCGTTCCGATCCCTACGCTGCCTCCCAACGCGATTCCCGCGAGCAGTACGGTGACCTCGATGCCGGTGCGGGCGCGGGAGATCTTGATGCCGCGCTTCGAGAGGCCCGTCATGATCCCGTCGCGCGGCCCAGGTCCGAGCCCGCCGCCGATGTAGAGCCCCGACCCAAGGGCGATCACGACAGGGCCGCCGATCATCAGACTGGCGCGGAGCCACGTCGCTTCTGGGTTCCCGAGGAGCGGCAGCACCACGTTCACGGTCATCCCGATCAGGAACGCGTTGAGGATCGTGCCCACGCCCACCTTCTCGCGCAGGGGAATGAAGCCGAGCAGAATGATGAGGCCGACGACCACAGTGACGGTGCCGATGCGGACGCCGGCGAGGTCGCTCAGGCCCTGATGAAAGACGTCCCACGGGCCCAGGCCCAGGTCCCCCGCCACCATGAAGGCAATTCCGACGCCAAAGAGAACGAGGCCCAGCACAACCCGTGGCAGTCGGCGCAGAATTTCAGCCCAGGGCATCAGCAGCATGCCCGGATCCTAGCCGCTAGGCTGAGGCCATGCTCGACATGGAAATCAAAGACTTGGCGCCGATCCGCGTCGCATCCGTTCGTCACGTGGGCCCCTTCACTGGACTCAAGCCAGCCTTCGAGAAGGTCTGCGGCTGGGCTGGCGCGAAGCAGCTCTTCGGCCCGAACACCCGCGTGCTCGGCGTCTTCCACGACGATCCGAAGATGACGCCCGAGAAGGACCTCAGGAGCGACGCGGCGGTCACGGTCGACGACTCGGTGGAAGGCGACCCGAACCAAGGCATCGAGATCACCAAGGTCGAGGGCGGCTTGCACGCCATCGGGGTGCACAAGGGCCCCTACGAGGGACTGGTGAAAGCGTACGAGTGGATGTTCGGCACGTGGGCGGCCACCTCAGACTACGAGCCGCTGCCTCGGGCGTCCTACGAGGTCTATCTCAACGACGCATCCACGGTCGCACAAGAGGAGCTCTTGACCGCCATCCACATCCCCGTGCGGCGTAAGTCGTAGCGCCTAGCGCCCGGCCATTTGGCGGGCGCGATCCTTCTCGGCCTTGCGCTTCGCGAGTGCGAGGAGTTCCTTGCGCGCATCGCAAACGGGCGCGTTCTGAAGCTCACATAGGCAGTCCGCGATGGACTCCCCGTCGGGCCCTACGCCGCCGCAGGATCCAGAAAGTGGCCGTCCGCGAAGGAGTCCGACCGCCATGGCAGCGAGCCCGATTCCGAAGAACAGAAAGACGAGGTAGAAGGTTTCCATGGCGGTTGGCGTCGGGACGGCTGCGGGAGCATAGCTCAGCAAACTGAAGCTGGAAGGCTCAGCTCCGAGCTTACTGGTCGACCAGCAGCGTGCTGACCTTGATCTTGTCTTCGGTGCGCTCTCCAGCGACGGTGCCCATGACGTGAATCTCAGGCTTCACCTTGCACCACTCCATATGCCCGAGGCTGTGGTCATCCGGATTGGAGATCTCCAGCCAATCCTCTCCGTCCGCGACATAGTTGCCGCAGGTTCCGATCCCCTCGATCTTGCAGCCGCAGCGAAGCTCGCGCGTGGCCGACTCAAGCTCAATGGACTCAGGCTCCACCGGCCCTCCACCGCAGGAGAGCATAGGCAGGGCAAGGAAAAGGGTCGCGATCAGGGGCTTCAGCATGACGGTAGGGGCAAGAAGGCGGGCCGGGTGCGCAGGATAGCGTCTTCCAGGGGCGCCGTGCGGCCCTATCCCATGGCCCCCTACGCGTAGTCCAGCTTAGCCGCGGCTTCCATCGGGAATCGGAACCTGAAGGTCGACCCCTGCCCGAGTTCGCTCTCGACGGTGAGATCACCCCCAAGGAGCCTGGCGATTCCCCGGGAGAGCGGAAGGCCCAGGCCCGTGCCTCCAAAGTGGCGCGTTATGGAGTTGTCTGCCTGGACGAACTCCTCAAAGATCTTGTCGAGATGAAGCGCTTCAATGCCCATGCCGGTGTCGATGACCGCCACCTCTAGCTCGGGTACCGATCCGGCCGCAAGGCTCATCTCCACTCGCACCGAGCCATCCTTCGTGAACTTCACCGCGTTGCTCACCAGGTTCAAGATCACCTGACGAACTCGGACAGGGTCGGAGCGAATGTACGCGGGAACGGAGTCCCCCACGCTCAGCTCTAGGCTGTTCCCGTTCTCCATTGCCTTGTTCCGAAGCTGGGCAGCGCACTGTTCAAGCAAGACGCGAACGTCCATGTCGATGCGCTCCAGCTGAATCTTGCCGGCGTCCATCTTCGACAGATCGAGGATGTCATTGATCATCTCCAAGAGGTGATCGCCGCTGGAGCTGATGTGCCCGAGAAACTCGGCCACCTCTTCCTTCTCAAAGTCCTCCGACAGAAGCAGGTCGGCGAAACCGAGGATTGCGTTCAAGGGTGTGCGTAGCTCGTGGCTCATGTTGGCCAAGAACATCTTGCGAGCCTCAAGGGCTTGCTCCAAGTCCTCGCGCACCTCTTCAAGGTGAGTCACGGAGGTCAACGATCCTTGCAGGTTGGCGATCAGCGAGTTGTAGCGGTCTGCCACTCGACCGACCTCAGTAAATGGCTCGACCGGGGCACGGAGGGATAAGTCCTTCGCCTCGGCTTGTCGATCGATAGCGGTCAAGAGATCCTGCATGTCGTTGGGCGCGCGGTGCTCCGCGACATTGAGGCCCTGCGCTTCTTCCTCGGCCGAGACGCGCAGCGGCACGCGCACCTGGAGCAGGCGGAGGAACCCGTACGCTACGGCAAAGCTGGTGAGTGCGATGACTCCAGCCCCGCCCGCCTGGATGCCCAGCTGCAGCCAACGGTCGCCGGGAACCACAAGCGCGTCTGCCGGAGCGAAGAGCGCAAACGCCATGGTGCCCCAGAATCCGCAGGCCAGGTGAACGGGAACCGCGTCCACTGCGTCATCGATGCAGAGCCTCTCCATCAGCTGGCGAGCCCCCAGAACAAGTGCGCCGCCGATTGCGCCGATCTGCACCGCCGCCTCGAAGTCGACCACGTGACAGCTAGCGGTCACCGAGACCAGCCCGCCGAGCGAGCCGCAAATGATGGCCCCAGGGTCTGCGTAGCCCTGGACTTTCCAACCGATGAGCAGCGCGACAACGAGGCCGGCGCTACCGGACAGCATGGTGTTGAAGACGATCCGAAGGACGTTGCCGTCCATCAAGAGGTGGCTGCCACCGTTGAACCCAATCCAACCGAACCAGAGGATGAGGACGCCGAGCATCGCCATCGGGAGGTTGCTCGGAGGAATTCTCTTTGCGCCCTCTTCGGTGAAGCGTCCGCGCCTGGGCCCCAGCACTAGGACCGCGGCCAGCGCCACTGCGCCGCCGACGCCGTGGACGACGGTGGAACCCGCGAAGTCCACGAAGCCCAGTTCGCGGAGCCAACCAAGTCCGCCCTCAACGGTGCCACCCCAGGCCCAGTGGGCGGTGATCGGGTAAATCGCTGCTGAGACTAGGACAGCCAGCATGAGGTACGCCGCGAAGCGCATTCGCTCTGCGACGCCCCCCGCGACGATCGTCACCGCCGTTCCGCAGAACATCCCTTGGAAGAGAAGGAACGCTGTGCCGTTGGTGCCCAGAGCGTCGAAGCTGGGTGCCCAAAGCCCAGTGCCCATGAGACCGCCCTGGGAGGACGTGAAGATCAATCCGAACCCGACGGCCCAAAAGAGCAGCAGCGACACACCGAAGTCGGTGACGTTCTTGATCGCCACGTTGATGGCGTTCTTGGTGCGTGTCAGCCCCGCCTCCACGGCGAGGAAGCCCCCCTGCATGAGGAAGACCATGCTGGCGGAGACGAGGACCCAGGCGACGTCGAGGGAGGGGATCTGCATGGAGTCGGGCGCCAGGGAAGGCGGCCTTCCCGTAGGCATCGGAATCCGTGGCCCCCTGGCCGGAGGAATACCCCAACCCGTCCCCTCCCAGTCTCTCAACCGGAATAGCTGGCTCCCTTCGGTGGGCTTCGGGGCCAGACGCGGCCCCGTAGGTGCCTTGGAGTCAGTGGTTTGGGCACGAGCGCGCCGGACGACCCCCCTCCAAGGACCTTTTAGCTCTCAGCCCGTTCGCCTGAAAGCACTTACGCCAGCCGAGGCCCACCGAAGGGAGTCAGCTGGAAATACTGGGTATGCATACTCCGTAATCAGGCTAACCAGTCCCAGCAGAGCCCAAGCCAAGCCCAATGACCGTCAAAAACAGCCTCCTAGCGATCCTCTCCCAGGAGCCCACCCACGGCTACGGCCTGAAATCGGCCTTCGAGGAGACCACCTCCGGGACCTGGCCGCTGAACGTCGGCCAGGTCTACCAGACCCTGAATCGACTCGAGCGCGATGGGCTCGTGGAGGCCGGCGCCGTCGACGATAGCACTCGGCAAACCTGGCAGATCACCGACGCCGGACGGGATGCCCTGAATGGCTGGTACGGCGAGCCCGTTGCCGCCGACCCACCGATCCGAGACGAGCTAGCCATCAAGGTGCTCCTTGCCGTCGCCACGGACGAGGTAAACGCCCGTGACATCCTCACCACCCAGCGCACGGCCACCATGGAGCGCATCCAAGAGCTCACCCGTCACAAGCGGAAGGCGGACCCCGACGCAGAGCTTCCTTGGGTGCTGCTGGTGGAAGCGCTGATCCTCAAGGCCGAGGCCGAAGTCAAGTGGCTCGACCTGTGCGAGGCTCACCTCGCCCGGAGGACCAAGCGTTGAGCACTTCCCCTATCCTCCGCTTGAGCGGAACGACGCGCGTTCACGGCGAAGGCCCCCTCGCCGTTCGCGCCCTTGGCCCCATCAGCATCGACGTCCACCCGGGTGAATTTGTCGCCGTCATGGGACCGTCGGGATCTGGCAAGTCGACGATGCTCGGACTCAGTGGCGCCCTCGATCAGCCTACGGAGGGCACCGTCCTCATCCAGGGCGAAGACCTTCGCACGATTGGGGCCGTCCGGCTCGCCGAGCTGCGCCGCCAAGTGATCGGCTACGTGTTCCAGGACTTCAACCTACTCCCTGGCCTAACCGCCGTGGAGAACGTGGCGCTTCCCCTAGAGCTTGATGGCGTTCGCCTACGCGCGGCCCGCGACCAGGCACAGTCAGCGTTGGCGGACGTCGAGCTTGGCGAGCTCGGCAACAGGTTCCCCGACGACCTGTCAGGGGGCGAGCGGCAGCGCGTCGCCATCGCTCGCGCCTTCGTCGGCCCGCGCCAGTTGCTGCTCGCCGACGAGCCCACCGGCGCGCTCGACACCATCACAGGCGACCTCGTCATGCGCTTGATGCGCAAGCAGTGCGACGCTGGGCGCACCACGATCCTCGTGACCCACGACGCGTCCCACGCTGCCTGGGCGGACCGCATCCTGTTCCTGCGCGACGGACTCCTCGTGGACGAAGCTGGCACTCTGCCGGCTGACACAGTCTCGGCTGACACGGTGCCGGCCCCATGAAGCGATCCAACCTTCTCCTGCCGCTCCTTCGGGTCGAACGACGGCACGTGGCGCGCAACCTCGCGCGCTCACTGCTCGTCGTCTTGCTCGTCGCGGTTCCCACCGCCGCCATGGTCGGCGGCAGCGCCTTCGTTGCGACGGTAAGGCGCTCCGTAGAGGATCAGCGGCACGGTGCCATGGGCCTGGCAACGCTGCGCGTCGACGGTATCCCCGCGGGGAGCAGCATCGACGAAGCCCTGGCGTCGTTGCCGAAGGGCACGGTCGCCGAGGAGGTCTACACGGGCATCGCCGCCATCGAGCGACCCGGACAGCGCCTCCGCGCGCGCTCGTTCAGCCTCTCGGCCAGCTCCCTTGCATCGGGTGGACTCAACAGCTCGATGGTCCGGATCGATGCGGGCCGCGCCCCTGAGGTATCCGGGGAAGTCGCGCTCTCAGCACGTCTCCTGGGAACGCTGCGCCGCGAAGTGGGCGATCAAGTAGACGTGGACGGCACACCGTGCCTCATCACCGGCGTCGCCACCGTGCCGGAAGACCTCCAGCTCCCCGTGGCCGTCAAGGCCGCAGGGCTGCCGTCCCCAGGCGCCGGCCGATCGCTGCTGCTGAACATTGAGCCTGAAGAGATCCAGTCCTCGGTCGACGCATGGTCGGAAGCAGGCGCGACGATCCAACGCCGCAGCGAGACGGGAGGCACCGACGGCTTCGAGGCGGTCCTTGTGCTCGTCTGCGGCGGCTTCGGCTTCTTCGAGGCTTCGCTCGTGATCGGAGCCGCCATCGCCGTCGGTATGCGCCGACGTCAACGAGAGCTCGGGCTCCTTGGATCCAGCGGCGCCCCGGAGAAGGCCATGGTGAAGGCGCTGCTGCTCTCAACGGCCGCCCTCGCTGCGGTGGGCAGCCTGATCGGGGTGGGCCTCGGCGCAGCCTTCGCCCACGGCATGCACCCATGGCTCAACGGTTGGACCGGGCGCGACGTCGGCGCCCTCAATATCCCAGCCGCATTTGTCGTCCTCGCCTTCAGCCTTGGCGTGCTGTCAGCGGTTCTCTCGGCCTGGATCCCTGCACGTGGAGCCGTCCGTCTCCCGATCCTGACGGCCCTGAGCGGCCAGCGTCCCGTTCCTGCGGGCTCCCGCGGATTCTTCCGCGCTGGAATAGGACTCGCCGCACTGGGCGCCATCTGCGTCGTCGGCGGAGCGTCCATCCGACGCGATCCCTTCGGGCTCTTGATTCTCGGCGGCGCCATCCTCTTGGTGCTGGGACTCGGAACCCTCAGCCCGTGGATCCTCGAGAGCGTCGCCCGAGTCGCGGGCAGGCTACCGGTGCCTTGGCGCCTCGCCGTTCGCGACGCTGGCCGCTTTCGTGCTCGCAACGCTCCGGTTGTCACCGCCGTCATCGCAGGCATGTCCATCAGCGTCCTCCTGGGCGCCCTGTCCGCCAGCGTCAACCAGTTGGTGGCTGCACGGATGCCCGCCTTAGCCCAGAACGAGCTACGCGTCGTCGGAACCGGCGCCGAGGCCGCTGCCCGAGCCATGAGCACCGACCTCGGACAGGCGGGAGCCTACCGCCTCGACAAGAAGACGGTCGGCGGCATCGAGCGCGTCTCCTGGATCGTCGAGCTCCCCGCGGACGTCACGCCTGACCTCGGCGAACACGCCGTGGAGATCGCCAGCGCATTCCACGGCACCACCGTGACAGCGGGGCCACCGTCAGACGGCGGCATTGCCGGCTTTGTCCGCGTCGTCCTCGGCATCTGCATCCTGACAGGACTCGTCGTGGTGTTCGTCGCGACGACCCTCTCGGCCATCGAATCCGCTGCTGACTCGAAAATCCTACGAACCGTCGGCGCGGCCCCCGGGGTCCTGCGCCAGCACGCCGCGAGCCGCGCGGCCTACCTCGCACTCCTCGGCTGCGCCCTCGCGATACCGGCAGGGCTCGTGCCCATGGCAGGTCTCCTCCAGCTCTCCGGTGCATCGCTGCAATTCGCGATGCCTTGGTCCACGCTCGCGATCACCGCGATCGCGATGCCCGCCATCGCCTACGCAGGCACGTGGGTCAGCGCGCTTGCGAAGCCTCCGGGCCAGCTCTGAGCCGCAACCCACTCCCCTCCTTTTCAAATCCTAACCCATGCTGATTCCACTGCTACTTGGCTGCGCGCCGCTATCCCTCCCTGCACAGGCCGCGACACAGGACGCCCTACCGATCCGCTGGGACGCTGAGCCCTTCGTAGGTAGCTACCGCACGCGCGCCGGCATGAAGGACCTACCCGGCCGACTCGGACGCATCACCGTCCCCGAGCGCCGTGACAAGGAGACGGACGGCACGGTCGAGATCGCTTTCGTCGTCTACAAGACGGAGAACGAGAACCCGTTGCCACCGATGATCTACTTGGTGGGCGGACCGGGCGGGTCCGGTACGGAGTACGGGGCATTCTTCGCCAAGCACCCCCTGCTCTCCGTGCTCGACTACTGCGACGTGATCGCCCTCGATCAACGAGGTACCGGTCTTTCGGTGCCGAACCTCAGCGAGGGGCCCGACCTCTCTTACGAGCTGCCCCTCGACGTGGCCCTGACCCAGGACGCCGAAGAGCGCGCCTTTGCGGCCGCCGCGAAGCGAGGCTTTGAGTACTGGCAGGCGAAGGGAGTCGATCTTGTGAGCTTCAACACGAGGGAAAGCGCCGCCGACATCGAGGACGTGCGCCGCGCCCTCGGTCTGGAGAAGATCACCCTCTGGGGCGGCAGCTACGGAAGCCACCTCGGTCTAGCCTACCTGCGCGATCACTCGGGCCACGTTGAACGTGCGGTGCTGACCAAAGTGGAAGGCCCCGACCACTCGTTCAAGCTCCCGACAACCGTCCAGCGCCATCTGGAGAACCTCTCGGAGATGGTGGCGGCCGACGACCAACTGGGCGAGGCGATCCCCGACCTCGTGGGGCTCACACGGGGCCTCATCGAACAACTCGACGAGGAGCCCGTGACCGTGGACCTCGACCACGAAGGCGAAGACCTGACCATCACCCTGGGCTCCTTCGACCTCAAGCGCGAACTCAGCAACGCCATGGGCGACGTGCGCGGCATCTCCTCTATCCCAGCCGATCTCTACGCCATGTCCCAGGGCGACTGGAGCGCACTTGGCAGCGCCGCGATCGGTAGCCGCCGTAGCGAGGTGTGGTCCATGATGACGGTCATGATGGACATGGCTTCGGGCGCGTCGCCGGAGCGGCTGCGGCGGCTCCGACGGGAGGCCAAGGACCCCGCGAACCTCTTGGGCGATACGATCAACGCCCCGTTCGGGGATCTCCTGCGCAAGGCGGTGCAAAGCCCCGATCTCGGCGCGGAGTTTCGCTCCCCCATTGAATCGGACGCACTGGTGCTCTTCGTGACCGGGCGCATGGACGTTCGCACGCCTCCGGAGAACTTCGAGGAGCTACGCCCCGGGTTCCCCAACCACGTCTACCTGGATGTCACGGGGGTCAGCCACGGGTCGTTCGAGATGCTCTCCCCGGACTACCAGACCGCGCTCAAGGCCTTCCTTTCAGCGGAGGAGGTCGAAAGCCAGGTGATCGAGATCAACGAGATGCGCTTCGCTCCGCTCGGGAAGTAGTCGCGCGAACTCGTGGCAGGTTCTGCGGTGCGGCTGCGAAGAGCTGGGTGGCCCCTTGGCCTATGGATCGGAGCGTGGAGCCATCCCCGCGTCAATCATGTCGCGGGCCAATCCAGCCTGCAACGGATCGTCTTGCGGTAGCTAACGGCTGCGCCATCACTGGACTCACGCGCCCAGCTGGAACGTGACGCGGGCGATGGCCCGGATGTCGATGCGTTTCACCAGCTCGATCCCTGCGTCTTCCACAAGGCTTCCGGTGATGGACACCGATTTCTTTCGCATGGCGCTCGGAGCAACGTCCTGCATCATGTGATGGCCGTGGTCGTCTCCGATGTTGAGCTCGCACTCGGCCACTCCGACGACCTTCACGCCAAGGGCCTCCGCCGCCACGTCCGCTCGCGCTCTTGCCTTGGCGCTCACTTGACGGAGGAGGTCGAGGTGGACTTCTTCAGCTACGTCGAAGCACCAGCGCGTGCTTTGATGGGTGGTGTGCGGCATCGCCGTTGCCGCCTGCAGGAGCCCCACGAGCTTGTCCGTGGGCACATCGCGGACGGTGAGCGCGAAGCTCGCGGTGGATCCGCGGCCGAAGATGCCTTTCCCCTCTGCCACGGTGGCCCCGTGAATCTCGACCTGATCCCCATGGATGCCCAGCTCAGCGGCCGCGCCAAGGAACTCCGCGATCTCCGCCACCGCACGTGACGCCTCGGCGGAACGCACGGCCGAGGTCGACTTGATCATCAGCTGCACCTCGACCTTCCTGGCGAGGATCGTGTCCTCAACGAGGGTTTCGATGCGGAGGACGTTCTTGTGCGCGTTCGATTCTTGGGTCTGCATGCACGTAGCATCGCCCAAGTTGAGGCCTTCGCCAAATCAGAATGACGCTCGGCTGTCACCAGGACGTCACCACCGCCGCGGCATGGCTGCGCGGCCTGGCGATTCTTGGCGGAGACCCCTAGTTGACGAACTTCAGCATCAGGTCCTCGCTCCCGTCCTGGGGCAGCTCGAAGTCGACCGTACTCGATCCTTCAGGACGGCGAATTTCCGCGCGGTAGCGCCCCGACGGCAGGCTAGAGGAGTCGAATCGCAGGCTCTCTGGATCGATCTCGATCCAGGTGCCTTGAACCTCGCTGTCACCTAGGCCTGACACGGTGAAACCCGACGGCAGGTCCGCCGCGTCCCACTCTCCCGAGAGAGCGACCGTCCCAGCGCATGGCACGACGCGGGATAGTCGAACCTCGCCCATAGCCGAGCCGTCCGTAAGGAACTCTGGGGCGTTACTCTGCCCCCACCCGTAGCCTTCGGCGCTCACATGAATACGAGCCCGTGACAGCCTCTCTTCCAGCTCGCTTGCACCCTCAGACTCCACGCGCCGAATTCGTAGCCGAGCGACCCCGTCGGATCCCGTGGTGAAATCCCCACTCCCTGGCACGCGGACGTTCGCGCCCGCAATCGGCCTGGAGTCGTTGTCATCCACTACCGAAACGGACACCTCACGGAAGGAGACGTTCATGTCGATGACGGTCGCGCTACCTGAGTTCAAATCCGTGTACTTCGCGTAGAGCAGCACCTCTTCGTTCTCGCCATCAGGCTGAGATGGATCCACTCCCGTGATCATGACGGTGGTGCTCTGGGGCTCAATTTCACCCGTTCGAAAACGCCCGGCCCCATCTGTTCGACAGAGCGACTCGCCGCGGGGGCCGAGCTTCACAGATGCCCCCGCCACCGGCACGCCATCGACGCGGACGATTCCTTCGATCCAGGCCTTCTTCGGACGGCCGCCGCTCTCAAGGTCGATGTTGACCGTCTGGTCGACTTCGCTTCCGACGACGTCGAGCTGCTGCGTGTAGAGCGGTCTCGTCCCGCCCATCTTCGGGAGGAACTCGAGCGGGTCACGGCTTTCGAACCGCTCCATCAGATCGATGGAGTAGCCCCCAGGAACGAGTCCCTTGATCGAGTAGAACCCCTCGACGTTCGTCACCGCCAACCGTGGTACGGTCGTCGACATGGGATCTGTGTCATTGATGATCACCGTGTAGCGCATTCCGGGTGCATCTCCATCCCAGGTCACGCGGCCCGAAACCTGGACGGGTATGGAGAGTCGCAGCTCAAGGGGAACCTCCGGACTGGCTCCTCCAGGCAAGTTTTGAGACGGGGCCTGCCCCCCTTTGACCCTGGCAGCAATGCCTTGATCAGGAAAGCTCCTGCGCCCATAGCGAGGATGCTGGACGACCCAGCGCCTGCTGCCCGTTCGAAGGCCAGTGAACATCGCTTCGTCGATACTCGATGACGTGAGAGGCCCGATCGCAACCCCGCCATCTTCGCCTGTCCACCCGGAGGCGAGGGCGCGGGGCGCTGAGCGAACAGTCGTCACTACTGAAACGTGGGCCCGCGCTACCGGCTCGCCTGAGGCATCATCGAGGACCCGGAGATAACGAGTCACCCCCCGCTCGAGCTCAAGAGTCCGCTCCTCCGCCTCGGGCTCGTGCCAGAGCGTCTCCTGGTGCGTCGCGTATCCAGCGGACTCTACCTGGATCTCCCACCGCCCCGAAGGGAGCGCGTCGAACGCGTAGCGCCCCTTCCCCTGGGGCTCAGCCTTGGCTACATCGAGTGGACCGCGCTTGGCCGCAGCGAAGAGCTCGGAGAGGTTGGTTCCTTCCATCTTGCCAACCGGCACCGTCGTAATGCGCGCGTCCTCCAGGGGCTCCCCGGTCGCCTTGTCCACTACCTCGAACGAGGCCCGTGACACCACCTGCAGCCGAAGGATCACCCCTGACTGTGCGCGATCAAACTCCGCGGTCACCCACGGCTGGGCTGTTCCACGCCGAACGGCTAGGGCGACGGAACCGAGCTCGGGAACACCGATAGCGCTGAACTCGCCCTCTCCATTCGTCGGCTTCGTGGGCTGAAGGAACCCGACTCCCAAGAAGGGCTGGATAGCGCCCACGAAGACCTCGACGTCCCCCACGGGCTCCCCCTGTGCATCGAGCACGCGCCCGCTAACCGCCCGTCCCTCAAGCAGCTCAAGCTCATCGAGGTCTCGTACCTCACCCGCCGTGACATCGAACCCAGCGATCACCGTCGCCGCCGAGCCAACGCGATCGATACCGCCGGATACTCGCCCCGCTGGCACACCCTCCAGCCGAAACTCGCCATCAACGTTCGTGTACGCCGTGGACACGGGCAGGCGATCGACGAGGGAACCGGCCCACTGCGGAGGGTCTGCGATGCTAAAGCCCGTGCCCTCGTTGAACGCGACCTTTGACTCCGCGCGCAGCTCGAGCACACCGGACTGCACGATGATGTCAGGCATCGCCGCCAGTCGCACGCGCGCGCCTTCCACCGGCTCACCGTCGTCGTCGATCACAACGCCGAAGACGGTGGCGAACTCCGCGAGCTGGATGTCGCCGACATCGCTCACCTCGGCGTAGTTGAGGGACTCGTCAATAAAGCGCATTGTCGCCCGCACTCCTCCGAGGTCGATCCCTAACCCATGGTAGCCCGTGCCGAGGGCGCCTCCGATCGTAAAGCGGCCCTCCGCGTCGGTCGTCGCCTCACCGACCCCAATGGAAACGAGCGGCTGGGCAACGTGCACGTCGCCCAAGAAGGTATCCACCGAAACCTGAAGCAGCTCAACGCGGAGCCCTGGCGCTGGAGTGCCGTCGGCTTCCACCACGCGACCTGTGACGCCTGCGAACTGTCCGCTGAACGGATGCTCTCCCTTGACTTCTGCTGTGAGTGGTGCGGCCGGAGCAACGCCTGCCGCAGCCGACGGAGCGACCGCCTGGCGTTCCCCGTCGGCGAGCGACTGAACTCCGTCCAGTTCGCCTTTGACCGTGTCATCAGGCGCTGCGACCGCCGCAGGGCCAAGCTCTACCGCGGCACCCTCCGGTGCCGTCGGGTCAGATAGAAACAGCCAACCAACCACAATGGCGGCGACGGCGAGCACAGCTAGAAGCAGGTAGCGCATGGGAATAGCGACAGGGGAACGAAGCGAGGTTAGGGTAGAGGCGCATGCACACTCACTACGAATTCAAACGGTCGAGCTTTCGATTCATCGTCATCTTATTCGCGACAGCGCTGGCCGCTTGCCAGACTTTAGATCCTGCGCCCAGCCAACCGACGTTCGACGTGCTGATCGTGGCAGGGCAGTCCAACGCGGTCGGTTTCGACGCGTTCGCGGCTGACCTCCCCAGCAACGCCGCGGACGCCAGCGTGCCGTTCTGGTGGCGGGTGGGCGATCCCCCACCGGACGAGTTCGATTCCACGAGCGGCTCAAGGGTATGGCGCACGTTGGCGGCACAGCCCAAGGGCACGCCGAAGCCCAAGGGGAGCGAGCGACGGCAGTACGGGAACTTCAAGAGCGAGGGCGGCGGCTTTGGCCCAGAGATGGGGCTCGTGCGGCGGCTCGC
Organism: uncultured Planctomycetaceae bacterium; assembly: GCA_964417955.1. Classification (GTDB taxonomy): domain Bacteria; phylum Planctomycetota; class UBA1135; order UBA1135; genus Saltatorellus. The sequence continues at coordinate 18,717 of CAYQKK010000053.1, forward strand.
GGAAGAGCGTCCAGCACCCGACCTAGCCGTGATCAAGGTCGCCTTCAGCGGGACCAGCCTGCAAAGCGACTGGCGTCCAACGTGGGAGGCTTCGCCCGATCCGGCTAGCGAAGCTGACGCGCCCGAAGTCGGCGCGTGCTACCGCGCGCTCATCGAAGAGACGCGGATCGCGCTGGCGGCCACGCGGCAAGAGGGCTGGGAACCGAGACTGCGCGGCTTCTTTTGGATCCAAGGAGAGAGCGACACCGTGTCCGGCGCGGCCAACGCCTATGCCGAGAACATGCAGGGACTCATCGCCGCCCTGCGCCGCGACCTCGGTGCGCCCAAGCTCCCTGTGCTCATGGCATTCAACACCCATTTCCGCGGTAGCGACCGGCCATTGGTGAAAGCCGTCGTCAACGCCCAGCGACTGGTTGCCTCAGATGATCCCCACGCGGTCTACGTAGACACGTCCGCCGCCACCCTTGCGAACGCCGCTCACTTTGACGCGCCCGGAACGTTGAACGTCGGTAAGTGGTTCGCGGAGGCGCTGTTGGAGCTGGAAGCGGCCCCACCGGCGATGAAGAGGTAGCTCTCCCTCCACTTTTGTTTCTCTGCGGCACAGACCGCAGATGCTCTAATTCAAGTCATGGACGGGAGGCAGCAAGGCGATTCCCCCAGCAGGGACCACGAATGGTCGGCCGCCCAATGGGCGGTCTTCCTTGAGGGACGCTTTGAGTTCCCGGTCCGCGTCATCTATGGACGGTCGCGCACGGCGCCTGTGCAAGCACGAGCGCTCCGCGCCCAGAGGCTTCGAAAGGACAAGGCGCGCAGCGGTCCTTCGATCCAAGGCTGGGAGCTTCGACTCCACCGCCGCTTTGAGTCCGCTCCGGAAGACGTGCGCAACGCGCTGGCGATCTGGCTGCTCGCGGGCCGCCGCGCGACCAAAGCGGGGCCCATCCTCGACGAGTGGATTCATCGCGAGATCACGAGCCTTCCCGCGCCAGAGCGCAAGGTCAGCCTCTCGGGGGCGGGTGAAGTGCACAATCTCGACGAGATGGCGGAGGTGCTCTTCCGCACGGAGTTCCGCGGCGACTTTGAACCGGCCGCAGATCGGCAGCGTCCGCGCATCACCTGGGGTCGCCGCGCGCTAAGTCGATCGCGACGCTCGCTGCGACTCGGGAGCTTCGAGCCCACCGCCCGCATCGTGCGCGTGCACTCAGCCCTTGATCAGCCGGCGGTGCCCGAGTGGTTTGTGCGCTTCGTGCTGAAGCACGAGATCCTGCACGCGGTCATCGACACCTACCGCGACGCCAGCGGACGCTGGGTGCACCACGGCCCTGAGTTTCGACGGCGCGAGGAGAGCTGGCCCGAGTACGAGGCCGCGCTGCACTGGGAGTCCGGCAACCTAGGCCGACTCATTCGCTCCGCCCGTGAAGGCAGCAAGCTGCGCGTACGTCCCGAAGATCTCATCGATCCGGCACCGCCGCTCGTCGAAGAGCGCGCGGCGCAGAGATCGCAGCTCGAGCTTCCGTTCTAGCGCGAGCTATAGCCTTGCGCGGTGTCCTCGAGGTTCGCGCCGGTCAGGCACGTACCGAGGACGTTGCCGCCAAGGCCTTCGAGGGCGTTGATCGTCTGCTCGACGTAGTGACGCGGCGTCTCGTTTAAGCGAACGACGACGAGGATGCCGTCGGCCATGGCGCCGAGGAGACTTGCGTCCGAGATCGTCATCGCCTGGGGCGTGTCGATGATCACGTAGGTGAAGCGCTGGCGCAGCGCGTTGAGCACGGTGCGCATGCGCTCCGAGCCAATGAGCTCGGAGGGATTGCGCGGCAGGGCGCCGGCGCCCATCACGGAGACGCCGTTGATGGAGGTCTGGCGGATTGCGGCGCCGATCGAAAGGCCCCCACCGAGCACCTCGGTGAGCCCCTGCCTGCGGGGCAGGCCCAGGTAGCCCTCGATGGAAGGGCTGTGCAGATCCGCGTCCAGCACGAGCACCTGCATGCCCGGAAGCTCGGCCAGGGCCAGGGCGAGGTTGAGGGTTCCGACCGTCTTGCCTTCGCCCCGGAGGGCGCTGGTCATGACGAGGGTGTGGGAAGCCCCGTCCGGGTTCATGGCGTGGACCGAGTTCCGGAGGCTGCGGAATTGCTCCGCGATCTGCCCCCGAGGGTCCACGTGGACACTCAGCTCTTCGCGGCGGATGGGCGTCTTGCGGGCCTCGTCGGGCTCCGCGGGACGGAGGCCGCCCGCCTTTGCTCTGGAATTTAGTGCCATAACTGCGCTCATCTTCCCCATCGACGCGAGGATCGGAAGCCCTGATGCGGAATCGTCCAAGAATAGGAGGATCCGTCCTGATTCCAATCTAGCGAAATCGGAAGATCGGTGGTCTGACGGGGTCGACACGCTCTAAATCCCGGGGGGACGTCGCTGGGGCCGGGAGCCAGTCGGGCCGCCGAAATAGCTGTCCGAGGGGGTGATCCGCCGCTTGGGCCGCCCGGCGGAGCCCGGAAAGAAAGTTCTTCGCCTCGGCATCCAGGCGTGCCTCACGGAGCGCTCTCAGCGCGCTTTCGGCCGCGTAGGCCACTGTCGTGGAGGTCGCGGCGATCCCAGACGGATCGGCGAGGGCCCCCGCGAGCGAGTCGGTGAGGGCCCGGCGCGACGCGGCGCCCAGCTGGGCATCGGTAGAGAGGGCCCCGAGGGTGAGCCAGCTGCGCTCGACGGCCGACGCATCCTGGCCGCTGCGCTGGAGCTCGGCCACAGCCCCCTCGAAGATCCGCTGGCGAAGGTCCGTCGCGGCACCGCCTGGGTCCATCGGCTGGGTCCCCATCGAGAACGATCCCGCCTGCACCATGAGCGACTCAAGCACCGAGAACTCTTCATCCCGGAGCTTTGGCCTGACCCACTGGAGAAGAGCCGGGAGTGGCGTTCCCCCAAGGACGCGCAGCTCGCGAGCTGCGAGACGAACGGCGCACTTTTCCTGGCCCCGCGGGTCCGGAGTCCGTGACGACGCCGCCTCCCTCAGGCTGGCCCGGACCGAATTCAGCACCCAGTCCGGCGCGGCCTCCGATGCGCCGCGCACCTCAGCCGCGAGGGCCGCCCAAACGAGGAGCTCACGGAGCACGGCGGGCCGACGGACAGCCGCCGCCCAGTCGAAGCTCGAGCGCCCTCGGAACTGGACGTCCAAGGGCTCAAGCCGCCCGAGCTCGAGCCCGATGCCGACGAATTCGCGCCCTCCGACGGCGGAGAGGGGAGCGAAGAAGTCACTCACCTCGGCCACGGGGATCGCCGCGTCCCTTGCGCCTCGCCCTGCCGCGATGGGCTGAACGACCCCGAGGGTGCGCAGCGCTTGGCGGCGAAGCGGGCGCTGAAGGGCCGCGTTGAGTTTGTTGGCTCCCCTGTCAAAGGGCCCCTTCAGGAGTGCCCGCGCCGCCGCGGCCGCGGGCGCTGACTCGACGCCAATTCCCTCGGCCACGGCAAGGCGCAACCACTTGCCTTCCGCGGACGCGGAATCGAAGTCATCGAAGAGCAGCTTGTCGAGGGACTGCAGGCGTTCTCCTAGGACCACCACCGGCACGAGTTCGCGCAGGCCCAACGCAAGTCGCTGAAGGCGGCCGTCCAGGGCGCTAGCGGCCGCAGCGTAGCGTGCGCCCGTGTCCCTCAGGGTTTCCGGCGCAAGCGCTTGGTTGCGAGCAGCGCGAAGCTGGGCCAGCTCCTCAGCATCCCCTTCGACGAGACTGAGAATGGAATGCAAGCAGCGGGGGTCCTGCAGTGATGGCGCTACGCGGCCGCGGGCCGCCGCGGCGATCAGTCCCTCCAGCGCGGTCACGTCCCCGTACCACGCCCATTGCCGCTCTAGCCAGTGGATGGCCGCGGGCCAGCCCAGTACGGCGAGCGCGCGCGCCGCAGCCCCCTGTCGGATCAGGTCGCCTTCCGCGCCAGCACTGCGGCACCATTCGACGATGGACTCGGCCCCGGTCTTCCGAAGGTCGCGGCCCTCAGGCGCGAGCTGGGTCGTCCCCCGCTGCACGACGTGGATCCACGCACGCGCCGGCGGAAGGTCATCGTCCGCTGAAGGACCCTGGGGAAGATCCGAGAAATAGACTTCGCCGGGGAAGCGATACCCCTGGAGCTGGTACGCCCCGTCGTGGATGTCACAAAGGTCCTCCAGGATCTCGGACCAGGAGCCATCGATACGGGCCGCCCCAAGCCGGACCGCGGGCCGGCGCGCCATGCGCTCTACAAAAGCGGGATCGACGACGATGGGAAGGGAGGCGCCGCCTCGACGGTCGAGAAGGTCGAAGGCGGAGGCGCCGCTGCTCACCGCCGCCGAGTCAGGCGCGCTCCCGTTGGGATCGAGCGAGATGCGGAAGGAGGCGCGCTCAAGAAGCGGCTTCGGCAGCGGTGCTCGCTGGCGCGGGACGTCATAGACGGAGGTCGCAGGCTCAGCCAAGACGCTGCGGCTCCAGCGGCTCAGCTGGGCGAAGATGGCTTCCTCCCCCACCGCTCTGACCGCTTGTCGACCGTCACTCGCAAGCTGGATCGCAAGGCCGAGCAAGAGGTTATCGGCGCCGAGGATCACGCTCAGCTGGCGGCGCGCCGCCAGCGGACTTCCGTCGCTGCCAGCCGGTGATTCGTCGCCCAGCGTCCGCCGCAGGTCCGAGAGCACTTTTTCGGAGGCGGCCCGGCTTGCACCTCTTCCGGCGGAGGCCGCGAGGGCGCGGACGATTCCTTGCTCGGCCGCCGTTCGGCGATCGAGGGAGGGCGCCCCCAGTTCTCGTACGAGCTGGGCTAGCTCGCCCGAGCTTGCGACATCTTGGACTCGGGCCCGGCCCTCTCCGCTGAGGGCTCCGCTGAGGGATCCGCCGAGGGATCCGCCGAGCGGCCCATTTCCCATCAGGCTGGCGCAGGTCAAGCAGGCAATGGAGATGTGGGCAAACATGGTCGATGGCTTCCCTGCCAGCCGGGTTGAACGGGCAGAGGAGCGCCGTAGATTATCGCCGATCGAGGCCTCGACCTGCTACCCTCGCGCCCATGTTCAGGAAGCTCTGTATCGCGAATCGCGGCGAGGTCGCCGTTCGCATCGCCCGCGCCGCTCGCCAGGCGGGCGCCCAAACCATGTGCGTCGTGTCCAGTGCGGACGAAGGCGCGCCGTGGACTTCGGAATTCGACGAGACGGTTTGCATCGGCGGACCCGCGCCAGGCAGCAGCTATCTGCGCGCCGAGGCCGTGGTTCAGGCCGCGCGCCAATCCGGTTGCTCCGCCGTGCACCCCGGCTGGGGCTTCCTCGCGGAGAACGCGCGGTTCGCCGCGCTGTGTGAACAGCACGGCCTCACGTTTGTGGGTCCGCGCCCCAGCCTCATGGAGCGCATGGGTCTCAAGTGGCCTGCGAAGGTCGCGATGCGCGAAGCCGGCCTAGACCTCACCCCCGGCAGCGAAGGCCTGTTGCAGACCACCGACGAAGCCGTCGAGGTGGCGAAGGCAACGGGGTATCCGGTCATTCTCAAGGCCGACGCGGGCGGCGGCGGACGCGGCATGCGGATCTGCCATTCGGACGATGAAGTCCGTAAGGAGTTCCCCTCCGCTAAGGCCGAAGCGATCAGCGCCTTTGGCAATGGAGCTATGTTCCTGGAGAAATACGTCACCGGCGGCAGGCACATCGAGTTCCAGATCATCGGCGACGGCTACGGATCGGCGGTGCATCTTTTCGAGCGCGAGTGTTCGATCCAGCGCAACCACCAGAAGCTGATCGAGGAGAGCCCCTCCCCCGCCCTCGACAATGAGGCCCGCAAGGCCCTCGGTGAGCGCGCGGCCCACGCGGCAGCCAAGCTGGGGTACTCCGGCGCAGGCACGATCGAGTTCCTCATGCACCCCGAAGGCGAGGGAGCCACCGCGGGCAAGCTGTGCTTCATGGAGATGAACACGCGCCTGCAGGTGGAGCACCCGGTGACCGAGATGGTGACGGGAATCGACATCGTGCGCGAGCAGCTGCGCGTCGCCGCCCTCGGCCCCCTTGGGTTCACCCAGGACGGCGTGAGCCTCGAAGGACACTCCATCGAGTGCCGCATCAACGCCGAAGACCCCTCCGACAACTTCAAGCCTTCCCCTGGGACGACGACCACGTTCGACATTCCGCTGGACAAGGGTCCCGGGCGCGTGCGGGTCGACACCCACATGACGGATGGCTCCGAAGTCTCTCCCTACTACGACTCCCTCGTTGCGAAGGTCATCGTGCATGCCGCGACCCGTTCCGACGCGATCCTCACCATGCAGAACACGTTGAGCGCGTCTCGTATCGACGGCATTCACACGACGATACCGCTGCACCTCGCGGTGCTCGCTTCCCCCGAATTCCAAAGCGGTCAGTACGACACGCGCACCATCCCCGGCTGGAGCTAGTCATGGCACACGTACCGCTTACCCCCCTCGGCAATCCACGTGCCGAAGCGCTCGACGACGCGAGCTACACCCGCCACGCGTCGGCGATGTCCGAGAAGAACGAAACGCTCCAGCAGCGACGCCAGGAAGTGGCCGAAGGCTGGGGCCAAAAATACGTCGATCGCGTTCACCAGAAGGGCAAGCTCACGGCGCGTGAGCGCATCGAGGCCCTGCGCGATAAGGACACCGAGATCCGCGAGGTTGGCACGTTCGTCAACCACGATGTCCAGTTCGGCAAACTCAAGAGCCCGGCGGCCGGTGTGGTCACCGCGTTCTGCCGGATCGCAGGTCGCTGGACGATGGTCATCGCGAACGACAACACGGTCGCGTCCGGATCCTGGTGGCCCAAGACGCCAGAGAAGATTGAGCGGGCCCAGGAAATGGCGCTGCGCCTCTGCCTGCCGGTGGTCTACCTCGTGGACTGTTCAGGGCTCTTCCTGCCGGAGCAGTCGCGCTCGTTCCCTGGGCTGACGGGCGCGGGTCACATCTTCAAGAAGAACGCCGAGCTCTCGGCCAAGGGCGTGCCGCAGATCGCCGGTGTCTTCGGCGACTGCATCGCAGGCGGCGGCTACATGCCGATCATCTCCGATCGCGTGGTCATGACCGAGCAGGCGTACATGGTGATCGCAGGCGCAGCGCTCATCAAGGGCGCGAAGAGCCTCAAGCTCTCCAGCCTCGACATCGGCGGACCCGAGGTCCATGTGCACCAGTCGGGCTGCGCGGACCTGCGCGTCCCCGACGACGACACGGCGCTGATCGCGATCCGTCAAGAGGTCGAGAAGCTCGGAACGTCGGCGGTGGACTACTATCGCTACGGCGCCGACCCCGCGTCGCCGTTCTTCGATACGCGCGAGCTCGACGGGATCTTCCCCCCGGACCACCGCATGACCTATGCGGCAGAGGACGTCATCGCACGCCTCGTGGACCGGAGCCTGTTCTGGGAGGTTCTCCCCGACCGAGGCGCGGAGCTTGTGGTTGGCATTGGGCGGGTGAACGGCCTGTACATGGGCTTCGTCGCCAACCGTCAGGGCCTCATCAACGACGCGTCCGAGCCAGGCGCCCAGAAGCCCGCCGGCATCCTCTACCGCGAGGGCATCGCCAAGATCGCTGCGTTCAGCCGTGCGTGCAACGACGACGGCATCCCCATCTGTTGGCTGCAGGACATCTCGGGCTTCGACATCGGCGTTGAGGCTGAGCGTCAGGGCCTCCTGGGCTACGGTTCGTCGCTGATCTACACGAACAGCACGAACACGGTGCCGATGTTCACGATCCTCCTGCGCAAGGCGTCTGGCGCTGGGTACTACGCGATGGCGGGTCTCCCCTATGAACCCGTCGTCCAGCTGTCGACGCCGCTTACGCGCCAGTCAGTGATGGAGGGTCGGACCCTCAGCATCGCGGCGTTCAACACCAAGCTCGACGACGACTTCGAGATCCTCAGCACGGACCCCGAGGAACGCGCTGCCATCGAAAAGGGCATGGCGGATACCGAAGCGCGCATCGAAGGCGACATGGACCCGTACAAGTCGGCGTCGCAGATGGACACGGACGAGATCGTTCCGACGTCGGAACTGCGCGGCTGGCTCGAGCTCTTCGCCGAGGCGGCCTACCAATCGAGCGGCACGCGCCGCATCAAGAACCCACGCATCTGGTCGCTGCATGATTTGGCGGCGCTTACGGAGGTACGAGGATGAGTCCAGTGCAACGCACACTAGAGCTACGCGTCGCTCCGTCCGCGGACGGGCAGATCACCCTCGTCTGCCCTGAGGTCGGCTACTTCGCCGCGGCTCATCCACGGGGCGCACTCTTGGCCCCGGGTATGGGTGCGGGCGTTCTCCATCAGCTCGGAAAGTCCTTTGAGCTCGTGGTGCCCGCCGGCGTCTCTGGCGCCGTGGTGTCGGACCCCCCATCGAGCGCGATGGCCCCCGTAGGATTCGGAGCGCCGCTTTACTCCCTTGACCCCGCAGGCGTCTCTGGTGTCGCGGACTCCGCAGCGGGTGGAGCCAGCGGGGTATCCGGGGACGGCCAGTTCGTTCTCGCCGGCCAGTCCGGGCGCGTGTGGCACTCGCCCGCCCCAGGCGAGCCGGTCTTCGCTGCGGCGGGTAGCGTCATCGAGGAAGGCCAGCCGCTCTGCCTCATCGAGGTCATGAAGACGTTCTCGACGATGCTCTACAAGGCTGAGGGTGGACTCCCAGCGCGCGGCAAGATCGTGCGTTGGTTCGTGGAGGACGGCGGTGACGCCGAGTCCGGCAAGCCGCTCTTGGAGATCGGACCGGCCTGAGTCGGCCGCAGAAACCACTCCGGTGTCCATTTTGGGGCGATAACAAGTGCCCTTAACGGGGATCGCCTACGATCCATTGCGGCCCTTCCGGGAAGACCCACCCGAAAGGGGCGTCCGACGCGGGCTAGCCCGTTTGATTCCGTCGCTACCTTCGCCCCATGAACCGCGCCCTCCCACTCCTTGCCCTCACCCTCGCCGTCGGCGGCGGCCTGGCGTTCTTCGCTCTCAAGACGAGCCCGTCGGGGCCCGTTCAGGATCTGAACGAGGATCCGATCTCGATGTCGGAGGAAGCTGCGCCTCCCCGGGATGTCGCACCCAAAGCGACGCCGGCGACCGAGGCTCAGCTCGCTGACATCGGTGAAGAGACCCGGGCGAGCGTGGTGGCTCCGGGAGGCCGCGCGAGGGCTTGGGAGATCATTCCGATGAACGCCGTGGGCCAACGCATGGATTCGGCCACCGTGGAAGCGGTTCCCTCCGAAGCCGTGGGTCAGGGCATCCCGGCGCTCACGGGCTCCGGCCGCACGAAGTGGGAGGACGTCCCTTCGGGCATCTGGACCCTCACGGTGACGGCTGAGGGTTCCCCCACTTGGACCCGGGAGATCGAAGTCCGAGCCGACAAGACGATCCGCACTCCGGTGGCCATGGGCCCCGAGATCCGAATCACCGGCTTCGTTCAGGATTCCAACGGATCCCCGCTGTCCGCCAAGACCCCAGTCTTCTTGCTGGCGAAGAACGCGGTGCACCCGCTTCAGGCGCAGGGTCGTGGGAACCCTAAGCGTTCGGACAAGTCACTGCCGGACGGCGTCATAGCGGCTCAGCTTGACGCGAGGGGCCGCTTTCAAGCACGGCTTCCCGAGGCGGGTGAGTACCGGATCTCCATCGGCGACATCCGCTCTGCGGAGGCCCCTCGCTGGACCCAGCAGAAGGCCTTCGAGGCGACTTACGGTGGCCCTGATCACGTGGTAGCCACCGTGCCGGCACGTCCGGAACTCACGATCAGCTTTCCCGGACCCAAAGAACAGCGCCCGACGGCCGTTGCTTCGTACGTCTTCGACGCCGAGCGCGCCGCTCAGATCGCACGATCCGAGCCTCGCCAAACCGTCCGCGACTCCTCGATGACCCTTGAGGAGGCACAGAGGGCGGCGAAGCTAGAAGCCATGGGCTACGTCGATGGCGAGAAAAGCGACGACGGGAGCCGCGGGCGGGGTGGCGGCGCCGGTGGCAAGGGGCAGGGTCGCGCGGGTCAGGGTCGCGCGGGTCGCGTCCGCGGCGGATCGGGGACCGCACGTTCCGCAGCCGATGAGAACCGGCGGATGCAAGAGCGAGACTTCGAGGAGATGGAGAACAACCGTCTCGTCGACCGCGCCCCCCTGTTCGAACCTGGCTGGCGCAGCATCGGTAGCCGCCCCGTCGACGCGAATGGCGAGGTCGTCTTCACCGACCTACCAGAGCAGGAGGATCTACGCTTCCTCTTCGTTCGCGGCCAAGAGCGCATCTCCACCCAAACGCCGATCCGCATGCGCGCGGAGCAGCGCGGCCTCGGCGAAGCGACCCTGCCTACGCCCAGCCCATCCGCAGAACGCACGACTTCCAACCTGGCGGCGGTCAGGGTCACGGATAGGCCCGAAGATCCCGAAGTGCCTGGGTTCCCCACCGGCGTCGTGTGGAGCGTCGGCAAGCGCTGATCCAAGAAAGAGCCCAGCGTTGAAGCGAAGCGAGAAGGCAGAGCGCATCCTTGCGCAGCTGGAGGATCTGTATCCGGAGACTCCGGCCCCCCTAGATCACGAGAGCCCGTTCGAGCTGTTGATCGCGGTGCTTCTCTCCGCGCAGACCACCGACCTGCGCGTGAATCTCGTGACGCCAGATCTCTTCCGCAAGGCGAACCACGCCCGCGCGATGGCGAAGCTCACCGTGGCGGACATCCTGTCGTCGATTCGAACCTGCGGGCTGGCCCCCACCAAAGCCAAGAACGTCAAGCGCCTCGCTGAGATCCTCGTGGAGAAACACGGGGGCGAAGTACCCGCCTCCATGGAGGCCCTTGAGGCACTCCCCGGCGTTGGGCACAAGACGGCGAGCGTCGTGATGTCCCAGAGCTTCGGCGTCCCCGCCTTTGCGGTAGACACGCACATCCATCGACTTGCCGCGCGCTGGGGCCTTTCCAACGACACCACCGTTCAGAAGACCGAGAAGGATCTGAAGGCCGTCTTTCCGAAGGAGACCTGGTCCAAGGTACACCTTCAGATCATCTTCTTCGGACGGGAGCACTGCCCCGCCCGATTCCACGACTTGGATGCGTGCCCCATCTGCTCGTGGGCGTCGACCAAGGCACGCCGAACCCAAGAGAAGCGCCGCGACGCGGCCTCACGGCAGCGACCCAAATGACTCACTCTGACGACGAACATTCGCCCATCGAGGCAGCCATCCAGCGTGCCGCTGAAGCCCTCGAGAACGGCGACCCTGAGTCGGCACTGGTCGAAGCGGCCCGTGCAGCCGATCCCGGCGAGCGTGCGCTCATGGAAGCGCGCGCCTACCTTTCCATGGACATGGCCGACGCCGCAACGGGAGCACTGGAGCGTGCCGCCGAGTCCCTCGGCGACGACGATGTAGACGTCGTCGAGCTCGACGGAGAGCTGGCCCTGCTGGGGTGGAACATCGAGCATGCCCGTGCCTGCTTCGAGGCGGTCTCCGAAGTCGAGGACGATGTCTACCTGATGGAGCGCCGCGCGCTCATCGCGGATTTGGCCGGAGACTCGGATGCGTCCCACGGGCTCATGGAAGCGGCACAGCGTCTCGATCCGGAGCGCCCCCAGCCGGTGAGGGTTTCCGACGCAGCGTTCGATGCGCTCGTGAAAGAAGCGCTGGCGGACCTGCCGGCGCAGTTTCAGGCGCCAGTGTCCAACGCACGAGTCATCACCGAGCCGATGCCTTTCGCTGAACTTGGCGGCCAAGGGGGCCATGGGACGGTCCCGCCCGACGTACTGGGCCTCTTTGTGGGGCCGACGATCCACGACGCTGCGGACGGTGCCTCCGGAGAGCTCCCCCCGAGCATCTACCTGTTTCAGCGCAACCTAGAGCGCATGGCCCAAAGCGAAGAGGATCTCGGTATCGAGATCCGAGTCACCCTCTTCCATGAGATTGGTCACCTCCTAGGATTGGACGAGGACGAGGTTGCCGCAATGGGCCTCGCCTAACCCACCCACCTCCCAGCCCTGGGCCAACGACCGGCCCCATCATTTGGAGCCCATGGAACGTTCACTGTTTCTCCAGCGTGCCGACGCGATCATTCGGCGGATCGAAGACTGGCTCGACGAATTCGACCCGGACGAGGTCGACTTCGAAACGGCCGACGGCGTGATCAAGATTCAGTTCGAGGGCGGCCCCACGTACGTGCTGAACCGCCAGACCGCGACGGACCAGATCTGGTACGCGGCCGGGGTGCGCGCTTGGCACTACGATCTCGACGCGGACTCCGGGGAGTGGCGCAGCGACAAGGACGGGCATGAGCTGTTCGATCGGATCAGCACGACGGTCTCGGAGAAGCTCGGCCGCACCGTCACCATCACCGCTTCCTAGCTCGGATGACGAATGAGACGATCCAGCTACATCGCCTAGAGGGCTTCTTCTGGGTGGCCCGCACGGGCGGCTACGCCAAGGCTGCGCGGGCCTTCCCCTATCCAATCACGCAGCCCGCGGTGCACAACCAGGTCCGGAAGCTCGAGGACGAGCTCGGGGTTTCGCTCTTCGAGCGCGTTGCGAAGGACCGCATGGCGCCGACCCCGGCGGGCCAGCTTCTCTACGACTTCGTGCGGCCGTTCTTTGAGGCCCTCCCCACCGTGCTGCGCTCGGTACGGGACGGTGAGTACGGCGGCGAACTGCGCGTCACCTCCACGAGCTTCCTTCTGCGACGACTGCTGCCCGGCTGGGTCCGCGCCCTGCATCAAGCGCACCCAGACGTGATGGTGCACCTCGAGGAAACGGCGGACGACGCCATTCAGCTCCTAAGGCGCGGAGCCGTGGACCTTGCGATCGATCACCTCTACGAGGTACCCGACGATATCGCCACCATGCCCGTCGCGGCGGTCAGACCCCGCGTCGTCCTACCCGCGGATCATCCGGAGGCCAAGGCTGTCCTGTCGGGCGCGCGGTCCTTTGAAATGGTGCAGATGGACTCGACGCCGTTCGTCGCCTACGCCCCGGGCCTTCGCGCGCGTGAACTTCAGTTCCAGGCCCTCGCCGAGGGTTCCCTGACGCCCACCTCGATGCTCTCCGGCACGAGTGCGGAGGTCATCACCGGATTCGTCGAAGCAGGACTCGGCTGGTCGATCTTGCCGTCCATCGACTCTGGATCCGAAGCCACCCAAGAAGACGGCGTGGTGCTCGCGCCCCTCGCCAATAGCAGCGGGGAAACGGTTTTCGAGATCGTGGCGGCTTGGCGCAAGGATACCCCCGACAACCCACTCCTCGACGCAATGCTCGAGGCGGCCCCTAAGACGTAAGCCCCAGCGTCAGCCCCAACCTAGCCATGCCGAAGTCCCTCTTCCTACTCATCGTTGCGGTTCTCCTCGGGACCGGCGTGGCCATCTTCGCGTGGAAGTCGAACTCGAACGATCTGCGGACGGTGGGAGCACCGCCCGTAGAGGCGCAGGGAGGCCAGGACTCCTCCGCGCCCGTGACCACGGACCCCGACGCCGAGCTTGTTGGCGTGATCCCCGCAAGCGAAGCATCCGCGGATGATTTGGGCGGCCCCGCGAAGAGCTGGCAGGTGATCCCCATGAACGCCGCGGGCCAGATGCTGAAGGCAGCGACCGTGCGCGCGACGCATCCTGGAACGGCCAAGGAGCTCACGGGGACTGGGCGGATCCGCTGGGACGCGCCGCCGTCAGGGGAGTGGGTCTTGGCCGTGGAGGCAGAAGGGCTCCCCAACTGGGAGTCGACGGTCACCCTCAGGGAAGGTAAGAGAGAAATGACCCCTGCCTACCTCGGCACCGCTATCCGCATCAGGGGGACCCTCGTGGACCTCAACGGTCATCCGGTCACGGGCATTCCCGCCTACTTCCTGCCGGCGAACGCCAACCATCCAGGCCGCGACGACATGGAGCGCGAAGGCCAGGGCCCGAGGGGTCCACTCGTGCCGAACAACGGCGCCATCCCCACGAAGCTCGGGGCCAAAGGCGAGTTCCAGGCGGTCCTCCCCGAAGCAGGCAAGTGGCGCTTTTCCGTGGGAGCTCCTGGTAAGGCTCGTTGGACTCAGCCCGCAGGCACCCCGTTGAAAAACGGCGGACCAAACACTGCCGTCATCACGATACCGGCCCGCGGTACGCTGCGACTAGAGTTCGAGAGTCCGGTCGATGAACGCCCAAACGAAGTGGTCGTCTACACATTCAATAGCTCACGACAACGACCCAACAGCGCCGGAACGGGAGGCGTTGGCGAAGCGGGTAATCCGGACGCGAAGATCGTGGAGCGCGACCTGGCAGAAATGCAGCGGCTGCGTGAGGCTGCGCTTTCCAATCTGTCGCCTGCGGAGCGTGAGGCACTCACCCAGAAGATCATCGGAAGGTCGCTGAATGACAGTTCAGACTGGGCTCCGCCAAGGACCGCCGGAGACCCGGGAGCGGCCCAGGGCGACGACCGCTCAGGCGGCAGTCCGTCGAGTCCACTGGAGGAAGGCTGGAGAGCGCTACGATCGGTGCGGCCAGATCCTACCGGGGAGACTCTAATTTCCAATCTGCCCACCCGGGCCGACCTGCGCTTCATGTTCGTGCGCGGCACGGAACGAATCGTGACGCCCGGAGCCCAGCAGCTCGCCTTGGGCGCTGAAATCAAAGGCACGGTCTTCCTGCCCCCACTGGGAACCGGCCCGCCTGTCACCGACAGCAACCCACGCCCCGTAGACGCGCGGGCGTCAGTCCTCCTGCAAGCGCCCGACCCGGCTACCACCCAGCGCCAGATCGGCGTCGTCTGGGAGTAGCCGCTAGGGCTGCTAGGGGCGCCAGGTCACGCTGAGGCCGTTCGTCAGGTTGAAGCCGCGCTCAAGCAGGTGCGGCAACCCCTTCTGCAGGTTCGGCAGGAACGTGAACTGATCGTGCGTGTTGCAGGGAAAGAGCCTCCTGAGCTCGTCGTAGATCACCTGGAAGAACCAGGTCTCCCCTGGGAGAATCACGCCCGCTGCGCCGAGTTGATCCGCTGCGCGTTGAACGATGCCACCGGGAATGGCAAGCGTGCCGTCAGCACCCGTCATGCGCGGAGCGAGCTGCCCCGGGGTCTGGATACAAACCATCCCGTCACCCAGGGGACGCGGTTCCGCAAAGCCTGGACCGAGCGCAACGCGCGCCACGACGTTCGGAACAGCATCGCGCACAGATAGCGTCAGGTCGTCTCGACCCAGGGAGGCTGTGCCGAATGCCGACAGCTCGGCGAATCCACGGGTGCTGTTGCCGCATCCAAGCCAAGGCTCGAACGGAGCACAGCGGCAGGGCCCCCCCCCGCAGGCAACGGTCGCAAACGGCTCGGTGTCCTGTTCAACATCTAAGACGTAGACCGCGCCCACGGGGTTTCCGTCCACCACGGCGCAGGGCGCGCCCGCGAGTACGCGACTTCCGTCCAAGGCGACGCGCACGCCGAAGCAGGTGTCGCCGGCCTCCAGCGGATCGAACAGCTCGCGTTCAACGTTCCAAGCGCCGCTCGATGCTGCACGAGTGAATGAAACAAGGCTCAAGCGGCGCTGGGCCTGCGTCCGCCGAAAGTAGGAGCTGCGCCCGATGACGATCCGATCGCCATCCAGGCTAAGGCCTTCTCCGAAGTAGCCGTGGAGAGACGGCGATGGATCGACGAGCTGCGCCACCTCGTTCCAGGCACCGGACGCACGGTCGTAGAGGTGCACCATGCCGGAAGAGTCCGTGTTCCCAACGTGAGTTCCAATAGCGGCGACCGCCAAGGTGTCACCCTGGAGATCAAAGCCGTAGCCGCCAAAGCGGAAGCTCCCAGGCATCCCCGGCGAGGGGATGGTGCGCTGCAACGAGAAGGCACCGCCGGACGATGCGTAGACGTGAACCCTACCCGCCTGGGCGGACCCGCCGCTCGGCGCCATCCAAGCTCCGACAGCCAACGAGTTGCCATCGACGGCCACCCGTCGCCCGAAGCCGTTATTCAGGGGGAACTGCCCCGTGGTCGGATTCTGCGGAGGCAGCAGACGCTGACTCTGCACCCACTGCCCTTGCTGCTTCTCAAACAGATAGACGGCGCCGGTCACACCGCCTCCCCCGTCTCGAGCGCCACGTGCTCCGACAGCGATCACTCCCTGCGAAACGTCCACTTCGTAGCCGAACCCCGTGGGTCCTGTGACCCCAGGGTTGCCTGAGTAGTCGAGTCGCGCCGTCTCAATCCATCCCCCAGCCGAGCGTTCCATGACGCGAACCGGTCGTTCTCGCGCAGACTGATGGCCCAGGACGGCCACGTCGCCATCGATGGCCACGCTGAATCCAAGCCGGTCTTGGGGGTCGCCGAGAACGTGCTGGGTTAGGTCCCAGGCGTCCGTGACCGGGTCGCGCTCGTAGAACCTCACGGAACCGTCGTTCGATTGCGCCAAGCTGCCGTAGTCCGCTCCCACGACCGCGGTGTCCCCGGAGATATCCACGGCGAAACCAAAAGCGGTGAAGGAAGTCGTACCGCTCGGAGCGATCGGGACGGTCGAAACTTGAGGGGACGCGGGAAGCAGCAGGGCGAGCGCGATGAGCATGGCGTGAGCGTAACTCGAATCAGATGGTGGCGCTAGCGAGGGCGCTGGCTGACATTCTTCGGCCTCGTATGGTCAGCCAAACCTCGCTATTCGGTGATGGCGTTAGCCCGGCTGAGGGGTGCAGCTGCGCGATAGGTCCCGGTAGCTCGATCGCACTCACGAGCGAGTCACCGCCGGTTGGCTCGGCCTCGTGGACTTCCAAGAGAGTGGAGACGCCGGGCCGCGCAAGCCACGCGGTGCGCGACTTCGCAATGGTCTGAACGCTAGTGGGAAGCAGCAGCCAACCGCGCACGTCAGATAGGAAAGCGTCGAGGTCAGGCGTGTTCAGCGCCACGTGGTGCAGCCCGGGCCCGCGTTTTTCCAGAGCGCGAGCATAGGGTCCCTCCGCCGACGTCGGCTCCATGAGAAGCAGCTTCGCAGCGCTCTCCCCCACGTAAACCTCGCGCGTTCCCTCGGAAGGAAAGGACTCGATGGGCCCCACCTCGCCCGCGATGTGATCAAGCTGCTGTAGCACAGGCTCTAGCGAAGAAACGACCAGAGCCACGTGATCCAGTGGAATGCGATCGGAGAGGGTCATGACGCGGGATCCAAGGGGTTAGGCCGTCTGTACTGATGTCCCAGGTGCTTCAACCCTGGATTGAGCGATGGCTCAACCGGCTTCTTGCGGGACCAGCCGGCTTCTAAACAGGACAACGAGGAACAGATTCGCGGAGAAATAGCGGCGCAGTGCAATGCAGGGAACGCCCCGGGACATCCGTTGACGTAAGGGCCATCACCGGTGCCCCACTTTCGCAGTCTCTATCCCAACGGAAACGACCCCATGAAGCGACCCATTTTGCTGCTTGCCATCCCCGCCACCTTCCTCGCGGCCCTCGCCATGGGCGGATCCGCCACCGAAACGGCCGCCGCGGTGGAGACCGCCGAGCTCTGTGGGAGCTGCTGTCCAGAGGTCGCTTGTCCCGAGGACTGCTGCCCCATCGACTGCTGCTCACTCGATAAGCTGGCGGCAGGCGACTGCGAGTCGTGCCCCGGCGCGGCACTCCTTAGCGCAGCCGCAGAGAAGCTCTCCGAGGCTGGCGCCGCCATCGCCTCGCTTCTCCCTGGGCGCTAACTGACTGAGAAGATCCTTGGCCTCCCTTCACACTCGCCGTGATTTCGGCCGCCTCTTTGAAGAGGCGGCCAGGCGGCTTTGGATCGTGGCTTCCGCAACAGCTCCGAGGGGGCTGGTGGATGACGTTCTTCAAGAGTCGGCCCTGGTCGGCTTGAACCGCTTCGCCTCCTTTGAGCGCGGAAGTCACTTTGGGTCTTGGATGACCCAGATCGTTCGAAACGTGTCACTCAATCACGCGAGGAAGGCCGCGCGTCGCGGCGCAGCGGTCGAGGTGGACACGGTAGCTGACTCTCTCCAAGATCGTTCTGCGAACAGCTCCCCTGCCTGCGACTCTCTCGGCGAGCTGCAAGCCGACCAGATTCACTTTGACGACGCACTGGAATCAGGCCTGCGCCGTCTCGCCCCCGATGCACGCGCGTGCCTCTTGCTGCATGCGATCGAGGGAATGCAGAATGCAGAGATCGGAGAGCTCCTCAACCTGCCCGTTGGGACCGTGGCGAGTCACGTCTTCCGCGCCCGAGCCGCGCTCCGCGACGACCTAGCCCAACACGCTCCAACGAGCCATCCCCTTGAACATCAGGAGGTCTCCGATGATGCACAACAAGCCGCAACGCAGTGAGGGCTCTGGAGCCCCGCTCGATCACCGCATCGACGAGGCGCTCAAGGAGCGGTACCAGCCGCCAAGCACCGACGCCATCCTCAGGGCGGCGGGGGTCGCCAGCACCGATTCTCCAGACACCAAAGGTCGCCCATCAAGTCCCGGACCCAGCGGCCCGACGATCCTGACCGTCCTGGCCGCGGCAGCCGCGCTCGCTGCCGGCGTGTTCTTCTACGGGAAGAGCGGCGGCGAAACGGCGGTGCCCCAGGACGAGCGCGTCGCCGGTTGGATCACCAAGTACGACGATCTCAACGACGGAGGCGCTGTGCCTGCCTGCGACTGTGACCCCCCGTGCGAGTCCTTCGCGGACCACTGCTACCAGACCTTCGCCCATGTCCTCGATATCCCGGCCGAAGCCGCGGTGGAGCTACTGGGGCCGTCTTGCTGCGACCCGAACGAGGGCTCTGTTTCCCTGGCGGCCCGCTGCGGCGAAGAGACCGTCTGTCTGTTCGTGCTTCTGCGCGAGGCCGCTCCGATCATTCACGAGAAACTGAGGCGTGGCCTCAGCATTCACCGGCGCGATTTCGGCGCCCTGAGCGCGTTCGAACTGAGCTCGCAGTCAGAGCCCGCGATCCTGCCCCATCTCGTCCTCAACTAGTCCTCAACTGGCCCGTCGTCCACGCCCAGCACCATCCCCACGTGACCGGCCGCGGGCTGGCTCTGGTAGGTGCGGAACAGCCGGTCCCAGAGGGTGATCGCAAACCCAAAGTTCCGGCGCGACTCATGGGCAATGATCGAGTGGTGCACGCGGTGCATGTCGGGGGTCACGACCAAGAGGCGCAGGGCGCCGTCGACGGGGGCAGGTAGCTTCAGGTTCGCGTGGTGAAACGTCGAGCTCGCGTTGAGCGCGATCTCGAAGATCACCACGGCCGGGGCGCTCGCGCCCAAGGCGATGACCACCAACGCCTTCCAGAGCACGGACACCGCAATCTCCATTGGATGGAAGCGGACGCCCGAGGTCGCGTCGAGGTCCACGTCTTCATGGTGCAGGCGATGGAGCCGCCAGAGCCAGCCCCAACGGTGGGACATGAAGTGCTGCGCGTACACCGCAAGGTCGAGGAACACGAACGCCGCAAGACCCTCGGCCCATAGTGTCCACGGCACCTGGTGCAGGAGCCCCCACCCACGCTGCTCGGCGTACGTCGCAGCCGCCACCGCTCCGACCGGTGCGAGCAGTCGGCCCGCCGCGCCGCCCACGGCCGCAAGACCCATATGCAGGGTCCAGCGTTCCTTCCGTGCTCGGCGACGCTCTCGCCGCGGCGCGAGCGCCTCCAGCGACGACATGAGGACCAGCACCCCAAGGAACACCCCCAGGCGCAAGGCGGACTCGTGCTCGATCACCGGCATCGTGCGCTACGGGATAGGAGCAGGACTACTCGAAGGTACTCGCGTCCTTGAACCGCACGCCGTCCGCGTCCTTCCCCGAGAGCAGCGGCGGCTTGCCGTCCACGAGCGGCCATTCAATCCCCACGTCGGGATCGTTCCAGAGCAGCGACTGCTCATGCTCGGGCGCGTAGAAGTCCGTGCACTTGTACACGAACTCAGCCGTGGGGCTCGTGACGTAGAAGCCATGGGCAAAGCCCGGCGGCACCCAGAGCATGTGCTTGTTCTCCGCGGAGAGCGTCGCGCCCACCCATTGACCGTAGGTGCTGGAACTCTTGCGCATGTCCACCGCCACATCGAACACCTCGCCTTCGACGACGCGAACGAGCTTCCCTTGGGGCTTCGGGTTCTGGTAGTGGAGCCCGCGCAAGATCCCCTGGGCTGACTTGGAGTGATTGTCCTGGACAAACTTCACCGGAGCGCACTCCGCTTCGAATTCGTCGGCGCGGAAGGTCTCCAGGAAAAAGCCTCGGTCATCGCCGAAGACCTTCGGGATGCAGAGGACGACGTCGGGGATCTTGGTGGGCTGATACTCCATAGCGCGCAGGATACGGGCTCGGGCTACTTGGCCGTGAATCGCAGAAGGTAGTTCTCCTCAAAGCCCTCGATTGGGACTTCTGCTTCCAGCTCGAACCCCGCGGCTAAGACCTCTTGGATCACGGTCTCCTTCGACGCGCGAACGTGCTCCAAGAGCCACTCCCGCGTGACGCCTGGGATGCGCTCGAAATCGACGATGACGAGGGTGCCCCCCGGACGCAGCGCCGAGTGGATCGAACTGAGCATGTCCTCGTGGTACTCGAAGTGGTGGTAGACGTCGCACGTGAAGGCGACGTCGATGCTGTCCTCAAGGAGCGCAGTGGTGCGCATGCCTGAGAGGATTGGCTGGACCTGGACCCAGTTGTTCTCCTTGACGCGGTTGCGCACGTGCTCGAGGAACACCAGCGAAATGTCGGTGGCGAAGACCTTGCCGCTGGGCCCGACCGCGGCCGCAAGGGGCTCGAGGAAGAGCCCGGTCCCGGTTCCGATATCGGCGATCCGGTCGCCTGACTCCAGCTGCAACGCCGCCACGATCTGCTTACGGGATGAGTAGACCTCTCGGCTTTCGATCTCCCAGCGCTCGACGAAATCTTCCGCAAGCAGTTCGGGGTCGAGGAACCTCTTATTGATATCGACGGGGACCGCCGTTCGTTCCTCTTGCTGGGGCTCAGGGCTCGTCGGATCCGTGGACGAGGGACTCGATTGGCAGCCCACGGCCAGAGTGGTCAGGGCGGCGGCTAACAGGGTTCCGCAGAACGTCGATACTCGGGTGGAGTTGGGACTCGTGGTTCGCATGCGGGATAGCTTATCGGAAGTGGGACCGAACTACCGCTCCCCACTCGACGCGCGCTCCCCAGGACCCCAAAGTGGTCCCCCATGGTCTTCAGCCAGCCGACCTTTCTCTTCGCGTTCCTGCCGCTGGTGCTAGGCCTCCACCTCCTGTGTCCAGGGAGGTTCAGGAACGTCCTCTTGCTGCTAGCGAGCCTTGTCTTCTACGCCTGGGGCGAGGGCGAACTCGTGGCGCTTCTCGTGGGCTCAGCCGCCGTCAACTACTTCGTCTGCGGACGGATGATCGCTGGGGCCCGGGGCTGGCTGGCGGTCGGCGTTGCGCTGAACTTAGCCCTGCTGGTCCTGTTCAAGTACGCGGGCTGGCTGACCGGGGGCGCGGTCGACCTAGCCCTGCCCATGGGCATATCGTTCTTCACGTTCCAGGCGCTTTCCTTCCTCGTGGACGTTCACCGCCGTGACGCGGAGGCGCCGCGAAGCCTCTCGGACTTCGCCCTCTACCTGGCGCTCTTCCCCCAGCTCGTAGCCGGGCCGATCGTGCGCTACCGCGACCTTGCCCAGCAGATTCGGGAGCGCACCGTGACGTCCGCCGCCTTCGCGGAGGGCGTGCGCCGCTTCGTCTTCGGCCTGGCGAAGAAAGTGGTGATCGCCGACACCCTCGCGGGCGCGGCCGACTCGGTGTTTGCTCTTTCCGCGGACGCCCTGTCCCCCGCCGTCGCGTGGCTGGGCGTAGCGACCTACACGCTCCAGATCTACTTTGACTTCTCGGGCTACAGCGACATGGCCATCGGCATCGGCCTGATGCTCGGCTTTCGGCTGCCGGAGAATTTCCTGCACCCCTACGCGTCCCGCTCCATCACGGAATTCTGGCGTCGCTGGCACGTCTCCCTGTCGAGCTGGTTCCGCGACTATCTATACATTCCGCTCGGTGGCAGCCGCCGCGGACGGGCGCGGACCTACCTCAATCTGTCGGTCGTCTTCTTGCTCTGCGGACTTTGGCACGGCGCCGCGTGGACTTTCGTTCTGTGGGGCGCGCTGCACGGGCTCTTGCTGGTCGTGGAGCGCATCGGCGCGGGCCGCCTGCTGAACCGCGCCCCCGCCGCCGTCTCGATCGGCGTTACGGTCTGGCTTGTGGCACTCGGCTGGGTCCTTTTCCGCGCGACCGACGTCAACCACGCCCTCGATGTCTACGCGGCTCTCTTCGGGCAAACGGGCGCTCTTCCCCAGCCGCTCGCGCTGCATGCGGACGCCCAAGTCTGGGCGGTGCTGGCCGTGGGAGTCCTGCTCGCGGGCCCCGTCTACCCCGCGCTTGAGAAGCGGCTGCACCGGACTCACGCGGAAGGCACGAGCGTCTTTGGCGGCGCCTGCACCCTTGCACTGCTTGCGCTGACCGTCGTGGTCATCAGCGGCCAGACCCACAGCCCCTTCCTCTACTTCCGATTCTAATGGGCTGGATGGATCGAGTACTCGGCGCCGTGTTTCTCGGCGCACTCAGCGCCCCTGGATTCATGGCTTTGCATCACGGCGGCCAGAACGCGGAGCGTGCAGCGGCGATCATCCGCCGCCGCCCTACCCCTGGGCCGACGCTCCCCCATGGCATCGCCGGGCTCCGCGAATTCCCCGAGCGTTTCGATAGCTGGTTCAGCGACGCTTGGGGCGGTCGCGAGCCGTCCCTGCGCACGAATGCGCGCCTCTCGATGGAGCTTTTCGGGACCTCTCCCGCAAGCCACCTCTTCTTCGGCGAAGATGGCTGGGTCTTCACCAAGCGCTCATCGTCGATGGAGAGCTTCACGGGCACCGACCCGCTGGGCGACGACGAGCTCGCCGCGTGGCAGCGCTCCCTTGAGGACCGTAAGCAATGGCTCGCGAGCCGCGGCATCGATCACCTTGTCGTCCTCGTCCCACACAAGTCGACGATTTACCCCGAGAAGCTACCGGAAGCCATACGGCGCGAGCGCGGCACATCCCGCCGCGAGCAGTTCCTGCGCTGGATGGAGGCGCACTCAGACGTGAGCGTTCTAGACATCGCGCCAGGCCTCTTGGACGCCAAACCCAACGGCAGTGTCGGCGACACGTCGCTGCACGATCTCTATTCACCGCTCGGCGTCCACTGGACGGCGCTCGGCGCCCACGCGGCCTACGTGCAGATCGCCGAATACCTCGCCGAGCACCACGGCTCCCCAGCGCCCCTTCCCCTCGATGAGTTCACCGTAGAGCTGGACCCGGGCATGGGCGATAGCTGGGCCGGTCGGATGCTCCTCGACGGCGTGATCGAGATGAAGAACCTGCGCCTTGAGCCCCGTAGAGCAAGCGGCGTCACGCAGCAGCGCTCTCCCGTCGGGTCGGAGCGCGATTTCCAGTACCGAAGCCCCCGCGAGAGCGCGCCGCGCATCGTGATGGCCCACGACTCGTTCGGCCCGAAAATCCGCGGGCTTCTGGCCCCGCACGCTTCCCTCCTTGAAACCCGCTGGCGCGGCTGGCTTGAAAAGGAAGTCGTCGAGCGGGTCAAGCCAGACATAGTGATCGAGCTGTACAGCGAGCTGCTACTGAGGACCCAGCGCCCCTTCCGTCGGCCTGAGTACCTCAGTCCCCAGGTTCCCGTCGACTTCGCCGAAGCAAGAACGCTTCTGAACCTCGACCTGTCAGCTCCCCTAGAGTTCGAAGAGGGCAATGCGGAGCACTCGGTGACCGCCCTCAAGGGCTCCGCCGTCATCCGTCTCCACCGCGGCGTCACGCGCCTGCGCATCCCTCCGCCCAAAGTGCCGCCTGCGCCGGGATCGGAGCTATTCCTTCTGCTGGACGTTGAGTCCACAAACGACGGCCAGTTCGGTCTCTACTCAGCCGACAAGCTCGTGGGTCAACCCGCCATCTCGGAGTTCATTCCGCTGCCGGTCGGGCCGAAGACCGAGCCGATCTATGTGCCGCTCGTGTGGGAAGCTGAAACCGAGTCCACGTGGCTCTTCCTACCGGCCAGCCTCGGCGAGCTCACCCTGCATCGGGTCGAGCTGCGCGCAAGGTAGTCATTCGACCGTTCATCTAAGGCCGCTATCGACACCCGCTCACGAACGCGACGCTGAGTTACAAACTGTAACTAGGAGCCTGCGCCACGGGTCGCGATTCCGTGAGCACCGCCAAGATCCATCCTCGCGGCGTTGCACCAGACCCCCAATGGCATCCAACTATGGAGGGTCCGTTGCGCCTAGCGAGGACGAATCCTGGCACCACTCACGGAACCGCAACCCGTGGCGTAAGCTCCTCTGCATATTGTAGCTACCGGGCTCGCTCACATGGATAGTGCCATGTCCGGCAACGCTAAGAGAGATCCGCCAACACGCTTCATGGCATGGGCCGGCGTACAACGAAGAACGCACTTTGATCCGCACGCTGACATGAAGCCCGGAAGACAACCCGACATCGCTCCCAGTCTCCAAGGACTGCTGAAGGGGAAATTCGAGTTCAGTGATGAGTACCACCGAGCTTCTCGGAGGCTCGCCACGTTCTCATTCGGGGCGGTCGCTCTCGCATGGTTCCCTCCGAGCGAGTCCGTGTCATTCTTGGGAACGACTTTTCCCGGCCTCAAGGATGCAGCGATTGTCTGGTTTTCGCTCGCGATCTCCGTCGCTCTCGCCATCGCTTTCGGCTTGAGATTCTTCGAAGAGCGAGAGATTCCAGATGGAGTACTGCGTCCGCTTCAAGCAAGGATGGCGGCTTCCAGCGCAGCGTTTGAGACTGCGGCAACGTGCTTGATGAGTATCGACCTCAAAGCCCTCTCAGTGCACACGAGTTGCATAGCGGCCCTTCGCAGACCGCTCGAAGAAAATGAAGTGGCGAGGAAGACCACAGAGGACATGGCTCTCGCCGGCAAGAGCAAACGGAACGACCTAGATGGTGAAGAGAGGGGAAGGCGGCTCCGAAGTACGGGGTACGGTGCTGGT
>CAYQKK010000054.1:0-19177 GCA_964417955.1 uncultured Planctomycetaceae bacterium
GCGGTGCTGCGGCGCGAAACGCAGTGGTCTGTCGATTCTTAGCGCTTATTTCAGGCCTAGCGGCTCATCACCCGAAGACCACCAGCGTTCGCGGCGATCACAACGAAGCGCTCGTTCACCGCCATGCCCGTGAAAACCCCCGGGCCTGCGAACTGCACCGTCTCAAGCAGCTGGGGCTGACCCGTTGCGCCGACTTCAAGCTGCGCCAGGTTGCGGTTGCTGCCGACTACGAAGGCTCGCGTTCCTGAAACCGCGACGTTGACACCGGAGAAGCCCAGCGGCTGCGAGCCGATCAGAACTCCCTGTGCGCTGACACGGCTCAAGCCGCCCCCATGGGCAACGACCACGCCGTCCCCGAGGTTGGCCGAAGCGATCGGGAAGTTCGCGGGCGTTTGGAACCCGGGCGTGAAGCCAGAGCCCTGAAGCCCTGTGCGCGACTGAATACTGAGCGGCGTCCCGAGGCTGACGGTCGTAAGACCGAACCCGGCCCCGCCGAACGTGCCCGCAAAGTCCGTCGAGACAAAGGCCAGCATGCCGTCCGGCGACACGGTGACGTCAGGTTGGCCGATGCCGAGGTCAATGGAGGAAACACCGCTGGAGAGCTGTCCCGTCGCATCGTACGAGCGAACGGTCATGAGTCCTGTTCCTCCCGAAACAACCACCCGCCCGCCACCGGCGGAAACGCCAGCGAACGGTCCGACCGGCACCACCACGGGCGCCCCGACCAGAGCTGGAGCGTCCGGATTCTCCAGGGACATGACGGCCAAGCGGCCGCCGGCCGCAGCGTCAAGCAGGAACAGGAAACCGTCCGCGACCGCCACGTCGTCGACTCGATTGCTGCCCGCGGGAGGGGGGATCGTCACGAACTCACGGGTTCGAAGCGTCATGACCCCAAGGCCCGCGGTGCCCTGGGCCACGTAGGCGAAGCGGCCGCGCAAGACAACGTTGTTGCCGTTCAGCCCTGAGAAGGTCACGGTGGAATCTACTCGACGTGTTTCCCCTGATGGTGCGAGGGCTTCGACGACGACTCCGTTCTGCCCAGCGACTAGCTCGACGTTGGGCAGCACGAAGCGAGCACGACCTCGTCCCACCCGCTCGACCGCAGCGCTTCGACCGTTGACGAGCACCGTCGTACCGGGGGCGTCGAAGGGCGGCAAGAGATTGCCGCGCACGTCGACCACTGGAGATCCAACGATGGATCCCCCAAGCGGTGCCGTGAGATGAACGGGTCCCAACGGAGCGCCTCGGTCGCGTTGCGTGCCAATGGACTGCACCTGCGTGATCGATGCGGACTGCGGAATGATGTAGGAAGCGGCCGGTGTCGCAAACGAGGACGCGGCGAGACTGACAGCAAGAACCGCGTGGGCTAGGGAGAAGAAGTTCATGAGAGGAACTGGGGGTGATCTTCCGTGTGAGCGTTGAAGGGAATAGAGCGCGGTACCTGCCCGACGCCTTCACTTCCTACTCATCAACTGAGGGGTTGTGACTTGACTACGGGCGAAACCGAATGCGACGACGCGCGATCAGAAAACTGGTCACAGGTTTTGCAAGGCGTCGAAGTGCCTACCCAGTTCCCCGCAACGAAAAAGCGCCGAGCGCCACGCATGTGAGTGTT
The DNA here is from genome assembly GCA_964417955.1 of uncultured Planctomycetaceae bacterium. GTDB lineage: Bacteria > Planctomycetota > UBA1135 > UBA1135 > Saltatorellus. Next base: position 1,616 of record CAYQKK010000054.1, read on the forward strand.
GCGCCAACAGCTCATTCCCCACATCAACTCATTGACCGCTACCCACTGGCCCCGCCATGAACCGTACATTCCTGACCCTTGCTGCCCTCTCCCCCGTCCTCATTGCGAGCTGCAGTAGCAGCGACGATGACAACTCAGGCACTCCGTCTCCGCCCGAAATCGTTGGTGGCGTCTTCGCGATGACCAACGGTGAAGGACAACCATCTGGCAACGGCGACATCGCCGGGCCCAACTCAGTTGTGGCCTATAGCCGCGCCGAGGATGGAACGCTGACCCTCGTCGGTTCGTACCCGACGGCGGGCAACGGCGGCGATTTCGATGGCGGAGAAGGCCTCGATCCTCTTATCTCCGCGAACGCTGTTCAGCTTACGCCGGACAACACTCGTCTACTGGCGGTCAACGCAGGCAGCAACACGATCTCGTCCTTCGCCGTCAACGCGGATATGTCGCTCACGATGATGAGTCAGATGTTGACCGGCGGCACCGGTCCGAACGCGATCGCAACCGACGGCGATCGAGTCTTTGTCACCAACATCGATGCAGACGGCGTCTTCACCGGCGAGCCAGATCAAGAAGGAAGCGTCACTTCATTTCTCATCGATGCAGCCGGCATCTTGACGCCGACGGGCTCGTCGCAAGATCTCGAAAACCGGCCCTCGGACGTGCGCCTCTCAAGCAACGGCGGCTTCATCATCATCAGTTCGCTGACGGCTGGCTCCGCTGGCCTTCCGAACGACAGCATCGTGAATGAGAACACGGAAACCGACGGCCCCGACGAGATCGTGGTCCACGCGGTCGACGCCAACGGAGTGATCTCCGCACGCGCGGCGCTCGGGTCGGCCATCTCATCGTTCCGCGATATCCGCGACAACGACGGAGCGGCGTTCCAGGGACCCGATGAAATGGGGGCCGACCCAGTGGGCACGGCCACGGGCAACTACCGCAACCTCCCGTCCCCCATCGGGATGTCGGTGGTCGCATCCGGCACGGCGGGCTTCGACATCGTCTTGGCCACCGAGACGCGAGAGTTCAACGCGTTTGGCGGCGGACCAACCCTTCCGAACCTCGAGGCTGGCTCTATCTCGACCTTCCTGCTGAACAACAGCACGGGTGAGATCAACCCCATCGCAGGCGGAACCGACATTGCCGCAAGCCTCCCTGGCGAGCCGAATCAGCTGACCCTCTGCTGGGTGGCCTCGGCCGAGGACGGAACCGGCGGCCAAGTGGTCTACGTTTCCAACACGATCAACTCGCTGATCTCGAGCTTCGCCGTTGACGGCGACGGCGCCGTCACGGTGATCGAGCGCATTGCCGCCGCGGGCAACGGCCCCTTCGCCGACGGCGAGGACAACACCACGATCGTCGCTGCCCCCGGCATGTCCCTGGGCGAGACGGTCTTCGGGAACACGGACGGCTACATCGACATGGCCCTCTCTGCTGACAACGACTACCTGTACCAGCTCACGGGACTGAGCGGCTCGGTCGTGGTCTACCGCCGCAACGGCGACAACACCCTCACCCAGATTCAGGTCTTGGACGCCGAGACGGCGGACGGTGAGGGTGAGATCCCGACTCAGAACTCCCAGGGCATCGACGCCTTCTAGGCATCGACTTGGCTCCGTTGGGGACTCGTCAGAGAATCCTTCGGGGCGGCAGCGCAGCGTTGGCCACGAGCAGGCCGCCAACGAGCGCTGCCGCCACGAGCAACATCTGAGCCGCGCTCTCTACACCCATGAGCACGTTGTGATCCGCAAACGCGGTCAGCGCTCGATACCCGATCGAGCCCGGGACGAGAACAAGAAGGCCCGGCAGGAGCGGGACGGTGGAGGGGCGGCCCGCCACGCGGGCGTAGAGGTTGCCGAAGAGGCCGACGGTCAGCGCTCCTGCAAAAGCGGACATGACCGCCCGCGTTTCGGGAGTGGCCGCGCTTGAAACGAGGCGCGCGACGGTGAAACCCACACCGGCTGCCCCGAAGATCCAGGGCAGCTCTCTCATGCGAGCCTTGAAGAGCATCGCAAAACCGGTGGAGGCCAAGAGCACGGCCACTGCTGTCGTCCACCAAGCAGCGATCCAACCCGTGGGCAGCGCCGCAGAAGGAAGCGGGACGTCCCCAAGCGCCGCTGCGCCCGCGAATCGACCGAGATAGGCGCCGAAGGCGATGGTCAAGAACACGGAAGCCGCGCCCGCGAGACGCGACGTCCCCGAGGACAGATGGCGCGTGGCCAACTCAAGCAGTGCCACGGTGAGCGACAGCCCGGGGATCAGCACGATGATCGAAGCAAGCGCGACGACGCCATCGTTCACCGCTCCGTCCGATAGGTGCGCACCGAGGACGCTTCCGAAGGCGGCCAAGAACGCCGCGAGGGGCTCGAACAGACCAGCGACCCCGTGCCGCCGCGCAGAAACAGCCTCTAGCGCTCCGATGAGTGCCCCAAGGATGAGTGAGAGCCCCACGTCAATCGGCTGACCGCCGAAGAAGAGCGCGGCCGTGCTGGCCGCGAGCGCGTGGCCCACGATGCTCCATGGGCCCGACCAACGGGCTGGCGCCGCGTCGAGCGCTTCCATCCGCTCGATGGCCTCGTCGGGCGTTACGGTCCCGGCGCAGATTTCATCGAGCAGCACGTCGATGTCGACGAGCTTACCGAGGTCAACGCCGCCCGGCTCGACGCGCAGCAGTCGTACGCGATCGCGCTCCTCGTTCTCGAAGCTCACGAAGATCGACGTCGGCGTCGAGAAGACCTGGACGTCGAGCGCAAAGTTCGACGCGAGGTGCGAGACGACGCGTTCCAGGCGGTGCGCGGGCGTGCCGTATGCGTGCAGCAGCTGCGTTGCGCGCAGCACGATCGATGTCGCTTGGGGAGAGGAGTGACCCATCTGATTGCGGAGTGCGCTCTCCTTCACATCGTCCTCACTCGACTCACTCTCCCAACGGAGGGAAGGCACGCTGGGGATCGCGGTCGACCCAAATCACCGGAACGTCCACGCCTGACCTTGCGCCCGCATCGCTCGTCGTGGTCACGGCTGTGGGGTAGCCCGTGCCCAACGCCCAGATCGCACCGGTGGACAGCACCTTGATGACGGAGCCGCTCTCGAAGGACTTGTCTGAGACGGCGCCGTCATGGATTGCGAAGCCCACGAAGTTGTAGCCGCCATCAGAGACCCCCGAGCCTGAGAACGCGAACGTCACAAGGTCGGTGTGCAGGTGCCGGTTGGAGCGATGCCCCGTCGCGAGGATGGTGCCGTCGGGGCCGAGGGTGACGCCGTTCAGAACCGTGGATCGGCCGAAGTCGTCGTTGATCTGGTCCGTAATGGACGAGCGCAGCGTGACGAGGCCGGTCCCGGCGGTGGGCGACGACTGGCTTCCCTCAAATGAAGTGTCGAGTGCGCCGTTCGCGTTGAGTCGCCAGAGGGCCGGCTGGGCCGTTCCCGTTCCCACCTGGGGTGGAGCACCAACGATCGACCCGGCCAAGATCAGCTTGCCCTGCCCGTCGATCGCAACTCCGCCTAGGGTCGCGGGGTAAGACAGGCCGTCGACGATTCCGGTGAGATCCAGCACACCGTCCCCGTCAAACTCCGGGACAAGAGCACCGGTCGTGCCGTTGACCGCCATGATGCGAATAGCGGTTCCCACTTCCCCCACCGCGTAGAGCCGGCCACCGGCGCCAAAGGCGACGGCGGTCGCGCCGCTGCTGCTCAACGAAGCGGTGGTCCCCACAGCCACGCCGCCCGTGCCAAAGCCCGTATCGAGGTCGAAGTTGGGGAAGGTCCGCCAGATCAGGAAGGCGCGCTGCCCCATGCCATAGAAGCCGGAAGCGGCGTAGTCCCCGGACGGAAGGACGATGAGGTCCGTCACCGCTTGATCCGCCTCCGACATGCCGGGCACGCTCGGCAGCTCGCGCCGAGTCGCTGCGCTGCCGTCGCCGTCGACTTCCCACAGGACCGCCTCGCTGAAGCCGCTTGCCGTGCTGGCTCGCGCCCAACCGCCGACGGCGAAGCCGCCCGCGACGAGCGAACTGCGCACGATGGAAGTCGCGCCGCTGACATCGAACTGTGCGTCCTCGAGGGCGAGAATGCCGCCCGTGCCGAACGACAGATCGAGGCGCCCGTCCCCCGCCGCGTCTTCGATGGGCGTGTCCGCCGTGCTCGCCCGGAACTTAGCGATGAACGCCGTCGCGCTCGTTCCGCAGCCGGGGTCTACGCAGCCGGCGGTTCGCCAACCCACAGCGAAGACGGATCCATCGGCCGCCTCGACCGCGTCGGCGACGAACACCCTGGCTTCTCCGTCGCCGATCTCTTCTGAAAGCCGGACGTCAAAGAAGGCACAGCCCGCTCCGAACCCGTCGGCGTTGAACGTGAACTCCACGTCGCTCGCGGCGTTCGGCTGATCGAGCACCGAGATCGTCAGCGTGTTGTCTCCGGAGGTCTTCGGCGAGCAGTAGGTGAGCGAGTAGAAACTGTTCGCGAGGTCGAAGACCTGCATGCCGATGTTCTCGAACGCGGCCGACAGGGCGTCGAAGTTCTCCTCGGCTACGCTGCCGTTCGGCCCGAGGAAGCCCAGCACGGCTGGGTCGATCTCTTCGCCGACGCCGATGGTGAACGCGTTGTACTGCGTCATCGTGGAGCTCGTGCCCGCGATCGCGGCCCGCGCATCATCGAGCGTCACGCTGTCGCCGGACTGGTGCGTTCCGTCGGTGAAGGTCACGAGGGACAGAGAGCGATTGTCTACACCTTCGAGATCCGCGACGCTGTCGATGTCGTTGAGCTCTGCGATGCCCGAGACGACGGCGCCGTAGAGGTTGGTCGACCCGTTGGTGGGCGGCTCTGCGTCGAGGTCCTCGATCGCGGCCAGCAGGTCAGCGCGGCTATCCGTGAACCCGATGTCGTGACCGGGAATCGGGAAGAGGTCGGGGGAACCGTCGAACCAGCTGATCTTGATGAAGGTGGTCTCGTCATCCTTGGCGAGCAATTCGATGAAGGCTCGCGCACCGGTCTTGAGCGCGGTCTCCCCCGTCGTCTGGACGCTGTTGCTGCGGTCGAGAACGAGGTGCAGGTACGAGCGGTAGAGCTGGGGCTGAGCTCGAATCTGTTGGAAGCTCTCGCTCTGGGAGACGAGGATTCCGTTCTCGTAGATGTTGAAGTCCTCGCCGGTCAAACCCGAAGCCGGCGTACCGTCCGCTTCCTCAACGCTGAGGAACACCGAGACGCGCCCGGGTAGATCCACCTGGGGTTCGGCCGAGAGCGCGTTGATGGTCGCTGGCGAATCAGCGGGCACATCAAAGATGGAGCTGGATCCGCCGCCGCAGGCGCTGAGGCAGAGGAGCGCTAGGGCAGCGCCCATTCTGCTGGCGATGAGTCTCGTGGCGGATGGGCGGGCGCGATGTTGGATCTTCATGGTGCAAGGGGGCACCCACCGCCCCGAGCCCCCCGCCCGGGCACCGCGTGCGCCGACCTCACACTGTGCGAAACCGGCCCCCCCCGACTCAAGAACGGTGGGTCGAAAGGGCGTCTTTCAGGCCCGCAAGGCACAGGGACACGTTGCGCATCGTCGAGCCAGATCCCATGAGCCCAATCCGCCACGTGTTTCCCTTCATCGGCCCAAGGCCCCCACCGATTTCCAGGCCGTACTTCTCCAAGAGCATCCCGCGGACCGCGGCGTCCGCCACTCCGTCAGGAATGGCCACCGTAGTGAGGGGATTCAGGCGCTCACTTTCGGGAACGCGGGGCTCAAGGCCAAGCTCGAGGAGGCCCGCGCGCAGCGCGGCCGAATTCTTGGCGTGACGCTCGAAGCGAGCATCGAGCCCCTCCACCAGAACCAGTCGGAGCGCCTCATGGAGCGCGTAGAGCATGTTGATGGGCGCAGTGTGGTGGTAGCTACGCTCCTCGCCCCAGTAGCCCTGAATCAAGGACAGGTCCAGGTACCACGACTGCACCGGGTGCTTCCGCCGGCGCATCTTCTCCACGGCCCCCTCGGAGAATGTGACCGGCGACAGTCCAGGCGGGCAGGACAGGCACTTCTGCGTGCCGGAGTACGCCGCGTCCACGCCCCACTCATCGATCTTCACCGCGTGCCCCGCGAGGGACGTGACGCAGTCGATCATGAGCAGCGCGCCCAGCTCGGTGGCCAGCTCCCGAACCGGCGGGATCGTCTGGAGGACGCCCGTCGAGGTCTCCGCGTGCACCACCGCCACGAGGTCGTAGGCGTCGTGGGCTGCCCCGGCGGCGAGCTGCTCCTTCGTGAACGCTCGCCCCCACTCGCCCTTGACCTCGGTCACCTCGGCCCCGGCGCGGCGTGCCACTTCCGCCATGCGGGTCCCGAACACGCCGTTGACTCCGATCAACGCCTTGTCGCCGGGCTCCAAGAGGTTGACCATGCAGGTTTCCATGCCCGCAGAGCCCGTGCCCGACATGGGCATGGTGAGCGCGTGGCTCGTTTGAAAGACCGCGCGGAGCATGCTCCGCAGCTCGTCCATCACCTGCAGAAACTCAGGGTCGAGGTGGCCGAGGGTGGGCCGCGCCATCGCCGCGAGCACCGCGTCGTCCACGTCCGAAGGGCCTGGGCCCATCAAGATGCGTCGGGCGGGCGTGAGCGCGGTCGGAATCGGATCTGAGTGAGCTTGCATAGGACGCTTAGTTCAGCAGGTGTTCTTGGATGAGGGACCACTCGGTTTCCTTCGAGTGCCATCGCATGTCCCGCGACCGGATCCCGTGTCGGGTTTGGGGGTAGAGCATCATGCTCCAGTTGGTCTTCCCTGCCGCCATCAAAGACCGCGTCATATGGAAGAAGTTCTGCACGTGCACGTTGTCGTCCATGACGCCGTGGAACAGGTGCAGGTGGCTGTCCGGATCCAGGTTGGGCGCCTGGGATAGGACCGATGTCTCTTCGAACCCCTCGAGGTTGTCCGCGGGAGTGCGCATGTAGCGCTCCGTGTAGATCGTGTCGTACATGCGCCAGTCGTAGACGCCGCCGCCCGCGAAGCCGAGGGCGAACTTGTCGGTGCGCATGAGGCAGTTCGCCGTCATGGTGCCGCCGAAGCTAAAGCCCGAGATCATCACTCGATCCGCGTCCGCCCACGGGTGCGCGGTCAGCCAGTCGACCATGTCCGCCATGTCCTCGACCTCCTGCAGGCCGACGCGGCGATAGAGCGCGGAGGTCGCCTCCTGCCCCCGCAGCGTAGACGTACGTACGTTCGCCTGCATCGTCAGGATCCCCTGCTGCGCGAGGTACTGGTAGTACGCGCTGGAGTTCCAGCGGTTGCGCACCGACGGGGCGGCTGGCCCCGAGTAGGTGGCGACACTCACCGCGTAGGGCCTCGCCGGATCGAAGTCCGCGGGCTTGAGGATCGAGACGTCCAGCTCGACGCCGTCGCGGGTCTTGACCCGGTGGAGCTCCCACTTGCCGAGGTCAAACTTCTCGGCGGCTGGCACTGTCCCTTGGGAAAGCTCACGCAGGACGTTCCCGTCCGCGTCGCAGAGCACCAAAGTGCCAGGGTTCGTGAGGCTGGAGTAGCGATCGATGAACATCGAGCGGTCCTCGCTGAAGAACACGCGGTGCGTTCCGTCGCCGGTGGTGAGTCGCGTCACGGAGGACCCGTCCAACGGAGCGCGGTAGACATTGCTGTTGATGTCGCCGTCGGCCGTGGAAACGAACACCACGTGACCAGGGCTCGATTCGCTGGGTTCCTCAAGGTGCTCGACGGCGAGCACGTTGCCGTCGCCCTTCGTGACCGCGTGCATCAGGGTGCCGTCCGCGGCGTAGCGGTAGATGTGGTTCGTACCGGTGCGGTGGCTCTGCCAAAGGAAGGAGCCGTCGCTCAGCCACGTCGGGTCCTCGGGACGCTCGGTCCAGGTCTTCGACGTCTCGCGAATGAGGATGTCGCCCTTGCCGGTCTCCGGGTCGACGCTCAGGACGTCCGCCCAGGTTTGAATGCGGTCCTGCACGTGTACGAGGCAGCGGGCGCCGTCCGGCGTCCAGCCGACGCGCACGATCAGGATCTCTTGGCCGTCATAACGCGACAGATCCACCCAGGCGGTCGCCCCCTGCTCGGCGTGGACGATACCCACCTTCGGAATGGGATTCGGGTCACCGACCTTGGGGTAGTTCGTGACCTCCGCTTTCACACGGAAGTGATCCGACTCGATGTGGTCAACGACCGTGAATTCGTGCACGGCGCTCTCATCGAGGGAGATGAACGCGGTGTGGGTCCCAGCCGGTGACCAAAAGTGGGCCTGAAAATCGCCACGGCCGTAGATCTCTTCCTGGTAGACCCAGTCGAGCACGCCGTTGAACTGATCCGGTCCACCGTTCGACGTCAAGGGCCGCACACGCCCGGTCGCTGCGTTCGCAATGAACAGGTCGTTGTCGCGAACATACGTGACCCAGAGGCCGTTGGGCGAAAGTCGGTCGTAGCGGATTTCGCCTTCGGCGCCCTTCGCGACAACCAGCGGTGCGTGCCCCTCGCGGCGCACCCACAGCTCGTCGTTCACGTAGACCATGCGCGTCTTGCGATCGTCGGAGTACTGCTCGGCCTTGACGGCGAGCTCTACCGCGATCTTCCGGATGTTCTTGGGGGTGTAGACGCCGCGACCTACCCGGGCGATCTCGTCCTCGATCGTGAGCGCGAGCTCGGTGGCAGCGTCTGCTTTCGAATCCTGTGAGTCCGCTCCGAGGTCCTTCGCGAGGACTTCCTTGCCGGTGAGCGGATCGTAGAGCTTCCCGCCTCCGTCTTCACTGAAGTCCGACAGCACGTTGCCATGCCACACGTCCCAGGTCCACGGAGTGAGGTTCGCGGAGAAGCGAACCTGGTCGACGCCGGGCTTGCCCGCGACTTCCTCAAGTGTCAGCGCGCGCTTGCCGGTGGCGGCGGCCTCTTGGCTCGAGGCGACGGCGGGGCACAGGCAAAGGGCAAGAGCCCCAAGGGCCGCTCGGGAGGGGATATTCATGTGGGCCGGAGTCGGTGTCGTTGGCGGAAGTTCCGTAGAAATTGAGCCGCGCTCCTCGCGAACTCGCCCATCAGTCTAAGCATCTGTCAGAATGGTATGGGTGGACTCGCGTAAGTCCTCTGCGCTGTCCGCCGCTCGACGAACCACTCCTGGACTAGGACCCGAAATGAACCTCAGCTTCCTCCCGCTCGTCCTTCCAACGCTGTTCGCCTCGCCGGCGGCCTCCCTTCCGGCAGTCACCTCTCCGCTGGGCGAGGTCAGCCTCCTTGCGGCGCTGCCCTCTGACGCGTTCGCAGTGCTCCACGTGCCAAGCCCCAAAGCGCTTCTGGCGAGCCGCGAGACCAGCCGCTGGGTCGGTTTCGCCATGGACGCCGAGTGGGACTCGGTCCTGACGGAAGTGGTCGATTCCATGGACGTGGACGCTGGCCCCGGCGAGCTATCTGCTTGGCGCGAGCGACTCCTTGGCTCGCTGGCGGACTCGTCTGGCGTGGTGGGTTTCGCCTGCGGCGAGATCGCCGAGGACGCCCCCGAGCCGACCATTGGACTGATCGTGCGAGGAGGCGAGGAATCAAGCCGGCTCCTGCGCCGCTTCATCGGTGATGACGCGGCCCGTCGGCCGCTCCCGAATGGCGCGGAGGTACTCGTGAGTGAGGCGGGGCGCGCCGAACTCTACTACGAGTCGAACGGGCTGATCCTCGTGCTGTCTAGCCCCACCATCGATGAGTCGCTCGTTCTCGCCGAGGAGTGCCTCAACTCGATGGCCGCAGCCGACGAGGCAAGCCTGTTTGATTTACCGGGCATCGGGAACTACAGGGCGGCCAACCCCGCAATGGAGTTCGTCGTCGATACAACTCCGTTCATGGAAGCGATCCGCGATTCAGAGCCGGACATGGACCCGTTCGAGCAGCGTGCCTTCGAGTCCTTCGCTTCGTTTCGGTGGGTCTACAGCTCCTTTGAGCTGGGTATAGGCGAGGAAGCCGACTGGAATCTGTACGCACCGTACGACAAGGATTCGTTCATCGGCTCTGGGCTGAGTTTCTTTGGACAGGCCGACAAGTCGCTCTTCGACCACGCCCCCATCGAATCCCTCAGCGCCTCGGTGGGCGCCTTTGACATCAAGGGCTTTGCGGCGTGGGTGCTCGGCGAGATCGAGAACAAGTCCGAGGAAGACCACGCCAATGCCATGGCTGGGCTGAGCGGAATCCAATCTGCGATGGGTGTCGACCTCATGGACGACATCATCGGAAACATGACCGGGCAGTTCCTCGGCTTCAGCTCGGCGCCCGATGTAAACGCAGCCACGGGGATGCTCAGCCTTGTTGGCATGGCGAATACTACGACGTTCGCCGCTTCGCTTGAGGAAACCGAGCCGTTCCTGGAGTTGGTGGAGTCCCTCTTGAGCATCTCCGGCATGGGCGAAAGCGTCACGTCAGAGACCCGCGCCGTGGGTTCGGACGGGGGCGAGATCGAGCTGTACCAGACGGCGGAAGAGGTGGGCTTCGACGTGCTCCTCGGCGTGGGCGCAGGGCGTCTCTTCTTTTCCACCGACCCCAAGACGCGCGCTTCCTACTTCGACCTCACGGGCGGAAAAGACTCTGCGAAGTCGATCATGGACGATCCAAAGCGGAAGGCCGCGGTATCAGGCGCAGAGGGAGCGATCATCACGATTCAACCCACGGCGGGCTTCGCCGACGTCGTTGAAAGCACGGGTGAGTTGCTCGAACTGTTCATGGGCGAGTTCATCCCTGACCAAGACCCAGAGCTCAACCCGAATGGAGCGGAGCCCGACACCTCCATTTCCACCGCGGCGGGCAAGGTCGCGGATCTCATTCGTCGCTACTTCAGCGGCACGATGACCGGTGAGGTCCAGATCGGCGATGGGCTGATTCACCTGCGCACGATCGCTCGGTAGTCCGGCGGAGGACGCTGAACAGCAAGAAGCCGGGGGAGAGTCGAGCGACTGCTCTTCTCTCCCCCGGCTGCTATCTATCTGTCTATCTAACTCGGACGGTTCCTAGCCCCGGCCTTTCTTGAACTGCTCGAAGGGGTCAGCCACGGGCGAGGGCGGAACTCCATCGTCGTTGGCCGTTGGGAGCGGAGCTGCTGGAGCCTGGGGCTGCGGCTGCTGATACTGCTGCGGCTGGGGAGCCGCGGCCGGCGCGGGGGCCGGCATGCCGTGCCCAGCACCAGGGCTCGCGCCCTCGGACCCGAGCATCGAGGCATCCCAGCGAACGCCCGCAGCGTTGATCGCGCTGATGTACCCGTCCTTGTCCACTGCTTTGATGTAAGCCTCGTCCGGGGCGACGATGCCCTCACTCACGAGCTTCGCAAGGGAGTCGTTCAGGAGGCGCATGCCGACCTTGCCGCCCATCTGCATGGAGCTGACGATCTGGTGCGTCTTGCCTTCGCGGATCAACGAGCTAACAGCTGAGTTGACCAAGAGGACTTCGAGGGCCGCGATACGGCCGCCGGACTTCTTCTTGCACAGGGTCTGGGCGACGACGCCCTTGAGCGAGGACGAAAGCATCGTGCGAATCTGCGACTGACGGTCCGCGGGGAACTGGTCGATGATTCGGTCGACGGTGCTCGCCGCCGTGGTCGTGTGCAGCGTACCGAAGACGAGGTGACCGGTCTCGGCCGTCTCGATCGCGATCTCGATCGTCTCGAGGTCGCGCATCTCGCCAACGAGGATGATATCCGGGTCCTCACGCAGCGCAGCCTTCAGGGCGCGCTTGAACGAGGCGGTGTGGTTGCCCACCTCGCGCTGGTTGATGAGGCACTTGTGATCCTTGTGCACAAACTCGATGGGGTCCTCAATGGTGAGGATGTGGTCGGAGCGCTTCTTGTTGATGTGGTCGATCATCGCCGCGAGCGTGGTCGACTTACCCGAACCCGTGGGGCCCGTCACGACGACGAGTCCCTTCGAGAGGAAGCACAGCTCTCGGACCGCCGGCGGCAGGTCTAATTGCTCGCAGGTCAGGATCTCCTCGGGGATCTGGCGGAACACAGCGCCTGGGCCTCGGTTGTCCTTGAAGAAGTTCACACGGAAGCGAGCCACGCCCGGCAGGTAGTAGGCGAAGTCGAGGTCGTTGTTCTGCTCGAACTCCTTCCAGGCGTCCTCGGGCGCGATCTCCCGCAGGATCTGCGTCATCTGATCAGGCTCGATCACCGCGCACTCGGAGATGGGCACGATGTCGCCGTGGAGACGGAACTGGGGCTGCGTCTTGGAAGACATGTGGAGGTCGGAAGCTCCCAACTCAACCATGCGTGTGAAAAGTGCGTCGATCCAGGCCATGACAGTTCGTGTGAGGGGCGCGTAAGCGGGGTGACGAGAGGGGGGAAGTCGAGGAAGCGGGGGTGCTTCTCTGACCCCAGGCTGATCGACAGGAACCACTCGATCCCTCAAGTCGATACTCTCCGTAGATGCGCAAAACTTTCCGACCCCGGTCCAGAGCCTCCTGGCTAGACGTTTCTGCCACCTGCTCCCTCTTGATGCCGGCGATCGCCGGCTGCGGTGCCAGCGCCCCGACGGCCCAAGACGACGCGCAGCGTGCGGGGGCGCCGGAAGCAACTGCGACATCCTTGGGGAACCTAGACGTGCCGGAGATGCCGCCCGCCGGGTCCTGGCGCGGCAGCCTGCTTTCGCCAGGCGGGCCCCTGACCTTCGGCCTTGAGTTCATCGAAGAAGACGGAGGGCTGCGAGCCGTCATTCTGAACGGCACCGAACGGCGTCCGGCCGGGCTCGTGACGAAGACCGCCGCGGGGATCGAGTTCAGCATCCCTCCCTACCAATCGCGGATCGTCGCGACGAACGAGATCGCCGCCTCCGGCACCGCTTCGCTGGTGGGCGCATGGGAGCGGGACCGCGGAAAGGGGATGACCGAGGTCCTGCCCTTCGCCGCCATCAACGACGCGACTCCGCCCGCGATCCCCGAGCTCTCCGGCGACGCGGCGGCTTCCATGAGCGGCCGCTGGGCCGTGAACTTCGAGGGCGACGACGATGTCTCCGTGGGCCTCTTCGAGGTCGAGCCCTCCGGTCGCGCGACCGGCACGTTCCTGACGACGCTGGGCGACTACCGCTACCTCGCAGGTTACAGCGACGGACAGTCACTGCACCTCGCCTGCTTCGATGGCGCGCACGCGTTTCTCTTCCGGGCGCGAAAGACGGACAGCGGGGCGCTGGACGGCGAGTTCTGGTCGCGGGACAGCTACCACACGACCTGGACGGGTACGAAGTCCAAGGATGCACAGCTCCCCGATGACTTTGCCCTCACCGAATGGGTCGGTGGAATTCCCTTCGCGGACGTGGCGTTCCCCGACGCGGAGGGCGTGGTCCGAAGCCTGGACGATGAGTCGTTCCAGTCGAAGGCGCGCCTGCTCGTCGTCTTTGGCACGTGGTGTCCCAACTGCAACGATCTCACGGAGTACCTCGTCCGCCTCGACGCCCAATACGAGGGGCTCGGGATCGTTGGTGTCGCCTTCGAGATGGGCGATGACCCCGAGGCCCACGCCAAGGCCGTGCGGGAGTACGCGTCGTTCCACAAGGCGACCTACCCCATCCTCATCGGTGGTGGCTCGGACAAGGCGGAGGCCTCCAAGGCCTTCCCCCTCGTCGATCGCGTCCGCGCCTACCCCACGACCGTGTTTATGGACGATGAAGGGAATGTGAGCGCGGTGCATACGGGCTTTAGCGGCCCTGCCACCGGGGACGCCCACGAAACGCTAAAGCTGCGCTTTGAGTCGGAGATCGAGAGCCTCCTGGCTGGAGACTGATGGCGTGCCGCTCGGAGGTGGCCCCCGCTTCATATCTCTCATTGAGAAAGGCGCAGTCGCGGCGTCTCTGGTTCGTAAAGAAAATTTGCCGGCCCGCTCCTCGGGGAGAGGCCTATATTTGGGGTGAGGCGCTTGCCGCCGGAACGGTCGTCAGCCGTGATCCCCAGGCTCCGTTTAGGTCGCCCGACAACCCGTAGAATCACTCCATGGAACTTACTCTCGCAAGCCTTTGTCTCGCGGCGCTCCTGCCCGCGACGACGGCTACGCTGCCGCAGACGGACGCCGCTGCCGCGGCTCCAGCAGCGTCAGCCGAACTAAAATCGGACGGCTCGACCGCGGCAGACTCCGACGAAACACCCTACGTACACGACTTCGAGTTCGTACCCGCCGGTGAGTTTGATCCGGCCAGCGTGCCGCTTGAAGACGGCATCGCGTGGTACGGAACTTGGGAAGCCGCCATGGCAGAGAAAGAGCGCACCGGCAAGCCGGTCATGCTCCACATGGGTAGCCCACGCTGCCCAGCGAAGCCGGGATATCGGGTTCCCGGAACTTGGTGAACCGCTTCCGATCTACTGAGAAGGCGGTGCTTTCTCCATCCTGAGGTCATCGAGGCCTCCCGCAATTTCGTCAACGTGCGCATGAACATTTGGCTGGATGCCAAAAATTACGAGCGCGAACACACCCTCGTCGGGGGCCGGTACTCCGGCGAAGACAACACGCAAAACACGGTCTTTTGTCTCTTCGAGCCCATCGCTGAAGGCATGACGGCGGATTCGTTCCCGACCGAGAACTCGATCTACTACGGCACCCGTGCGGGTCGCCGCTATCCGATTTCGGCGGTGACGCCGCCAACGGGTGAGCGGACCCAGACGCGGGCCCAGCGCATCTCGTTCATCAAGTCGCGCCGCAAAGCCGACCTTGGCGAAGAGACGCCGACCCATATCCTTGAGCGGATCCTTTGGGAGTACGAGAACGGCCGCGACGGCCCCGGCCTCGCGAAGATCATGAACGATCTCGCAGCCAAGTACCCGATCAAGGAGACCGCGAAGGGTGCGCTGCCGGTTCTTCCGCTGCTGCCGAACATCACGCAGGCGATCAACATGGGCGCGACGGATTCGCGCGCTGCACTCGTGCTCGTGGCGGAAGGCGACGTCCTCGCGGCGATGAAAAAGAACATGCGCCAGCTGCTCTTCGAAGGCGGGATCATCGGCCGTATGCACGCGGTGGTAGCAACGCCCGCTGAGTGGGCCGAGGCCAAGGCTTCGGGCCTGGTCCATGGCAGCGAAATGGAAACGGGGATGATGTTCCTTCGTCCCGGATCCTTCGGCAAGAAGGCTGATGTTCAGACGGAGATCCCGGCGGGCGCTAGCCTTGAGGTGACCCGTGAAGCACTGGCCAGCTCGCTGAAGGTGTTCCTCGAGACGTGGAGCAAGCTCGATCGTACGCAGCTGCTTGAGAAGGGTATCGCCGAGAAGGTCACCTGGACCGAGTGGGACCCGACGACCAAGCGCATCATCGTGCTGCCGGTGGGCAAGAAAGGCGCTGAGCTGAAAGAAGGCGAGGTCATGGACATGCACAAGCAGACCCCGGTCAGGAAAGAGCCAGCCAAGAAGGAGGCCGCTAAGAAGGAGGCCGCCAAGACGGGTTCGGCCGACCAGAAGTAGAGGGCGGGGGGAGTCCCCCACGCCCGACGCTTCCAACAGGTTTGAAAGCGCCCCCAGAGCCTTTGCGGCCTTCTGGGGGCGCTTTTTCCGTCACGGCCTTCCTGAACTTGCGTGTGCCCTTTGCAAGGACCGGAACTTCGCTCCGAGTGAGAGATCGAGAGACGCCTTGGGAAAGGCTAGAATGGGGCCGTCATGCCACGTCTCATCCTATTTCTCGTGCTCGGTGGAATCCTCGCTGCGCCGGGCCTCTTCCTTGAGTCCTCCTCCGCGGCCGGTGAGCACACGCTCGCCGCCATCGAGCGTGGTGACGCTCCCGACGATGACGAGGCCATCGATGTGTCGATCCTCGCTCTCAAGAATGCCCGCTATCGCCGCGGGCGGGCGCTGCCGCGCTGGATCCGCGAGCTGGACGGCAAGCGCGTGAACATCTGGGGCTTCATGGCGATCGGGACGCTGGAAGGACTTCAGAAGTTCGAGCTCGTGCCAGAGTCTTGCGAGTGCGGGCGATCTAAGGTCAATCACTTCGTCGATGTGACGCTCGTGGAAGGGCGCACTAAGTTCATCCCAGGGCGCATCACGCTCACGGGCGTGTTCCACGCGAGCGAGCAGGAGACGGACGGGTTCATCACGAGCCTCTACCGGCTGAGCACGCCTGAACTGCCGCGATGATCCCGCGGCTCCACCTCCACCCCGCCTGCACCATGAAGCGCACCCTTGCGGGCTTCTTCGTGTTCTGGAGTTCCGTTGCCATCGGCGGTGGGCTCTACCCGAAGCTGGCCCAAGCGCAGTCTTCGGCGGTGTCCCTGTGGCAGACACAGGCCGTGGACGGCGCCTTGACGGGCGGCCCCGAAGTTGACGCCGAGCTGCAGAAGAAGATCGAGACGTTCCTC
Source organism: uncultured Planctomycetaceae bacterium (assembly GCA_964417955.1). Lineage (GTDB taxonomy): Bacteria > Planctomycetota > UBA1135 > UBA1135 > Saltatorellus. The sequence goes on from CAYQKK010000054.1 coordinate 17,883, forward strand.
GGTCACGCGCGTACCGGCTCTGCGGTGATTCGGCCCCAGGCCGCTAGTCGCCTCGTGGGCATCGGCGAGCCAGCCGCACGACGGATCCTGGAGTTCGCGAAGGGCTCCAACGCTCAGCTCGTTCTCCTGGGTGCCAACCTCATTGAGGCGTTTGGTGCTTTCGAAGATTCACCGAGCGGCGACAAGCTGCGCGCGCGACTCTGGCCCGCGCTAGAGGACAGCGACTTCCCTTGGCGCCCGGCGGCCGCGCGCGGGCTTAGCCTCGCGCCCGAGCCCTCTGAGAAGGCGCGTTTCCTGCGCTACCTTGAGGACCCCATTGCTCCGGTCCGCCTAGCCTCCCTGAAAGCTATCTTCGCGCTGACGGAGGGAACTGAGGGTGACGAGCGCATGTCCTACGTGGAGCTCGCCATCAAGAGGCTCAGCGACGAAAGCGACTTTGTGCGGCGCGAAGCCGCCCTACAACTGTTTGAACGCGGGCACAGCTACGCGCTGCTCTGGCTCATCGAAGACATGCGGCGCGCCGACAACTTCTTTGGTGCCCCGACGGGTAAGACAGCGCGCTACGAAGCCATGCGCGCACTAGCGGCTCGCAACGTAGAGCTTGGTGAGTACAACCCCGAGCTGCCGCCGGACTCGGAGCTCAATCGGCGAGGCCTCGCGGATCTTGAGTCCCGCCTACGCAAGCTAGCGGCCCAGTCCGAGCGCGCGCTGCCCGCCGCCGAGCAAGGCCTCCTGAAGTCCGGACCGGCCCCCATCGCCCAGGCGGCTCCGGCGATCAAGAATGCGGTGGTCGGCCTCCAGCTGAAGTCCTGTCGAAAGGGCGACTACTACCTGCGCTGGACGGAGGACGACGTCCTCGTCGTGGGCGTGGGCAATCCAGCGCGGATCCAGCTCGCCACCGGTACGACCAAGGCTCTCGTTGCCGCAGGGAAGAGGGCCCAAGGGTCCCTGAAGGATCAGGTGTTCTGGGGCCGTGCGGGCTGCGACATGGAGGGCTACCACCTTCCGCGCGCCGACGAGACGTTGTCCTCGCTGCTCAACCTGATCATTGCCAAGAACGAAGAGCCCGTAGAGGGCCTCCGCCCGGCGCCTCTCACCGAGTTCGGCGCGGCACTCGCGGCTTCGATACCGGCGGACGATGAGCTCGATCAAGAGGACGACCGCACGCGCGCACTCGCTTCCCGAGTGCGGGCGGCGTTCGCTTCCATCGGGGGGCCAACCGAACTCCCCCTCGCGAAAACGCGGTAGGGCAAATCGGCCGGCTGGATTCGCCAGCTGGACTGGCCAGCTGAATC
>CAYQKK010000054.1:19277-42197 GCA_964417955.1 uncultured Planctomycetaceae bacterium
CCAGCTGAATCAGCCAGCTGGGATCGACCGTGCCCAGCGAGTCGACTACCCTGCCCCCATGAATACCTTCGACGCAATCAACGCACGTCGGTCGATGAAGGCCTTCGATGCGGACCATCGGATGCCCGATGAGGACCTGAACAAGCTTCTGACCGCGGCCATTCAGAGCCCCACGAGTTTCAACATCCAACACTGGCGCTTCGTCGTCGTGAAGGACCCAGAGCTTCGGAAGGAAATCCGAGCGAACGGCAACGACCAGGCCCAGATGACCGACGCATCGATCCTGATCGTCATGACCGCCGACATCAAAGCTTGGCAGAAGGAGCCCGCCCGCTACTGGCGCGACGCGCCGCCCGAGGTCGCCGAACTCCTCGTGAACTGGATGGGCCCTTTCCACGAGGGCCGAGAAGAGCTCCAGCGCGACGAAGCCCAGCGCTCCATCGGCATGGCCATGCAAACCCTGATGCTCGCCGCCAAGTCCATGGGCTACGACTCCTGCCCCATGATCGGATTCGACCTCGAAAAAGTCGCCTCCCTCATCAACCTGCCCTCCGACCACGCCATGGGCCCCATGCTCGCCATCGGCAAGGGCACCAAGGACCCCTGGCCCAAGCCCGGCCAACTGACCCTCGACGAAGTCGTCCAAACCGACCGCTTCCCCACCTAAGAACCCCAAAAGCACCACAACGAACCAGGTTCAAATTGCGCAGAACGCAGTGCTGCACCATTCGGAACCTGGTCCAAATTGCGCAGATCCGCGATCTGCGCAATTTGAACCTGGTTCCGAATGGTGCAGATTGCTGACGTGTTCCGTACCTGGTTCTGAACACGTCAGATGGGTGGGTCTTGAGTGTGGAGCGGGTGTTTGAGACTTGTTAGAGCTGTGTGGGAGGTGTAGGCGGGGCTCAGACCGGAGTTGGGATTGGTCGATGGGGTTGGAATGCAGCCTACTCCGAACAATTTTGCGACCCTGGTGCCGGTTCCGGCCGCACGGCTGCCTCAGGCGCCGCCGGGGTCGACCCGTGGTCTTGTCACCGATCCCAAGGGAAAGTCGGTGCCCCGTAGCCGCGTCCGGCTTCTCCTCGTCGAGGACGATGAGCCGCTTCGCTACGCCCTAAGGGCACGGCTGAACCACCGTGGTTTCAGCGTCACCGAGGCAGGAGACGGGGTCGTGGCTCGCTGCAGCTTGCTCTGCTGCCAGTACGACGCGGTCATCCTCGACCTAGATCTTCCCAAGAGCCACGGGCTCGACGTGCTGACTGAGGTGAGTGCCCGGAAGGACCTGCCGCCCATTTTGGTGCTGACCGGTGGCAGCGAGGATGAGCGCAGCCTCGCTCTGAGCCTCGGCGCAAAAATGGCGCTGCGGAAGCCCTGCTCGTTTGAAACCCTCGCGGCCGCGCTCGACCGCCTGCTGGGGCGCTAGACCACCCAGGCGCCATCCTCGTAGATCACTTCGTCATCCAAGAGGACGCGCTCGGTGATGGCGAAGACGTCCACGTGGTGCTTCGCCGTCTTCTTGCGGATGTGCTCGGGCTTGTTGTACATCGCGTGCTTCGAACCGAGCGAGACGTGGACGCCGCACATGCGCTCAAAGCTGCCGATGTCCAGGACCGTGCGCTCGTTCGTGAACGCGCGGTTCATCCCCAGGCCCAATTCGCGGAGCCAAACCACCTCGTCGTCGCGGCGAATATTCGCGAGCACCTCGTCGAACTCTTGGGTCGAGTTGCGCGTCCCCGTGACCTGGCCCTTCTCGATGATCAGCGTGATCGGATGCGGCGGCTGATTGAGGTTGAACGAGGTGTCGCCGAAGAAAGAAATAGTGAGCGTTCCGTGCACCGCCTCTAGGTCCCTCGACTCCGTGAAGACCTCGCCGATCGGAAACTGCCCGCCTGTGTTCTTCATGCCCGTGTAGTCGCCAATGTTCATCTTGGCGGACTCGAACCCGGCGGGGAACGTCAGCCTCTCCCCCGCCCCTTCGACGATCCCCACCTGCGCGGAGTCGAGTCGCGCCTTCAGCGCGTGCCCTACGCCTCGGAAGTAATCCGGATCGTAGGCGAGTGAGTCCATATAGATCAGCGCCTCTTTGCCCCCCATGCGCGCGAGGTGCGGATGCTCGATCACCTTCAGCGAGCGATTGAACAACTCGATGCGGATCCGAAAGGCATCGAGACGAAAGCTCGTGGACTGGATCATGACCACAAGATCGCCCGGGTTGAGTCGCTCGAAGACGCCGAGGATGGACTCGCGATCCGTGGCGTTGAAATCGATGAACGTCGCATCGGGAAGGCTCAGGCGATACGCCTCGGTCAGTCCTCGGGAAAGCTCGCTGTCGCCGTCCCAGACGACCACGGCCGCGGCCTCCGCCGTGTGCCCGAGTGCGATGTTGACGATGTCGCGGGTGTTCTTGCCTGCTTCCTCAAGGACGCCCGGTGAGAATGTGGTGCTCATTGACGGAGAGGATACTCCGACGATGGCACGAGCGTCAGACCTCGACCGTGTGCTCTCCCGTAGCGACGAGGCGATCCACCAGTCGCTGGCCGAAGGCGCTGAGGGGCGTCATAACGCCGCCGCCCGCGGCCTCGCCGGCCGCAAGGGCGAGTCCAACCTCGACGAGGATACGCACGGTCGCCGCGTTGCCCGGGTCCCCCTGCATGTCCTGGCGAACCACAAAGGAACCGCCGCCTTCGAGGAACGCCGTGGAGGTCATCTCGGTGAGCCCGCGACGCAGCGCCTCGTCCGAGGGCCCCTCCCCGGGCGCAGGCCCGAAACGGCGCGCTAGGCTCCGCCCGATCCCCGTGGAGAGCACGCCGGCCCCCAGTCCGAGGGTCGCGGTCGCCATCCAGGCAGCCAGCCACCCCTTGCCCTTAGAGACCGACTGGTACTCGTCGTACCGGAACCCCTGGCTAAGGCTGGAAGTGAGCTCCTGTGGCACCGCGGGCGACTCAGAGGCCCGAGCCAGCTCGATCATGCGGCGCACCACGCGGCGGTTGATCGCGCCCATGAAGAACGGAGCGACGTAGCGCTGGCCCGTTGGATCGAAAACGGGACGCGTTGGGTCGCCCAGCGCACGACGCTCAGGACCCGTCGCGGTGCTCGTCGGCACGAGCGAGTAAGGATCCGCAAGCAGCCGCCGGTCGCCGTTCTCCATGATGTCGATGACCGAGGCCAGCGTGCCTCCGTTGAGACCGCCTCGCAGCCGGTAGACCGTACGCAGGGACTCTAGGGTCGCACCGCGCCGGCTCGCTTCCTGCATGGCCACAAACGTCGCGACTTCCGGGGGAACCGAATCGAACCCCGCGGCGGGCAGGATCGTCGTGCCCGCCCGCGTTGCAGCCCCATGGTGCCGATCGATCAGGCCGCGCATGAACGGCACTTCGCCCGTCAGGTCGGCGTAATGCGTGCCGGCCGCGACGCAGGCGTCCACCACGGGGTTGCCGTATTTCGCGAAGGGCCCTGCAGTGCTGAGGACGACGCGGGTCGACTTCGCGAGCTCGGCCATCGCCCTCGGATCTGTCACGTCCGCATGCACCTTGCCGCATGCGTACCGCTCGGCGAGTGCAGCCACGGCGTCGGGGCGGCGACCCGCCACTGCCCATGAGAGCCCCTCGGGGGCGACCTCCTTAAGCCTCGCAGCGGCGTGCCCGCCAGCAAACCCCGTCGCGCCCAAGAGCACGATGTCGAACGGACCAGAACTCAACTGGCGCTCACTCTTCGCGGCTGTCGTCGCCTTCGATCTTATAGGCGCCCACCGCGTAGCCAGCGTCGTCGCTGGACCCCGTCAGTCGGAACGTCCCGCGCGTCACCACCGGGACAAACTGGATGTAGCTCGTGCCCTCGGTGTTCATGGGAACGTCCACCCATTCGTCGGCTTCCGGCTGGCCGCCAAAGCAGCAGGCCTTGAGGTCGCGAACGAGCATGAAATGCTTCAGCTTGTCCTTGTTCCAGCGCATCGCGATCATGTAACCGGTCAACGAGACCTTCTCTCCGTCGAGAGCGCGGATGCGGTCGGGGAAGTCGATCTCTTCTCCTGAGTCCTCGTACTCCTCGGGGTACACGAGCGCATCAAGCAAGGTCTCCTTATCGACAGCGGACAGCGAAAGGTCCGAGTAGTTGATCACCCAGTACCCATCCTCGTCCTTCTCCCAGTCGTACGAGGCTGGGTCGAGGGGATCCGCGCCCGGCGCGAGCTGGAACGGGGCGCGCTTCTCGACGCCAATCTCCAGCGGATTGAGCGCCAGCGCCTCGGGCGTGAGCATCTCTGGATCGACGCTACCGGCCAAATCGCCAAGGCCCACGGGCCTACCGCCACCCGATTGGAAGCGCGCATCCTCAGGCGTGCTGACGAGGTCTGGACGCTCGTCAATCGGCGACGCGTCCGCGAAGCTGCGGCCGGTGACCTCGAGCGCAGGCTCAGCCCCGACACCAGCGGACGACACCTCTTCCGCGCCGGCACCGCTGCAGGCGATGGAGAGCGCCATCACCGCCGCCCCAGCGGCCGTGATGGCGAGTGCTTGCGTCAGCGCGGCGTTAGCCATTCTCTCCGCCGTGCTCCCCTTCGTCGTGATCGCCTTCGCCGTGATCGTCGTGACCCTCTTCGCCATCATGGTCGTGCCCGTGGGCATCCGAGGGGTGCAAGAACTCTACCTCCTTGAACGTCTCACCCTTGAGGGTGACCTCAGCGACGACCACGCCGAAGTGATCGAGACCCTTCAGCGAATCGTGCTGGCCCGTGAACTTCGAGCTATCCCCGACGGTCTCGCCGGACGTCTTCGTGACGCGCGGGGCCAGGGTCATCGTGAAGGGCTCGGGGGCATCCCCTTCACCGTGGTGATGGGGCGTGATGCTGAGGGAGATCGCCTCGGTGGAGCTTCGCTGGTCGCTTTGCACGTGGGCGTCCCAGGTATAGAGCTCAACCTCGCCGGTCTCGGCGTCGCACGCGAACTCAAGGTTCGCGAAGTGATCGCCGAGCTCGACGAGGGTGCCGCCAAACACCGCGGCGTGGGCGTGGTGGTGCTCTTCTTCACCCTCGGCTTCGTGACCTTCTGCGCTGCCGGAACATGCGGCTACAGCGGCGAGGGTGGCGGCGGCAAGGCCGAGGCGAACTGCTTGTTGGAACGGAAGCATCTTTGGGTCTCTTGAGTGGTCGTATCGGTATGTGGCAACTCGCAGCCCTTAGGCGAGCGTGCGGGCAACGTCAGTAGAGTAAGCCTTGAGTGCGGGGAACACACCGGCAACAGCGCCGATGAGCACCATGCCCACGGGGGTCCAGATCAGAGCCGGGTGGTAGACAAAGGCCTCCATCACGACTCCGGTTTGATCGCGGATCAGAACGGCCGTGGCCGAGAGAATCGCGAAGTAGATAGCGTAGCCGAGAATGCTGCCGAGGAAGGCGATCGTCGCAGCCTCTACGACGATGACGGAGAAAACTGTCCCCCGACGGGCCCCAAGGGCTCTCAGGATCGCAAATTCGCGACGCCTCTCGTTCATCGTGTTGTAAATGCTGGCTAGCAGGCCAAAGGCCGCCACCACGACCACGAGGTACGCGACGTAGAGAAGCACCTGCGTAATCCAGCCCATCTTGTTGAAGAAGCCTCCCATCACGTTCGCGATGGGCCAAGCCAAGGTGTAGTCGCCTGCGTTCGCCTCGCCCTGGTGATGCATGCCCGCAGAAATACTGTGGTACTTGATCATCACCGATGAGACTTCCTTCCACTCGTTGGGGATCTCCTTGGTGCCCATCTCGACCTGACGCTTGCCGCCGTCGACGTAGTGGCCCTCCATGCGGTAGATCCCCTCGATGGGGATCCACACGACCTGGTCAGCGGGCGTATTCGTCGGCTCAAGGATCCCCGTCACAACGTAGACCTCCGCGTGCTCCGTTCCAGGGAGGTAGCGCACGCCGTGGGACGGCCGAAACTCCGTCCCAACTTCCATCCCGAGGTCTTTCGCGGCCTTGCTGCCAATCACCGCTTCCATGCGATCGTCCTTGAACGCGCGCCCGGTCTCAAACTCGAAGCCAATGCCCTTCTGGTACTCGAAGACATCGAAGATCTCCGTCGTCGTTCCGACGATCCGGTAGCCCTGCAGGTTGTCCCCCACCGCGTACGGAATCGCGTAGCGCACATCGCGGCGCGCCTTCGTCTCCTCGTACACGTCCCAGGGGATATTGCCGGGCGAGGTCTCCAGGTGATAGACGGTGTTGAGCACGAGCTGCAAGGGAGAGCCCTTAGCACCGAGCACCGCGTCGTAGCCGATGTCGCCCCCCGTGAACGCGATCTTCGACTGCTTCGACACCGTGAAGACACTCATCACGAGTCCGCTCGCAAGCCCAGCGGCCAGAACGGTGATGAACGTCGAAAGCGCGTGCTGACGCAGCGAACGCGACACGATCATGAACATCGACTTCATGCGTCCACTCCCCGTGCCATCGCAGCGTTGACGTCCTTGAAATCGATCGACTTGTCGAAGGCTTCGAGGACCCTGGTGTCGTGACTCACGCACACGAGCGACGCGCCGTGCTCGCGGCAAAGGCCGCGCAGCATGTCGAGGGCTTCCAGCGCGAAGCGCGGATCAAGATTCCCTGTGGGCTCGTCCGCGAGCACGATCTTCGGGCGGTTCGCGAGCGCCCGCGCGAGGGCCACGCGCTGCTGCTGGCCGATGGACATCTGGCTAGGTCGATGGCTCAGCCGATCCCCAAGCCCTAGATCAGTGAGCAGCTTGGCCGCGAAGGCACGGTCCGCCCCAGGGCCAAAGGTCATGCCGAGCAGCACGTTCTCTAGCGCGGTGTAGCCCCCCAGAAGATTGAACGTCTGGAACACGTAGCCAAGGTTGCCGGCGCGCCAAGCGTCGCGTTTGGGCTCGCTGAGGCGGCTCACTTCCTTGCCCGCAAACTGAACCTGACCGGCGTCCGGGGTCAGGAGCCCCGCAATGATGTTGAGGAACGTCGTCTTGCCGCAGCCGCTCGTTCCCGCGATCGCAACCTCCGTGGCCGCTTCAACGCTAAAGCTAGGCACGTCGAGGATCTCCTGGACGTGCCCGTCTGGGCTCTTGTACGACTTCTTGACGCCGCTGAGTTCGAGGAGTGCCATGGGTTGAGGACTGAGGAAACCGTCCTGAGGTTCCTCAGTTCTATAGGTGTGCGCCCGGCTCAGGGAGGCCACCTTCCACGAGCTTCGTCGTCAGATATTCGTAAGCGTCTTCGATCGAGTCAGTGATGAAGAAGAGGTCCACGTCGTCTGGGCTGATCGTCCCGAAGTCGATGAGCACTTGGAAGTTGATGACCTTCTCCCAGAACTCCTTGCCGAACAGGACGATCGGCAGCGACTTCTTCACCTTGAGGGTCTGCACGAGGGTGACGACCTCCATGAATTCATCGAGGGTGCCAAAGCCGCCCGGCATCACGACGATCGCCTTCGCGAGGTACGTGAACCAGAACTTCCGCATGAAGAAGTAGTGGAACTCCAGGCTGAGCCGCCGAGTGATGTAGGGGTTGTCGTTCTGCTCGAACGGCAGGCTGATGTTCAGCCCGATGTTCATGCCCTTGGCCTCGTGGGCGCCACGGTTCGCGGCCTCCATGATGCCGGGACCACCCCCCGAGCAGATCACGAAGCGCTGCTGGCCTTCGCCGAGGGACTTGGACCACACGGTGAGCTTGTGGGAGAGCTCCCGTGCCGCCTCGTAGTACATGGACATGTGGAGGTCGCGCTCGGCCTTCGCCACGTCGCCGCCGTCCTTTTTGACCTCCTCGAGACGCTCCTTCGCGACGTCCTCGGGCAGGAGCCTCGCGGATCCGAACACGACGATCGTGTCCTTGACCCCTAGCTCCTCGAAGCGCGACTCCGGCTCCATGTACTCGGAAAGGATGCGGAGGGCGCGGGCGTCACGGCTGTGGATCCACGTCTGATTTTCGTACGCCTTCACGGCGCGATAGCGGCTCTCGGTCATGGGCAAGAGTTTACGGGTGGGGCGACTCGGAGCCCATGCGTAAACTCATGCCCATGGAGCAACCACAGGCCCCCCAACCCGAAACCGAGGTGGATCGACCCCGCTCGGGCGTATTCGCGACCTTCCTGAACGCAGTCGAGAAGCTGGGCAACCTCCTGCCGCACCCGGTCACCCTCTTCGCGCTCTTTGCCCTTGGGGTCGTCATCGTCAGCGCCATCGCGGCCCACTTTGGCCTAGAGGTCGACGATATTCGGGTCGGCAAGGAGGGCGAGAAGATCAAGGCCGTCAGCCTCCTCACCGGCGAGGGGCTGCGGCGCATCTCGATGGGCCTCGTCACCAACTTCACCGGGTTCGCCCCCCTCGGCACCGTGCTCGTGGCGCTGCTCGGTGTCGGCGTAGCGGAACGCTCGGGCCTCTTGTCCGCAGGTATCCGAGCCCTCGTCCTAGCAGCACCCCAGCGACTTCTGACCCCCACCATCATCCTCGCGGCCGTCCTGTCGAACACGGCCTCTGAGATGGGCTACGTGGTGCTGGTCCCCCTCGCCGCGGTGATCTACCACTCGGTTGGGCGTCACCCATTCCTCGGGCTGGCGGCCGCCTTCGCGGGCGTCAGCGGCGGCTACAGCGCGAACCTTCTGATCGGTACGGTCGACCCACTCCTCGCAGGCATCACCACCGAGGCCGCCGCCATCGTGGACCCAGCCTTCGCAGCGGGCGGCCCAAAGGAGGTCCTCGCGACCGCCAACTGGTACTTCATGGCCGTGAGCACCATGCTCATCACGCTCCTCGGCACGTTCGTGACGGAGAAGATCGTCGCTCCCTGGCTCGGCACCTACGACCCGAGTCAGGCCGAAGACGGCGCGCTCGATGCCAGCAAGGACGGGCTTCAGCAGCTCAGCGCTGACGAGCGTAAGGGCCTCAAAGCCGCCGCCGTCGCGCTGCTGGTCCTTCTCGCCGGGCTCGCGTTCCTGACCCTGCCGGACGGCGCGCCGCTACGCGCGCCCAATGCACCGGCCGATGCGACCTTCGTCGAGCAGATCCGTCCAGCCCTGAAGAGCGTCGTCGCCCTGATCTTCCTGTTCTTCATCGTGCCCGCGTTCGTCTTCGGTCGCATCACCGGGACCATGAAGAACGACCGCGACGTCATCGACGGCATGTCAAAGGCGATGGGTTCCATGGGCTTGTACCTGGTGCTCGTCTTCTTCGCAGCGCAGTTCGTCGCGTTCTTCAAGTGGACGAACCTCGGGCTCATCCTCGCTGTGAACGGCGCCGACCTCATCAAGACCCTCAGCCTCGAAGGGCCGATCATCTTCCTGCCCTTCATTCTCCTGTGCTGCTTCGTCAATCTGATGCTCGGCAGCGCATCCGCCCAGTGGGCGATCACCGCGCCGATCTTCGTGCCGATGCTGATGCTCTCCGGCTACACCCCGCAGGTCATCCAGGCCGCCTACCGGATCGGTGATAGCACGACGAACATCATCACTCCGATGATGAGCTACTTCGGGTTGATCCTCGCGTTCGCGACGCGGTACGACAAGAAGCTGGGGATCGGCACGATCATCGCGACGATGCTGCCCTACTCCATGGTCTTCCTCGTGGGCTGGGTGGTCCTATTCTACCTGTGGGTCTTTGGCCTCGGCTTCCCAGTGGGCCCGGGCACCGAGCTCTACCTGCCGAAGTAGGCCCGCTGCCATCACGCGGCCTGGGTTTCGCCGCGCTGGATCTCGCGGACAAGTTCATCGGCTTCCATGGGCCGATAGAACATGAATCCCTGGAGTGAGGTGCAGCCGGCGTCGCGCATGTACGCGCGCTGCTCCTCTGTTTCGATGCCCACGGCCACCGTCTCCATCTGGAGGACCCGGGCCAGGTGCATCATTCCCTGGGCGAGCTGCGCGTGCCTGGTGTCGGTCATCATTTGGCGGACAATGCCGCGGTCGAGCTTGAGCGTGGCGACCTGAAGCTTGCGCAAGTCCGCAAGGGTCGTATGGCTGCGTCCGAAGCCATCGAGCGCTGTCGCCACTCCGATCTTGGCGAGCGCATTGATGAGCGCCGCAGCCTTGCCTGGGTTCGAGCGAACCTCGTCTTCGCGGATCTCGATCTGCAGTCGCCCCGGAGGGACGTCGAAGGTCGCGAGTGTGCCGGCGATGAAGTCCTTGAACCCGCGGGCGAAGGCCGTCTCGGCGCGCACGTTGACGGAGAGCGGAAGCGCGCTAGAGCCCACGCTTGAGAACGTCTGAAGGGACTCGACGGCCAGGCCAAGGGCCCAGCGATCAAGTCGCTCCATTTCGCCATTCGCCTCCGCCACGTCGATCAGCTCCATCGTGGCGACCGGCCCGACTTCAGGGCACTCGAAGCGGAGCAGTGCTTCTGCACCGACAATCGAGCCTGTGATCGCATCGACCTTCGGCTGATAGATCAGGCGCAGGCCTTCCTGACCCATGAGAGAAGCCTCAAGGCTCTGGCGAATGAACGAGCGTCGGCGCTGTCGCTCCTCGTCCGCAAGGCTTCGACTTGAGTACCCGATCCCCGCGTCCGATGCATGGGAAGCTGCCGAGGTGGCCAACCGCAGAATGTCCGCAGTCGGCTGACCGCGAAGCTCGATACGCGCGAATCCGATGCCAATGCCAATGTCATGGGCGGGGATCCCCGCGGACACCGCGGTCTCGACGACGCACGCAGCCATCGATGTCCAAAGGCTCTCATCCTCAGTGACCGCGAAGGCGCGTTCCGGCCCCAGAAAGCCGAGCCCGGTCGTGCCGCCGAACGCTGCATCGAGGCTGGTCCAGATCATGCGCAGGCGATCCATCGTCAGCAAGCCTCCATCCTCTGAGCGATCGCGAAGTTCAACGCAGAACACGCCTCCGCGGCTCAGGCACTGGGTCGCGTCCGTCTCGATGCTGCGCATCCAGTCGGCGATCGCGCTCATGTTGGTGGAGTCGTATTTCACGGTGGGTTCTCTTCTTCGGGGTTGGCAGGAGCGATGGAGCGCCTCCTTCCGCCGTCGATACCGGCGTAGAGGAAAGGGAGTCGCTTCGAAGAGAGCTTCGGAATACGAACAAGCCGCCCCTGAGGCGAGCCCGATGTTTCCTAGTTAGATTCCCGCGTCGAGCACAGCTGGCCCGGAACAATTTTCCGATGGCGCCGCTGCCACCCAAGAACCTGCCTATCTGTCGCCGCCGTAGCCCAGCGCTCGCAGGTCGCTCTTGACCGCGTCACTCGCTTCTTCTGTCTGCACTTCGCGCCGCTGAACCCGGAGGAGCTCATCGAGCTCAGCCCTGAGCGTCGTCACGACGCGCGCGTGCTCGGGCGCTACGTCAACGAGCTCGAATGGATCCTTGTTGAGATCAAAGAGCGCCTCGTTTCCGTTCTCGTCCAGGTGTAGCTTCCATCGATCCCTCCGGAGCGTGTAGCCGATCTGCCCCGTCTCTGATTGGCGGGGCGACGTCTGGCCAAGGATAGGAAGCTCGTTCGCCGGAAGGTCCGTGCGGAAGCGATTGACTCCGGTAACCTGAGCGAGAAATTCCGCCTTGCCGGGCAGGTCGAGGACGTGGAGCAACGTCGGAGCGAAGTCGCTGATGGAGGCGGGCGCAGCGATGCGGCACGCCTCTACCCCTGGGATGCGCAGGAGCATCGGAACGTGGAGCTGTTCCTCCCAAACGTTGCCGTGGCCCGCGATGCCGTGTTGGTTGAGGCCTTCACCGTGATCGCCGAGCACCGCGATGACCGCGCCGTCCAGCCAGCCGTCCTTCTCGGCCGCGCGTAGGAGGTGGCGGATCTGCGCGTCGGTGAACGCGATCTCGGCGTCGTAGCGATCGATGCCCTCTTCAAGGTCGTTCCATTGGCCGGTCGGGCGCTGGGAACGCTCTGAGAACTGGCGCTCGGCGAGGCCCGCGCGCGTCGCGTCGTCCATGCGGAACTTGACCTCGAACTTGTAGGGCGGTGTGTAGGGCCCGTGCGGGTCGAAGTAGTGCACCCACAAAAGGCCGGGCCGGTCGAGGCTCGCAAGCTCCGACAGAGCGGCGATGGCCTGGGCCGTGTTCTTGTCGGCAGTGCGCTGCTGCCCCTTCGGTGCGTCGTATCCACCAAAGCCTGCGTCCAGTCCGAAACGCGGCTTGAGCGGCGTTGCCGCGACCACCGCCCGAGTCGCGTAGCCTGCGCGCTCGAAGAGTTCCGGGAGCGTTTGCAGATCTGCACGTCGCTGGTAGGTTCGGCCCTCCGCGATGTTGGCCAGGACGCCATGCTCGTGGGGATAGACGCCGGTGAACATCGACGTATGGCTGGGCAGCGTCGTAGCGATGGGCGAGTACGCGCGTTCGAAGACCACGGACTCTGCGCTGAGCCTGTCAAGGCGAGGCGATGTGGGGCGCTGATAGCCGTGGAAGCCTAGGTGGTCGGCGCGGATCGTATCGATCGTAATGATCAGCACGTTGGGCCGATCTAGTGCGGCGCTCTCAGGTACGGAGAACGTGGGCGCACTGGTCGGCTCCGGAGGATCGTCCTGATGTCCTGGCGAGGGAGGCTTGCCCGCATCGGAGCCGCCGCAGCCGACGAGCCACAGGGCAGGCACGACCAAGAGCGCGCCAATGGCCGCGCAACGAGAATGGGGTCGCTCACGCATCGGACTGACGATCCCCCTCGTCACCCTCAAGCCGCTTGCGCTTGTCGGAGACCCTGTTCTTTGCCTGATCGAAGAGGGCGTCAAAGTCCTTGTGCTTGGACTTTTCCTTGGAGAGAGCATCATCGAACGCATCGGTTCCCCTGCCCTTCCGCGACGCGACCTTCGCCTGAGCGCGGTCCCAAGCTGCGGTTCCTGCCCCTGGTCGGCCCGAATTATCGAGCTCGTTCTTCGGCGTGTGGCGCAGAACCGCCTGCGTCCGAACGTCAATGAGCAGCCGTGCGTCGCAGCACGGGCAGTCGATCTCGATTTCCTTCATAGGATCTGCATTCGGTCACAGGCCCAAAAGGGCTTCGTATACCGGGCTAAGAAGGCCCTAGCGGGGCCTTTCGGCCTTTTACGATTCGCAAACAGACAATACCGCTACGCCGCTCGTTCATGATAACGAGTGACAAGGGTGTTCTGAGTGCCTAGTCCCCCACGACGGGTGCTGCCCCCCCCGGCCGCACTTCACCTCCTCCCCATCCCGGCCATGAGACCTTCCACTATTCGAAGCATCATCAACGATCCGGTCTTTCTCCAGCGAGGCCTCGGCGTCTTCCTCTGGTCAGCACTGATCCTGGTGCTGCTCACGAACTCGTCGCTGTAAGAAACAGTCTCGAACTTTCGCACCTGCTGGGGCGAAAGACCCGTTGAGCCGAGCGTAAGAAGATCAGCCAGTACGCTGACCCCTTCGCGCTCACCATGCCAACCACCCCCTTTCACTCGGCCCTTGTGGCCCTTTCGCTCCTCGCTGGGCCTGCCCTAGGCGCCCAGCCCCAGAGCGCCGACGGCCTTGTTGTCCTGCGCGAAAGCGCGCTCCCCACCACGCTGGTTTGGCTGGAGTCATCGGCGCTGGAGCCGGTCATGCGCCAGGGATTCGCTCATCCGCTGGTGAAGCAGCTCCTGCGGGAGCCCTTGGTAGCCACGGCCTTGAAGGATGGGGACCTTGACCTCGTCGCCCGCGCGGACGCTCTTCAAGCTCTCCTCGGTCGGTCGCCGTTCGCGTTCGCCCATGCGCTTAGCTCCGGCGGATTCGCAGCGGGGTTCACCGACGTCACTCCAGGATCTGAAGCTCCGTTTCTCCTGCTGCGGGGTGAAGACCCGGACGAGATGGAGGACGCCATCGACGAGCTGGAATCGCTACTGCGGGGCTTCCAGCTCTTGTCGCCCGTTAGTGCGCAGAAGCCGCGCCTTCCGTCCAAGTCCGTGCGACGCTCCTGGCATATCGCCCAGCGCGGAAGCGAAGACAAGGCGGCCTACGCCGCATGGACTCGAGACGGAACGCTCGTGATCACAACGAAGTGGGATCACCTCGTGGACTGGTGCCGGGGACCTGGGCAGCCCTCTCCCCTCGTCGCAGCGCGGGACGCGGAGCCTTCCTCGACTTCGGCCTTCGCGTGGTTCGACCTAGACGGGATCGAACGACAGGCGGACCTCAAAGAGCTGCGAGCCATGGCCGCCGACCCTGGAACCCACTTCGTTCTCGGTCCCGCCATCGCGTACGCGGGGCTGGCGAAGTCGGTGTCCGCGTCGCTCGTCCTCAACGAAGGGGTGGTCAGTATGGGCCTTCGCGCGGACGGCGTCGCTCTGGAGAAGGGCGCGGCGCTCTTTCCCGCGGAATCGCCGCGTCCCATGCGCGTGCGCACCGACTCCCTTGGCGACGCGCAGCTCCACAGGGACTTTGGGACCCTGCTTTTCCAGCGTACCGAGCTCTTCCCTCCGCGGGCCCAGCCGGCCTTCGCAGAGGGGCTTAGCAATCTCGCGCTCTTGGTCGGCGGCCCGGACGCACTCGACGATCTACTCGAAGCCATCCAGCCGACCCTACGGCTGCACGCGCTCGACGTTGATTTTCCCGCGAACGCAACCCCTGACGTGCCGCTCCCCGGACTCAATGTGGTCGCCACCTTGAGCGACCCGGAACTCAACGGTGGCCGTTTGAACAGCGCGTTCCAGGCCGCGATCTCGCTGACGAACCTCGAAGCCGCGATGCAGGGTCGAGAGGCACTACGCCTTGGCTTGGAGATGGTGGACGGCGTCACGCTCACCACCGCCAAGCTCGCCCCGCCTGCGCCAGGATCCAGCGTGGACCTCAGGTTCAACTTCTCGCCGGGCTGTGCGCTCGTGGAAGACGATTTCGTTTTCGGGACCCGCCATGAAGGCGTGATGGAATTCATCGGGAAGAACGCAGAGCCCCTTGAACCTCTCACGCCTTCGATCCCGAGGCCCTGGATCAGCGTGGATCACCTTTCCGTCAGCGGAGAGGCCCTCGCGACCCTGGCGACCGATCAACGTGACCTACTCGTCATGCGTGCCGTCTTGGAGGACGGCAAACCCCAGGCCCGCGCTGAAGCGGAAGCGGATATCCTGCTGAGGCTCCTTCACCGGCTGGACCGGATTCAATTCGGTTCCTACTGGCGCAAAACAGGCGCGTCCGAGCGCTCACTAAGGGCCGACCTGGCCTTTGAGCTCAAGCAGTGATCCCGCCCCCGCCCATGCAGACGAAATCTCCTTCACGACTCGACTGGAATCGAGCCACGGCTGCGCACGTACTCCGTCGCGTCGGATTTGGCGGCAGCGCAGAGACGGTCGACCGAGCTGTCGAGGCTGGCCTCGAAGCGACACTCACCGAGCTTGAGAACAGGCGCGAGCACCCAAAAAGCCTGACCGGCAGCGGCGTCGAGAAACTCGTGTCCCTCGGGGACATCGTTTCGCTCCAGTCCAGGTGGATGCAGCTGATTCTTGGGGACGGAGCGCCGCTCCTCGAGCGCATCACGCTGATGTGGCACGGTCACTTCGCCACGTCGAACGCCAAGCTTGGCGACGTGCGACTGATGCACGAGCAGAACGAGCTGTTCCGCGCGAAGGGCCTTGGGGACTTTCGGCAGCTATTCCACGCGGCCGCCAAGGACCCCGCGATGCTCGTCTGGCTCGACGGGAATCAGAATCGCGTCGGCGCGCCCAACGAGAACTTCGCGCGCGAAGTGATGGAGCTCTTCGGGCTCGGTATCCAAGGGGGCTACACCGAAAAAGACATCCAGGAAGCAGCGCGCGCCTTCAGCGGCTGGTCCGTGATCGGGCGCAAGTTTGAATTCCGCGAGGAGCACCACGATGACCGTGAAAAGACGCTCTTCGGCAAGGGCGGCGTCTTCTCAGGCGAGGACGCGATCGATCGAGTGCTCGCGCATCCGGCGTGCTCGCGCTGGATCGCCTGGCGGCTGCTTCACACCTTCTGCAGTCCGGAACCGAGCGAGTCCGACATCGCGCGCTTCGCGAAGGTGCTCGTCGAAAATGACTGGCACATCGGACGGACCCTGGGTCTTATTTTTCGCGACCCGATCTTCCTCAGCGCGCTCCGCAGCCGCATCGCAGGACCGGTCGAGCTCGTCGCTAGCGTGGTGCTCGCAACGCGGGCCGAGATCCCGCCCGTGGACGCGGTGCGGGCGGCCGGCGTCATGGGACAGTCACTCTTCATGCCACCTACCGTCAAGGGCTGGGACGGCGGACGCGCGTGGATCGACCCCGGAACATGGCTCGCGCGCCACAACTGGATCTCCGACTTCGCGCTCGCCAACGGCCTCGTGGCGAAGAAGGCGTTTGGACCCACCCAGCTGAAGGACGGTCGAGCCGGCGCGGTCGATGCCGTGTGTCGCGTGTTGCTCCCCGAAGGCGTCGATAGCGAAATGCGAGCGACGCTAGAAGCTGCCGCACAATCAGCCCACTCCGACGGGCACGCCTTCCACAAGGTCGCCGCCCTCGTCATGACTTCCCCTGAGTTCCACCTCGTATGAGCACACCTGCATTCCCAAGACGCTCGTTCCTCGCCGGGGGCATCCGCCTCACCACGATCGGCACGGCCCTCGGCACCCTCGGTCCGGCAGCCCTCGCCTGCGCGGGTGAAGACAAGCCGAGCCACGGCCGCGAGCGCATCCTCGTGGTTGTGCAGCTTTCGGGAGGCAACGATGGGCTCAACACGGTGATCCCCCACGGCCAAGACGAGTACTACCGCGCTCGCCCGACCCTCGGGCAAAAGCCGAGCGCCGTTCACCAGCTCGACGAACACGTGGGCCTGCATCCGAAGCTCGGCGGCCTCGCCGAGCTATACCGCGAAGGGCAGATGGCCATCGTCCACGGCGTGGGCCATCCGAACTCCGACCGATCGCACTTCCGTTCGATGGAGATCTGGCACACCGCCGAGCCCTTCAAGCCAGTGGGCCGCGTGGGTTGGCTCGGGAACATGGCGGACCAGCTCATCGCGAAGGCGCCAGGATCGCTGCCCGCGCTCTCTGTCGGCGGACGCGAGAGCGTGCTGTCGATGCGAGGCGCCACGGCGACGCCGCCGACGGTGCCCGACGATCGAGGCTTCAAGCTCGCGAACACCTCCCGTCAGATCGCGGACGCCCGCACCGAGATCGCAAGCAAGATGCGAAGGGACGGCGCACGGGCCAAGAACGAGCTCGCGTTTCTGCGCATGACGGCGCGCACCGCCTATGACGCGGCGGACCGCATGTCGAAAATGACCCAGGCCGAGGGCGGTGCGAAGTACCCGGGTACGCCGCTCGCGAAAGAGCTGCGCCTCGTGGGCCAGCTCATCCGCGGCGGCTTCGGCACGCGCATTTACCATGTCGCCCTCGGAGGCTTCGATACCCATGCGAGCCAGGCCTCCGTGCACGGCGCGCTGATGGAGCAGCTCAACGGCGCGCTCACCGCCTTCCAGCGCGACCTCATCGATGCGGGCCACGGGGACCATGTCACGACGATGGTCTTCTCCGAGTTCGGTCGCCGCGTGGACGAGAATGGCTCCCGGGGCACCGACCACGGCCGCGGCAACCCCGTGCTGCTCTTCGGCGGCGGCATCCAAGCCGGCCAGCACGGCACCAGACCGGACCTGACCGATTTGGTACAGGGCGATATCCCCTCTACAACGGACTTCCGAGGCCTCTACCAGCAGCTAGAAGGCGATTGGATGGGCCTGCGCCCATTCGTGGCGGAAAAGGTCTCCGCACCCAAAGTAGTCTGAGGCCCCAGAGGACAGAATGGGCGGATAGGCTCTGGAGTCGAAAGACCCGGAGCTTAGAACCCTCTGGTGCACTGACCGTCAGCGCTGTCCTTTTGGGCTGGCCTTTTGGGCTGCCCTATGGCCTGGCCTCTTTCGGGCCCCCACTCACCGTCGATCCAACTCCCCCGATGACTACTCCAGAAGACGTCTACGACCAGCTTCGCCAGGTCTTTGACCCCGAGATTCCCGTCAACATCGTCGACCTCGGCCTCATTTACGACGTCAAGGTTGAGGAGCCCAAGGTCCTGATCACCATGACCCTGACCTCCCAGTCGTGCCCAGAAGCCCGCACGATCCCCGACGTCATGAAGCGTCGCTGCAACACCCTCGACGGTATCGACGAAACCGACGTCGACATCGTGTTTGAGCCCGCGTGGTCCCCACAGCTCATCTCCACCGAAGGCCGCACCGCCCTCGGAATGGACGACGAAGAGTAGGAACGAGCCCCCACCGTCCGAGCAACGAGCGCGCGTCACCTACAGGGATGATGCGCGCTCTTTTTGAACCTCGCTGGAGTCCCGCGTCCGGGCTCGATGACCGCAAGATCAAGTTCACCATGCCGTCTATTCTCTTCGTATGCCTCGGCAATATCTGTCGCTCGCCTGCCGCTGAGGCGGCTGTGCGCCAGCGACGCCCAGACCTCACGCTTGACTCCGCCGGGACCGGGGGCTGGCACGTGGGCAAGCCCCCGTACGAACCGATGCAAGAGGCCGCCCTCGCGCGAGGGCTGGACCTGTCAGACCTTCGGGCGCGACAGTTCTCGCCGGAGGACTTCCACCGTTTCGACGTGATCGTCGCCATGGACAACGAGAATGCGAACGACGTCGAGGCCCAGCGGCCCGATGGCGCCCATGCCCCTGTGGTCCTCTTCACCGATCATATTGGGGAGGACGGCCTAGCCGTTCCAGATCCGTACTACACCCGGGACTTCGAGGGCTGCCTCGATTTGATCGAGGCCTGCGCAGACGGTCTCGTGGCGGGCTTCGGTGACCGCTGAGGCGGGCTGGAGAGCACCTCAATGGACGCGGTGGCATAGCCCTGGGTGGGGAACGCGGGCGAGGCCTTCCCGTAGGGACCGTCCCCCATCACAATCTTGCCCCAGTGCTCTCAGCGCGTCCCAGCCACGCCGCAGGCGCGAAGCAGTTGAAGACCAACAGTCCTTAGCTAGATCGCGAGCGGCCCTACCCATTCAGGGTCCCCCCTGCGATGTCCACAGCGTCTCCTCCCAACACCGTCCTCGCAGGCGTTGCTACCAGTTCGCCCCCCGGCCTCGCAGCCACTTGGATCTCGCGCACAACGCTGGCTCTCCTGTGGGCGATGGCCCTCTACGGGATGGTCATGATTTGGCAGACCTTCTCGGGGTTCATCTTCGAAGACGCGTACATCACCTACCGGTACGCCGACAAGATCGCGAGCGGCAGCGGCTTCGTGTTCACCGAGGGAGAGCGAGTCCTTGGAACGACGACTCCCCTCTACACGCTGATCCTGGCCGCCCTCGGTTTCCTCGGAGCCGACATCCCGTTCGCCTCCGGCCTCATCTTCTCGTGCTCAGCTGGACTCGTAGGGCTGCTTGGGGGCCTCATCATCCGGCGCAGCGGGACGCCGATCCTCGCCATCGTCTTCGCGCTCTTTGCGAGCTCCGGCGGACCTGAGATCTATCGATTCTTCGGGCTGGAAACACCCTTCCTGTCGGCGCTCTTGATCGGCGCGACATGGGCTGCCATCAACGGTCGCACGACCCTCGGAGCCGTCCTCGTCGCGTTCGCATTCCTGACCCGTTACGACGCGGCGCTCTTCGCGATTCTATATTTCGCACTCACGTGGATTCGCGACCGCAAGCTGCCTATCGGGCCCGGCCTCCTAGCGACAGCCATCGTTCTGCCCTGGCTCATCTTCGCCCAGTGGTACTTCGGGAGCGTGCTCCCGAATACGCTCGGTGCCAAGACTGGGGATACCGAGTTCTCGACGTACTTCGTAGGCGCGATCGAACGACAGTGGAAGATGTGCAGATGGTACCTGAGCGCTGCGGGGCTGCTAGATCTTCTCGGAGGGACGCTTGGCGTCGTAGTGGCCTGGGTCCTCTCCACGGGAGCCGCCTTGGCGCTCTTCTTCTCGATCCTTCGAAAGGAGATTCTGACCCTCCTCCTGCTTCTCTATCCCGTGGCGCTCCTCCTCGGCTATTCACTCATTGGGCCCAACCTGAACTTCCTTTGGTACTCGGTCCCCGGCACCTACTGCGTTGTTCTGTTCGCTCTCATTGGCCTTGGCTCATTCACGCGCTGGCTGCGGATTCGCGTTCTGACTGAACTGGCCCTAGTGCCCGTGGTCGCGCTGGGTGCTTCGGTGATCCCGACTCACCTGTCCTCCAACTTCGATCGATTCGTCAACGGAAGCCAGTACCGATTCCGAGTCGAGGCCTACAGGGAGATGGCGGAGTTCGTTCGCGCCTCCGGCCTGAGCGATGAGTCGCTCCTGACACCCGAGCCCGGCTACTTCGCCTACCTCTCTGACAATCCGGCGATTGACCAAGCGGGCCTAGTCACCAAGGGCATCTACTTTCACGGCGATGAGTCCAGGCGCTCGACCCGCCAAGAAACCATCGATGAGTTCCATCCTGCGTTGATCGTTTCGCAGCGTGGTAGACCGCCGGAAGGCTACCTGCCTGCGTACGTCCACGGCACTCAGTACGAATTACTCCTCCGGGAAGACGTGTACGCCGAGCACATCGATTCGATCCGCCATGGCGCCGCCGACAGCCAATCCGATGCCGTTGCAGAGATCGAAAGCCCGTTCGAGTACAGGCTCGATGTCGACGGACAAATCCGTTGGGTTTCCGAGGGAGGCATCAGCGCCAAGCTGGGCAACCCAGTCAATCTCCTCGTCGACGGCGTTCCAACTACCGGGCTCTTTATGTTCGCGGACCCGGTGAGACGAGGGGCAGAGTCACCTTCTTTCCTCATCGACTTCAACACGGTCGAGTTTCTTCTCGCAGCCAAGCCGCACCCCATGACGGGGGCCCAGCTGATCGTCGACGGGCAACCCGTTCTGACGGCGGCCGGTAACTTCAGCCGAGCCAATCCGAGCTTCGAACACGTGGTCTTCGACGTCTCCCAGTGGCGCGGAAAAGTCGCGTCACTCCAGTTCTTCCAGTGGTCTGACCACCGGCACTTGACCGCATTCGATCGCATCCGTTCAGGCCGTGACGCTTCCCGACGAGTCCTTGAGGACTTCGAGAGCGGACCGCGCCCCGAGCTATGGGAGTCAACTTTCACAGACGAGCCGGCATCGCTGCGCGATCCGGCGATGCGCCAAGGAGCGTTCATCCTTACTTCGGACCACGCCGCGACGTCCTTCGGCCTTGAGGGTTCCCATAGTCAGCGGAGCCTGCCGTTTCTACTGGACGAGGATCAGCTTCGCTTTCGGATGCTCGACTTCGGGGATGAACAAGTCTCTGTGGGGCTGGTCGTCAACGGAGAGGTGGTCCGGCAGGTGCAAGGCGTGGGATCGAACGCCAGCCGCGGCATCCACTGGGACATCACTGATCTACGCGGTGAAACAGCGAGGCTTGAGATCCTCGACAATGCGCCGTCCGCAGCCATCTGGGTCGGCATCGACGACATCACCTTGGCGACGCCAGAGTCGCGCTGAGAAGGGCAGAGACGGATGAGGCTCCACCCCATTGCCGTGCCCAAACGCCGATGCAGCGCTCAGGGTTCGACGGTGAATTCGAAGCGCTTGATCGAAGTACCGCTTAGGGGCTGATACTCGACCAAAACGCGCAGGCGGTCCTGAGCGTAGGCGGGAATCAAGGCGGCCTTCCAACCCTCCAACAAGACTTCGAAGTCCTCGTCGCTCTTTACCGTCACGCTCGTGGCCCAGAAGAGTCGATTCCAAACGACGTAGTTCGCAGAACCTCCTTCGCTCGAGACGCCGCCGTTCCAAGAGCCTCCTCGCGGAGGGAAAAGGCCGTCCACCACAGCCCTTACAGCGCCGCGAATCTCATTGATAGCGTTGCTCCGTGACGTGGATGACTCGATCTCGATCAATGCCCGACCGGGGGATAGGGGGCGCGGTGTACTGCCGATCGCGCCCACCCCGCCGCTCGGATAGGTCACGAGAAAAAAGAGCCCGCAGAGGAGCACGAAGAGAAGGGCGAAGATCGAGACTGTCCTGACCATGGGGATAGAAGGGTGACGCGTGCTGAGTTCTAGTGAAGAAGGATCGAGCAGCAGCTCAGCGCGCCCTCTGCCTTCGCCAGCTCGTCCGCGGGGACCTCGATCACGTTTAGCCCGTGGGCGCGGAGTCGTGCTCCGGTCTTTGGATAGGCGGCCGCGTGGAGGACGGTTGGGGGCAGCGGCTTGCCGCCGGCGTGGGCCCCGGGCAGGGCGACGAGATTGGCGGCGTCGGGCTCTGTGGGGTCGGTCGCGATGCACTCGATGCCCCTCAGGAGCGACGTGTCGATCCAGGCGGGGTTAACGAGCGCGCGCGACTCGTCGATAGCGGTGGCTGCTGACTTCAGATGCAAGCACCCCCCAACTTCGATGCCGCGGACCGCGTATTGGAAGGGAGCGAGGATCTGCCCGAGCTGCTTGACCCCTTCGGCGTTGCTGCGCGATGAGAGTCCCACGTAGACGTCACGGCCGAGCACGAGAACGTCGCCGCCGTCGAGCGTCCCGGGGCTAACGATGCGTGCTAGGGTTCGGTGCAGCGCTAGGGCGACCTCTACCGCCGGTAGTTCGCCCCGGCGCGACTCGGCCCCTGGGCGCGTCATGACCGCAATCTCTGGGAACGCGACGGCCGCGTCCTCCACGAACACGCAGTCCGGAAATTCGTCGGACGCCGGCAGCGAGATCACATCGAAGCCCACCGAGCGCAGCGCAGCCGTGTATGAGTCGTGCTGGAGGCGCGCGCGCACTGGATCCATGGGAACGCGCTCGAGGTGCGTAAGTTCGCATGCGCCGAGCGCGTCGCTGATACCGCGGGTGATCGCAATCATGTGAAGTGAGATAGTCTCTGTTCGGGGTCCGCCTCCTAGCAGCCCGTTGAAGAAGTCCGCGCTAACCAATAGTGTCCATCGGAGTCCTGACAAGGCGCTTGAAGCCCCCCATAGCGAGCTATTCGGGGCCCTTCAAGCAACGAAGTCAGGCCAGAGTCAAGACTGTGAGGGGCGCTGTTGGTTGGTGTGGCCTTATTCAACGGGCTGCTAGAATAGCCCACCCATGACCGAAACCCAGAAGCCCTTTCGCGCGGCTGTCGTCCAAGC
>CAYQKK010000055.1:0-5787 GCA_964417955.1 uncultured Planctomycetaceae bacterium
CACACTGGCGGGCGGTCCTTCAGCGCTGGGCGCAGTCTGGAGCGAAGGAGAATAGTGAGCGAAGCCGGTGCGTCAAGCAAGAGAGTTGGAAATCCCTCGACAGTTTTTGCGTGGCTCACGATCCGGAGGCCTCCGGCGGCTGACCCAGCGACGAAAGCTCCGTCCTGTAGTGCTCTAGAGCAGCCCCCACCTGGGCCATGGAGTCCCCCCCGAACTTGTCGAGAAAGGCCTCTGCAAGCACCAGAGCCACCATGGCCTCCCCCACCACGCTGCAGGCGGGAACGGAGGTCACGTCCGAGCGCTGGTAGGTGGCGACCGTGGCCTCCCCTGAATGCAGGTCGACCGTGGGCATCCCGATGCGGATGGAAGGGATCGGCTTCATGGCCGCGCGCATCACGATGGGCTCCCCCGTGGTCATGCCCCCCTCGAGGCCCCCAGCGCGGTTGGAGGTCCTGGCAAAGGCGTTGGCTGCGTCGCCGCTGGGCACAATAGGGTCATGGACCTGGCTTCCGGGCCGCTCGGCCACGTCGAACCCGATGCCAAACTCGACGCCCTTGATGGCCGGGATCGAGAAGAGCGCCCCGCCGAGCCGGCCGGTCAGTCGCTCCTGGGCGCTGGCGCAGCTGCCGAGCCCCGGGGGCACGCCGGTCGCACGGACCTCGAAGGTCCCGCCGAGACTGTCCTTCGCCGCCTTGGCACGGTCTACGGCGGCCCGCATCGCCTCATCTGCCTCGGAATCCAGGCTAAGAAAATCAGAGGCCTGCCGCATCTCGGCCCTCCCCTCGCCAGCGACCTCCCAGGCATCCGCGCGGCACTCGACGCCCCCGAGGCCGGTGAGGTAGCCGAACACCTCGATGCCAAAGGCCTCCAGCACCTGGCGCGCGATTCCGGCCGCGGCGACCCGCGCCGCAGTTTCCCTGGCGCTCGCTCGCTCCAGCACAGCCCGCGGGTCCCGGTGCCCCCACTTCTGACAGCCCGCGAGATCCGCGTGCCCCGGACGAGGGTTCGTCGGCGTAGGCAACTTCTCGATGACGCTGTCCTTGTTCTTGACCTCAAAGGCGATGGGCGAACCAATGGTCACGCCGCCCTTCCAACCCGAGAGAATGTGCACCGTGTCGGTCTCGATCCGCATGCGCCCGCCGCGGCCGTAGCCGAGCTGCCGCCGCGCGAGGTCCTCGTTCACCCGATCAAGATCGAGGGTGAGGCCCGCAGGCACTCCCTCGAGGATGCCGATCAGGGTGGGGCCGTGGGATTCGCCCGCTGTTCGCCAGTTGAGTCTAGTCACGCCGCCCAGTCTACCGTCCTACCCCCCGGGGCTGATCTCAATCCAGTCGTCGTCATCGTCCTCGTCTTCGACCTTCACGGGCGGAGGCTCGGGCGCGGCCTCGGCAATAGGCTCGGAGGTGGGCTCGGAAGCGAACTTTGCGGCGGGATCAGGGCCGGCGCGCCTTTGGCCGCTGAGGCAGGCGATGACCCGCGCCTCGAGGTCCGTGAACTCGAAGGGCTTGGGGAGCGAGTCGAGCACCTCGGGAACGCTGAAGAGCGCCTGGCGAACCGACTCGTCCAGGAAACCCGACACCACCAGCGTCGGAGGCAAGATCCCCTCCGCGCTGAGCTTCGGCAGCTCGGTCACCGCGGACTCGAGCCCCAGATCCACGTCGGAAATGAGCAGGGCCGGAACGCGCTCCGCTAGCCGCTCCCGGGCTTCCGCGAAAGAAGCAGCGACGCGCACCGTGAACCCTTGGTTCCCGAGGAACCACGACAGGAGCTCGACGATCTTCGAGTCGTTGTCGAGGAGCAAGAGATCGCCCCGAGGGGCGCTGGCGGTGGAATCGTCCATGCTCCCGAGGCTAAGGGACAGAGCCGCGCTCCCATCGCGGAAAACGGCGGCCCCGTGGTAGGGTGAAGGAATGCGCTCCATCATCCCTTCCCTTCCCCGCTGGCAGCCCCTGGTCGCTGGCGCTTTCCTGACCGTCGCGGCCCTCGCCCACTCGCCCGCGCCCCTGGATTCCGACCACGAGGTGGACATCGCCCACGTCCTCGGCGAGATCGGCAAGAACGCCGAGCGCGTCCTGAAGGCTAAGGACATTGACTGGAAGAAGGTTTCGAAGCGGATCATCAAGAAGGCCGAGGACATCACGTCCGACCAAGAGCTCATCGACCTCGCGTCCGAGATCATCGCGGAGCTCCACGACGGGCACGCTCGGTTCACCAAGGTGGACGTCGACATGGATGGCTTCGGTGACGGGCCCAGGCAGTCCGGTGGCCTCAGCCTCTACCCCTACAAGGGCAAGTGGTACGTGCTGCGCTCCGTCGGCGCCGCGGGCAGCTCGGGCATCAAAGCCGGCTGGGAAGTGGTCAAGATCGACGGCGAAAAAGCGAAGGACTGGATGGCCCGCGCCCACGAGCGACTGACGTCGAGCCGCGGCTTCTCAACGACGCGCGCGGCGGACTGGATCGTCGGTACCTGGGGCGTGAATGGTCCCGATGGCAAGTCGTGCAAGTTCGAGTTCAAAGACGAGAAACGCAAGTCGAAGAAGAAGACGCTGACGTGGAGCAGCAAGGCCGGGGGCGGCAGGCTTCTCGGGCCGGTGGTGTACCCCGAGAACCTCACGTCCGTTGGCAAGGACGTCGCGTACAAGAAGCTTGAGAGCGGCATGGGCTACGTGCTCGCCGCCAAGGTCCCCGGGGATCTGCACACGGCCTTCGACGAAGCCATCGCCGGACTTGGGGACATCGACGGGCTGATCCTCGACTTCCGTTCGAACATGGGCGGCGGCTACGACCGCGATGCAGTGCTCGGCCGCTTCGTGCCCGAAGGCCAATCGTTCGGCGGCGAGGAGAGCGCCGGCCCGAATCCTTACACCGGGCAGATCGTTGTCCTTGTGGACCCCGCGACGATCTCCGCCGGGGAGACGATCGTGGGCGAACTGAAAGAGGAAGGCCGCGCGTACCTGATCGGACCCGGAGGCACCCACGGTGCGTCGGGCTCCAAGAAAGAAACGAAGGCGCCCAGCGGCAAGTTCGCGATTCGCTACGTCGTCGCGTCGAACAAGCAGCGCTTCAATGGCGGTCGCGGCGTCGAAGGGCTCGGCATCGAGCCCGACGAGATCGTGGAGTACGACCCCAAGATCATCGCTTCGGGCATCGACCCCTGCATCCAGCGGGCCGAAGAGCTGCTGAAGAAGCCCCTCCCCAAGAAGGCGGTGACCTACGTGCCGCCCAAGAAGTAGCGGGCCACCTTTGAGTGCGCCAGCGCGACTGCTTCGGGGGCTCGCCGCGGGACTGTGCGTCCTTTGCGCGGGAGCCTTCGTCGCCCGGCTACCTGGCCTCGGGCCTTTCACCCTCGGCCTCCTATCGGAGCGCTTTGGCAGCGTCGTGCTGGGCGCGGCCGGAGCGACCTTCGCGGGCGTGCTCGTCTGGTGCGGCCGCGGCGGCCTCCGCGGCGGCCTCCGCGGCGGCCTCCGCGGCGGCCTCCTCGGGGGCCTCGTCGGGGGCGCAGTCGTGACGCTGATGACCTACGCTCTCGACGCCGACGTAACGCGGCGCCGCAGCGCGCTGCTCGCGCTCCTCTGCCTAGTCATCCCGTGGGCGCTGCACGCCATCCTCGACTTTCGCAAGGAGCGGCGACTGCCCTGGGTGCTCTGCGCCGCCGCCGCGTGGACGGGCGTCACCGTCATGCAGATCGCTGACCGGAGTCCCTACCGAACGTCGCTGCCCCCCATCGACGCCGCCACGCCCGCGCGGGACGCCCCCAACATCGTCCTCATCACGATGGACACAACGCGCTACGACGCGCTCTTCGGAGACGACTCCAAAGAGAGAGTCCGCTACATCCGGCACTTCGCTGACTCGGCGCTGCGGTTCACGAACGCCATCGCGGAGGCCTCGCACACGCACCCGTCGATGGCGTCGCTTCTGACATCGCGGTTCCCCATCGAGCACGGTTCGATCTCGACGTCGCCGGTCATTGAGTCCGCGATCCCGACCCTCGCCTCTCATCTGCGCCGCGCCGGCTACCGCACGGCGGGGTTCCTGGAGAACCCGTGGCTAGGTCCTGACTTCGGGCTCTCCGAGGGCTACGAATACCTGCACCATTCGGCCCAGATCAGCCGCATCGAAGCGTGGCTAGGAAGAGAGTCGGAAGCGCCCGCCTTCCTCCACGTGCACCTGTTCGAACCCCACGGGCCCTACGAACTACGCAAGCCGCTGTGGCCGCGCCCGCCGAAGGGTCCATGGCTCGACGCACGCGCGCGGCTCGGCGACACGATCTCCGCAGAGTTCATTCGCGCAGGGGAGGTTCCTGGCGCCCACGGGCTCGGGCCCGAGGACTTCGCGTGGCTGCAGGACATCTACCTGAGCGAGGTCTCGGCTATGGACCGCTGGTTCGATGAGTTCATTCACAACGCGCAGCGCGAACTCGGAGAGAACACGATCTTCGCGATCACGGCCGATCACGGCGAGGAGTTCGGCGACCACGGCGCCCTTCATCACGGGCACACGCTCTACCGCGAGCTCGTGCACGTGCCGCTCCTGCTGCGCATCCCCGGCGTCGCCGCTGGAACGACCGAGATGCCCGCGGGCCTCGTGGACATCGCACCGACGCTCCTCGCAGCCGCAAACCTCCCCCCACTCCCAAACGCCGCGGGCCGCTCGCTGCTCGAAGCGGTACCTACCAACCGCCCGCTCGTCTCCACCCGCTTCTTCAAAGACGACGAACACCTCTTCGCCATCCAAAGCGGCGAGTGGAAGCTGATCTGCCGCACCCGCGCCAGCGTCAGCCCAGCCGCCAAGCGGATGGACATCCGCGGCGATTCGCTCCTCGGTTCGATCGAGCTCTACCGCTGGACCGAAGATCCGGAAGAGCGCCACAACCTGATCGGCCAGCACGCAGACGAGCAAGAGCGCCTCTACGATCAACTTGACGACTGGATCTCCCGAGCCCTGAAGCGACGTGCCCAAGACGCTGTCGCCGAACCGCAAAGAAAACCGTCCCAAGCCACCTACGAAGCGCTACGCAGCCTCGGCTACTCGGCGGATCATCTCCCTAGCAATGCGAACCAGGAATAGCGCGCGATACTGTCACTGGCGGCAGTGCTATCCGTAGCGCCGCTTCCGTAGACCTCAGCGTTGATGCGAGAAACGAGGACACTTGGATGGCTGGAGGTAAGGGTCCGTATCTTGCTTGGCTGCCAGCAACCTTCGCCGCAAGAGGCCACTCAGCTCGGCGTCGCTCGCCCCTGGGTTCTGCCGACGCAGGCGGCACCGGATCATGTCCACTCCGTCCTCGAACATCGCAAGGCACGCGCGCATTCTGGCTGCGACGCGCCTTGGGTCCTGTGGGTTGTCGCTTGTGGACTGCATGGGCCACCCTAGGCTATCAAATCGAGTGACCTCGGGCTTGGCTACGGAGCGCGCGAAGCCTCACTCGAAGAGCAAGGAGCTCGCGTTGGAGTAGTTGAAGCCGCCCGCGCTGGGGAGGTCTCGGTGAAGCAGCTGCGTGTTCCAAGTGGAACCGGCGATGACGCCTGAGCCTGCGGCTCCGAGGCTTGTCAGGTCCACGCTGAAGGCCACGTCACCGGTAGGAGACGTCTCCACCACGGGGAGGTTGATGAGCGTGCCGTCGACGCAGCGGATGCCAGCCCCCATTGAGACCGAGCTTGTGCTGTCGGCGAGAATGAAGAACCCGAAGGCGTTGGGCGGCAGGTTCTGCGCGTGCAGAACGAGATCGTTCTCGCTGACTCGGGTGGATCCGAGGGCAAAGAGATCCGCCGTCTCTCCGGTGGA
>CAYQKK010000055.1:5887-13192 GCA_964417955.1 uncultured Planctomycetaceae bacterium
GGGAACGTCGTCGCCAGAAGTTGCAGCGGCTGAATCCCCTGGGCCAGGTCGTAGATTCGAATCCGCGAGCCAGCGGCGATCGGCGCCATGACGATCGCACGATCCTCTGTGACGGCGATGGAGTCGATGCCCGCGAGGATGCCCGACTGAGAGGCGAGCATTTGACGGTTGTTCGAGTTGTTGAGACCGGCAGTCGTAGGCAGGTTCGAAAGATCGAACGCGTAGACCCGCTCGCCCGTGTGAACCATCAGCTTCTCGCCGCTTGGCGTGAGCACAAGATCGCGCGGGACACCGTCGAGGAAGGCGAACCAGTTCTGGCCCGTCGCGAAGTTCTGGACGTTGAGGTAGCCGTCCGAGGTCACCCCGTCGGCTACCGAGATGGATGCCCACACCTCGTCGTTCGCGACGATCGTGTCCATGGCTACGTCGCCGAACGGAAGGACGCTGCCGGGGAACGCAGAGAACGTCCGCACCACCGTGGAGTTCACGCCGTCCAATCGAACCACGGCCACCTCGTCGTTCGAGCGCACCGCCGCGTATTGACCGTCTGGGCTCATGGCAACGTCCATTGGGTCGCCGCTGAGGCCATTGGGCGCGAGCGCCGTGTCTAGAACCACCTGCGGCCCGCCGCCGGCAGCCGGGTCGAGCTCAACCACGAGGACTTCGGTCTCAGCGCTGCTTTCGTCGTAGGCGAGGGTCACACCGTGGAAGCTATCTGCGGCGGCGAGGTCGTTTCCGAGCTGTCGAAAGAACTCGCGGTTCGTCGATGGGTTCGTCAGGACAATGGCTCCGGTGCCCAGCTCGATCACGTAGCTACCACCCCGCACCCCGGTGCCTCCGCGCACGATGGCGTAGCGGCCATCGCTCGTGATCGCCACGTCGCGCGGGATGATGCCTAGATCGTGCTCGGCAATTTCAACCGGCGGAGTCGCCGTCAGGTCGATGACCTTGACCATCATCCCGAGGGTAATGGCCCGCTCGTTCGTGACCTCGACCGCGTCGTTGCACGGCCCGACCCCCGCGCAGGGTCCACTGGCACCGTTCGGGCAGTCCGGGGTCAAAGTGGACTCCGCTCGGAAGACCTCATCGCCCGTGGAGAGGTCGATGATGTAGGTCACGGTCTCGATCAAGTTCTCCCGAAAGACCGCGTAGCGGCCATCAGGAGTGATGGCCGCGTCATCGATGCCAAGCTCCGTGACCGCCTCGTAGGAGGTGTATTGAGCGAGTGCTGGGGACGAGAAACAGGCGAGCGCGCCTGCGAACATGAGGGCGCGGGACGTGGTGTAACTACGCATGGAAGCCATTGGGAAGAGCTTTGGTTTCGACGATGAACTTGAGGAGCCGGGAGAACTCCTCTCTCAGTCATCTAGCCCCGCGCCTTAGAAGGGTCACAGACGGCTGGCGGAGAAAACTTGCCAGCGCGGCCCAACGGAGGGGGCCCAACGGAGGGGGCCCAACGGAGACGGGACAGTGCCAGCGCACCGTGTCCCTAACGGCGGCGCCATGCGCGCCGCATAGCCGTCTAGCTAACCTATTCGTCGCCCGCTGCGGACGCGAGGTAGAGGCTGAGGCTGCCGCCGCCCTCTGATTGGATCGGCTGATCCGTGCTGTCGGTTTCGCGCAGCCAGATGATGCGCGCGAAGATCGTGTCGTCGAAGGACAGGCTATCGCGGCCAATCGATGTGGCCCACGGGCCGCGGCGAACGGCGGTGCCTGGGAGGTTGCGCACGGCGACGGTGGCGCCTTCCAGATCTCCAGCGCCCATCAGGGTGCCAGCGAGCGACGTGTAGACGTCCACGTCCGGCTCCGGTCCCGCCTTGCGCAGCCAGCCGCCTGCACCGGGGGTCTGAGGCGCCGCACCAGAGAAGAGCCGGCGCGAAATGACCTCCATGTCGTCCGAGGCAACGCGCCCCTTGAGCGTGAGGTCTCCGAAGAGGAAGGTGCTCGGGTCCTCGTCCGAGGTCAGGCGCACCCGCAGGGTCGATGTGCCGTCGGCCCGGTCGTCCCATGAGCACTCGCTGCCGAAGAGCGTGAAGCCCTCGAACGAGCTGCCGAGCTGGAGCGATTTGAGGTTCTCGAGGGCGGGGATGTCCTCGATGTTGAAGCTAGCTGAGACCGCCGACGGAGCGGTCACCGGAGACCTGAACTTCGCCGTGCTAGGGATCGCCGTCGCCGCCACGATGACGGCGGTGGCCACGATCGCTGCGAGCGGGCCGCTGCGGACGCCTCGGGAGGCCGGCGGCACGTCGTTAATACGCGGCTTGGCCTCGACCATGGGCTCGGCCACACCGCCGAAAGAGATCTCCTGCTCGTCCATAGGGGCGCTATCGAGCGGATCCCCCCGAAACCTAAGGAGGGAAGCCCCAAAAAGCCTAGGAGGCCCGGTAGGCCGCCAGAAGCTCGAAGAAGAGGGCCAGCGCGGCCTTGGCGTCCGCCTCCTCGTGCCCGATCGCATGGGCGAAGCCGCAGTCGGTCGCCCACCCCTTCTTCTCCCGTAGCCACTCGTTGAAGCTGGCAGTATGGAAGGGTCTCCCCTCGACGTCCTCTTCGAGGTCGTGGGACCACAAACAGGCTTCGTAGCCGTGCAGCATCATCGAGAGCTGCTCTAGCGAGTGCCCCTCGACGAACATGTTCGGCCGCTCCGCGATCTGATCGAGGAGGTCGTAGATGTCACCGCGCTTCGGCATCCCTACTTATCCGCGGCAGGTTCCGGGGGGCTCACCAGCTGCTCGCACACATCGAGCAGTGTCTCGATTTCCATGTACGGCAAATGACTGATGTCATGCCAGCGTAGATGCCCTTCCCTGTCCACGAGATAGGTGCCGTGGAGGGCTGTGTCCGCGAAGTCGTCGAAGGAGTGATAGGCCTTGAATTGGGAGAGCTTCGGGTCGCAGAGAATCGGGAATGGGTAGCCGCTCTTCAAGGGGTCTTCACCCATCGACACGCGCAGTTCCTCGGGCGTTTGCAGCCCAACAGCGACGATCTCGACGCCGAGCTCCTCGAACCTCGAAGCGAAGGGTAGAAGGGCTTGGAGCTGCTCGAGGCAGTGCACGCAGCCGAAGCCGAGGAAGTTCACGATGAGGAGCGGCTTGCCGCGGTAGTCCTTGAGCGAGAAGGTCTGCCCGTACGCGTCATCGAGCGTCCAGTCCGGCGCTTCCAACGCGAACCATCTATTGGCCGACACCCAGTCGGGGTTCAGGATTCTGGACACCACCCGGTGAGCCGCAAGCCTGCTGGGGCTCACCCAGGTCCGATCCGCCGCCGCGTTCAAGTTCTCGATCGTCTGGGCCGCGTACTCCCGGGCCTCGCCTATTCGCCCTGCGCGCTCGAGCACGGTCACCACCCAGGATCCGATCGATGGTGCAAGGCTCGCCCGCTCCATAACGGCCTTCGCTGCATCCGACGCCGCGTCAGCGTCGCCCGCCGCCGCCCAGAGTCTCAGCAAGTAGGGGGAGACCGGGAAGCCCGGGGCCGCGTCCAGAATGGAGTGGATCTCCGCTGCGATCTCATCGTCGGCGCTTGAGTCCGCGCGGCTCTGGAGGCGCGCCGCCACCAAGAGCGCGCGAGCGATGTGATCTTCGGGGTGGCTCTCAACGATCGCCAGATAATCCGCGATCAGCCCTTCGGCTGCGTCACGTGATGCCTGAGGCTGATCCGACAAGCGCAACACCCGCCGCGGGTCCTCCCCGGGCCCAGGATTCCAGGGCTCGACAAGACCCTCAGGCTCATCCGACCCAAGGACAGAGTAGAAACTGGCTAGCGCGTCGATAAGTCGTCGCTCGCGGGGTCCAGCCAATCCACGCTTCAGCCAAGCAGCCCTCGCAAACCACCGCGCACGGACCGGCCAGCGCGTATTCGCTTGCGCGAGCCCCCAGTAGGACATCGGGCAATCAGGGTCCGAGATCAGGATCGTTTGGAAGGAGCGCTCCGCTTCCGGGAAACCGCCGTAGAAGATCTGGGTGAGCCCCTGGTCGAAGAACGCCTGCGCGCCTGATGTATCCGGTGCGAGCGAGATGGAGAGGCCCAGGCTCAGTGGTTCCCCCACAAGCTGGGCCGCCCTGCGCGGCCCTTCTACGTACCGAAGGGGCCCATAGTTCACGGGTGGTCCCTGGGCTTCGGCACGGCAGGGCATGTGCAGGGCAGCGAGGGCCAGAAGCGTAAGTCGTAGCAGCATCAGCGATTCAGGTACGGCTTTGCCGAGGAAGGAAAGAGGGCGATGCCGCCCGCCTGCAGGCCCACGTCCACGGTGGAGACCTGCTTCAACGAGGCCAGGTCGATCGCGTCCACCGAGCCCGGCGTTGCACCTTTGTCCTCGCAGGTGATAAACGCGAACCGGGAGTCCGGCGTCAGCACCACCCCGTGGGGAATGCGGCGGCTCGTGGGGATGCGCGCGACCTCCTCGCCGGTCGCGATGTCGATCACCCCCACCGATTGGGCGCCCTTGTAGGTGATCACGAGGCGCTTGCCGTCGGGGGTGACGTCAAGGTTGTAGGGCGCCCTGCCCGTGGGAAAGCGGCGCTTGATCTCCCACGAGTTGAGGTCGACTTCGACCACCTGGTGCGCGCCATTGAGCGCCACGAAGGCCACCGGGAGCGTCGGGTGAGGCTGGACCCAGGTGGGCTTGCAGATCGCGTTGTGCACGGCTGGTGCGGCGTCCTCTTCCGTGGCTTCCGCTTCTTCTGCCCCGCCGTGATCGCCGCCCCCCGTAGGGCGCCCAGTCCCGTCGGTCAGCGCCAAACGCCGCACGACCTCCATGGAGACCGCGTCCACCTCGATCAGCTCGTCGCTCATCATCGCACACGAAAAGTGCCGCGCGCCGTCCGCCGACAGCCGCGACCCGTGGGGCATGGAGCCCGTCACGATCTGCTCTAGCTCGAACATCCCGTCCACGTCCACCACGGACACCGTGCTCGGCGTCATGTCCCCGTGCAGGTCGAAGTTCACGCAGTACAGAAACCCCGTGTCCTTAGAGATCTGCATGGTGGCAGGAAAGAGGCCGAGCTCGGTCTCCCCCACAAGCCGGTTCGTGCCGGTCGCGTACTTGTAGAGCAGCCCGTTCGGCTTGCCGTGGGCGATCGAGACGTACCAGTGCCGACCGTCGGGGGCGACGGTCAGCCCGTGCGGGCCCTCGATCTCGGTCGCCTGGTAGCCGACCTCGATGACGTTCTCGATGGCCAGCGCCTTGCCGTCAAAGGACAGCTCGTACACCTGGTCGGCGGACTCCGCCGCCACGAGCAGGCGCTCCTGGGGAAGGAGCGCGGCTGCGAGTGCAAGGACGGTCAGCATCACCGCTCCAGCTT
Organism: uncultured Planctomycetaceae bacterium; assembly: GCA_964417955.1. GTDB lineage: Bacteria > Planctomycetota > UBA1135 > UBA1135 > Saltatorellus. The sequence continues at coordinate 11,188 of CAYQKK010000055.1, forward strand.
CACGGCCCAGAGGCCGGAGTTCCAGTCCGAGAAGAAGAGGTGACCCTTGTGGGGCTGCGGGCCCCAGACCATGGGCGCGTTCTTGACGTAGCCCTCCGGATCGTCCGTCAGGAACCAAGCGATCTCACGACCTTGGTCGTAGAGGTTGCCCATGAGTTCGCCCGAAACATCCACCGCGCGCAGCCCGGCGTTGTAGTACGCCACGTACATGACGTCGCCGTCGATCCACATGTTATGGGTGCCCGCCTCGGGCACCTGGTAGCGCGCCGTTTCGCTCGGGTTGTCGAGGTCCGTAAAGTCGATGAAGTGAATCCAGCCGCGCGGATAGGTCGGCTTGCCGGTCAGGTTGAGCCCCAAGGGGAACGCCTCGTCGCCGGCTGCGACGTAGAAGCGGCCCGACGGCTGGCGGAAGGGGAACGCGGCGTGGTTCCACCCGCTCGGGTACGCGTAGTCCGCCACCTTCACAGGGTTCGAAGGCGAGCCGCCCGCCATGCCGTTGCCCACGTCGACGATGTGCACGCCGTCCGACCAATTCGAGGAGTACGCGAGGCCGTCCTCGACCCACACGTCGTGGATCGACGGACTCGGCGCGTTGACCTTGTAGCTGCCCACGCGCTTGGGCGCGCCGCGGTCAGCGATGTCGATCGCGTCGTACCGGGCGCCCGCGGACAGGGCGTAGACCTTGTTGCCGTCGATGAAGACGTTGTGCACGCCCCCCGTGAGCTCGTCGTCGAAGCCCGACTTGATCTCTGGGTTACGCGGGTCCGTCACGTCCACCACGACGATGCCGTTCTTGCGGTTCGACGCTCCTTCGCGGGAGAGGATGCAGGTGCGGCCGTCGGCGGAGACCTTGACGTCGTTGACCGTGCGCGCGTCGATGTTGACGGTCGCGATGCGCTCCATGCTGGCTGGATCGGTCACGTCCCAGAAGTGGGCGTCACCGTTGGCGCCCCAGGTGCCGGTGACCGCATAGTCGCGGCCGTCGACGCCTTCCCAAACCCAAAGGTCCGAGGTGTGCGTATCGCGGACGGGCGCGTGCCCCACCATCTTGAAGCTGCCGGTTACGTTCCTCGCCTCGACGGTGATCTGCGACCGGGCCACCGCGTTCCCGGAGGTCGCGTAGAAGGTGTAGCGCCCGGGCTGGTCAGCGACGAAGCGCCAGCCGCGGTTCGCGCCGGGGATCCGCTCGATCTGGCCGCTGCTCGCGGCGCCGAGCGTGTCTTCGGTTCTTGCCATGAAGGTCACCTCCACGGGCACGTCGTCGAGGGCCGCGCCGCCGGCGTCGAAAGCAGCCACTTCCCAGTGGATCACGTCCCCGGTGCGCGGCGCATCAAGATCCCCCGCGAGCTCCAAGCGCGCGACGGGGTTCTCCACGACGCTGAGCTCCATGGACTGAGTCATTTCCTCGGCTGCAACCGTGACGCTCGCGGCCCCGGCGCGGTGCAGCACCAGCTCGCCGAATGCATCGATGCTGGCAACGCTCGGATCGCTTGAGGTCCACTCCAGCTTCAGGTCGTCGCGAACAGCGCCCGAGATATCGGTCCCGGTGGCGGAGAACGCCGCGACCGTCCCGGCGTAGAAACCGTGGCTCGGGGCCACAAGCTCCAGCTTCTCAAGGGGCCGCGCGAGCACCGTCACCTTGATGACGCCGCTGAGCCGCACCTTGGGCTCGGTCTCCCCTTCTTGGGTAGCGGCCGATTCCTTGAGCCGCTCGCGCACGATGACTTCGAAGCTGCCGGGCTTCATCGCCGTCAGCAGTCCGTCTGTCCGCCCCACGGAAACGCTCTTGCGGCTGCGCGAAAAGAAGCCCAGCTCGGCCTCCTCGGGCTCACCGTCCAAGCCAATCGCCTGAGCCGTAAGCTGCACCGACTCCCCGACGCCCAGAGTAATCTCAACGGGATCGAGCCGCAGCGTTCGGGCGGGAGCCTCATCCGCAACCTGCGGAATAGCTGTGGCCGTCGCCGGCAAGAGCCCAATGGAGAGGAGCCCAATGGAGAGGAGCCCA
>CAYQKK010000055.1:13292-41652 GCA_964417955.1 uncultured Planctomycetaceae bacterium
TGTGGCCGTCGCCGGCAAGAGCCCAATGGAGAGGAGCCCAATGGAGAGGAGCCCAGAGGCGAGGAGCCCCATCGAGAGGCGGAGAGTCAACGTGAGAAAGAGAGGTTTCGTCATGGAGCAGCTGGGGTGGGGAGATGCCCCTAACGATACGCGCCGCAGCGATACGGCGATACGGACCCAGGCTCGAAACCGCCCCTGCCGTCAGGAGTCCTTCGCCGCCAGCGCGATCAGCTTGTCCCCCGCGGCCACCGCGGTGCCGGCGCTGGCGTGGATCGTCTTCACGACGCCGTCGCCGGTCGCCGGGATCTCGTTCTGCATTTTCATGGCTTCGAGGATCAGGAGCGGCTGGCCCTCGGTGACCTCTTCGCCTTCCTTCACGAGAAGCTCGACCACGACGCCGGGCATCACGGCCTTCAGGAGGCCGCCGCCTTTGTTGGCGGCTTTTGCGGCGAGGTTCGCGGCGCGTTCGCGCTCGTCTTCTAGCTCGCAATCGTAGCGGTAGCCGGCGACGGTGATCGCGATGTCGTGGGGCGTGCCCTCAATGGACATGGCGTAGCTCTTGCCGCCATGCATCAGGATGATCTGCCCGTGGGTGTCGGCCTCGTGGTACTGGACCTCGCAGGGGTCGCCGTCGAGGGTGACCTGGAGTTCGCCGAGGCGCTCTTTGACTTCGACCTCGTGGGCCGTTTCTCCGATCTGAACGAATGTCTTCATGGGATGTTCCTTAGGAGGCGCCGAAGCTGGACTGGTGGGTGCCGGCGCGGGCCACGTAGGCGGCCGTGTCGCTGCGGGAGCGGTTGAGCCAGCCGGTGCGGGCTGCGTCGGCGGGGGCGAGGGCTCGGCGCTTGGCGAGCTTGTGGCGGTAGATGGCGGCTGCGACGGCGGCGAGGCCTTCGAGCTCTTTCGGCGACTGGATCGTCAGGCTCTCTAGGAAGTGCGTGTCGATATCGCCTTTGCGGAAGGCCTCGTGCTCGAGGACCTGAAGCGCAGCGGGCAGGCCCGTGTGGACGCCGCCGACGTTCATCTCTTGGATCGCGCGGATCATGCGCTCGATGGCTTGGGCGCGGTCGGCGCCCCAAACGATCAGCTTGCCGAGCATCGGGTCGTACTGGAGCCCGACCTCAAGGCCGCGGTACATGGCCGTGTCCAGGCGAACCCAGGGGCCACCGGGGGCGCGCAGGTTGTGGAGCGTGCCGGTGGACGGCAGGAAACCGTTGAAGGGGTTCTCTGCGTTGATACGCACTTCGATGGAGTGCCCGTTGATGCTGAGCGCGTCCTGTCCGTAGCCGAGTTCCTCGCCCGAGGCCACGCGCAGCTGCTCGCGTACGAGGTCCACGCCCGTGATCATCTCGGTGATCGGGTGCTCCACCTGGAGGCGCGTGTTCATCTCGAGGAAGAAGAACTCGCCGCCCGACCAGAGGAACTCGACGGTGCCGGCGCCGCAGTAGTCCACGGCCTTGCCGGCCTGGATCGCGACCTCTCCCATCTTCGCGCGGGTGGCCTCGTCGATGATGGCCGAGGGAGCTTCCTCGACGAGCTTCTGGTGGCGGCGCTGGATCGAGCACTCGCGCTCGAAGTAGTGCACGCCGTTCCCGTGGGCATCGAACATCACCTGCACCTCGATGTGACGCGGGCGATCGAGGTAGCGCTCGAGGTAAAGGCGTCCGTCCCCGAAGGACGCGACGGCCTCGCCGGACGCGGCGCGGAAGGCCGACTTCATCTCGGACGGCTCGCGCACGACGCGGATGCCTTTGCCGCCACCACCGGCGGCCGCCTTGATGGCGATCGGATAGCCGATGCCCTCGGCCTCCTTGACGGCCTCTTCCACGTCCTCGACCGGATCGACGAGGCCCGGTACGCAGGGCACGTTCGCCTCGCGCATGGCGCGGCGAGAGATGATCTTGTCCCCCATGACCTCGATCGCCTTCGGCGGCGGACCGATCCAAGCGATGCCCGCCTCGACCACCTTGCGCGCGAAGGTCGCGTTCTCGGACAGGAAGCCGTAGCCCGGGTGGATCGCCTCGGCGCCTGAGTCCTTGGCCGCCTTGATCACCTTGTCCATGTCAAGGTAGCTCTCCGACGGCAGCTTGCCGCCGAGGGGCACAGCGACGTGGGCCATTCGCGTGTGGAGCGCTTGGGCGTCCACCTCGGAATACACGGCCACGCATTCGATGCCCATCTCCCGGGCGGTTCGGATGACGCGGAGAGCGATCTCGCCGCGGTTCGCGATCAGAATTCGTTGAAACATGGGGGTGCTGGTCTGGGCGGATCGTGATCCTCTGGAACGTTTCGGCGGGCATTCTCGTCTCTTATGGGGCTCCGCGCCACCGCGATGCATCGGAACTCAGCCCCTCCGCGAACCGACGAGGGCCCCTGACCCCGACCCAAACCGCCCTCGATCCCCATGAAACTCCCCTACGCCCCCGCCATCGCACTCGGGGGGCTCCTGATGGCCTCCTGCGTCTCGACCCCGGACGTCGAGCGCGTCATCGCCGACAGCACGGGCGGGATTCAGGACAGCGCGGCACGTGCCTTCGAGCTCGAAGCGCGCAGCTACACGCGGGCCGAGCTCCGCACCCTGAGCGCCGAGCGGTGCGCCGAACTGGATGAGAGGTGCCGCGCACTCCTCCCGGCGGCACGAGCCGAGTCCGCCACCTACGACGAGCTCATGCTCGCGTCCCGCGCGCTGATCTTCAACGCGGACCTGCGCATCCAGACGGAAGTCGCGTTCCGCTTCGACCCCACGGACCTTCCGAAACCCTCGAAGCTCATCGACGCCGAGGACGACGTCACCTCGGCCTTCAAGGCGGAGATCCGATCCCTGGCAACGGAGTCGAGGGACCTAGCGGACCGCGCGCTCGAGCTACGTCCCGACGATGCCGCGGCCGAGCTCTTCAGCACCCTCGGCCTCGGACTCAGCCTGTGGTCCATGGGCCCCATGCAGGCCCTCGCAAACGGCGCGGCTTCAACGCTCCCGAAGCGCATCAAGAGAGTCGCCGAGGCCCATCCGGCCTTCGAGGGAGCCTCGCCCCTGCGCCTCAAGGGCCGCTTTCAAGCGCGTGCTCCGTGGCCCTACAAGGACACGAAGGGCGGCGTTGCGACGCTGGAGCGCGCGGCCGAGATCGCGCCCATCCCCCTCAATCTCCTTTTCCTCGGAGACGCCTACTGGAGCGCCGATGACGAGGACGCCGCGATCGCGACGTGGGCGCGCGGAACCGAGGCGGCTGCGGACGAAGAGACCGCGATCACCTCGCCGCTCCTGCGGGAGATCTGCCGGCTACGCATCGAGTCGGCGCGGCAGACTCCGTAGCCACATCGCGGCTATGCGCGACAGGCTCCTAGGAGACGCGCTCTGGCAACAGCGGGTTGGCGGCGTCGATGACGAGCGCGGGTGGCTCTGCCTCGAGTTTTGCGTAGGCCGCTGGGAGGCTCTCAAGCAGCGCGACGACCGGTGCGACCCCTACGCGCAATCCCCGCGCGCGGCGCACGAGCACTTCCTCCGACGCGGTCAAGCCGATCGCTGCGTCGCACGCGCTGAGGGTGCCTGGCTGCGGGTCGTCGAGGACCTCTAGCTCGCGGCCCATCTCCTCGGCCACTCGGCGGAGGTCGCGGGCGAAGATCGTCTTGCCCGCGAGGGGCAGCCCGACGATGGCGACCGTCTTGGCCTCCGGAATATCGGCGAGGGCTTCGCGCAGCGCCACGTCGCGCTGCTCCAGTCGTGCGATCAGCTGGTCGATGCCGTCGAGCACGGCCTCCGAGTGCACCTCTTCCTGGGACCCGCCGTAGCCCCTCGGGATATGGATGAACGGCAGCCCATTCTCCCAGGCCGCGTCGCGGTCGCCGCGACGGTCCCCCACCATGACGGCGCTTCGCGTATCGAAATGAGCGAGGATGTCCGCGATCATGTCGGCCTTGCTGTGGACGCCTGGGCTGCGCAGGCAGCGGGCCTCTTCGATCCAGCGGGAAAGCCCAAGCCCGCTCATCATGGCGTCGAGGTAATCCGTGCCGCAGTTCGACGCGACGCCGAGGCGCACGCCGCAAATCTCGAGCATGTCGAGGGTCTCTGGCACCGACTGAATCGTCTCCGCAAGTCCACGCCCAAGCCGCCGGGACTCGGCCCTCTCACATGCCTCCATCAACCCGTCGCGGACATCCGCCTCAAGCCCCGCGAAGGACTCTGCAAACGCCTCCTCCAATGGGCGCCCCACCATGGACATCCACTCAACGGTCGTCGGGATGCCGTGGGTGATCCCACGATCCGCGAAGAAGGTTCGCGTCGCAGAGCGTGCGGCGTCAGGCCAGTAGCGCTCCGTGGCGACTAGAGTCCCGTCAAGGTCGAAGATGACCGCGTCGAAGGGGAAGGAGTTCATTGGGACACATCTTTAGCGCCGGGGTTCGCGTCGATCAACCCCTCGCCGACCACGAGCTCTGGCTCGAACCTCTCCAAGCGATTCACCATGACCTCGATCGCCTCGGGGTTGGAGTCCACGAGTAAGAAACGCCGGTCGTTCATCGCGGCCGCCTCCCCGGTTGTTCCGCTGCCACCGAAGAAGTCCAGCACAAGATCCCCAGGCGCCGAGTGCACCTTGATGATCCGCTCGAGCACCCCGAGGGGCTTCTGGGTTGCGTAGCCGGTCTTCTCCTTGCCGCTCGGGCTGACGATCGTGTGCCACCAGACGTCGGTCGGAGTTTTCCCGCGCGCTGCCTTCTCCGGCGTCACAAGGCCCGGCGCCATGTAGGGGATGCGGTCCATCGCCTCGAAGTCGAAGGTGTAGCGCTTGGGGTCCTTCGCGTACCAGAGGATGCTGTCGTGCTTGGGTGACCACTTTTTCTTGGTGCGCCCGCCGTAGTCGTACGCCCAGATGATCTCGTTCATGAAGCTCTGCCGCCCGAAGATCTCGTCGAGGGCCACCTTGCAGTAGTGGACCTCGCGGAAGTCGATGTGCAGGAAGAAGCTCCCGTCTGCGGCCAGCAGCCTGTGCGCCTCTTCCAAGCGCGGGCGGATGAACTCCTGGAAGTCCTCGAACGCGTCGTTGTAGCCCGACTTCTTGAGCCGGACCGTCCGGTAGCGGCGACCGCTGAACCCGATGCGATCCCCGTCCTCGTCTTGAACGGCCTTCATGCGCTGGCGCTCCTGCCTGCGGCCGGTGTTGAACGGCGGATCGATGTAGATCAGATCCGCGCTCTCCCGCTCCAAAGACACGAGATAGTCAAGATTGTCGGCACAGACGATGCGGTTCGGTGCGGTCATCTCGGAACGTCGGTGAAGGGCTGGGCTGCGTGGACGCCCAAGACGGGAGCTGAGATCGTAGAGAATGGAGCCCCCCGTCCCACGGGCCCGTTGGAAAAGCGCAAAGGTCAGGCAGAGATCCAAGGAAGCGCGCGAGCATCCATCGGAGCCAGCCGCCGTCCCGGTAAACTCCTCCCCATGATTCTCTCCGCCCTCATGGCCATCACGCTCGGCTACTCCCTACCGCAAGAGGCCTCCATCGACGCACTTGAGGCGGGTTCCGCAGCGGCACGTCCCCTGGGACAAGAGCTGCTGCTGGAACTCTCGAGAGAGCCCCGCATCGTCGGCACCCGCGGCTACGACCGCGCCCTCGATCTCGTGGGTAGCGCACTTACCCAGGCGGGCTTGAAGCCTGAGCGCCGCGTGCGCAAGAGCGGCCGCGCGATCCCACTGCGCTCCGACCTCTTGCTGTTTGAGGACGGAACCAGTGACGAGGCATTCGCCGGGCTGCGCGAACGGTGGGACCCCGCAGCCATCCCCACCATGCCCCGTCCGATGGCGTTCGATCACAACCCGGCGTCCGCAGAGGTCCGCGGTTCGGTGATCCACGTCGGCAGAGGACTCTCCTCCGACTTCGAGAGGATCGCTGGCCTCGGGGTAGACCTCACAGGAGCGGTGCTGCTGGCCTCGATGGAGCTTGCGCCAGCGGAACGCGCCACGTCCGTGCGCGACATTGCTGGGCGAGCCGCTGCGGCCGGAGCCGTTGGGCTCATGATCGCCCCAGCGCTCAGCGATGGGGCCGAGGTCGGCCCGCGACAGCGCACGCTCGCCGTTGAAGAGAACACGATCGGCACGGACCCGCTGCCTCTACCCACCGTGCCGATTCGCGCCATCGAAGCGGAAGCGATCACGGGCCGGCTACGCACCAAGCGCGTCCGCGGGGCGGACGGCAAGGCGATCCCGCTGCGCCTCGGCCCCGGTCCAGTCGAGGCATCGATCGCGGTGGAGTGTCCACTGGTCGTGCTGAACAAGGTCACGGAGCTGGTTGTGACGCCCGCCACGTCGACGGGCACCTCCCCCACAACAAGCCGCCACATCTCGCTCGTTGAGACATGCGACCGCCCTCTCGGCGGCGCGTTTGAGGTGACGGCCGAGCTGCTGGCTCTCTTGAAGGGCTACGACGTCGAGGCACACAAGCTCAGCTCTGAGGTCGACCCGGAGCATGGCGCCTCGCCGGCGTCAATCGAGTACGTGTTCGGCCCCTTCGTCGTGACCAAGACCCCCGCTCTGTTCATGCCCTCGAACCTCGCGAGCATGAGCGATCCGGCGACCGCCGCGTCCATGATGGACACTTCCCAGCACACGGCCGCCATTCCCGGGGAGTTCAAGCACTTCGACCACGTCGCGTCGCAACTGGGCGCTGATTTGACCAGTCAGCTGGATGCAGCCGCGCGCTTTCTGGCCTACGAGGGCGCGGCGGCGTACCTCGTCGGAGAGGCCCCTTCGGTGATCCCCTCCGAGGACCCCAGCTGGAAGGCAATTGCGGCCAACGCCCAAGCCGCTGCCGCCGCCCTCTCACGCCCTCGCTGACCGCCCCACCACTGGCGCCCCCTTTTGTCTATTCTCTTCCGCTTCTTCAAGCGATTCCTCCTCTACCGCGGCGCCCTCCTCCTAGGGCTGATCTGTATACCGCTAGCTCAGCTCGCGGACGTGGGGATCACGCTCTTGGTGGGCAACTCGCTGGACCGTGCCAGCGAGGCGACCGACCATGAGTGGCTGACGACGGTGCTCATCCTCATGGGCGTCTATGCCGTGAGTCACTGCGTGATGCGTTTCTTCCAGCGCTGGCTGATCGTCGTCGTGTCGCGCAGGGTCGAGGTGGACATGAAGAACGAGCTCTTCTCGAAGCTCACTTCGCTGCCGTTCGCCTTCCACGATCGCAGCCGCTCCGGAGACGTCGTTTCGCGTCTCACGAGCGACGTCGAGTCCGTGCGGATGGTGCTCGGCCCAGGGCTGATGTACACGCTGGGTGCGCTGATCATCGTGCCGATCAGCCTCGTCATTCTCTTTGCGATCGAGCCGCTGCTCGCGGTGCTCATGGTGATTCCCATGTTCGCCATGGGGTTCACGATGAAGCTCCTCTCCGGACGCTTACACGAGCAATCCACGGCGGTCCAGGAGTCCATCGCTGGCATCAGCCACCGTGCCCAAGAGAACTTCGGCGGCATCCGAGTCGTCAAGGGCTACGCGCGCGAGGATCAGCAGGCCGCCCTCTTTGCGGCCACGAGCGCGGTGAATCGCGACAACCAGGTCGAGCTCGGGCGCGCACGCGGGCTCACCCACGCGGCGATCCACGGGTCCTTCGACCTGACGTTCGCCGTGATCCTGATCGTGGGCGGCGTGGCTGCGATCGACCGCACGCTCCCCGTGGGCGACCTCTTCAAGTTCATCGACCTCACGCTCAAGGTCTTCTGGCCGCTCATCTCCATCGGCTGGATCCTTGGGATGCTGCCGCGCGCGGTCGCCAGCGCCGAGCGCATCGAAGAGCTCCTGAACGAAGAGAATCCGATCCAGGACGGCGAGCTGCGCCTCGGTCCGGCTGAAGTGTCGGGGGCCGTGGCTTTCGAGAACGTGTCGTTCACCTACGAGCGCGGGACCGTGCCCGCCCTCAAGGACATCAGCGTCAGCATCGGAAGCGGGGAGACACTCGGCATCGTCGGCCCGACCGGCTCCGGCAAGTCGACCCTCTTGAACCTCGTCGGTCGGCTCTTTGAAGCCGACTCGGGACACGTGCTGCTCGACGATCACTCGGTGAAAGACCTCCCCCTCGACACGCTGCGCGGCGCCCTCGGCTACGTGCCCCAGGACTCGTTCCTCTTCAGCGAGGCGTACGAGGAGAACATTCGCTTTGGCGCAGACGGCGATCTCAGCGACGAAGAGATCGACGAGCTGATCGAGCGGGTCGCAATGACCGGTGAGGTAGCCGAATTCGCAGAGGGGAAGAAGACCCTCGTGGGCGAGCGCGGCGTGACCCTCTCCGGGGGCCAGCGCCAGCGCACGTGCATCGCGCGGGCCCTCGCCCGCGCCCCCAAGGTGCTGGTGCTCGACGATTGCCTTTCCGCCATCGATACGGAGACCGAGAAAGAGCTGCTTGGGAGTCTCCGAGCCGCGGGGCAGGGCCGCACGGTGCTCGTCGCGGCGCACCGGCTCACCACGGTCGCTAGCGCCGATCGCATCCTCGTGCTCTCGGCGGACGGGACCGTCGAGACGACTGGGACCCACGACGAGCTTATCGATCAGCCCGGCTGGTACGCAGAAACGTGGGAACAGCAGCAGCGCACCGAGTCCCTTGCTCAGTCCATCGAACGCGAAGTTCAGACGGCTTCGGCTGAAGGCGCTGCCTCGGGGGACGGCCAATGAGTTCCGCCTCCGACATCGACCACTCCGAGCTCGTCGCGACGAAGGCCTGGGACAGCTCGCTCTTCAAGCGGCTCTTCCGCTACGTGCGCCCCCACAAGCGGCTTTTCCTGGCGAGCTTCTTCGTTCTGATACTGCTCTTCGCCGGAGAACTCTTAGGGACGCGGATCTGGCGCGGCGCGATCGACGGCCCGATCAAGGATGCCGTCGGTGCTTCCGACAAGAGCCCCTTTCTCTCCGAGCTGTACCTTTGGGTCGCGGGGTACCTCGCGCTCATCGTGTTCACGACCGTCCTGCGGTACTTCGAGACGGCGACGCTCACGAAGACGGGCCAGGCCATCGTGCACGACCTGCGCTCGGCCGTCTTCCGCCACATCCAACGGCTTGACCTTGGGTTCTTCGACAAGCGCCCAACGGGTTCCCTCGTGACGCGCGTCACCACGGACATTGAGAACCTCTCCGAGATGTTCACGTCCGGCGTCATCGTGCTCTTGTTCGACCTGATCAAAGTGCTCGTCGTCCTGGGGGTCTTGATGACGATCAACGTGAAGCTCGCGCTGATCACCATCGCGACGACTCCGATCTTGATCGGGGTCAGCCTCGCATTCCGCGGCGGAGCACGGCGCGCACACCGCGAAGTGCGCGCGAGGCTCTCGCTCCTGAACGGCTACCTCCAAGAGGTCCTGAACGGCATCCGCGTCATCCAGGTCTTCCGCCGCGAGGAGCGCGTGGGCGTTCGCTTCGACGATGCGCTCAAGCAGTACTTCAGGGCGAACAAGCGGACGATCTTCCTGTTCGCGCTGTTCTTCCCGATGATGTCCTTTGCGGTCTACATCATCCAGGGCGCCGCGCTCTGGGCCGGGATCAAGTCCATCGTGGCCGTCGAGCTCACCTACGGCGAGTTCGTCCAGTTCTGGCTGCTGCTCAACATGCTGGTGCGTCCCATCCGCGACCTCGGCGAGCGCTACAACATCCTGCAGAGCGCATTCGCGTCGGCGGAGCGCGTCTTCCAGGTGATGGACACCCAGGCCGATGTCGTCTCCCCCGCTGTTCCCAAGGGAATCGCCGCCGCCGGCACATCGCCCCACGTGATCTTCGACGACGTGCGTTTCCGCTACGTGCCCGAGACGCCGGTTCTCAAGGGCGTTTCCTTCGAAGTCCCGCCCGGCAAGACCGTCGCCGTCGTCGGTGCCACCGGTGCCGGCAAGTCCACGCTGGTGAACCTGCTCCTGCGCTACTACGACGTGGAGTCTGGCCACATCCGTCTCGACGGGGCGGACATCCGCGAGGTGGACCTCGAAGCGGTCAGGTCGCGGTTCGGCCTCGTGCTCCAAGAAGACTTCCTCTTTGCAGGTTCCGTGCGGGACAATCTCGTGATGGAGCGCGATGACGTGACCGAGACGTCGCTCCAAAACGCCCTAGTCGCCGCCCAGGCCCGGGACCTCGTCGAGGCCATGCAAGGCGGCCTCGACGCCGAAGTGGCCGAGCGCGGCTCGACCTTCTCCACCGGCGAGCGCCAGCTGCTCGCCATGGCCCGCGCCCTCGCCGCAAACCCCGACTTCGTGATCCTCGACGAGGCGACGGCCGCCGTGGACAGCGCCACCGAGCACCGCATCGAGCTCGCGACCGCGGAGCTCCTGAAAGGACGCAGCGCCCTAGTCATCGCCCACCGGCTCTCCACCATCCGCGACGCGGACGAGATCCTCGTGATGGCCCGCGGCGAGATCCGCGAGCGCGGCACCCACGCCGAGCTCCTCGCCCAAGACGGCCTCTACGCCAAGCTCCACGCGCTGCAGTTCACGGGCGCGGCGTAGGCGCGGTGCACGCCCCGCCCGACGTCGGATGACGGCTCGAACTAGCGTTGATGGAGAGAGTCGCGTTGCACTCGGCCGTCCAACATGTGCAAGCGACGCGGCATCCGAGCCCCAAGCTTTTCATCGTGGGTGACGATGACCAGCGTCATTCCGTCCCTGTGGAGGCGGTCGAAGAGCTCCATGATCGACGCTCCGGTTGTCTGATCGAGCGCACCCGTAGGCTCATCTGCCAGCAAGAGCGAAGGTTTCGTGACCATGGCTCGGGCGATTGCCACCCGCTGCTGCTGTCCACCGGATAGCTCTGCTGGCTTGTGGTCCGCGCGGTCCCCGAGGCCCAGCTGGTCCAGTAGCTCAACCGCCAAGCGGCGACGCTCGCGCCGCCGCACCCCCGCAAAGCGTAGCGGCAGAGCCACGTTGTCCACCGCGTTCAGTCGGGGGACCAGGTGGAAGCTCTGGAACACAAAGCCGATCCTCTGGTTACGGGTCATCGCAAGCTCGCGACGCTCAAGCGATTCCACGGGTTGTCCATCAAGCCGATACGAACCGCGGGTCGGCGTGTCCAAGAGGCCGAGTAGGTTCAAGAGCGTGGACTTGCCGGAACCAGAAGGCCCGAGCACGGCAAGCGCTTCGCCTCGCTCGACACGCAGGTCGATCGCGTCGAGCGCACGGACAAGCGTGCCGGCCTCACCGGACACAGCGCGGTAGTCTCGCCCGATGCCGGACATCTCGATCACAGTTTCACTCTTCATGTTCCTACTCGTCACGAAGGGCCTCCACGGGGTCCACAGAAGCTGCGAGTTGGGCGGGAAGCCATCCCGACAGCATGCCAGCGATCGTCAGCAGAAGAACGATGAGACCGCCAAGGGGTAGCGAAACGCTCGGCGTTCCAAGGTACGCCCGAACTTCGGCCGGGACGTCGAGCGTGGCGGCAGCAGCAAACACGGCTGCGGCTATCGCGAGACCGAGGCCCCCACCAACGATGGCAGTGAGTGAAGCTTCTAGCAGCGGCGGCAGCATGACGTGGATACGGCGAGCTCCGAGCGCCATGGCTAGCGCAATCTCGCGACGCTTCTCTTCCACGTGCGCCCAGGTCGCGTTGGCGATCCCAAGCGCAGCGACAAGGAACCCGAGCACCCCGACGAACGCCGTCAGGATGCGGTTGCCCGCAACGATGGAGCCAATGCGCTCCTGCAGGGCCACGTAGTCCTGAACCCCAAGAGCCGCGCGATCCGCAGGGTCGAAGCCATGCCTCGCACCCAACGCAGCGTAGATGGCTCCCCGGACTTCCGTCGACATGGAGGCATCTTCGAGACCGACGACGAGGGTGCCGTGGCGAACTCCAGTCAAGCCGCGCAGCGTAGCGGCGGGCACGTACACCTTGTCGCTGTCGCGGCCGTTGTAGTTGCTCATCTGAATGAACCCTGGCCCAACCCCCACGACCTTGAAGCGTGATCCAAGGGCTTCGACTTCCTGTCCGAGCGCGTCCTGGTCGCCAAAGAGCGCCGCAGCTGCACCCGCCCCCAGGTAGCAGACTCGGCGCCGTTCACGCCCGTCGAGCCGCGAAAGAAATCGGCCACCGTCCACCACGTGCCTTGAGCGAAGTTCCCCGAAGCCAGCCTCGACGCCGGAGAGCCCGCCGGTGTGCCGCCGAGTACCCGCTCGGAACACAATCCGCCCATAGCTATGCTCGATCACGGCATCACGCACCCCAGGAACTTGACGTACGGTGACTGCGTCGCTCGCGTCCAAGCGGACCCTCTGCCCCGGACCACGTCCTTGCCAAGGGCGCGTTGTCGCGCCCCCATAGACGCGCATGAGGTCCACGCCAAAGTTCTTACTCGTCAAGGAGACCGCTCGCGCCATCTCGCCTCCGAATGCAAGCAGCGAAGCGAGACTCAACGTGCCCCAGAGCACCCCCAAGGCCACGAGCCCCATGCGAATGCGGTTCGTCCAAAGCTCGCCGAGCACCCAATGAATCATGACCGTCCCCCTAGGGCGAGAACGGGGTCGACCGTCGCCGCACGGCGCGCAGGAAACCACCCCGCGATGAGGCCAAGAACGACCAGAGTGAGCACTGTGCCACCCCCAAGCGCCAGGGAAACCTCTGGGGTCCCCACGCTATCTCGGAGCGCGGAGTGAGCCACGAGCCAACCAGCAAGGAGCGCCGCCCCCACCCCGATCAGGCCGCCCACCACCATGAGCCAGAACGTCTCTCCAAGCACGCTGATGAGTACACGCCTTGGAGTCGCGCCCAGCGCAAGCAAGAGCCCGATCTCGGAGGTACGCGAACGGACGCGCAGGAACATCAGGTTCGAGGCGCCAAGTCCCCCGACCAAGAGCGTCAGGAACGCCGCTCCTCCCATGAGCACATCCATGGCAAGGAATGCGTAGCGGCGCACGTTGTCACCCTCCGTCGTGTCCCACCACCGGATCGCCGCGGGGTCACCGGCGTCGAAGCTCTTGCTCGCCGCAAGAACGTCCGTGACGGAGTTCATGACCAACTTCGTTTGGGCAGGATCCCGCGCCCGCAGCACGAAGTTGTCCACCGAGTCCGAACCGAAGCGTCGCGCGAACGTCGTGATTGGCACGCACACGCGGTCTGAGTCCTTGCCCTCGTAGTCCGAGTCCTGGTCCTTCGGCTCCATCACTCCGACAACAAGGAAGCGGGTTCCCCCGATGACAACCGACTGCCCCACGGCGTCCATGCTGGGAAAGAGTTCCTCTGCGATTCGATCCCCAAGGAAGGCGCAGGCACGGGACTCATCTAGGTCGCGCTGGGATAGAAAGCGGCCACCGTGAACAGGTGTCATGCTCCGTAACTCACCGTACTCAGCCCCCACCCCCGCAAGCATCGCTCGATACACACTGTCCCCTCGCACGACCGGCTCGTAGCGCAGCGACTCTGGTGTGACCGCCTGCAGACCAGGGATCTGCTGCTGCAACACCTCAGCGTCACGGCGGAAGAAGCGAACGTCTTGACCCTCAGGCACTCCTCGATAGGGCCGTGAGGTCGTGCCCGGCCACAGGATCATGATTCCCTGACCGAGCCCTTGGGCTCGCCGCGCCATCTCTCTCTCAAGCCCTGCCCCAAACGAGAGCAGCGCGACCGTGGCGAAGGTTCCCCAGGCAACGCCAAGGATCGTCATCAAGGTACGTCGCTTCACGGAAGGAGGACTTCGTCCCCGACGCCCAGTCCGTCCGTCACTTCAACGACGAGTCCGTCGCTCACACCGGTCTGAATAGGGATCTCTTTCGAGGTTCCGTCCTCGGCGAGCACTCGAACAAAAGCCCCAAGGCCCTCCGGTCCCGAACGGTAGGTGACGAGGCGCTCGGGAATCACCGGCCCCCCTTCGGCCTTCGCCACCTCGATGCGCGCCACCGCAGAGTATCCAGCCCGCAGCGTGACGCCCTCTTGAAGCTTGACGTCGATGACCACGTCGAAAACGGAAGCGCCGTTCTTCTCACCGGCGATGAGTGATATCTCTCGCAGAGTGCCTTCCAAGAGAACCCCTGGGAGCGCGCCCAATTCGATGCGCGCTTCCATGCCTGCCTTGAGGCGGCCCGCGTCGAGTTCATCCACCGTGCCGCGCAGCATGGGGCGATCCAAATCTGCAATGGTCATGAGTAGCGAGCCCGGCCCAAAGTTGGAGGCTGGTGTGATCGGCTGGCCCAGTTCGACGGGCAGCTCTACCACGGTGCCGCTGATCGGCGCCCGTACGTACCAATCGAGAGTCAGGCCCTCATCTGTTGCCTGGCCCTTCTCTAGAAGCTGGAGTCTTGTCTCGGTCGCGCGACGGCTGCGCTCGGCCTGGGCGCGCAGACGGTCCACCTCCGTCGAGCCCTGGAAGAAGCGCATGGCCCGCCCCATCAGGTTCTTCCCCTCCGCGATATCCTCGGCGCTCCTCAGCCCCTCCTCGGCGCCGAGAAGGCTCCGTTTGACGTCGAGCCGATCTCGGTCTGTGAGCTGGGGCCGCACTTCCACAAGCTGGTCACTCGCTTTGACGCGATCCCCGAGCTTGACGGAGCGGCCTGTCACGACGCCGGGCCAAGAGCAGTGAATCGGCACCTGGACCCGCGGCGTGATCCGTCCGATGGCGAGGGCTTCCTGTACGACCGACCCGCTCTCGACGGAGTGAACTTCAGGACGAGAGTTCTCCTCGCCGGCGCATGCAGCGAGGACCAAGGGGCAAAGAGCGACGAGAAGCTTCATAGGTAGCGGATGCTACGGCTTCCCCCGCCGCTATTTCCCCGCCAGCGTCACCAATTTCGCGAGTCATCCAACGCGTCGGGCTCCCCAGGGGAATTCGCGTCACGGTTGGGACCATCAGACCGCAGCTGGCCCGAAGTGGCCCCGGCTCAGGCCGGGCGCGGGATCAACCGGCGCTGGCTGCCCTTCGCGGCCAAGACGTCCAGGGTCGATGCGACGAGGCGCTCGACCGTGATCGACGTGTTGTCGGCGGTCTTCGAGTAGGAGCAGTAGTCCTCGGACGTGCTCTTGAGCTTTTGGCCAAGGCCATAGAGTTCGATCTCGGCGGCCGACGTCGGCGCGAAGAAGGAGACGATCGAGACGTTCATCGCGACGCCGATGTGGAGAGCGAGCGAGTCGCTGGTCAACAAGAGATCGCTGAGGCCCACGAGGGAGGCGAAGGTGGGCAGGTCGTTGTCCGTTCCCGCGTCGATCGCTTTCGCAGCGAGACCGAGGTCGTTGATGCCAGCCAAGATGCCGTCGTTGCGCTCCCTCTCCGGCGGGCCGCCGAGGACGAGGAAGACAACGGGTTGGTCGAGGGCGGTGGTCAGTGCGCCCGCGAAGGCAACGACGCGGTCCACGGGAAGGCCCTTGCTCGTCCAGCGCCCACCGGCGCCGGTGTTCAGCCCGATGACGAGGGTCTCGCGATCGAGGCCGTGACGCGAAGCGAAGGCTTGGGCGTCAGCGACACTGGCGGAAGGGAGCGGAAGCTCGGGACGACCCGCTTCGATTTGAAGCATGTCCGCGAAGATCTCCGGATGCGTGCGCTCGTTGTCGATCTTGGCTTGGTCAGCGACGGCTTTACCCGCGCGGGACAAGAGCCCCATGCCGAACCACGGCTCGACATCGTCGGAGTAGATTCGTTCCCCGTCGCCGTCGAGGTAGGCGCCAGAGAGCTTGCCGTGGGCCAGCGAGGTCGCCAGCTCGCAGAGAGGCATCTCGTCGTCGAGGGACATGATCCAGTCCCACGTCACGCTCTCAAGGTCCTTACGGACATTGGCCATGGACTCGTCTGACTTGACGTTGCACGTCACGACGCGGTGGATCATTCGGTGTCGATCCACCAGCGGCACCGCGGCGTCCGCTGTCAGCCACGTGATCTCTACCCCGGGGAACTTCGCGTGTAGCCCGGGGAGAATGGAGGTGGTGCGCAGGACATCGCCGAGCGCGCCCGTCTTGATCACTAGTATCGACTTCACATCTATAAGGTCGCCCCATGCCCCCCTCGGACTCAAGCCCAGCTTGGTGACAAATGCGATTCCTTAGCTGTCAGCTCCATGAGGGCGCCATCATCTTTCGAGGGGAGGACTCATCCACCGGGGATGACGAGGAGTAGCTCCAGCTCGTCCCCGGGCTGCACGTGCCACTCCCCCGGCACGGAACGTCCCGCTATGAGAACGGCGGGCAGTGGCGCGCCACTCTCCCGCACGAGCCAGCCGCGCGCCCGCGGCGCGCGTTCGGCGATCCGTTCGAGTACGGACCGAACGGATTCTCCGCCTGCAGCCACTGGAACCTGGAGGCGCATGCGGCCCTGATGCACCGCCGCTTCCGTGCCCTCCAACACGTCGGGGTAGCTCGCTAGTCGCGTCGCGAGCGAACCCGCCACGTGAACAACGACATGCGAGTCAACGGCGTCTCCCTCCAGCCGAGTCGCAGACTCCGAGAGGTCAACGCTCAGCGCTGTTTCCGCGTCGCCACGGATGAAGGCGGACACTCCGCGATGAACCGACTCGTAGTAGCCGCGCACGGCAGCCGCGGGCAACGCGTGGGCCTTCGTCACTCGATCGCGTGAGCGAGCTCCGTCGTCTCGTCCGTTGATCTCTCGATGGAGTGCCACGACCGCGGCACCCGCCGCCAACCAGTCACGGCCGGTCGCCCGGAACGGGACGCAAGCGCTGAGCTCTTCGAGGGTCAGCACTCCGTCGGCTAGGAGCGCCGACGCTGAAAAGGCGCAGAAGCCCGTGACGTCTACGGCAGCTGAGTAGCACTCGTGCCAATGGGCCATCACTCCGGCGTTGAACTCCGCGTCATCCGTGGGCTCCAACCCGAAGACCGAGAGACTGCGAAGCGGCTCGGGGCCGCGCGCGGCGAGAGCTACGCCGACGCGCGCCGCGAGGTCGCCCGGCATGTGCGCTGACATTGGCTCGACGTCACTGCCCTTGCGCAGCGCAAGCGCGGCTCGGTGAAGCGGCGAAGTTGGGTCGAGAAGATGGCGCACCCGATCCGCGGCGCGGTCGCCGGATTCCGCTGGCTCTGCGCCAAGCACAAGGGCCGCGCTACGCGCGTCCATGCCCGAGAGGTTGCACGCATGGACGGCTGCCATGGCGCCGTGCATATCCCCGTCTCCGAGAAATCCCTGGAGCGCCGCGAATCGTCCTCCTACTCCAGAGCCGATCGCTGCGTCTACCTCTGCGTCTACCTCTGCGCCCACTTCGGTGGCGCCGCGAGCATCCTCCGACGGAGCGAGATCGAACTGCCAGCCGCAGGGAGTCGGGCACCCGACGCAACCGTGCTTCGTCCGACGCATTCCGGCATCGGCCGCTTTGGCCTCCCCCCCTTCATTTCCTGGACGCACGGCGCCCAGCTCTAGCGTGCCTCCTTTCGCACGGGCGATCAGCCGCGGTGAGGCCTCGAGAGCGCGGGTTAAGCTCTCCACCCTCTCCGAGCCAGGCGGCGCGGACGCCGCCACCGTCACGGCGACGACCCCAGCCGAAGCGACGGTGAAGCCAATGCCCCCGCGCCCCACGAGGCTCGGGACCCCATGCCCCTCCCCCTCGGCGGGCGCGCTCCATGAGCCGAGATTCGCAAACGGCAGGCCCGACTCTGCGGCGGGCCCCACGAGGAGCGCATGCTGCTCGCCCGGAGGTGCGAGCTGCGCCGCGCGGGTGGGAGTCTCCGCGTCAGCCTTGAATGGGGCCTTGCCGATCGAGACTCCCCCACGATCATCGATGTGTAGAACGGCTCGCTGGCTGGCGCGCCCGCCAAAGACGAGAGCCACGTCCGTGGAAGTAGAGAACGCGCGGGCGAACTGCCCCCCAAACGGCGCTTCCACGAGCCCGGACCGAAGGGGCGCGCGGCCCGTGATCGTCGCGCGGGCGGCGGTGGGCAGCCCGAGACGCACCGCCTCGCCTACGCTGATGGCGAAGGCTGGCTCGGGAAGCGACTCGCCTCGCTCGGCGGCCCGACTTGCGGCCGCGAAAATCGCAAGGACGAGGGCAGATCCGCCGAGCTCTGCCGTAGAGGAAAGGTCAGCGCTCGAGCGAATCGCCTCCTGGACGGACTGCCACAGGTCTTCTGCGACTCCTTCTCCGAGAACGACCACAAGAACCCGCTCTCCCCCCGGCCCAAGGCCGCGAAAAACCCGGCCCTCGGCGGTCTCGCCGCTCGACGATTCTTCTGGACCCGACACGAGGATAGAATAGCGCGCCGTTCGTCGATCTGCCCTGCGAGGCGCGCGATGGACCAGAACTCCTTCCTTCGCCCGTAGCCTTGCTTGAGAACCACACGATCGCCCGCATCGCGGGCATCCCGATCCGGGCGAATTTGGCGCTGGGCTACATGCTGGCCCTGTGGGCTATCTGGGGAGCGGCCAACGGACGCGCCGGATCGACGGCCGTCCTGATCGTGCTGTCCACCGTGCTGCTCATCGCCCACGAACTCGGTCATGCCTTCATGGCCCGGCGCTTCCGGCTCGAGGTCGTAGACATCATCCTCTGGCCCCTCGGAGGCATGGCGCGCATCAGCAACATGCCGGAGAACGCGAAGACCGAGGCCTGGGTGGCCGCGGCGGGTCCCCTGGTCAACCTCGGGCTGGCCGCGATCGCCGCGCCGCTTCTCTTCTTCCTTTCACCAGGCCCGGACGCCCCGACCCTGCGTGGAACCAACTTCACCGTCGGCGAGAATGCCCACGGCGTCGTGTTCCTGTTCGTCGCGATCAACGTCTGCTACGGCCTGTTCAACCTCGCACCGGCCTTCCCCATGGACGGTGGGCGGCTGCTGCGCGCGTTCCTCGCGCGCGGGAATCGCAGCTGGGTGGCCGCCACTGAAACCGCGACGCGGGTAGGCGGCATGATCGCCTGGGGCATCATTTTGCTCTCGCTTTTCAAGGGCGCGTGCTTTCTGAGCCTGATTGGATTCTTTGTGCTTTGGGCGGGTCTGCGCGAGCGCTGGAGCGTCAGGCTCAAGCACCAAGCGGATGCCATGGGCGGGGCGGGCGGCCGCTTCGCCGGCTGGGAGCACCTGATGCGGCAGCGCCAGGGCGGAGGCGAGGCAAGTGCGGACAACGAGGAACCGCCCCCGACCTCTAGTGAGCGCGGGGGCGGCTTCTCGGAAGAAGATATCGAGCGGCTGGAGTCCTACCGCGGCCGGCTCAAAAAGCCCGACGCTTGACCCAGCCTTCGGGCAGGCCTACCTGACCACGAAGGGGCTGACCAGGTTCTCGGTCAGCTTGAGGCCCTGGGTGGTGCGGAAAGCAGCCTGCACGTGCATCTGCTGGCCAACCATGGCTGCCGTGTTCGGGATCGGCAGCGACAGGTTGATGCGGCCATTCGCGTCGGAGAGGCGGCCGAAGACAGTGAGCTGGTTGCGCTGCAGGCGCAGCAATCCGGTGACGCCCGGGAAGACGATCGGGGTAGCGGCTTTTGGCCCGAGCATGAACCAGCCGCCAAACGAGCCCGGCTCGATCGCGGCGACCTCGAGGGTGCCGCCAAGCTCAGGCGTGTTGGTGACGGCGAGGCTGCGCTCGCCGGTGTCCACCAAGCGAACCGCGCCGGTTGCGCCGAAGATCGAGGAGTGAACGTCCTTGTGTCCGATGGCGACGCGGGTGCCGGAGGCATCGAAGTCCATGCCGCGGCTGCTGCCCGGGAGGTCGACCTGGAGGCTAGGCCCGAACCCGCCGATGTTCAGCATGATGACCTCGGGGTCGGAGCCGTTGCCCCAGGTCGCGAAGGCGGCGCGATTGCCGTCTGCGGTGATCTTGGCCTCGACCGGTAGGTTCTGTGAGGATCCGAAGATCGCGAACTGGGTGTGGGACGCCAGCGGAAACTGAAAGACGCTGTCGTAGATCTCGAAGCGCGCATCCGTGCCGCTCGTGTAGTTCCACCAAGCGATCGCCATGAGTGAGCCGTCGTCGGACAGGTCGATGCGGCTTGGAAGCTCGGACGCGGTGGCCGGGTAGCGCTGGAAGGTGGTGTAGCCACCCGAAGAGCGCTCGCGGAAGATGTTGATCGCACCAATCTCACCGAAGGCGAGGGTTGTGCCGTCGAAAGAGAGAGCGAGCGCCTGGGTCGACGTGGTGAGCGGCTCGCTGTGGATGGGTGTTGCCAGAGCGTCCAGAACGTAGAGGGTCAGGCCGCTGGCCACGGCGATGCGAGTGCCGTCGCCAGAAACCGCAAGGCCGTTGAGGGAGAACGCGGGCATGTCGCGGCGCCCGAGGAGCGTGCCGTCGGTGCCGTTGATGACGTCGACCCGAACGGAACCCGTCGTCGAGTTCCAGGCGGCGGCTGCCACGATGCTGCCGGTCCGATCGCAGGCGAGGCGCACGGGGCCGTTGATGCGGACATCGAGGTCATGACTCCACGTCTCCGTCATCTCGGCACCACCGGATGCCGCGGTGGGGTCGTAGGCCATGACGAGGGGGGTGCGTTCGAAGGCGGACGGCTGGTTGAACTGGCGCAGGGCGAAGACGGCGTCGCCACGGCTTCCGGTGGCGATGATCGGCGAGCCGAATTCATCGGACGTCCGGGCCACGGTGCCGCGGGCTGCCTGGGATCCATCGGCGACCGCATCCAGCAGGCGGAGCGCTTGGTCCGCGCCCCGCTGGGCGGTCCAGACGAAGGAATCGTCCCCGGCAAAGAGGACCTGATCGGGCATCCAATCCGCGGCGGCCGGGGCGTGGGACCAGCGTTCCCCTTGGGCGAAGGGGTCCTGGGCAGGCGCCGCGGAGGCGTTGGGAAGCGTTGCGGCGAGGGCCGTTGCGGCCAAGGCGGCGGAGCGCAGGAAGAGCGGGATCCGATTCGGGCGGCTGAGTTGAGCGTGCATGACAGGTTCGATAGCGGTGGGAGCGGAGCCCACCCCCCCGGCGGCCTCAACACTGAAACCTACCCCGCTCTCGGGGCACGCCCTGGAATGCGCCCGGAGAGAGCTATTTTGCTCCCGCTGCGAAGGCCCCCTCAGCCTCGAATCACTACACTTGTCCGCCCATGACCGACGCCAATCTGAGACAGACCAACCTGCATGCGACCCATGTGGCCGCCGGCGCCAAGATGGTGCCGTTCGGCGGGTGGAGCATGCCCGTGCAATACGCCTCGATCCTCGACGAGGCCAAGCGCGTGCGTGAGCACACGGGGCTGTTCGATCTGGGACACATGGGCCGCTTGGAAGTGAAGGGCAAGGACGCCGTCGCCTTCCTCGACTCCATGGTCACGAGCTTCGTGGGCAAGATCCCCCAGAGCTCGATTCGCTACGGCCTCCTGTGCAACCAGGACGGCAACCCGCTCGATGACCTGCTGCTCTATAAGACGGGGCCAGAGGACATCTTCGTGGTGGCGAACGCGTCGAACAAGGAAGCTGTGCTGAGCTGGCTCGGCGATCACGTCAAGGGCGCCGACGTCACGATCACGGATCGCTCCGATGAGCTCGCGATGCTCGCGCTCCAAGGGCCGAAGTCCGAGGCCGCGCTGCAGCCCCTCGTGAAAGACAAGGACCTCTCCGAGGTCGGCTACTACAAGTTCGCCTTCGCAACGGTCGCTGGGATCGATAACGTGCGCGTGAGCCGCACCGGCTACACCGGCGAGGACGGCTTCGAGCTGTACTTCCCCGACGCCGAGGCACCGCGCGTTTGGGACGAACTCCTCGCCGCAGGGAAGGACGCTGGCCTTGCGCCCATTGGACTTGGGGCACGGGACACGCTGCGCCTTGAGGCGGGCATGCCGCTCTACGGACACGAGATCGACGCCGAACACAACCCCGTGGAAGCCGGGCTGAACTTCGGTATCTCCTTCAAAGAGGAGAAGGGCGACTGGATGGGCCGCGACGCTCTCGCGCGCATCAAGGAGTCCCCCACGCGCCAGCTGGTCGGCATCAAGACCGACGGCAAGCGCGTCCCCCGCCAGGGCTACAAGCTCTTCCACGGCGAGGATGAAGTCGGTGCCGTTTGCTCTGGCGCTGTCTCCCCCACCCTTGGCTTGAACATCGGATCGGCCTACGTTCCAGTGGCCCTCGCCGAGGCCGGCCTGACGATTCACATGGACATTCGCGGAAAGCGCCAAGAGTGCACGATCTGCGACCTCCCTTTCTACTCGCGCACGCGCAAGTAACCCCACCCCCCCCCACAGCCCCAACCAACAGCACCCATGCGCCCAGACGACCGTAGATACCTCGACAGCCACGAGTGGGCCAAGCTTGACGGCGACCTCATCGTGGTCGGCATCACCGACTTCGCCGTGGAAGAACTCTCCAACGGCAACGAAGGCGACCTCGTGTACTGCGACCTTCCCGACGTCGGCCGCGTGATCGAGCAGGGCGAGACCTTTGGCGAGATCGAGTCCGTCAAAGCTGTCTCCGACCTGAACGCTCCCGTTGGCGGCGAGATCGTCGAGATCAACTCTGAGATCGAAGAGCACCTCGAGACCCTCTCCCAGGATCCCTGGAAGAAGGGCTGGTTGATCAAGATCAAGCCGGACGACAAGAGCCTCGAGCACCTGCTCGACGCGGCTGGTTACGAAGCAAACGTCACTAGCTGATGAAGCCCCAAACGTGGCGGCTCCTGGAGACCTATGACGTCTCCGCGACCGACGCGATGGGCCTCGACGAGGCCCTTTTGAAAGGCGTCGATGCGGAGCTGCGCTCCGTGCCGACGCTTCGTCTTTATACGTGGCAGCCGGACGCGATCTCCCTCGGGTACTTCCAGGCCTTTGATGACGTGGCGGCCGCGAAGGGGCACCGGCAGGTTGTACGCCGCCTCACCGGCGGTGGCGCGATCCACCACCACGCGGGCGAGCTGACGTTCTCGATCACCTTGGACGCGAAGGACCCCGCCTACGCAGGGTCCGTGCCTGCGAGCTATGAGCGCACCCACGAGGCCATCATCGCGGCGCTTCTCTCCGTGGGCGTCCCGGGCGTCTGCATGCGCCGCAGCGAGCCCTCGCTCTCGGACGTCCAAGGCACCGGGATGTGTTTCCACGAGTCCACGCCCCAGGATATCTCCTGGACGAGCGCGGGCGAAGCCCACTCGCGCAAGGGCGTCGGAACGGCCCAGCGCAGAACGGGCGGAAGGATCCTCCATCATGGCTCCATCAAGGTCGACGGCTCGCCCTTGGAAGAAGGGGTAGCGACGGTTCGTTCCGCCGCTCCGGGAGTGTCCCTTGAGAGCGTGGCTTCGGCCCTGAAAGCCGCCATCGAGGCGGAGTTCCAGGTCGGACTGGCCCCATCTGTGCCGACGAAAGCGGAGGCGCTGCAGGCCTTCGAGTTGGGCGCAAGATATGTCGAGCCGAGTTTTCTTCACCGCCCGAGAAGAGCCAAGCGCGAGCGGTAGCCGCCTCACCCTGGATGCTCTGACGGCGATGTCAGCGCCGAGGCAGCCCCGGATCGAGATTTCCCCCAAGAGCCTGTGGGACGGGTTATTTTTGAAAGGGCGGGACTGCGCTGTTTGGCTCAGCCCCCCCCGTTCGTACCAGCGCTCGAAAGATCATCCTCTGTAACTGCGCACCACTGCAACCATGAAGCTCCACCGCTACGGCCCTGTCCTCATCGCATCCCTCGCCCTTGTCAGCTGTGTCAACAACGACGACAACGGCAACTCCGGCTCCGGCGGCACGGGCGGAGGCGGAGGCGCTGGCACCGGCCCCCTCACGGGCTGCGCCGCCCTCGACGAGCTCGATCTGGGCGCGGACGGCCTGGCCATTGTCGACCTCGACGCGGCTAGCCTGAGCCCCATCGTGACGGATGTCTTCGACCGCTACACCGCCCTCACAACGCCCTCGGGCGAACGCATCCACCTGTTGGCCCAGGCGGGCGTGAGCGACGTGAAGATCCGCCGCGCGCGCGCGGTGCTCACCATGCACTTGGATGACGTCCCCGGCACCTCGGCCGGCGCGGACAAGTCCGACGTGGCGGACTCGATCTCCGGCAACTGCGGCACGCTCGCGATCTTCGCAAACGAGAGCGAGTACGACCTCACCGACGCCAATGTCGCAACGTTCGACGCCGACTTCGGCGGAGCCTACGTTCCGCTCTTCGGAAACCGCGTGATCGTCGAGGGGTCACCGGAGTACCTCCAGGCGAGCCCCGCCTACGACCAGACGATGGGCGCCACCGCCGTCCTCGTCTACCGTCAAGGGCTGACCGAGGTGCGCCCCGACTGGACCAACCAGATGATCCTCGCGTCCATGAACGCCCAGGCGGACGGAACCTTCGTGCCGGCTGGCCCTGAGCCCTACCTGGACGCCAACGAGGAGTATCTCGGGGTCATCGTCGAATCCCATTCCGGCGTTTGGGGCCACGACCCCAGCGGCGACGGCTCGGCCCAAGATGGAGTCTATGCCTTCGGAGATCGCCCCTCCATGCAGGTGGGTGACGCCTCGACGCTCAACCTACTCGAGTCCTACTTCACGCAGCAGCACACCTTCCCCGCAGAGATCGACCCGAGCTTCAGCGGCACCTTCGACCTCTTGTTCCGCGAGAGCGTGGGCTACTCAAGCCGCGCCCAGTACCTTGGCGAGATCCGCCTGACGGGCAACAACAACGCCGAGCTCTCCGGCGGCAGCAGCAACGACACGATGTTCGGCAACGACGGCAACAACAACCTCAATGGCCGTTCGGGAGACGACGTCTTGGACGGCGGTGCTGGCCTTGACTCCGCCATCTACAACGCTCCGTTCGCTGAGTTCACGGTCACCAACAACGGCGACGGAAGCACGACGGTCCAGCACAACTCGAACCCAGGCCTCGGTACGGACCTCGTCCGGAACATCGAGGTGCTCGTGTTCTCTGACCAGACCGTCCAGCTATAGGGCGACTTCTAGCGCCCAATCGCTTCGGCCGCCGAGGCGAATCGATACGCCGGTGAGCGCCGCCCCGTTCGACATCTTGAGCGGGCGCCACGTGTCGCCGCCGGGGCGGTCACTGACCCACTTGCCGGTGGCGGCCTTCCAAAGGGCCGTCGCGGCTTCGGCGGCGTGCTCGACCTTCTCCAGCACGGTGCTGAACGTCACGCGGCCGCGAATCGGCGCACGATCCTTCATGACGATCGCGGTCGACCCAGAGACAAAGACGAGAGTCGAGCCTGGGATGGCCGACGCCGGATGAAGTCGGATCCCCTGGGGGGGGCCCTCGGCGCAGGCTACGCTGCCCACGAGTCCTCCACCAAGTCGCAGGTGAACTCGGGTGGCACCCTCGACCCAAAGGGAAGCCCCGCGGGCCCAAGGGCTCTCTTTCCCGGTGCCCTGCGTAGGCGTGAAGGTGGCGGGAATCCCCGCGAGCTTGAGCTTGGCGGAAACGAGCTGGAGTAGCTCTCCGCCGGTCGTGCCATTCGCGAGGTGCAGGTGCAGCACAACGCTCTGCGGCTGCGCCCCAGCGCTCGAATCGATCTCAACTTCCACGAGGTGGCCGAAGTCCCCGGAATTCTCGCCGTCTGACGAGGGCGCGGCGACTTCCCCCGCGAGACGCAGCTGAACCAGCCCTTGAAGGGCGGCGGCCGGGGCAGACGTCAGGAAGAGGGCTGTGACCAGGACGGTCAGCGCCCATCGGGTGGAACGCAGGATCGAACGCAAGTGGAGGGTCATGGGAAACCTGGGGAATGGGTGGGAGCCTTTCGACGACTCGACCACGATCCGTATTCCCCGCCTCTTCGAAGCGGCCCCGCCCTCGGAGAAGGGATTCAGAGAAGGCACTCACTCAGAGGAGGCCCTCACACAGTGAAAGCCCTCACTCAATGAAAAAGAGTGGTGGTTCCCCCGCCAGGACTTGAACCTGAAATGACTGTACCAAAAACAGCTGTGTTACCAATTACACCACAGGGGAGTGCGCCACCCGCTCCGGGGAGCGTTGCGCGGGCGGCAAGAATAGCACTCGATTCTTGGAGTGCCAGCCTCTCACCCTCCAATTCTTGATGAACCCGAAGGGCTGAGCGCTGTTGCCCCTTCGAGGAGGAGGCCTAGCGCCCTATTGGAGGCCCAGGAGCGAACTCTCTGGCGGCCCAGCGGCGGCCAGCGGCGCTCCAAAGTCCGAAGCTCGATCTCGCCAGGACCGCCATCGGGCCCGGGGACGCGTCGCATCGCCAAGGCGAACCACACGAGCCCCACGGGCTTTGTCTCGGTGCCCCCACCTGGACCGGCGACGCCCGTGACGGATACGGCCAGGCGGGCGCCTGTGCGCAGCAGAGCGCCCTTCGCCATCTCTGACGCCACCTGCTCGGAGACGGCGCCATGGTCCGCAAGGGTGGCCTCCGAGACCCCGAGCAGCTCGACCTTCCGCGCGTTGGAATAGGTCACAAACGAGCCATCGAAGACCGCGCTGACCCCGGGCGCATCGGTGAGGGCCGCGGCCACCATCCCGCCGGTGCAGGATTCAGCCACGGTAAAGGAGAGGTCCGCCGCGGCAAGACGCGCTCCCACGAAGGCCCCGAGGCCAGCCACCTCATCGCCGAGGTAGCGGTCAGCGAACGCCGCTCGGATCGATTCGGCGCGGTCGGCCGCCATGGCGTCGGCCTCGCTCTGGGCCCCCGCGGTCGCGACGCAGCGCACCGAAAGGACCCCTTCCTTGACGGTCACCCCGACGAGCGGGTTGGCGTCGCGAGCCATCCACTCACCCACCGTCTCCGCGAACGTGCTCTCCGGCAGGTCGCCGAAATGAAGCGTCCGCTTGGCGCGCTTGAGCTCGTCGGGGGGATGGCCTTCTAGCCACGGAGCGATCTCGGCGTCGAAGACACCCTGGAGCTCCCGGGGCGGCCCAGGCCCCACCATCACGATGGCGCCGGACGGATGGGCGGCACGGAACCCAGGGGCCGTACCAAAGCCGTTCGGGATGCGCTCGGAGCCCTCGGGGATCAGGGCTTGGCGCCGATTCGAATCGAGGATCGGACGGCCCGCGCGGACGAACCAGCCGCGGACCTCCTCCCAGGCTTCCTCGGACTCGTAGAGCGGCACGCCGAGGGCCTTGGCGACCCCGTGGCGCGTCACGTCGTCGAGGGTGGGGCCGAGGCCTCCGCTCACGAGGACGAGGGAGCAATCGTGGGCGAGCGAGTTCACCGCGGCGGCGATGTCCTCCTCGTCGTCGCCCACCACGATGACCCGCTTCACCTGACGCCCGAACTCGACGCAGCGATGGGCCAGATACGGGGAGTTGAGATCTGGGTGAGCGCCGACGAGGAGCTCATCCCCCACGGCGACGATGCCCACGGCCGCAGAGCCCGGGCCTGCGGGATCGAGCGTGCTCACGTCGCGGCCCCGGATTCGGTCAGCTCATCCTCGGGGATGATCTCGGGCGGCGGCGTCCAAAACATGCGCGAGACCCAGTAGCCGATCTCCCACAGCACGATCGCGGGCCCGGCCAAGAGCAGCTGGGTGAACGGATCAGGCGGCGTGAGGAACATCGCGATGACGAGGGCCGCGATGGCCATGTGGCCGCGGTACTTGGCGTAGAGCTTCGGGTTCACAAGACCCGTTCGGCTGAGAACCACCTGGGCCACAGGCAGCTGGAAAACGACTCCGAGCGCGAGGGAGAGCCCGCGCAGGAACTGCATGTAATCCCCGAGTTCCATGTCGCGCCGGATGCCGTCCGTGCCAATCCCGTCCGCCTGCAGGAAGTAGATGGCGTTCGGCACCATGTAGTAGAAGCCGAAAGCGACCCCCGTGAGGAACAGGAGCAGCGTTACGGGGAAGAACGAGTACACGATGCGGCGCTCGGCTTTGTAGAGGCCCGCCGCGATGAACATCCACATCTCCCACAAGAAGATGGGCCCCGCAACAAAGACCGCCAGTAAGACCGCGATCTTGAGCTTGGTGATGAACGGGCCTGCCGCGTTGATGGCCTGGGGCTGCTTTGGGAAGCGAAGCTCCTTCGCAACCCTGAGCTCGTCCGCGTGCGACTCGATGAACTTGGCCTTGTCAAACCCAGCGTCCTCCCGGGGAATCTCGAGCTCCGGCGGGAAGAAGTAATCATCCCAGTGGAGCTCTGGGTCCTCGACGACCTTGTCGAGGAAGACCTTGGAGAGATCCGTGTCCAGCCACTCGGCCGCTTGACCGTAGGGAATCAGGATGAACTGAAGCGCAGGTCCGCGGTAGACGTACAGCACGATCACCGCGATGGCGAACGCGGCCGTGGCCCGGATCAGCCGAGTCCGCAACTCGCCCAGATGCTCCCCCAGCGTCATCCGTGAGTCATCGATGGACTCACCGTCACCGGCGGCCGGCCCAGCGGCTGGCGTCTCGGTGAAGCTCGAATCAGATGGGACGGACATCGCGCAGGGATTCTAATCGAGAAGGCGCCCCTCTTGTATCCCAGGAGGGGCGCCTTCTCATGGCCTGCGGCGACTAGCGCCGGAAGTCCCGCGTCTCTAGCGCCGGAAATCCCGCGTCGTCTAGCGCCGGAAATCCCGCGCCTCTAGCGCCGGAAATCCCGCGCCTCTAGCGCCGGAAATACTGAAGTACGTCCCGG
>CAYQKK010000056.1:0-41026 GCA_964417955.1 uncultured Planctomycetaceae bacterium
AAGCGAAGACACGCTCGCACTCAAATTCAAGAGTCACTCTGTTTTCAAAGAACTGGCAACACCAACCACTGGCATGAATGCGCACGTGGCGCAGACAGACGTGGGGACGTCGCAGCGTCGACAATCGCTGAGCCGGGCATACCTCAATGGGCGAACCTGGCGGGGCGGGTCGACTCACCTGCTCAGCGCGCTATCCACGACGTGAGATCGAGGGCGGCTGGGTGATATTCCAAGTCGGTCTCTCGCGTCTCCGTTGGGAGTCAGGGATGGGCCGGCGAGCTCGCCCTTCTGGACAAGATCGTGGCCGATCGCTGGTGAGCGCCGGGCTTGGTGTGAGCTGCGTTGTGAGGTGCTCGTTGCGGCGCTTGGCGCTGCTTCGAGGGGGCGAATCATAGGGATCCATCTCCCGTGGTCAAGGGGCTCGGAGAGTTCTTTGGAAGTTTCTTCTGCCGGGTCGCCCCCCAGTGGCACCCGCCCTGGTGAACAGTGCTCACATGAGCTCGCTCGACACGCGATACGGGGCCGTGAGGGCCGATTCAGCGTTCGCAGCCCGATTCTCTCGCCCCGCATCGCGGGCGGAGAAAAAGATCGAACTTCCCGGTCCAGATCCCACCTCTCGTCACCGATGGCTCCGCCATGCCCTCGGATCGACGCCTCTCGAAGCTCCTTCCCGTGCGAATCCTTCGCGCCACGGTGAGCTGGGCTCCGGTCTGGGCGCCGCTGATCCTGATCTGGCAGCTGACTGAAGGAGGGCTTAAGCCCGCACTGCGGGAGCAGAGTCGACTCGAGGCAGAGATGCCGGCCGTCGTCGAGCGGAACGACCGCACGGGTGCCGAATTCCGTCGCCTCACTGCCCAGCGAGCCGCGTGGGATGACCCCCTCTTCCGGGAGAGAGTTCTGCGCAAGCAGGCCCACGACGAGCTCAACGAGCAGCGCGCCGGACGGTAGCGTGAGCCGTTTCCGGTTGGCGCTCGCGCAGGGGGCTCGCCCGTGGCACTTTGAGGGGGCATGCAAGCGCCTCGAACGACCCTATTTGTCCTCTCCATAGCGGCAGCCCTGACCGTGGCTCCGTCCGTCAGCCGAGCCGACGACGAAGGAGCCATCCGCAACTCCACCCCGCTCCCTGCCCATCGATCCGCGGAGGAGTCCCTGGCGGCCGGTGACGCAAGCTGGGCCAAGGCAGCGGACGCAGACCCCCGTGACCGCGCGACCCCGCGCAACCAGGCCTTTGACGCATGGCGCGAAGCGCTCCTGAACTCCACATCCGGCGATGGAGTCCGCCTCGACCTGACCGATGTCTCGGGCGGAGTCGAGGGGGCCGCCGCCAGCCCCTTCCCTAGCCGTGACCCCTATGGAACGAACGCTCGCCGCTCGGAAGGCGTTGGCGAAGCCGTCGTTCGCCGCCTTGGTGCGCTCTCGCCAGAGGATAGAGGCGAGTGGCAACGACGCTTTGGCACCCTCGCGAGTTCAGCCTGGGAGCGCGCCCGCACCGCCGGCACATCCCCTACCGGTGACCCGGCCGAGACCTATCGCTCCCTCTCTACCCTCGAGCGCAACTACCCATTCACCGAGCATGGCTTCCGCGCCAGTCTCGCACTCTTCGACCTCGAGGTGGAGGCCGGTCAACCCGTAGCCGCGGGTGCGTGGCTCACCCGGGCAGCTCGGCACTCCGAAGGCCTCCCGAAAGATGCCCGTTGGGAAGCAGCTATCGACGTTCGCCACCAGGTTCTCGATGCCACGCTCGCCCAGCGCTCCGGCCAAGACCACACCGAGCCGCCACCGCGGGCGATCGCACCGGACCCAACCGCTCCCTCAGCCGGCGCCCAGCCTCCATCCAACCAAACGTCCCCTATCCCCCGGCTCGTCACGACCCAGCGCCTCTCGGGAATCACCCGCCGCTCCGATGAGCCCTTCGGCCTGGGACTCAGCACGGGGATCGCCTTCTTCAGCGACGGCGCCGCTGTCGTCCAAGGCGCCCACGGGATTCTATCGCTCATCCCCACCGAGGACGGCGACCGCATCGCGCTCCGCCCCACCGGCGCCGTTCGATCGCTCTACCAGGAGCTATTCGGCATTCACCAGCCCGTCGCCCGAGCGGCACCTTCGGCGGGCGGATGGCCGTCGCTGCCGGCCTCGGACGGAAGCCGCGTCGCCATGGTCATGGGCCGGGGCGAGCCGGCCCGGAGCTTCCGCGACGTCGAGATCGCCGCGGTAGGAAATACGCTGGGCGTTTGCTCACAGGGTCCGACGGACCGCCCGCTGAAGCCCCTCTGGGTCCTGCGCGACGGGCTCATCGCCCTCGACCCTTCCGGTCCATCCAGCAACCGAAGGAGCGACAGCGAGGCCTTTGGCGCGCTCTCCGACGTGTTTTCCCGCTCGGGGAAGCCGCTGACGAACTGGGACCTCGGCCCCGGCTGGGAATTCCAGCCCGGCCCCGTCATGGCGGACAACAAGGTCTTTGTCCTCGCCCGGGGCCTCGGCGGCGGCGACGAAAGCTCCGAGGATCGCACCGACGAGGTGCGGCTGATCGCCCTCGATGCCCTGACCGGAACGGTCCACTGGTCCGTATCCGTCACAAAAGAGAGGGGCCACCTCGACGGCAACGCCCGCGGTGAGGCCGGCTACTACGCAGCCACCACGATGCCGCTGAACATCCATCGTCCCTCCGGCACGATCCTGGTCGGTACCAATTCCGGCCTCCTTGCGGCCTTCGGAGCGGCGGAGGGACGGCTGCTCTGGGCCTTCCGCAATCAGCGCCGGACCGTCGACGAAGGAGGCTGGCCAGGCTCTCGCCCCCCCATGCTTATCGACGATGGCCCAACCACGACCGCCTGGTTCACCCCGTTCGACTCCAGCTTCGCGTATCCGCTCCCGGCGGGCCCCGCCCCCATCAACGGGTCTTTCCTCGCAGAAGCGCCCCGCGTTCGAGGCAACGCCCTCGACCTGGCTGCGATCTCGCCCCAAGGCGCCCTTGCCGCCACCCAGCCCGCGGAAGGCACGCAGGGCACAGACGAGGCGTCCACCCTGATCCTTCTAGGCCGCTACGCCCGCTACTCGTCGCTATTGGTGGACGCGCCGGGCAAAGTGCGACAACCCGCCGCATACCTGGCACCCAGCGACCGATTTGGAGGCATCGCCGCCCTCAATGCCTCAGGAACCGAGCTATGGGCCGCTGGAACGGCGGAACTCAGCGCCTTCGCCGCCGCCAACGACTTCAGCCTCGTCCAGGCCGCCCCCATGACCAGCCAGGGCGCCGGCACGGGCGGCGACATCGTCCGGCGGCAAAATTTTCTCTACGTGCTCGGGCGGGACACCGTCTGGGTCTACGCGCTCCCCAACTGACTGCTCCCGAGGCCTTCGGGAATGCGTCTCAAAGGTCGATGAGTCCCTGTGGCCACGTGTAAACCTCCCGTGGCAGTGCGGGACCGGGCGCGTATCCAGGTACCTTGCGTCCTATTCCTACAAGGTCAGCACACGAAATTGCTGCGCTGACCCGTAACAGGGGCCTTGGGCGGCACCTATCAGGTGTCCCCGGCGTCCTATCGGCCCCTCTCCTTTTTTCAACCTGGCC
The DNA here is from genome assembly GCA_964417955.1 of uncultured Planctomycetaceae bacterium. Classification (GTDB taxonomy): domain Bacteria; phylum Planctomycetota; class UBA1135; order UBA1135; genus Saltatorellus. Next base: position 3,572 of record CAYQKK010000056.1, read on the forward strand.
CGCCCATCACCGCGGCAGGCGACCTGATCCATGCTCGAAGCCAAGCTCGAACGACTCCGCGACGTCCACTCCAAGATGAAGACCGAGCTGCGCCGCGTGATTGTCGGCCAGGATGAGGTGCTGGATCAGCTCCTCCTCGCGATCCTCACCCGCGGGCACTGCCTGCTCGTCGGCGTACCGGGGCTCGCGAAGACCCTGATGATCTCGAGCCTCGCCAAGACGATGGACCTCAAGTTCAACAGGATCCAGTTCACCCCGGACCTGATGCCCTCGGACATCACCGGCACCGAGCTCCTGCACATCGACCCGGAGACGAGCGCGCGCTCCTTCCGCTTCGAGAATGGACCGCTCTTCGCCAACGTCGTGCTCGCGGATGAGATCAACCGTACGCCGCCGAAGACCCAGGCCGCCCTGCTGGAAGCGATGCAGGAACGCCGCGTGACGTCCGGCGGCAAGACCCACGATCTGCCCCAGCCGTTCTTCGTGCTGGCAACCCAGAACCCGATCGAGCAGGAGGGCACCTACCCCCTGCCCGAAGCCCAGCTCGACCGCTTCATGTTCATGGTCAATGTGGGCTACCCGGACGCCGCCGAAGAGCGCGAGATCCTGAAGCGCACCACCGGCGGAGCGATGGACGAGGTCAGCTCGGCCGTCTCCGGCGAAGAGCTCGCTGAACTCCAGGCCGCCATCCGCGAGATGCCGGTCGCCGACGAGATCCTCGACTACGCCCTCGCCCTGACCCGCGCGACCCGCGTGCGCGGCGGCGAGCCCCTTGGCTTCATCAAAGAGAGCGTCGACTGGGGCGCTGGCCCGCGCGCCAGCCAGTTCCTCATCCTGGGCGGCAAGGCCCACGCCGCCCTCGCGGGCCGCGCCCACGTTTCGATCGACGACATCAAGGCGGTGGCCCACCCCGTGCTGCGCCACAGGATCGTGACCAACTTCTCGGCGCAGGCGGAGGACATCACCTCCGACCACCTGATCGACCGTCTCTTGACGGAGGTGGACCCCAGCAAGATCGGCGCGGGACTGCCGGGCGTTCGCGTCTAGAGCGTCACTTAGCCCGTCGGCCCAACCGGCCGCCCCCTCCCTCCACACGGTCCCTTTCACCCTCTAGCCCGGTTCACCTTTGGCGCGCCCGCTCGGAACCCTTGACCCAGCGATCCTCGATCGTCTCTCCGGCCTCGAACTCGTGGCCCGGAAGGCGGTGGAGGGCTTCATGTCCGGCATGCACGCCTCCCCCCAGCGCGGTAGCTCGGTCGAGTTCGCGCAGCACCGCGCCTACGCTCCCGGGGACGAAACCAAGAAGGTCGACTGGAAGGTGTTCGCTCGCTCGGAGCGCCTTGTCGTCAAGGAGTACGTGGAGGAGACGAACCTGTCCCTCAACATCCTCGTCGACGCGTCCGAGTCGATGGCGTTCAGCTCGCTAAACTGGAGCAAGTTCGACTACGCACGCTGGGGCGCCGCCGCCCTCGCCCACCTCGTACTTTCCAAGCGCGACACGGCGGGCCTCGTGATCTTCGATACCGAGATGCGCGCCAAGGTGCCGCCTGGGAACGGAACGCGCCAAGAGATCGCGATCCTCGGCGAGCTCGAGAACGCGGCGCCGGGCGGGCCCACCGCCGTGGGCGGCGTGCTCAACTCCCTCGTACCGCGCCTGCGTCGCCGCGGCATCACCGCGATCTTCTCGGACTTCTTCGATGACGTCGACGAGATCATGGCGGGTATCAAGCGCCTCGTGCACCGCGGGCACGAGCCGATCCTGTTCCAGATCGTCGACCCCCTCGAAATGTCCTTCGACCTCGACAAGCTCGTCAAGCTCGAAGGCCTTGAGAACGCGGGCGACCTCAAGATCGATCCGAAGGCCATCCGCGACGCCTACCTAGAAGAGATCGAGGGGCACTCGAAAGAGCTCGCCCAAAAGGCCCGCGCACTGTCCATCGACTTCCAGCGCGTCTCCACTGACGAGCCGCTGGACGCCGTCCTCTCCGCCTACTTAGCACGCCGATTCGCCCGCGCACGCGGCGGAGCTTCCTAGAAGATTTCAGAGTGATCGAAGGCTTCCAAAATCCCGGGCTAGCGATCGGCGCGGCGCTCTGCGTCGTTCCGCTGATCATCCACCTGCTCAATCGCCAGCGCCACCGGCCGCAGCGCTGGGCGGCGATGCGTTTCGTCCTGGCCGCGTACAAAAAGACGCGGCGCCAGGTGCAGCTGGAGAATCTCCTGCTCCTGCTGCTGCGCATGCTGGCCGTGGCCGCACTCGCCTTGGCGATCGCGCGACCGTTTGCATCCGGTGACAGCCCGTTGGCTGCGCTCCGCGAAGAGCGCCGCGACCTCGTCCTGATCATCGACGGCTCCGCGTCCACCGGTTACCGCGAAGAGGTCGAGACCGTCTTCGAGCGTATCGTCGGCCGCGCCGCCGAGCTCATCGCCGACCTAGACGAGTCCCGCGGCGACCGCGTGCGGATGGTGTTTGCAGGCGAGACCCCGCGCAGCTACCCCATGATGGGCCCGGTGGAAGCCGCGTCGATCCTGGAGACCCTCGACTCCCCCATGGACGAGGCCATGGACCTGGCGGCGGCCATCGCCGATGTCGCCGCTGCCATCTCGGACGACCTAGCGGGCGGCGTGTCCAGCGCTGTCGACGTGCGCCTCTTGACCGATCTTCAGGCGTCCTCGTTCGCCGCCCCGACCCGCCGTGCGACCGACGGATCCCGCGCATCCGACACGGGCCAAGGCAGCGACGCGGCCAACCAGCCCCTGGCGCTGGCGGAAGAACTCGAAGTCCTCGACGCCCTCGAAGTGCGCGTGGTGGTGGAAGACCTCGGCACCCGCACGCTTCGCCCAGGCAACCTGAGCGTCGAGTCCATCGGCATCCTCGGCGAGCCGCCCCGGGCCGGCGTCCCCTTCGAGGTGGCGGTCTCCATCGCCAACCACGGCGACAAGGACCTCTTGGCCGAACGCGTCGCCCTCAGCGTCGGCGGTGAGCGCCTCCCGAGCCAGCGCGTCGACATCCCGGCGCAGTCCTCTGCCGAAGCGATCTTCACCGCGGAGATCCCGATCGCCGGACACCACGCGCTCACGGCCACCCTTGAGGGCGACCGACTCGGTGTGGACGATGAGCGCTCCCTGGTGGTGCTGCTCCCAGAGCCCCTCGAGGTCCTCGTGGTCAACGGCGCCCCCGCCGAACGGCTAGAGGAAGACGAGGTGGGCTTCTTGCTCGCGGTACTCGAACCGCCCGACGACTCTCTCGGTGGAGAGAGCGTCAGCCCCTTCTCCGTGCGCGTGCTCAGCCCAGCTGAGTTCGCAGGCCCGGACTCCCCCATCGAAGACGCGGATGTGATCGTTCTCGCCAACGTCCCCACCGTGCCCGCGTCCGCGGCGGCACGCATGGAGGCCCGCGTGGCCGCAGGCGCTGGACTGTTCATCACGGTCGGAGATCGCATGGGCGACCTCGATCAATGGAGCGAGAACCTCCGGAGGGACGACGACACGGGGCTTCTCCCCGCCCAGCTCCAAAGGCGAGTCGCAGCCGCGCGGCGCACGACGTACTACCGGGTGACGAGCTTCGACGAAGACTCCCCCGGCCTCTTCTATTTCACGGACGAGAAGCGGCGGCCGCTCTTGACCGAAGTTCCGTTCTACGAGTTCGTCGCCGCGATCCCCGCCCCGGGGGCCCGGGTGCTGGCTCGGTTTGACGATTCGGCTGGCAGCCCACTCTTGGTCGAACGCGCCTACGGCAGCGGCACGGTCCTGCTCTGGACGAGCTCTATCGATCCAGCCTGGAACCGCGTCCCAGACTCGGGCAAGACCTTCGTTCCCCTCGTGCTTGAGCTGCTGCAGAACCTGCGCGGCACCGAGGACGATGATCGCACGGTCGGCGTAGGCGACGACGTCCAGGTCATCGTCAATGAGTTCCCGCGCGACGCGTCGCTCGTGCGTCCCTCCGGCGGGCAGCAGCCCATCGACGGGGATGCCGTTGAGCGGGCCGACCAGCGCTGGTCGCTGCCGCAGCTGAGCGGAACGCTCTTCAATGAAGTGGGCGTCTTCGAAGTGCGCGCACAGGGGGGCCTGTCCGAGCCCATCGCCGTCCAGCTCACGGGGAGCGAGAGCGATCTCGCTCGGGCTAGTGCCGCCGAAGTCGAAGCCATCCATCCGGCCCTCGTCGTCGCCGAGCTGAGCCCGGACGGCAAGAACACAGAAGCCGACCTCAACCAACCGCGCCGCGGAGAAATCTGGCGCTGGCTTGCCATGGCGGCCCTCCTCTTCCTTGTCGGTGAATCCCTGTTTGGCGCCTACATCGGGCGTCGCCGTGGAGCGACCTCATGATGCCCTTCGCACTCCTTCAGGAAGTGGGTGGCGCAGACGCCGTCCAAGAGACGTGGCGCTTCCTCGACATGCCCGCCGCATGGGTTGTGGCGCTGATCCTGATCCCCGCTGCGCTGCTCATCGCCACCGCCGCGTACTGGTTCGAGTCGCTGACGACCCGCATGCGCTGGACCCTCGTCACGCTGCGGGCGCTGAGTTTCTTGCTGCTGCTCGCCGTCCTCTTTCGGCCGGTATTCGTGCGTCAGGAACAGAGCGTCATCCAGCCCGAGGTTCTGATCCTCTTGGACGACTCTGGATCCATGGCGAGCCAGGACCCGTACATCGGCGCCGACGAAGCCCGCCGCGCAGTGGTAGACCTCACGGGTAAGCCAGCGGAGATCGCGACACGCGCCGAGGTCGCCACCGCCCTGCGCCCGTCGATCGTGACGACCGCTGAGAACCGCGGCTACGTGCCGCGCACCTTCCGCTTTGCGGATGACCTCTCGACCCTCGGCGAGTCCACGGCGCTCTCAGGGCGCGGCGCCGCCACCGGCATCGGAGACGCCGTGCGCGCGGCCATCGCCGGGCACCGCGGCCGCTACGTCAGCGACATTGTTTTGGTGACGGACGGCCGCTCCAACGTCGGCGCCCTCCCCGACGATGCGGCCCAGGCGGCAAAGACCGCGGGCATCGCCATCAACACGGTGCTCGTGGGTGACGCGCGCACCGAGGTCAACGCACGGGTTGAGCTCGTGGACGCGCCTGAGTCGATCCTCGAAGGGGACCAGATCGAAATCGCCGCGCGGGTCTCGGCCCGCGGCGTCGATGGCGGCACCGTGGTGCTCTCCTTGGAAGAGCTCTCCACCACCGGCTCGGACGAGGTGCGCCTCGTCGCTTCGACGGAGGTGCCCCTCGTGGAATCCGGGGACCGCGTGGTTCTTGTCGCTGGCCGCGACGCAGTGGACTACGGTTCCTCGGAGCGCCGCTTCCGCCTGCGAATCGAGGCCCTCGATGAGGAGCGCGTGCTCGACGACAACGTGGCCTTCGCCACGGTGCGCGTGAACCGCGAGAAGATCCGCGTGCTGTACGTCGAAGGCTACCCGCGCTACGAGTACCGCTTCCTCAACACCGAGCTGCGCCGGATGGACGAGCGTATCGACGTGCAGCTGTACCTCCTTTCCGCCACGCCCGACTTCCAGCAGGATCGCACGAAGGGCCTCCCCGCCCTCGATCGCGTCCCCACCTCCCGCGAGGAGCTGCTCGAGAACTACGACGTCGTCATCCTCGGCGACGTCAACCCCTACAACATCTCGCCGGATCCGGCGAAGGGCGAAGAGTTCGTGCGCTCACTGACGGAGTTCGTCGAACGCGGCGGCGGTCTGAGCATCGTCGCAGGCCCCTACGACATGCCGCGCTCGGTGGCGGGCACCGAGTTCGCGTCGCTCCTTCCCGTAGAGCTCGACCGCACCGGCCTCGGCAGCGTCGATCGGGATACGAACGAAGAGTTCCGCTACACCCTCGACGACCCCGCGGCGCCCCACGAGATCGTTCGCCTTGAGAGCGACATCGAGGTCAACCGCAGCCTCTGGGAAGGGGAACGCGGGCTCAAGGGCTTCTTCTGGCACTTCCCTGTGCTCGGGGCCAAGCCGGGGTCCCAGGTGCTCCTGCGCCACTCCGCGATTTCCTCCGCTAGCGCAGGCGAACGCGACCCGCTGCTCGTCATCGGGTACTACCCGTCGGGCCGCACCATGTTCATGGGCATCGAAGCGTCTTACCGCTGGCGTCATCGCTACGGCTACCGCTACTACGAAGCCTTCTGGCGCAACGCGCTCCGTTGGCTCTCCCTCGGCCGCATGCGCAGCGGCGACCGTCGCTTCGAGCTGGAAGCGCTGCGCAGTGAGTACGACATCTCCGAGCGAGTGACCCTGGAAGCCCGCGTTCTCGATGAGGACTTCCGGCCGAGCGAAGAGGCGTCCCAAGAGATTCAAATCGAAGGCCCCGACGGGGAGCCCGAGAACCTCGTCTTGGCCGGCGTTTCCGGACGCCCGGGCCTGTACCGCGGCACCTATCAGCCGGACCGCCCCGGGCGCTACACGGCGCGCATTGAAGCCCTCGGTAGCGGCTCTAGCGCGCCGCGGGTGGCGGCCGAGTTTGAGGTGACCCTCCCATCCCGTGAAAACGCGGACCCAAGCCCCGACCCCGACGGGCTTGCACGTCTCGCGAGCATCACCGGCGGGGTCTCGGTGAAGGTGGACACCTTCGACGACCTCGAGCAGGCCTTCCCCATCGACCAAGAACGACGCGAGCCCGTTTCCAGCCAACTCGATGACGCCTGGGATCGCTGGGGGACGCTGCTCCTCGCGCTCGGCATCCTCGGCGTCGAATGGACTCTCCGCAAGCGAGTCGAACTCGTCTGATCCGCCCAAGCGTCTCCTCCTAGCCGGGCCCGCCCACCCCTCTATTCAGAACGACCGAAGCCACACCGCCCCATGAGAACCCAGGACGCAACCCACGCGGGAGAGGACCTTCCCCCCCGCCAGCCCAGATCCAAGCGCGCGCGCGCCTGGACCTGGCGGCTTGCACCTTTGGCCCTTCTGGTGGCGCCGTTGGCTGCCCAAGACGGCGCGCCGAACCCCGACGAGTTCGAACCCGCGCCCTTCCACCTGTACGACACGCAGGTGGCGCGGGTGAAGGCCGAAAAGGCCCTGGAGCACATCGCCGCCAGCCGCTGGTCCGAGGCCCTCGCTGAGCTCCAGGGACTCATCGAAGAGCACCGCGGCGAAGTGCTCGCCGCGGAGCGCCCCCAGCCCGAAGGGGCGCGCACTCCCTCGCAAACCGACGTCCACGCGGGCGCCGGTACGTGGGCGGTGAGCCAGCTCTTTAGCCTGCCCGAGGAGGGCAAGCGGCTCTACCGTGAGCGCTTTGGCCCGCGGGCCAAGGACAACCTGCGACGTGCCATTGCGGCGAGCGACCGCGGCGCCCTCGCGCGCGTCGCGCGGCGTTGGCCGCTCACCCCGGCAGCGGAGCGCGCATGGTGGGCACTGGGCGACCTCGAGATCGAGCTCGGTCACGCCGCCGACGGTGTGCGCGCGTGGGGCCGGGCCGCAGCGATCCACGTGGGCGAGCCCATGCGCACGACCATCACCCTTGAGGAGTGGAGGGCGCTGCGGACGGACGTCGCTTCCCTCGCGGACGAAGACTCCCACGTCGGCGCCCTCGCGCGCCTCGACCTGGCGCTTGCGCTGAACGAGTCCATCGGCGAGTCCGGTGGAACGCGCAAGGAAACTGAGGCCAGTTTCATCACCGGCCCCGCCCTCGGCATCGCGGCCGAGTCCCTCGTGATCACGGCCCCCTTCGCGGGCGCCGCCGCTACCGAAGCGCCGGACGGATGGGAGTCGAGCTTCCGCCTTCCCCGAAGCCCCTTCAGCAACGTTCGCCACTCTAGCCCGAGTCGCTTGTTCCCCGTCAGGCTCGGCGACACGATCTTCGTCAACACCAGCCGGAGCGTCCACGCCATCGACGCCTTCGATGGGCAAGAGAAGTGGTCCATGTCGGAGGCCCGCGTGGGTTGGGACGCGCTTTCCGACCGGGAAGAGGGGGAGTTCGAGGAAGCCATCGATAAGGCGGAGCACATCGTGTCGCTCAGCGCGAGCCGAGGCGTCGTCGTGGCCCCCATCCAGATCCCTTGGATCTACCAAGAGAGCGACCAGTACAACGACCTCAAGATCATCGAGGTGATCCCCGAACGCCGACTCATCGCCCTCGATGCGGAGACTGGGAAGGAGCTTTGGAACACGCTGCCGCCCAAGAACTGGGACGGTGATTCCGGCAGCTTCGCCGAGAGCATGACGGTGGTGGGGCCGCCGACCATCGTGGGTGCGCGCGTGCTCGTTCCCATGGCGAAGCTCCGAGGACGGATCGAGCTTCATCTCGGCTGCTTCGACCTCGCCACCGGCAGGGTGCTCTGGTCCGCGCCACTCGTCACCGGACAGCGCTCGCTCAACATGTTCGGGCGGGCCAACACCGAGTTCTCCGCGCCGCCCGCCGTGGTGGTGGGCGACACCGCGATCATGCTGACGCAGCTGGGCATCGTGGCCGCGGTGGATATCTTCACCGGCGAGACGCGGTGGGACACGGTGTACAACCAGGTCTCGATCAGGGCGCCAGAGTATTTCCAGCCCGGCTGGCTCGACAACCGCTGGCGCAACGCTCCGCCGGTCATCACGGGAAGCACGCTGATCGCCGCGCCCTTTGACGGCAAGTCCATGTTCGCCCTCGACATCGAAAGCGGCTCGATGCTCTGGAGCGTGGATCAAAGGCGGCTCTCCATGAACGCGGGCGTCGAAGTGGTGCGGCGTGGCCGGCGTCCCAGCGGCGGGCTCGACGTCGTCCTTGGCGCGAACGAACGGCAGATCATCCTGGGCGGCTCCGCCGTCGCCTCCATCGAGTTCCCAGACGGTGTGCGCAACGGTCCCCCGTACGCCCGGCACTGGGTATGGCCGACCGGCTCGACCACCGCGCTCAGCTCGGGCATTCCCGTCCTTGACGACGAGCGCCTGTTCGTGCCCGCAGGCCAGCGGATCGTCGCCATCGAGCGGGACACGGGCCTTGTGGTGGAGGAGATCCAGGGCAGCCTTGGCACGGGCAACCTGCTGGTTTCCGACGGCATGCTCTTCAGCCTCAACGGGAGTCAACTCGATGCGCGCTTCCAGTGGAGCGCCATGGTCGAGCGAGCCCGCGACGCGATCGCCGGCGTCGATGCGACCCTCGATGACGCCGCGACCCTCGTGCGCCTCTTGGTGGAGCGAGCCGCGCTGACCGTCGGGCGCGGCGGGCCCGTGCGCAAGGCCGTGGTGCTCCTCGACGAAGCTGGCGACGTCATTCAGAACAAGGCGGCACCGCTGCCGGGCAGCTCCGCAGCCGCCGACTCCCTCCGCGCGGACCTGTTCGAAGTGCAGATCCTGCGCGGGCAGGCCGAACGACTTAGGGGCGACGTCAACGCGGCGCGCTCTGCGACCCAACTGGCCCGGTCCCTTGCGACCGACGAAACCCAAGAACGTCGCGCGCTCTTGACCCTCCATGGGATTGAACGCACACGGGACCAAGAGGCCCGGATGGTCGTTCTGAAAGAACTCCAAGGCCGTCGCCACAGGCACGCAATGATCGGCGTCCGAGCCGAACTTGCGCGGGTGCGCTGGTCTGGGTCGGCGGAACTGGGCGCCGTGCTCGAAGCCCTCGATCGCGGGGAGGATCCCGAAGCCGCCTGGAACGACCCGTGGAACGGACCGATCTTCGCCACCGACGCCATGGCCAGCCCGTCCCGTCGGGGCGCCTTCCCCAAAGTGGGAGAGCTCCAGCAGGGGCGAATGGACTGCGGCCTGTTCGCGTTGATCTCGGAAGTCGAAGTGGCGAGGTCGCTGCCTCGGGGAAGCGAAGCGTCACTTGGGAAAGAGCTGGAGGCGCTGCACACCGTGCTGCAGGAGTTCCCCTCCGAGCGCATTTTCGGCGGGCCGACGCGGCCGACCAGTGGCCAGTGGGCCCGCGCTCGCATCCGAGCGCTGCGCGTCACCTACCCTCTCTCCCCTGCGTTTGAGCGCTTCGAATACGAGGCGGAGGCGCTTCTGACCGCGGCCATCGCACGTGCCAAGGCGGATGGCGGAAGCACAACGTTGCTCGATGCGATCCCGAGCCTCTTCCCCGGCTCGATGGCGGCCGAGCGAGCTTCGGACGCGCGCATCGAAGTGGCCCTCGAAAGTGGGTCGGCGGCTGACGTGGCCCAGATCGTCGTGGACTCGCTGGCCTCCAACTGGCACCCGGCGAGGACGTCCGTGCGCGAGGCCGAGCTCCTCGCGCAGCTCGGCGCTACCCTCGGCGCTGAGGGCAACACCGCGCTCAAGGTCGGACTGATCGAGAACCTCGCGCGCTACTCCCCCACCCTGAAGATTCGAGTTCCCGAGCCAAAGGGATCAGGCGCCCCTGGAGCTGAGGCCGCAGCTGAGGCCGCAGCTGGGGCCGCAGCCGGGGCCGCCAGCGCCGAAGGGCCGGCCACCGTCACGCTGTCGGAACTCCGCGATCAGTGGCGCGCCCAGCGCGCGGAGGCGAAGGGTGGGCCACGCGCAAAGGACCAAGGCTTCACGAGTTCGATCATCAAGCGGGACGAGTTCAAGGGGGAGTTCACGCTGGTCGAGAAGGGCGAGGTCGAAGCGTTCGGCGAGGTCGCGTTCTTCGCATCCAGGACGAGGCTCATGGCCTTCGCTTCCGGGAACAACGGAGCGCCGCTCTGGCAGCGCCCCGAGTCGCTGCCCCTGGCGACCTCCAACCGGCCGAGGCGCGTCGAGCTGTGCGACGGTGGCTGGCTGGTCATCCAACGCAACGACCAAGTGGCGTGCATCGACGCAGCCACCGGGGACGAGCTCTGGACATTCCGACAGCCGAACCGAACCATCGGTCGGATCGCCGTCAGCGGCGGAATGGTCGTGGTGATGACCGCCCATGCGTCGTCGCGCCAGCTCGCGGACGTTTACGGCATCGACGTGGTCAAGGGCCTTGAGCTCTGGCGACTGGAGCCCATCGGCAGCAATTACCACCAGACGCTTCTGATCGACAGCGGGCGCGTCGTGATGCTGCCCCAGGGCCAGTCCCGCGCCGCGGTCCATGATCTGTACACGGGGCACCCCGTAGCTGCGATCCAAACGGGCAAGCTGCGCGAACGCATTGCGCTGTACTCGTGGGCAGACGGCGGGCACCTCGTGGTCCCTCACCTCGACGGAGCGCGCAGCCAAGACCAAGCCAACGCCATCGTCGCCTACGACTTGAACGACGGCTCCGAAGCCTGGAAGGTCGACCTGGATCGCCACCCCGGTGGAATGAAGAACCTCCTGGGCGTGATCGATATGCCAGCCGAGGAAGGCTCGGACGAGCGCGTCCGCATTGCGCTCCTCGAGTCCGCGGAGCAAGGGCAGCGTTCGAGCGGCCTGACCCAGCCCCCCTACGACCTGCACATTCTGAACGAGCGCCTTGGCGCACTCGATCAGCGTCCGCTGGCCAGCATCGACTCGGGCACGCGCCTGGTGGGCATCCGCAACCACAAGCGCGAAGTCATCGAGACACCGCTCCTGATCGCCTTGGTCCGGGGCAACGCCCGACGCCAGCCGACGATCCGCGCCATCCATCCCAAGCTTGGTCGCATCTGGGAGGTCTTGGCCCCGGGGAACCTCCGCATGACCGCAGCCAGCGGGCTCCCGGAGCCCGCCTTAGGTGGCGGCACTCTGGCGCTGATGGTCTCCGAGAACGTCGGCTCCAGCACTAGGTCAACCCGCCCAGCCATGCGGCTCATGTTCCTTGATGCGCCCTCTGGGTCGCTCTTGGAGTCACGCGGTTTCCCATCCGCAGCCGAGACCGCGGCCCCGCGCGAAATCGCATCCTTCGGCTCATCGCTCGCCACTTGCGCTAAGAGAATCATGGAGATCATGGAATGAACTATCCCACCGACCGAGTCGACTCGCCCAGCTCTGGATCGCGTGCAAGGAGCACGCGACTTCCTCTCCTTGGCGCCGTGATGCTGGCCTGCGCTGGCACGGCCCAGGCGCAGCTTGCATCGGCGATCCCGGCCGTGCCCTCGGGTCCCAGCCGGGCTTCCACTCCGGTTTATACCGCCCTGCAGCGCGAGGATTCTAGGGCGACGTCCCTGGGCGTCCGCATCACCAAAGAACAGGAGGCCGCCACGGAGCGCGGACTTCGCTGGCTCGCCGCCAACCAAAACGACGACGGCAGCTGGACCGGTGGGGTCGGCTACAAACTCAATGACCGGTACCGCACGACCCGCGAAGGGGACGGGCACGTCGGCGTGACGTCCCTCGCGGGAATCGCGTTGCTGGGCGGCGGGCACCTGCCTGGCCGCGGCGAGCACGGCCGCACCCTCGACCGCTGCGTTGACTACGTGCTCAGCTGCGTCAACGACGATGGCTACATCAGCCGCGGCGGCACCCGCATGTACAGCCACGCATTTTCGACCCTCTTCCTCGCGGAGGTCTACGGCATGTCCCACCGCGAGGACGTGCGCATCCGACTTCAGAAGGCGATCGACTTCATCGTCAAGAGCCAGAACGACGAAGGTGGTTGGCGCTACCAGCCCCTGGCCCGGGACTCCGACATGTCCATTGTCGTCTGCCAGGTCCTCGCGCTGCGCGCGGCCCGAAACATTGGGATCCGCGTTCCTAAGTCCACCGTGGACCAAGCGATTCGCTACGTGGTGGATTCGGCGGTCAAGGGGGGTAGCGGACGCCGCATGGATCGCTGGGGGGGGCTCGGGACGTTTAGCTACCAGCGACAGGCCCGCTCACGGACGACGTTCCCGCTGACCGCAGCGGGCGTGACCGCCCTCAACGGGCTGGGCATTTACTCCGACGATCTCATCGATCGAGGCGTTGACTACCTCAACTCGGAGTTTGCGCGCTTCAATCACCAGTACGGGATCTCCGGCCACTACTTCTTTTGGTACGGGCACTACTACGGGGTCCAGGCGATGTACACGAAGGGCGGCAACGACTGGAAGAACTACTTCACCCGCCTGCGGACGTTCCTGCTCAAGCGCCAGCGCCCGGACGGTTCTTGGATGAACTCCACGGGTCCAGGCGAGGCCTTCAGCACCGCGATGGCTTGTCTCACGCTCGAGATCCCCTATGACTTCCTGCCCATCTTCCACCGCTAACGCATGGCGTCATTGAAGAGAGATTCCGTCCCACTCGAAGGGGCCCTCACACCGAACCTGGATCGCCTCCTCGGGCGGCTCGGGGGGCTCTTGCGCAGGAACGTTTGGCTGCACGGCCTCGGCACCGCCCTTGCGGCTGGGGCTCTATGGCTGACGTTTATGTACCTCTGCGACCGGACGCTGAAGCTACCGGCAGCGATCCGCATCATCCATCTGATCGTGCTGGTCGTGGGCGTGGCGTGGATCCTTAAGCGGACGCTGTTCCAGCACGCGAAGACCATCCCCTCGGAGGCTGGACTCGCGATGCTCGCCCAGCGCGCGCTGCCCGAAGACCTGCCGCGGGACGACCGGTTCGTGAGTGCGATCCAGCTACGCAACGCCGTCGGCAAAGACTCTCCCAGCGCCCCGCTCGTTCGCCAAGTCGCGCGCGACGCCGAAGACTTCGTCCCCAAGGTCGACCTCGGTCGCGTCACGGATAGCCGCGGGCCGATCGGTCGCGTCGCCACGGGGCTGTTGGTCACCGGCGCCGCGGCGGCCGTACTCGGCTACAACCCCGCGATGGCATCCATTTTCGGCCAGCGGCTGTTCGGCCAGAACGTGGCATGGCCGAGGGCGACGACCCTCACCCTCGATGTCCCAGACGGCGGCGGCGCCCTTGACGTACGCCGACCAGAGCCCGCACTGATCGAAGTGCGCGCTGCCCGCGGTAGCGACGTTCCCCTCGTGATTCTTGCCGAAGGCGAAGTGCCCGAGTTGGTCACGCTGCGATTCGACAGCGGTGCGGCCATCGACCTCAGCCCCAGCGGCAAGGACACCTTCCGCACGGTCTTGCCCTCTGTCCAAGAGGGCATGGAGCTGCGCGCCTACGGCGGCGACGATCAGCGCGGCGAACAGGCCGTGCGCATCGAGGTCCTGCAACCCCCCGACCTCGCGAGCCTTGCGTTTGTCATCGCGCCGCCTGAGTACTCCGGACTCCCAGAGCGAACGGAGCGCGACACCGCGATCGCCGTCCTAGCGGGGTCCACGGTTTCCGTCATCGCGGCCACCGACCCTGACGACGCGACTGGCATCGCCCGGACCTTCCCGACGGACGAAGAGATCTCCCTCGCACGGGTGCCGTTCCCCGCCGCAGAGGCGACGCCGCAGGCAGCCTCGGGCGACGGGACCCCGGTCGCGACTCGCACCGGCTTGGGCTTCGAGCGCGCGGTGTTTGAGTCGCTGCGTTTCCGCTTCGAACTCACCGACAGCACGGGGCTCTCGAACCCTGACCCGGCGCTCTTCGGCATTGAGGTGCTCCCCGATCGCCGTCCCGAGCTCGTGACCCTGGAACCGGGCCGCGCCGAAGTGGAGACGATTACGGGTGGCGCCGTGCCGCTGCGAGTGCTCGTGCGCGACGATTTTGGGCTCGATACCCTCCGCTACGAAGTCAGGAACGTCACGAGCGATGACATTCTCATCGCCGTCGAGCTTCCGCTGGCCGAGGCTCCTCTGGCCCTTGAGGGCCAAGGGAGAGTCGTGCGCGCGGCGGGCCTTGGCAGCGCCCTCTTGGAGGTCAGCACCCTCAGCCCCGAGGGTGCGATGGAAGAAGGCCAAGTGGTCACGCTGCAGACCTTTGTCCTCGACTCCCGCCGTCCGGAAGCGAACGAGACGCGTTCGGCCCCCATTCGCGTCAGGGTCGTAAGCGCCGACGAGTTCCTGCGCACGCAGCGCGACGGACTAGGCCGCGCCGCCGAAGACGTCGGTCGGGTCGAATCGCGACTGACCAGTTCGATCACGCGCATGGATGAGTTCACGATGGCGATGGACGGCGACGATGCAGAAGCTCCGACCCCCAACGACGTCACGGGTCTTGTGAATGACGCCCGACGCATGCAGGGGGACCTCACCTCGGTGGGGCGCGAACTCTCTGGGCTCGCGTCGTCCATGATCTACACCCGCATGGACGATCGCGCGGGCGCCTTGGAAGCGCGACTCTTTGAGCTCACTTCCGCATCCACGGACCGCAGCTTCCAGCCGGAGATCTGGACGGCGCTGAGCGCGGAAGTGGCTTCCGGCCAGCTAGGTTCGCCCGATCGCGCAGGGGAACTTGTGCGCCTCGTGGGCATGGCCCTGAACGCCGCTGGCACGGGAACGGACGGGCTCATTGAAGCCCTCGAAACCATGCGCGAAGAGGCGGGGCGAGACGCGCCCTTGGACGGCACCCGCACCGCGCTCAAGGACGTCGTCACCAAGGCGAACGCCCTGAGCCGCGCCATCGAGACGCTGATGAACGATCTCGGCGAATGGGACAACATGCAGGCGATCATCTCGCTGACGCGCGACATCGCCAACCGCCAAAAGAACATCCTCGAGAAGGTCCGTACCGGAGCTGAGTCTGGAAAATGAAACGCCATCGCACATCCCCATGGCAGCGGCTGACCGCTTCGGCCCTCGCTTGCTCAGTACTTATGGCAGGCGCTTCCCTGGCGAGCTCTGCCCCTGCAGCTTCGCTTCAGGACGACGGATCTGACCGCTGGCGCACGGCCCGTGCCAACGAGCAAGAGCTGATCAAGCGACAGATCCAGCAGCTGCGCATGCGGATCACGAAGCTGATCCCGCGCTTCGAGGAGGACGGGCGGCCCGAGGCGGCCCAGCTTCTTCGGAACGCGGTGGAGCTCCTCGATGAGCGCCCTGAGGATGCAGAAGGGCGGACCCTGGAAGAGCTGATCGGAACGGCGAACGACGACCTCAAGGCAGGGCGTTACCTCGCGGCGATCGAACGGGGAGAGCGCGTGGTGCTGCGCGTCTCGAAGCTTCTCGACGTGCTGCAGCGACGTGACTCCGAGGAGAACATCGAGGAGAACCTCGAAGAACTGCGCGAGGTCAAGGCCGCGTTGGAGGAGCTAAGCAGCGAAGAGCAGCAGCTGCAAAAGGAAACCGAGCAGCTGCGCGAGGAGTCCACCACCGCCGAGCAGCGCGAGATCCAAGACCGGATCCAAGAGGCCCTCGACGCCCAGCGTGAAGAGCTCAAGAAGAACGAGCAGTCCGCCCAAGAGTCTGGCCTGTTCGACGCCGAGCGACTGCTGGACGAGCTGCGTGCTCTTAGTGAAGACCAAGAGCAGCGCGCAGAGCAGCTCAGCGAGGCGAACGCGGCCGACCGCGCCACCCTGAACGAGATGCGTCCCGGACTCAGCGCCGCTCGATCGGACGAGGCACGCGCCGCAGACCTCGACAAGGCTGCCGCCGAGCTGCGTAAGGCCGCAGCGGAGTCCAGGGCCGCCGCCGCCAGCCCCGCAGAGGCGAAGAGCCAGGCGCAGGAAGCGGCGTCTGAGTTCGATTCCATGGCGGACAGCCTCGAGCGCAAGGCGGAGATCACCCAGGACGAAGGCCTGCGCTCGGCTGCGTCCGAAGTACGGGACGCGGCCCAAGCCATGGCGCAAGGGGCGGCCGCCGACGCATCGCCCAAGACGCGGGAAGCAGCCGCGGCCCAGGCGGAGGCGAGCGCCAGCGCTCTGGAAGCGATGGCCAAGGCGCGGCGCGAAGCCGCGGACGCTGCGCGCGAAGCGGCGCTGAGCCAGGCCGACGCGTTGAGTGAGCGAGCGACCGAAGGAGGCCGCAGCGAGGCGGCTGAATCCGCTAAGGAGATCGCGGATGAACTTCGCAAGGCACAGGGTGCATCCGAGGCGCGCGCGCGCGCAGAGGAGGCCGCGGAGAGCGCCGGAGAGGGTTCCCCCACCGAAGCCGAGGAGCGCGCCAACGCAGAGGAGGCAGCCGGCGAAGCGTCGAGCGCTACGACCGCAGCGCTCAGCGCACTGGATCGCGCGCTGGGCAAGAGCGCGCGCAAGGCCGACGATGCGATGAGCGGGCAGCAGGCCGCTTCGCAAACCGCCGAACGACTGGCCGAGAGCGCCGATCGCGCGGCCGCAGGGTCGAGCGAATCGGAGCCGCTGGCCGGAGCCGAAGAAGTGGCCGCTGCCATCGGCGAAGCGCAAGAAGCTATGGAGCGAGCGTCGGCTGCGGCCCAGGCTGCCTCCAAGGCAGCGCAGGAAGCGGGGCGCCAAGCGGCGCAGAATTCTTCCCAGCAGAGCCAGTCCGGTGAGCAGGGTCAGTCCGGCGAACAGGGCCAGTCTGGGCAGCAGAGCCAGTCTGGTCAGCAAGGCCAGTCCGGTGAGCAAAGCCAGTCGGGAGAGCAGAGCCCATCAGGCGAGCAGAGCTCGCCGGCCGAGCAAGCCGCTGCCGCGCAAGAGCGTGCTGAGAGTGCGGCTGAAGAGGCTGCCCAAAAGCTCCAGGAGGCTGCGCAGAAACTGGAACAGGCCATCGAAGCCGCACAGTCCGCAGAGGGCCGAGAGTCCAGTGCGGCCGAACAGCAGCAGGCGAAGGCCGCCCAGGAAGCCCTGGCAGAGGAAGCCAAAGAGCTCTCAGAAGCGGTCGAGTCCGCCGAGATGAGCCCGGAGGCTGCGAAGGACTCGAGCGAGGCGCTGGAGCGCGCCGCCGAAGCCATGGAGCGCGCCGCCGAGGCCCTCGATCAGCCTGCGGGAGCCACCGAGGCAGCCGAAGCCCAGAGGGAAGCCGTCGACGCACTCGAGGACGCCGCGCGCAGCGCCGCCGAAGGCGCGCAGCCCCAGACTCAGGAACAGAAGGACAAGGCCCAGGAGCTGGCGGACCGCCAGGCTGAGATCGAACAGCAGCTCTTGGATCTCGCCGAGCGAAACCAGGAACGCGAGGGCCTGGCCAACCAAAGTCAGAAGCTCGAAGAGGCCGCCGAGGCCGCCGGGGAAGCCGCGGAGTCCCTGGATCAAGAGCAGCTGGACGAAGCGGTCGAACAGGAAGAAGACACCCAGGCGAAGATCGAGGAGGCTTTGGCGGACCTCGAAGAAGAGGAAGAGCAGTACGAGTCGCTACGCCAGGAAGAACTCCTGTTCCGCATCGCGGAAGAGGTCCAAGAGATCCGAGCGCTCCACGCGAACGCGTCGATGGAGACCCGCGAGGTCCACGAGTCGCGTGGGGACTCCAAGCGCGTCTCCCGTTCCATGCGTATCAGGCTGCGCAACATCGCCCGCGAGGAGGAAGCCCTCGCCAGCCGAATCGACTCGATGGTCGAAGCCATCACCAAGGAAGGCACCCTCGTCTTCGCCGAGGTGTTGGATCGAGCCTCCCGCGATCTGAAGCGCATCTCGAAGGACCTCGGCGACTCAGGTGACTACGACGCTGGGCCGCGAACCCAGGCGCTGCAGTTCGACGTGGAGAACGGACTTGGGTGGCTGGAAGAAGCCCTGCGCGACGAGCTCGATCGGCGCTCCGAGGAGCAGCAACAACAGCAGCAGCAGGACCAAGGAGACCAGGGCGAACAGAAGAACCAGCTCGTGCCGGACGTCGCCGAGCTGAAGCTCCTGCAAAAGCTTGAGACGGAAGTCCTGGACCGCATCGACCAAGTGCGCCAGCTATACCCTGCGATCGACGCGGGCGAAGAGCTTGACCCGCTGGTGCGGCGCGATCTACTGCGCCTTGCCACCCGAAGCGAGCGGATCCACCAGCTCTTCCGGGGCATGCGTCAACGGCTCGGCATCGAGATGGACGGCGCGAGCGGCCCACAGGTCGGCACGGAGATCGAGCAAGAAGACGAGAACGAGAGCAGCGAAGGAGACGACCGATGATGCAGCCACATTCACTCTGGTTCCACGCCCTGGCCGCAGCCGTAACGGCCAGCCTCGCCGCAGCGGCCCCCCAGGAGACGCCCCCTCCCAAAGAGTCGACGCCTCCGAAGGAGCAGGCAAAGGGCCCCCAGGAGAAGGGGCCGGCGAAGGAGCCCGCCAAAGAGCAGAAAGAAGAGCCAAAGAAAGAAGACAAGGGCCTGCGCGAGCTCGATCCCCTCGGCGGCAGTGGCCCCCCTGGGGGCCCGACGGGCGCCCCGGGTGACGACGAGATGAGGGAGCTGTTCATCAAGGTGGACAAGCGCCTTGAGCGCGTCAGCGAACTGCTCTTCGAAGCGAGCACGGGTGACGGCTCTCGCTCCTCTGAAGTGGGCGCAGCCGGTATCGACGAGCTCATTCGCGGGGCGGAAAACGCATCGAGCGCGGGCGCTAGCGGCATCGGCCAGATCCTCGAGGCAAGCCGTAGCCAGTCCGAAGCGGCCAAGTCGGAAATCGACCGCATCCTGGAGATCGCAGCTCAGAACGCGTCGGGCAGCGGCAGCGGCAGCCAGCCCAGCCCGCCCCAGGAGGGCATGCCTCAGCAGGGGCAAACCCCATCCGGAAGCAAGCGCGAAGAGAAGGGCCAACAGCCCGAGCCCGGCGAGGGCGACCCCAAGGACCAGCCCGGCAAGGATGGCGACGAGCCGAAGGACGGACAGGAACAGAAGGGCGGAGAGGATGGTCCCGGCAAGAAGCGGCCCAAGAGCGAGACCGGCGATCCTTCCGATGCCAAAGGAAACGAGGAGTGGGGTGACCTGCCCGTGCACCTGCGCAAGACCTTTCAAAACGGAGTGAGCGACGACGTTCCTCCGCGCTACCGAGACTGGGTGGATTCGTACTACAAGCGTTTGAACCGCCGCTCCGGCCGCTGATCGATCCTGACCGCATGTTCCCGCGTCCCCCATTGTCCCTCGCGCTCGCACTCGCTGGTGCCTTGGCAAGTGCGGGCCCCGCTTGGGGCGCGCCGGAAGCCGAGTCCGTCACGCCGCGGGACCGCAGCCAGAAAGCTCCGGCCGTTTACGCGGTGGTGCCACGGACGCAGTCCGCTTCGGACGACCCCGAGCTAAGGCCGTACCCCCAAGAGGGTGACGAACAGCGCGCGGCCGCCATCGAACGCGGGCTCGCTTGGCTCGCCACGCGCCAGGAATCCCGCGACGGCTCCATGGCCGTGGGCGACGCAAGCCCCAAGGGTCGCGCTCCGCTGGCCGTCACATCTCTCTCTGCGCTCGCATGGATGGCTGGGGGCTCGACGCCGACCCGCGGACTCCACCAGAAGAACGTCCTGCGCGCGGTGGAGTACCTCTTGGCCAACACCCAGCGCGACGCGGATCCCTATCCCGGGTACATCAAGGATCAAGGGGACGAGCTCTCCCGCACCCACGGCCACGGCCTTGCCACTCTGGCCCTGGCAGAGGCGTTCACGATGTCTCCCAACTCCGCCCTCGGCCGGCGCATAGGCGAGACCCTCAAGGCAGCCGTGCGCCGCATCGAAGACTCCCAGGGAGCCGAGGGCGGCTGGTACTACGAACCGTATCGGACGATCCAACACGAAGGGTCTGTGACCGTTTCGCTACTGCAAGCCCTCCGCGCCGCGGACGACGTAGGCATTCACGTCAACCCAGACACGATCGCGCGGGCCGTGGACTACATGGGGAAGCTGCAGATCCTCGACACGAAGGACGTGGGCGATGGAAGCAAGCTGGGCGGCTTCCGCTACGGCATCGGGGACTCGAAGACGAGCATCGCTTTGACGGCGGCGGGCCTTGCGACCCTCCAGGCCGCTGGCGTCTACTCCGGGCCTGCATTCGACGAGGGCTACGACTACGTTTGGCGGCAGCTCCTCGTGCGCACCGAGAATCCCTCGGGCAACGAAGCGCCCTTCCCCTACTACGAGCGCTTCTACCTGAGCCAGGCCCTTTGGCACCTGCGGGACACCGACCGCTACCGCGCGTGGGCAGAGCCCCTGATGCGCCGTCTCATGAAGGAGCAAGAGCCGTCAGGTGCGTGGACGGACGTGCGCTATGTGAGCGGCATGGCCCAGCGCAACATGTACGGAGCGTCCTACGCCACCGCCTGCAACATTCTCTTCCTAGCTCTACCGGACGACACGCTGCCCGTGTTCCACAGGTAGCTGCGCGCACGGGCTTCGGGAGCCGGCTAGCTCCGCAGCGCCAGGTTGGCCTCAAAGAGGCTTCGCATCAGGTCGGACTTCTGCTCGAACTGATCGTCGTCGGCCCCGAGGCCTTGGACTTCATCGTAGATCGAGCTGACGCCCTCATCGATGTGCTTCGCGGCGCGGACCTTGCGCAGCGCGTCCTCCGTCTCTCCTAGGAGAACGGAGAGCTTGGAGACCCTGCGCTCGAGGACGCCGATCTCGCGCTGATGCTCCTCGAGCCGGGCGAGACGAGCGCGTCGGCGCGAAGTTCGGAGCTCGCCAAAAACGAGCCCAAGCACTTCACGCTCAAGCAGTCGGTCGTCCACGCCCGCATGGGTCGCGAAGAGCTCCCGCATTTCATTGCCGAGCCGGTTCTCCTCAGCCTTGTCGAGGTCCCCGTCCGAGAGCTGCTTCTCACGATCCGCCACGACCTTGCGGCGGTCCTCCAGCTCGCGCTTGAGCCGGTCCAGCGTCGAGGTCGCGCGCTCGTGGAGGGGCGCCTCGTCCACCACTTCGGGATCGACAAGCGGGGCCTTGCCGATGATCTCTAGCTGGCTCAGGCGCACGAACTGCTCGCGCGCCGTGGAAGAAAGGCTGAGGGCTTCGCCCGTGTCGCTGTCCAGCGTGCGTTCGATGAGCGCCCGGTTCACGGCCTTCTCAAGGAGTGCGCCCACGCGGGACATACTGACGCTGCGAACCTTGCGGATCCCGCGACTCTTCAGCTCGTCTAGGGTCGTCGGCCGGGCCCAGCGTCGGATCGTGTCGGAGATCACGTCGCCAGAAGATTTGGCGGAGCGCTCCTCGGCCGCGCCACCCTCTTCGCCCCCAGGCTCCGGTGAGGTCTCTTCAACGGGAGCCGTCACAACCACAGCGGTGCTGGCGAAGGGTCCCCCTACGATAGTCCCAGCGTCTCGCTCCGATCGAAACGCAGCCGGGCCCTCGGCAGCCGGATGCGCATCCCCTGGATGCACCTCTCGACTCGCGGGCACCGACGGGGGAACGAAGGGCACGATGATCGGGCCACGCCTCCCGGAGTTGCTCTCGTCGTCAGTGGTTTCGAGGTGATCTGCCATGGGTTCACTCTGTCGCGGTGATAAGTCGCGTCGCCTTGAGTGCTCCTGATCGTAGCTTTCGCGATGACAATCTCGATGGATGAACTCCGGGCCTCCTCTCATAGTCAGCGAGCGTTCGATTCCAGCAGGTCGTAGCCGTAGAATTGCTGGCGATGTTATCGCTTCTCACCCTCACTCTCGCTGTGGCCCCTGCGGTCCCCTGCCCCCAGGCCCAGTCTCACCTCGGGGAGTACATGGGCACCGTGGATGCACTCTCACGACCCGTCGCGGCTACCTTTGGGCCCGCAGGGAGCGTGGAGAACGCCCTTTGGGTCGCTGAGGCCGGCAGCGCAGTCAACCCGGCCGGGCTGCGGGCCCTGAGCGGGATCGACTCCTCGTTCACCGGTCGAAGTGCAGGACGGACGGTCGCCCGTGCGGGCGTCGGCGTCCTTGAGGGCCCCAGCGGCGTCGCGGTCGACGGTGAGGGCATCGTCTACGCCACCGACAACGTGCTCCATGCCGTTTGGAAGTTCGGCCGTGACGGCAGCCCCACCCAGCTCGCCGGCAAGGGCGAGGGGATCGGTCAGGTGATGTTCCCCGCCGACATCGAGGTCTGGCCCCGCCACTCTGGAAAGGGCACGCATCTGTTGGTCGCTGACCCAGGGAATCGGCGCGCGCAGCTGCTGAACTTGGCGTCCGGTGAGTGGACTGAGCTCCGGGCAGACGGGATCCACTCCGATCCATCGGCGGTCGCCTTCGTTCCGCAGCGCGCGCCCCAGGATTCCGATCCCGACGACGAGTCTGCCTCCGCGCCCCCGGCGCGGATCATCGTCGCCGACGGCGCCCGTCACCAACTGGATCTCTTCTCACTCGACGGGCGCTACGCGTCGAGCTTTAGCGACTGGGGATTCTTTCCGTCGCTTGTCTCTTCGCCTTCCGGCGTCGAGTGCGTCGACGGCCTGTTCTTTGTGGCCGACACGGACAATCACCGCGTCCAAGCCTTCGACGCCGAGCGCCCCGCCGACCCCACCGACGGGCTCCGGTATCGCTTCGGCATCCACGCGATCAGGCCAGGCGAAGGCGACGGCTCGCTGCACTACCCGACGGACATCGCCATCGATCGCGATGCTGTGATCCTCGCCATCGTCGAACCACTCGACGATCGGATTCAGCTGTTCGGACGAGGCGCCGGAGCCACGCCGAAACCAGATCCCACCCGCGCGGGGCTCGGCGCGCCGAGCGCTCACATGGGCGAGCTGATTTCCGCGAGCGGCCAGTACCTCGTGACGCTGTCCCCGGAAAGCCATCAAGTCCTCGCCCACGATCTGCGCAGCGACATCCCCACCAAGATCTCCGAGCTATTCGGGTTTGGCCAGCGCCTCGGCATGCTGCGGCGACCCGTGGGTCTGCACCTCAGCGGCAGCGGACAGCAGCTCCTCGTGACCGACGAGGGCAACCGCCGGTTGACGCGCGCTACCCTCAACGTCAAGCCCGACGAAACGCTGCGGCAGGACCCCAAACTGGAGACCGTCCTCGACGCCATCGACCTCGGCGCGTTCGGGATCATCCCGGGCGATGTGACGGCGGTGGACACGGGCTCGGCCGATTCGCCCGCTACGCTCATCGCCGTCGTGGACCGCCGCACGGACACGGTGGCGCTCTTCGATAACGACCTGCAGCTTGTGCGTAGGATCGGCGAGTCAAAGAACGACCCGATCGTGGGAATCGTCGGCGTGACCGCGACGCCCCAGGGGACACTGCTCTTGATCGACGGTCACGGCGGACGCCTCCCCGAGGACAAGGGCCAAGTGCGCAAAGGCCGCGTGGTGGAATTCTCCGTCGACGGAACGCGGCTCGCTAGCTTCGGTGCGGGACTCCTGAACGATCCCTCGGCGGCGGTCTGCCACGGTCTCCGGGTTTGGGTCACCGACGCGGGCCGGGATCGAGTGGAGATCTTCGATCGCGCGGAGCCCGAGGGCCCCTACGAGCACACCTCTGGGTTTGGCGAGAAAGGACTCGGACGCGCGCAATTCCACGAGCCCCGCGGCCTCGCCCTCACCGGCGACAATCGCCTCATCGTTTTGGATCACGGCAACCACCGCGGCCAGATCTTTGGACTCGAGGGGAACTTCTTGGACGGCTTCGGCGGTCGACTCTATACCGCTCCCTTGCGCGCCTTCTCCGGTAAGACCCGATGATCCAGAGCCAACTCCACAACGCCGCAACCTCGATCAGCTTCTTGCTGATGGCCTTCGTTGCCGCAGGCTGCGGCGGCGCCGGCGACGAACAAGCCGAGGCCACCGCGGCGCCGACCACGGCTGCGGCCCCCACCGGACCCGTCGACGGGCCTCCCATGTCGAGCCTCTCAAGCCGCGGCACGTTCCAGATCGAAGTCACCCCGAAGGGCGGCCCCGTGCCAACGAACGAGCCGTTCGACGTCAAGGTCTCGGTGACCAACCCCGAAACGGGCGCGCCATTCACGGCCTTTGACGCCATCACCCTCGATGCCCGCATGCCTGGCCACGACCACGGGATGACCCGTGATGTCGAGCTCGTCCCGACGGACACGCGGGGTGAGTACGTCGCAGAAGGACTGCTGTTTCACATGATCGGCTACTGGGAGTTTCACGTCGACGTCGTGCAGGGCCCGCGCATGGAGCGGGCACAGGTCGCCACAACGTTGGAATTTTGAAGTCGGGCCGCGGCAGGTTTGGGCTCGTGCGAGACCTCGCGGCGGCGATGGCGCTCGGCCTCGTCGCATGTGGGCCAGCGGACGAAGCTGCCCAGGTGGTGAACGAGGTTGATCCGTTTGGATCCCTAGAGTTCGAGGTCACGGACCTGCTGCTGAAGAGAGTCAACGCTCTCTCGCCACTCCCCGCCCCGCCGCCGGATCCGACGAACCGTTTCGCGGATGATCCGCGCGCCGCCGCCTTCGGCGAGACGCTGTTTTTTGATCCACGGTTCTCCGCGAACGGGGCGGTGTCGTGCGCCACGTGTCACGATCCGGACACAGGGTTCACGGACGGACGGCAGCTCGCGTTCGGTATTTCCCAGGGCAACCGCCACACGCCCACGCTTTGGAACGTAGCTCACCACCGCTGGCTTACCTGGGACGGCCGTGCCGACTCCCTTTGGATGCAGGCGCTCGATCCCATCGAGGACCCGCGCGAAATGGGCACGAACCGCGGAAGGCTAGCGCTTGAGATCGCGGAGAGCCCGCAGCTGCGCTCTGCGTACGAGGCGATCTTTGGGCCCCTCCCAGCGGCGGCGCTGGAGTGGGGTGATGCCGCCTCCCGCGCAATCGGTGCGCGCCCGCGGCTGCGCGAGGAAGGTACCCTCGATGTGATCCGACACTGGGAGGCGATGGACCCGGCGTCGCGGGACGCGATCAACCAGATCTTCGTCCATGCGGGCAAAGCCATCGCCGCCTACCAGCGGACGCTCCTGCGCGGGGACGCTCCCTTCGATCGATTCGTCCATGCGCTCAACGGAGGAGAAACCAGCCAACTGGACGAGCTCTCCCCCGCGGCCCAGCGAGGACTCATTCTCTTCCTTGGCAAGGGCAACTGCACCCTGTGCCACAACGGCCCGAATTTCTCCGACGGTGAGTTCCACAACAACTCTCTGCCGACGATCCACGGCGGCGAGCCAGAGGATCCGGGGCGCTACGCGGGCACAGCCGCCCTGAAGGCCAGTGAGTTCCACGCAGCTGGCCCCTACAGCGACGCCCCCACCGGCACCGCAGCGCAGCAAGTTCGAGCCCTCAAGGACACCTCCGAGAGCTGGGGGGAGTTCAGGACACCAAGTCTTCGCAACTTGGGCGAGCGGGGCCCGTTCATGCATCAAGGGCAGTTCTCAGATCTAGATGACGTGATTGAGTTCTATTCCGAGCTAGAAGGCGCCTCCGGAAGGAACCATCACCAGGAACAGATTTTGGTCCCCCTGCGTCTGGATGACATTGAGAAGGCGGACCTCCGTGCCTTCCTAGAGTCCCTGGAAGGCCAGGCTGTCCTAGGACGGACTGGGGAGCCCCCCCGCTGATTACCCCCGATAGACGCTGGCGCTGGGGAATCCCCCTTTGAGCCAGCGCCCCTGTCTGCCCCAAAGGCCCAACTGGGCTACTCTCTAAAAGGGTCACCGTCGGCACGTCGGCGCATGACCCGGCATCTTCTCCCTCATTTGAAAGCTATGACCGCACCCATCTCCCCGCGCAGCGATTCGAGCACGCAGCGCAGCTCCGCACGAAGCGCCCTGCGTTTCACCGCGGGCCTCACGGGCCTCAGCCTCGTCCTTGCTGCGACGAGCCTCGCCCACGAGGACGATCCGAAGATCCTCGACCGCCTCCCACCGGTTCCCGGTAGCGGTTGGCAAGCGGACATGCAGGTCGGTCAGCTCCTCCCCGGAGGCGGCACCCAGAGCGCGAGCGTTGGGTTCCCAGCGGACGGCGTCCAGCTGCGGTCCTGGCTGACCCTGGGCGACCTCGGTGCAGGCGGCGAGAACGGCAACGACTGCTGGGGCTACACCTCACCGTCGGGCCGCGAGTACGCGATCATGGGCACAACCGGCGCGACGATCTTCGTCGAGGTCACCAACCCGGGCAGCCCGGTCGTGATCCAGCGCATCAACGGCCCCACCAGCACGTGGCGGGACATCAAGACCTACCAGGACCGCGCCTACGCGGTCTCCGAGGGCGGCAACGGCATCCAGGTGATCAACCTGTCGAACATCGACAACGGCCAGGTCAACCTCGAGAGCACGATCACCGGTAACGGAACCGACGCGACTCACAACGTCGCGATCGACGAAGACTCGGGCTTCCTCTACCGCTCGGGCGGCGGCTCGAACGGCCTCCGCATCTTCAGCTTGGCGAACCCCGGCAACCCGGTTTTCGTCGGCCAGTGGAACACCCGCTACGTCCATGACGTTCAGGTCGTCACCTACACGAGCGGCCCCTTCTCCGGCCGTGAGATCGCGTACTGCTGCAGCGGCTTCAACGGCGGCGGCACCGACACCGGCCTCTCGGTCGTCGACGTGACGAACAAGTCCAACCCGGTGGTGCTCAGCCAGATCGCCTACCCCTCGCGGGCCTACAGCCACCAGGGCTGGCTCTCCGAGGACCGGACGCGCTTCTACCTCGGGGACGAGCTCGACGAAGGCAACACGGTCAACGTCACGACCACCCACGTGTTCAACACCTCGGACCCCGCCAACGTCAGCTACGTCGGCGCATTCGACAACGGCGACTCCGCGATTGGGCACAACATGTACTCCCACAACGGCAAGCTGTTCCAGGCCAACTACACGTCCGGCCTGCGCGTGTTCGACATCGACGCGAACCTGAACAACCCGCCCGAAGTGGCCTTCTTCGACACGGCGCCGAACTCGTCCGCTGCGTCGTTCAACGGCCTTTGGAGCTGCTTCCCGTACTTCGCGAGCGGCACGGTCATCGGCAGCGACATTGAAGGCGGCCTGTTCGTCTGGTCCGTGGAAGAGCCCCAGCTGGAGATCGACCTCGTGGTCGCTGCTCCCGAGCTCATCGACCCGAACGGCGCGAGCCTCCCGGTCACGATCAACGAGCTTCTGGCGGGCGCCCTTGACCCGGCCACCCCGGCACTCGTGTACGACATCGGCAGCGGGCCCACTTCGGTGCCCCTCGTGAGCAACGGCGGAAGCAGCTACACGGCCGCGTTCCCCTCGCTTCCCTGCGGCGTGCAGATGAGCTGGTACGTGACGGCCTCGTCCAACACCGGTCAGGTCGTTGCCGATCCGAGCGGCGCCCCTGGCACGACCTTCACGAGCATCGTCGGCGAGCAGCTGATCGTTGCGCGCGAGGACAACATGCAGACCGCAGCCGGCTGGGTCGGCGGCGCTCCGGGTGATGACGCTACGACGGGCATCTGGACACGTGTCAACCCCATCGGAACCGCCGCACAGCCGGAGAACGACAACTCCCCTGTGGGCGCGCTCTGCTGGGTCACCGGCCAAGGCAGCGCCGGAGGCGGCCTCGGCGACAACGACGTGGACGGCGGTTCGACGACGCTGCTGACGCCGATCATCGACATGTCTGGCCTCGACGCTCCGTTCGTTTCCTACTTCCGCTGGTACTCCAACTCGGAGGGCGGGTCGCCGAACGCGGACGTCTTCCGGATTGAGATCTCCAACAACGGCGGCTCCAGCTGGAGCCTCGTCGAGCAAGTCGGCCCCTCGGGCGAAGGCACGAGCGGCGGCTGGATCCAGAACAGCTTCGAAGTGAGCAGCGTGGTGTTCCCCACGGCTCAGATGCGCATGCGCTTCATCGCGTCTGACCTGGGCACCGGCTCGATCGTCGAAGCCGCTATCGACGACTTCCGCGTGACGAGCGTCACCTGCGGGGACGGAATCGGTGCCCCTTACTGTGACGGCAACCCGAACTCCACGGGCAACGTCGGCACGATTCTGGCTTCGGGCTCGAACGTTGCGGCCAACAACAACCTCGGGTTGATCGCGGTCTCCTTGCCCTCCAACGTCAACGGTTACTTCATCGTGTCGCCCAACCAGGCGTTCGTCCCCAACCCCGCTGGCAGCCAGGGCAACCTGTGCGTCGGCGCGAGCACGGGACGCTACGTCGACCAGATCGCCAACTCCGGCATCTTCGGCGAGATCCCGGTGACGATTGACACCACGGCCATCCCCCAGCCGAACGGCAGCATCGCCGTCGCCCCGGGCGACACGCTGAACTTCCAGCTGTGGCACAGGGACGCCAACCCAGGCGTGACGTCAAACTTCACGCGCGGCTACTCGGTGACGTTCCAGTAGTCGGAACTCAGCTTCGGGCGCAAAGCCCGACGCTGACACCAGCAACGAAAAAGGAGGGGCTCGACGCGACTGCGTCGAGCCCCTCCTTTTCCGTTGGCAGGCAATGACCTCGCCCCTTCCCGGGAAGCTACCTTGCTCCGACCGGGTGGGAGCACTGGCGTCGGATGGTCGAGATCGAGGCTAAGGCCGCGTTGATCGTGCTCCCCGATGCGTCTGCAGCATCGACTGTGTCGCTGCGTTCGCCCGTCCAGGGATTGAGCCCGAAGATGGCCTCGAACTTCGCGAGGTCTTCGTCCAGCTCGCGATGGATCAACGCGATGTGCTCCTCGGTCGGCGTCACCTCGGCGGTGAGGCGGGCGTGGAGCTCCTTCTTCGAGATGTCTGCCTTGCCCTTGGGATCCTCTGCGCGAAGCAACTTGCGCAGCGCCTGCGCCCGAAGCTTCCTGTGGTCCGACGAGACGTTGACGCGCGGAAGCTCGGCGGGAAAGCCCGATGGGTCGACCCCAAGGAACCGGCCAACGCGATCCACCACGGCGCTTGAGTCGCGCTTGATCTCTTCGTGACTGACCACGCAGATGGAGTCTTCACCAAAGCAGTCGATGAAAGGACGGATCTGCATGTAGTAGTTCGACAGCCAGATCGCGACCGGCTCGAGGCCCTCCTGGATGGGCTTTTTGAACCAGCCATGGGCCAACGACATCTCGTACTGCGAGCGGATGCGATCCACTGGATTGCGGGTGACGTAGATGAAGCGCTTCTCGCCTTCGACGCGGCGGAAGTAGGGCGCAGCCGAGCGCTGCACCGGCACTTTTGTGTAGTGCGTCGAGCCCTCTAGAAGCCAGCGCGCGCCCGGCTTGGAGGCTCGGTCCCAGCACTCGAGGTAGGCCTTCGGGCCGGCCTTGATCCCCGCATCCTTGGTCCAGAAACCTGGTTCCTTGTCGATCGAGCCTAGGATCTCGGGGTGCTCAGCGAGCGCCGAAAAGAGCGCGCTCGTGCCGGCCTTCATCGCCCCAACAATGATCGCGAACTGTGGTCTTTCCTGGGACATATGTAGTGGTTCGACAGGGAAGACCACGCGCTTGACGGAATCATTTTCCGGGTCCCCTCCTGTCGACCACCCGCCCCGCTACCAGGTCACTACGGACTTCGCCGAGACGGCCATCGGCGAGAAGGGCGGCAGCCCCTCCACCGAGTTGAAGGATGGATCGTACTCCCAGTTCCTTTGGGGCGCCGTGTAGCGATCGCCGCCGTACTGCCAGTCGCCCGTCGCGTGCTCTGAGTCGTAGATGTTCACGAAAGAGCCAGAGATGTTGCATGGGACACCGCTCCAGTTCTCGTGGAACCGCGGGAGGTTCTCAAGGCCACCGTTGTAGCGATCATCCTCCGAGCCGTAGCTCCCCGTGATCATCGCGAAGTTGAAGGTGGTCTCGGTCGCACCAGGTAGGTTCCCGGCGGCCTTCGTTCCATCCCAACCGTTGGAGAGCAAGTTGACCGCGTCACCGATGACAGCCGCCGCCTTCTTGTCCACCACGTTGTAGTCGCCGTGCACGTACACAGGGCTCTCCGAAGCCACCGTCAGGTCGCCCCCGAGCTCGGATCCGTTGGTCAAAACCACGCCGTGGGCTTCCGTCCCCTCTCCCATGTCCGCGTGGGCAGCGTAGATCAGCCCGTTCGGGGGAAAGTAAGAGCTGCCGTTGAGAGCCCCGAGGTTGATCTCGATCACCCTCGTGCGACTCGCTCCCCCGTCCGACTGCCTCGTATCAGCGATGTCGGACAGCGTAACGACGGAGCCAACAAGGCCCGAGAGATCGTTCCCGCTGGCATCGGTCACGGTGATCGTGGTGCCGTCGACAATGATCGTGAGGCCAGCGTTCTCGTGGAAGTAGCCCTTGCTGCCGTCATCGTTGTACATCGCGATCGAGCCTACGTTAGGCGTGACGGCTTCCTGGACGCCGTGCTGCCCGGTCTGAAGGGTTTGCCCCGATCCGTTCGTGTATCCGTCGGCTTCACTCCAAAGCTCGGCGGCGCCGAATTCAAAGGGCAGCCAGTCGCCTGGATCGTCAAAGTCGCCGTCCCCATCCGCGTCGTAGCCGTCGCGGAATGCGCTGTCATACCCGCTGACCGAGTCGACACCGAGCTGGGACTGGCTGAGCATGCGGTTGAAGTCCACGGGCTCTGACAGGTCGTAGGGGTTCTCGACCCAGCGGCGGATGTCCACGTTGCCGCCGGCGACGGCACCGTTCTTCTTCGACCGATAGATCCCCCCCACCGCGCGCACGTAGTTCGTGTCCATCGTGATGGTCGAACCGCCGCCCAGGTACATGTCGCGATTGGAGTGGACGCGACCGCTCAGGGTCATATCCGGTCCCGCGTGGATCTCTAGGTCAGCGTCGTAGAAGACGGCGAACTGAAACAGCGGAGTCCACTCCACGTTGATCATCTTGTGGGCGGTACCCACTACGCCATCCATCCGGGTCCGGGTGGCCAGCTCATACGGCTGCACGATGCGCTGGATCCCCGACGCATCCGTCAGCGTGGCCTCGGAACCAATGGCATCGATGCGAAAGTCCACGTCCACACCTGCGAGGGTCTTGGTTCCCTCCCCCACGGGTGATCCCCAGTTCGCGAGTGCCGTCTGAAGGTCCTTCTCAACTGCGCTCAGCGCGCCCTCAGCCAAGAGCCGAGCCTTGGAGCGCCCACGCTTGATGTCGGCCTGCCGGTCGCTGACCCCCGCCATCGTGAACATAACGGACACCATACTGGCGACCACGAACGTACCGAAGACGGCGTACGCGAGCGCAATGCCCTCGCGCCCGGTCCCTGCCTTCAAGAATTGCCTTCCCACTCTCATTGCACTTTGCCCCTAAGCCCTTCTCACTCGTTCCCCTACCGTTTCCCTTTGACGGGCCCGCGCCCAGACTTCGCCATCAGGAGTTCCGGGGCCGCACGATCGCCTCGCGTCGGCTCCGATACACATGCCCTTCCTCGCCAGTGACGCGGAAGTAGATCCTCACTCGAATCGACCCCGTCGGGATCGTGAAGCCAGCGCTCGCAGGCGTGTCGAACTGAATTCGTTCGACCCCTCGCGCCAGCACCTCGCGACCCTCAAGTCCATTCGACACAAGCCGCACCAGCTCGTTCTCACCGGTCGGGCCAAGCAGGACCTTATAGGCCACGTCGCTGTGGTCCCACGAGAGCCGGCTGTCCGCGTTCACCGTTGCCTGGGCGGGGTCCCAAAGCCCGTCCGTGTCACCGAATTCGTCTGAGTGCACACCGTCGCCGTTGCCATCGAGCTCTGGGACCCCGTCGCCGTTGGCGTCGAGCTCTGGGCGCCCATCACCGTCGAGGTCACTCGGTAGCGCCAGCACGATCGAGCGCATGACACCGAAGTCTGCGTCGTCGGGTAGGGCCGTCATGGGCGCGGGAATGTAGGCGTAGTCCTCAAAGCCATCCGCCGCGACCCCACCATCGAACACGTAGGGATAGGCGCGCCCCTGAAGGGTCTGCTCCCCCGACATGCGCAGGTCCTGCACGATGCGGCCCAGCGCTTTCTCACTGGCCTTCAAGATGCGCGCTTCCACGTTGGCCGTGGACGTCATCGTGCTGCTCGCCTCACTGCTCAAGATGAGCATCTTCGCGAGCACCGCGATCACGGTCACGCTGATGACCATTTCGAGCAGCGTGAACCCAGCGGAGCCACGTCCCTTGTTCTTACTTTGCTTCAGCGCCATCATCTCGCCTTCGCCGTGACAAGGGACTGCCGCTGAATGCGACCCCGGCTGTCGAGCCAAGTGGCCGCCAGCTCGATCTCAAGGATGTCAGGAAGCGGATCCCCGTCCGCCCAGTTCAGGTAGTTCGGGATAATGCCCTCGTTCCGGACATGGAGCCCATCGTAGCCGGGGACCTCGACGCCTTCCGGATAGAGCCCCGGCATGTCACCGGCGGGCTGGAGCAGCATCTCTTCCATGCAGGCCTCCAAGTCTGAAATCACCACCGTGACGTCCTCGCTGGAGTCGATGATTTGACCGCTCATGACCTGCGTAGCAAACGCAGCCAAGGCTCCTACCAAGAGGATCGCGATGGCGACGGTTAGCTCGATCAGCGTGAAGCCGGCCTTTTCCCGCCGAGGTCCGGACAGCCGAGTGCGCTTCACGCACCCGGCAGCCCGTGCTCCCGTCTCCTCTTGCTTTTCAGCGTCTCTCACCATGCCCTACGCCCCCTCCCCTAGGGTGCGTCCCGCAACGACGCGTCGCGTCGTCGAACCAGCTTGCACTGGGCCCCCCAAAAAGTACCGCAGGGACGAGCGCCAACCCGGCTGCGGTGAGAGGCGGGCAACCCTACCCCACTACGGGCGCTTGTCAAAAAAGACGCGCACTTTGGGCGTTCGGTCGACCGTGATCTTCCCGGAGTTGGACGGCTAGGTAGCGCCGTAAACCGCTAGCTCAACGCGCTGGAAGCCATGCTCTGCGAGCAAGGTCTCAATCTGCGCCAGCTCGGCACGCGCCCGAGATTCCTCATCGGGACCCACTTCAAGGCGAGCCTTCTCCCCGTGATGACGGACGCGAAGCACTCGGTAGCCCCGCGACCTCAGCGCGGCTTCAGCGGCCTCTACGGTAGAAAGCCTCTCGGGCGTCACTTCGGTACCGACGGGGATCCGAGACGCAAGGCATGCGGAAGCCGGCTTGTCCGCCACGGGCAGTCCGTGCTCGGAAGCGTAGCGGCGGACGTCCTCCTTCGTGAATCCCGCGGCGCTGAGCGGAGCCACAACGCCGTACTGCTGGGCTGCCTTCGCGCCCGGCCGGTCGTCGCTCCAGTCGTCCACGATCTCGCCAAACGAGAGGTACGCGAAGCCCTCCTTCTCGGCGAAGCTCTCCATGGCGCGGAAGAGCGCCGCCTTGCAGAAGAAGCAACGATTGCCGACGTTCGCCCGGTAGCGTTCGTCGTTGCCTTCATCCGTGCGCACTTCGACGAGTCGCGCGTCCATGGCGCTGGCAATCTCGCGGGCCTCGTGCAGTTCCGCGCGCGGGAGCGACGGGGAGTCCGCGATCACGGCTACGCCGTTCTCCCTGCCTAGCACGTCCTTCGCCGCGTGCAGCAATACGGTGGAGTCAACGCCACCGGAGAACGCAACGGCGAGACGCTCCAGCTGCGCTAGATCCCGACGAAGCGCCGCGACCTTCACATCGAAGGAGCTGGATGGGTCGGCGGTCTGGCTCACGGCAAGTACAGCTTGGCCTTCTGAACGTACCCTTCCGCGCTGCGCCGGATCCCATCGAGCTGGGCCTCCGACACCTCGCGCACGATGCGTCCCGGGATGCCAACCACCAAGGAGCGGGGCGGCACCACCATGCCCTCTTTGACGACGGCGCCGGCGCCGATGATGGAGCCCTCGCCGATGACGGATCCCCCGAGAAGAATGGCCCCCATCCCGATGAGGCAGCGATCCCCCACGGTCGCGCCGTGCAGGACGCAGCGGTGGCCGATCGTCACTTCCTCGCCGATCACGTTGGGCACGTCCACGTCGGCATGGATCATCGTCAGGTCCTGGACGTTGGTCCTAGCCCCGATGCGGATCGTGGCGTCGTCGCCGCGGATGACGCAGCCGAACCAGACGTTCGCGTCCTGGCCCAGCTCGATCTCACCGGTGAGGGTGGCGTTGTTGGCCGCGGAGGCGCCGCCATCGAGGGCGCGAAAGAGGCCTTTCTGGGGAAACGACGTCATAGGTCTAGGTGAAGCTTGGGAGCTGCGTACTCATCCAAAGGAGGAAGGTCGTGCCCCCATTATGCAGTGCATGGACGAACCAGGCGGCACCGAGGCTACGGGTGCGCAGCTTGACGATGCTCAAAATGATCGCAAGTCCAAAGATCGGCAGGGCCGCCGCGGTCCCGTGGGCCACTGCAAAGGCCAATGAAGACACGAGGACGCCAACGACCCGGCCGAACTTCGCTGCGAACAGCTCGAGCAAGAACCCGCGGAACAGGATCTCCTCCAAGAGCGGCACGATGACCACGGCGAAGAGCAGGATCATGCCCGGCGAATCCGCGAGGCCGTCTTGAATCATGACCGCGACCTCTTGCTCCGCTGGCTCCCCAAGGGACTGCATCAGGGCGCCCGAGAGCACGGCGAGACCGAGGAACATCGGGAGGCCAGCCACGTACAGAAGGCCCGCGAACGGCAGCCGGTAGCCGGGCGTGACGTTCTTCAATCCCACGGCCGCCAGTCCCCCTGGCCGCTTCTTGGCCGCGAAGAGAATGTAGGCAGCCGGCGAAAGAAAGCCCGCCGCCGTCAGCGCAAGAACCTCGACCGTACCGAGATCGGCGAGGGACTGAAGGTCCGGGTTCAGCTGGTAGCCGATGACCCCCACGAGGAACTGGCCCAGTACGAAGGCGATGAGAGTGCCCGCGAGGTCGGTCCACAGGAAGGCGCGACCCGGCTGGCGATCCTTGTCCAGTAGCTCCCGGGCCAGGAAACGCCCCGCGGGGATCAGGACGAGTCCGATGAGGAGCAGGCCCAATCCGAGCGACACCTGCCCCATGACGGTCGGGACGTACTCCGCCGCCTCCGCGGCGCCATCCTGTGGCGCAAGGGACACTTCCGGGAGGCGTAGCACCTATTTGGAGGCGGGTCCGGCCTCTTCGATCAACCCCTCTTCCGGAGAGGAGGCGTTCGCATAGAGCTTCTTCGGAATCCGCCCGGCGAGGTAGGCGTTGCGTCCGGCGAGGCAGGCGTCTCGCATAGCAGCCGCCATGCGCAGGGGCTCCTTTGCGCCGGCGATCGCACTGTTGAGGAGCACGCCCTCCGCGCCGAGTTCCATGCACAGCGCAACGTCCGAGGCCGTGCCCACCCCCGCATCGACGATCACCGGTACGTCGACCAGCTCCATCATGATCCGGATCGCATTGGGGTTCAGCACCCCCTGGCCCGAACCAATCGGCGAGCCCGCCGGCATCACGGCCGCCGCACCGAGCTCGGCCAGTCGCACGCCCATGCGCGGATCGTCGGAGCAGTACACCATCACCGTGAATCCGTCCTCCACGAGGATCTTCGTGGCCTCTAGCGTGCCGATCGGGTCCGGAAGGAGCGTCTTGGGATCCCCAAGCACCTCAAGCTTCACCAGCGGCGTGTCGAGCAGCTCGCGCGCCAGCCGCGCCGTGCGCACGGTGGACTCCACGTCGTAGCACCCCGCCGTGTTCGGCAGAATGTGATAACGGTCGCGATCAATGTAGTCGAGGAGCGACTCGCCCTTGGACGGGTCCGTGTTCACGCGCCGAATGGCCACCGTGACCATGTCAGTCCCGGTGATCTCCAGAGCAGCACGCGTCTCTTCGAACGACGAGTACTTCCCGGTACCCACGAGCAAGCGCGAGGAGAGCTTGAACTCACCAATCTCGAGGACCTTGTCCTCCGTGTGTGATGTGGCTTCAGTCATATCAGCGTCGGCTAGGTGTTGCGCGGTGCAGATCAGCCCCCGCCGACCATCGTGACGATCTCGATCCGATCGCCTGCGTTGAGAACCGTCTCGGCGTGTTTGGTGCGGGGCACGATCTCTTTGTTCAGCTCGACTGCGACCTGCTGCGGCGTCAGTCCGCGGGAGGCGACGAGCTCCGCGACGGAGCTTCCGCTACGGGCCTCGGAGGCATCACCGTTGACGTGAATGGAAATAGTGGCTGTTTTGTTCACGGGGCTACTCCACGCGGAGGAAGGCGCACTTCAGATAGTCTGTTTCCGGCAGAGTCACAAGGTGCGGATGGTCCGGGGATGCCTTCGCCATGCTCTCAAGCCAAACGGAGCGGCCAGCGCCGTGGGCCGCCTTGGCGATCATCCTGATGAAGTCCTCGGACTTCACGTTGTGGGAGCACGAGGCGCTCACAAGTGAACCGCCGGGAACGGTCAGGTCGATGGCGCGCCGGTTGAGCTCGACGTAGCCGCGGGCAGCGCCCTCCACCTCTTTCTTAGAGCGAGCAAAGGCAGGCGGATCCACGACGACGAGCTCGTAGCTCTCGCCGCTCTCGGCGCGCGCGCGCATGTCCTTCATGCAGTCGACCTTCTCCACGCGGACCTTGTCGGCGACGCCGTTGCGCTCGGCGTTCTGCATGATGCGCTCGCAGGCCGCCTTGTTCTGCTCGAGGCAGACCACTTCCTTCGCGCCCGCGAGGGCCGCGTGCAGTCCGAAGAGGCCGTCGTAGGCGAACGCGTCGAGAACGCGTCCTCCCACACCGAGTTTCGCCGCTTCCTTGCGATTGATGGACTGGTCCAGATAGTGCCCGGTCTTGTGGCCACCGGTGACGTCGACGTCGTAGGTGAGCGGGCCGTCCTTCACCGTGACGGGACCGTCAAGTGTGCCCTCCAGCACCTCGACGCGCTTCTCTAGCCCTTCGAGCTTGCGCACCGACGTATCCGAGCGATCGATGATCGCCTCGGGCGCGAAGGGCATCGCCTCCTTGAGGAGGCCGAGCAGAAAGTCGCGCATCGTGTCGGACCCCTGGGATCCAGACTGCACGACAAGCGTCCTGGCGTAGCGGTCGATCACGAGGCCGGGGAAGCCATCGGCGTCGCCGCCGATCAGCCGGCACGCACCCTCAGGCTCCATCATGCCGAGCCGAGCGCGACGGTCGACCGCACTCTGCATGCGAGCCAGCCAGAACGCGCGGTTCGGCTGTTCCTTGCTGCGCGTCACCATGCGCACGGCGATACGGCTTTGGGTGCTGTACAGCCCCCAGCCCATCGAGCCGCCGCTCGGGTCGTTGACGTTGATCAACTCCCCCATGG
>CAYQKK010000057.1:0-12260 GCA_964417955.1 uncultured Planctomycetaceae bacterium
GAGTAGAAGTCCTTGTTGAAGATCACGCAGTTCTGAAGGATCTCGATGAACGAGGTGCCGCGGTGGGCCTTCGCCTTGTTGAGCACTTCGGACATGTGCTTGACGTCCTGGTCGATCGTACGCGCGACGAACGTGGCCTGGGCGCCGAGGGCGAACTGGGCCGGCTCGAACGGACGATCGATCGAGCCCATGGGCGTCGACTTCTTCTTGGTGCCCACCGGCGAGGTCGGGGAGTACTGACCCTTCGTCAGGCCGTAGATCTCGTTGTTGAACATGAGGATGTTCACGTCGAGGTTGCGGCGCAGGATGTGCGCGAGGTGGTTGCCGCCGATCGAGAGGCTGTCGCCGTCGCCGGTCACAATCCAAACGTCGAGTTCGGGGTTGGCGACCTTGACGCCCGTAGCGACGGCCGGGGCCCGGCCGTGGATCGTGTGGAACCCGTACGTGTTCATGTAGTACGGGAAGCGGCTGGAGCAGCCGATGCCCGAAACGAACACGGTCTTCGCGGGATCTGCCCCGCTGTCCGCCATGAACTTCTGCACGGCATTCAGGATCGCGTAGTCCCCGCACCCGGGGCACCAGCGCACTTCCTGGTCGGAGGCGAAGTCCTTTTTCGTCAGCTTCTTTGCAGCGATGTCAGTCATGGGATGGCCTCAGGCCTTCTTGGTCTCGGCGAGCACCGTTTTCACGCGCTCGATGACTTCCGCGATGAGGAACGGCTGTCCCGTCACCTTGTTGTAGGGCACGTAGTCGTGATTCGGCAGCTCGCCGCGCATCAGGATCGTCATCTGTTCGACGTTCATCTCGGGCACGAGAATGCGGTCGAACTTCGAGAAGATCTCGTCGAGTCCGTGGGGCAGGGGCCACACGTGGGTCAGGTGCATACGCGAAACGGACAGGCCCTCTTCGCGGCACGTGTCGATTGCCTGCTTCAGGATGCCGACCGTCGAGCCCCAGCCGACGACGAGGAGCTCGCCGGAGTCCGCGCCCTCGACCTCGGGGGTCGGGATCGTGTCCGCGACCTTGCGCACCTTGGCGTGGCGCAGGTCGGTCATCGCCTGGTGGTTGTCCGGGTCGTAGCTGATGTTGCTCGTCGGGGCCTTCTCGAGGCCACCGATGCGGAACTCCATGCCGGGCGTTCCCGGCTTGACCCAGGGGCGTGCGTGGTTCTCGTTGCGGCCGAACGAGAGGAAGTCGTCACCCTTCTCTTCGGTGAACTTCACCGGGAAGGGCTTGAGCTCGTCCAGGTTCGGCAGCGCCCAGGGCTCTGCACCGTTGGCGATGAAGTTGTCCGACAGCAGAATGACCGGCGTCATGAACTCCACGGCGATGCGGCATGCGTCAATGGCCAGCTCGAACGCGTCGCTCGGCCGGCTGATCGCGATGACGGGCATCGGCGCGTCGCCGTTGCGGCCGTAGATGCTGCTGAGCAGGTCCGATTGCTCGACTTTCGTCGGCATGCCGGTGGACGGACCGGCGCGCTGGACGTCGACGATGACAAGGGGCAGCTCGGTCGAGATCGCCAGCCCCATGGCTTCGCCCTTGAGCGCCATGCCGGGGCCCGACGTTCCCGTCATGCCGAGGGAACCCGCGAAGGACGCGCCGATGGCGGAACAGATCGCCGCGATCTCGTCCTCGGACTGTACCGTCAGGATGCCGTGGTGCTTGTAGTTGGCGAGGGCTTCGAGCACGCCGGACGCGGGCGTGATCGGGTAGGAGCAGAACACACCCGGCAGCTCGGCCAGCTTCGCGCCCGCCACGAGCCCGATCGCCAGCGCGTCGTTGCCCATGATGTTGCGGTACGTCGCCGGCGGCAGCTCGGCCTTCGGCACTTCGTACTGGCCCTGGAACAGCTCGCGGATGTCGCCGGCGTTGAATCCGGCCTTCAGCGCGGCCTGGTTGGCAGCGATGAGGTCCGGCTTGCCCTTGAACTTTTCCTCGAGCCAGTCGAGGGTCGGCTCCAGCGGGCGGCTGTACACCCAGTACATCAGCCCGAGGGTGTAGAAGTTCTTGCAGCGCTGCTTGTCCTTGTTGGACAGGGGCGAATCGCTGAGCGCCTCGTTGACGCGCGTATTGATCGCCACCTCGATGACGCGGAAGCCCTCTAGGGTTCCATCCTCCAGCGGGTTCGTGTCGCACTTCGCCTTCTTCAGGTCGATCTCGCGGAACGCGTCCGAGTTGACAACCACCACGCCGCCCTTCTTCAGCGACTTGATGTTCACCATCAGCGCGGCCGGGTTCATGGCCACTAGCACGTCGGGGGCGTCGCCTGGCGTATGGATGTCAGACGAGCTGAACTGCAGCTGGAAGCCCGAGACGCCGGGACGGGTGCCGGCTGGCGCACGGATCTCGGCGGGGAAGTCCGGCAGCGTCGCGAGGTCGTTGCCGAAGATCGCGCTGGTGCGAGTGAACTGGTTCCCCGTCACCTGCATGCCGTCGCCGGAGTCACCGGCGAATCGAAGGACGACGCGATCGAGCTGCTGGAGTGGCAGTTCGCCCGCTTGGGGGTCTTGTGCAGAGTTGGAGGTCATCGTCGAAAAAGCGTGTTCAGCTCGGAAATCGCCCGAACAGAATAGACCTCTCCGGCCGCTTGATGACCCTAGATCCCGCTAATAGGCGCGAGAACACGCCGCGCCTCGTCCGAGGCTCTCTAAAGGGGAGCGATCGGGGTGACCCGGGCTTCCATGCGGGCCTTCAGCTCACCCTGAAGATCTGTCGCACGGACCTGGCCAGAAAGGGCCTCATCGATCGTCTTGGCCACCTCCTCGAGGTTCACCTTGGAGGGCACGACGAACCCGATCATCCCGTCCTGAAGGGCACCGCAGGGCAGGGCTACCTGGAAACGGCGCGCCAGGGTCTCGATGATCCCCGTGAGGGCGATGGCAGCGTCCGCTTCGCTGCGAATACGGGCCAGCGACGCGATGAGCGGAACTTCAGCGCAGGCCAAGCGGCAGTCCTTGGGAGCGACCTGGGCGTGGACCGCGAACTCAGCTTCTGGAACCAGAAGCGCCGCCGACATCATGGACGGAATTCGTGACGCTGACCCCTCCGGGTGCTGGCTCGCCGACCCATCCGGGACGAGGCGGAAATGGGTGGTACTTGACACGGTGTTCTCTTGGCTCGGTTGTGGCTGCGGCATGGGGCGGGCCCTCCGGCCCACCCCTCTCATCGTCCTCTAGGCCGACGCGACCGAATCCAATCTCCTCAACGCAGCCAAGGGGCCCCTTGTGCGTCCCAAAGCTGGAGCCTGGAGACCCGAGTTCCCGCAAAGAGACCAGCGCGCTCAGTTGAACTGCACCGCGATACCGTTGCTGAAGTTGCTCGTCACCATGGGGTTAGCGTCCCGGTGCCAGCACTGGAAGCTCCAGGTTTGGCCCGCCATGACCTGCACCGCTCCGGCTGGCTGGGGGATCGCCGTCAGGTCCACGCTGATGGAGATCGCGCCGCTCGTTCCGGACTGCTGGGCCTGTTGGTTGAAGCGGCCGATGGATCCGTCGAGGCACAGGGTTCCTTGGGAGCCGCCGGGGTTCGGGGTGAAGCCCTGGGTCATGCTCGTGATGATGTAGCCAAAGCTCTGGCGCGGCAGCCAGCGCACGAAGATCTCAAGAGAGTTATCGCTCGCAACGTTCGATCCGCGGGCGCTGATCTCCGAGTAGCGCCCGGTGGAGTTGGGGACGGCCGGCGAGCAATACGCCGTGCCCAGCGTGTCGCCCGCGAGGGTGAACCAGCTGCCGTTGCTGGTGGCCGCGAAGAGCTCATCACCCGTGGCAGTCACGTGGATGTCCCGCACGAAGCCGGCGTCGGCAGCTCCGTTTCCATAGGGGCTGAAGGTGGCGCCGCCGTCCATGGAGACTTCGAACCGCGGCGTAGCGGATCTCGACACGTAGAGAACGTCCGGGTCCACTGGGCTGCACTCCACTTTCAGGAGCGAGTCTGCGGCCCCGCTCAGCTGCCACGTCAGCCCCGCGTCGAGGGTCTCGTAGAGGCCGGCGCCGGGGTTGATGTTCGTCGTGATGAAGAATCGGGAGGGCGAACTGGGGGAGGCGCAAATCGACTCGGCACGTACGAGCGCGGGCAAGCCCGCGCTGGAAAGGGCCCAGGTGCTGCCCCCATCCGCCGAGCGAAAAACGCCGCCGGTGTTGCCCGAGAAGAACGTGCTCGAGCAGGCGACGGCGACTTGGTTCGTCCCATCCTGGACGATCTCGACGTCCTTGATGTCGGCCAAGACCGCTGGGTCCTCAAAGACCTTGCTCCAGGTGGCGCCTCGGTCGGTGGAGCGCCAGATCGTGGCCTCGTTCCCCGTGACACCAAAGTCCGACCCCGTGGTGATGATCAGGTCCGGGTCGCTCTCGCTGAAGGCGAGGCCCGCGAGTTCGGACTCGAACTGGGGGCCCTGGTCAGGACCCAAGCTCGTCCATGCGCCAGCGCGCCTATAGAGCCCTTCCGGCGCAATGGTCGTGGGGCCGTCGGAGATCGCGTAGAGCTCGCCGGACGGGGAGAACTTGACCGTCTCGTACCGCGTTCCGGGCAGCGACTCCAGGGACCAGCGGCTGCCGCCGTCCACGCTCGTGAAGACGCCACCGTTGTTGAGGCCTTGGAAGGCGATGGCGATCTCGAACGGGTTGTTCGGGTTCGAGGCGATCGAGAACACGTTCAGCGCGGCGATGCCGGTGGAGGAAGGGAAGAACGATGCGCCTCCACTGTTGCTCCTCAGGACCGCGTTCGAGGTCGCGCCCACGAACACGGTGGCCGGGCCCAGGCTGGGGTGTTCCGAGATCTCGTTCACCGTGAGGCCGCCTGTTCCGCCGACTCCGAAGGCCCAGGTGGCGCCGCCGTCCGTCGATCCGTACACCCCCGTGCCTC
Organism: uncultured Planctomycetaceae bacterium; assembly: GCA_964417955.1. Taxonomy (GTDB): domain Bacteria; phylum Planctomycetota; class UBA1135; order UBA1135; genus Saltatorellus. The sequence continues at coordinate 4,864 of CAYQKK010000057.1, forward strand.
CGCTGCCGACGAAGATCGTGTCCGAGTCGCTTTGGCTCACCTCGATGTCATTGATGATCAGCGAGGGCCAGCTGCCGTCGTGGAGCGCGGTCCAGCTGGCTCCGAAGTTGGTGGACTCAAAGAGGCCAAAGGTCTGCGAACCGAAAGCGCGTCCTCCGCACACGAGAAGACGGGTGCCGTCGAATTCGAGGTCGTTGACCGGGGTTCCCGGCAGGCCTGCGCCGCGGTTGATCCAGGTGCTGCCGCCGTTGTTGCTTACGAATAGAGCACCGCCGACGAAACCGCCAGCGAAGCCAGCCACGATCCGGTTCGGGTCCGTGGGGTCCACGGCGATGGCCTGGGCCGATTGACCTGCAGCGCCAGCGGGCGTGAGGTCGGTCCAGGTGGCGCCCGCATCGTCAGAGCGAATGACGTTGGCGACCTGCGAGCCAAGCGCGTCCGCGACGCCCACCCAGATGCGCATGGGGTTCGAGGGATCGAGGGTGACCTCAAAGACCTGTTGGTTGACCCCGAAGCCGAAGGGGAGGTTCACCCACGTCGCGCCCTGGTCCGTACTGCGCCAGAGTCCGCTGAGCGTCCCCACGTACGCCGCTCCCGCGGCGGTGAATTCAATGTCGTAGACGTCGACGCCCGCGAGCGCCGGCACTTCGTTCCAGGTCGATCCACCGTCATTCGAAGCGTAGAGCGAACCCGATCCGGTGGAGGGCGCGAGGCCCGTGAGCACAAAGGAGGGCGTCACTGGGGAAGCGCTGACGTCGAAGGCATCCCCGCCGAAGGGACCTAGCGCCGACCAGGAGTTCGCGACGGAACGGGCCGCGCCAAGAGGGTTTGCGCCCGTGGGGGCCACCCCCGTATGGACGACATGCCGGTTGCCAGCGTCGTCGCTGCGGGAAATGGTGCCCGGTCGGAGAGGGGCCACGGGGCTCCCTAATTCAGCCCCCTGGGATGGGGGGACGGATACCGCGACGAGGCAGGTCAGGATCGGAAGGAGCATAGTTGTCGAGGTCACTACCATCGAGAGGGAGAAGGCCTAGGAGATTGTCGCGCATTGAGGGATTCGAGTAGTGCAGTGCCCGGATCGCTAGACAAGGCGATTTGGACCCCTCGCGTGGCAGTAGTCACGTGGGTTCGAATCAACGCAGGATTGCGATTCGGGAAGTGTGCTACGCGGATTCTTCTATGCGCGACAGGCTCCTAGCTTCCGCTGCCGGCTGAGAATCGGCAAGGGGTGGTGACCTAGCGGCCTAAGGCCCTTTGAAGGGAGAATACTTTGCGGTAGACTACCGCTAGGGGCCTAAAGTGAGAGCTGAGCGGCGTCCGTAAGCGCCCATTGGGCGTTCCGAGGGCCCCATGGGTGATATCCTGACGCCATGACCACTGAGAGCGAGTCCCCAACGTCCGGCGTCATCCTCGACGTCTTTCCCTTGGGATTCGCCCTGGGCGGCATTCTGGCATCAGCACGGGCCCTACTCGCGGGGTTCGGCAGCGCCCCCGGCTGGGACCAGCAGGCCGTCTCCTACCGGGTGCTCGCCCTGGCCGAGCGCTGGCCTGAACTTCTGGCTGAGGCCATGATCGCCGGCGTGGTCTGCTCCCTCGTGCTGACGTTCGCCAGCAGCGCCCAGCCGCGCAAGAGCGCCCAGACCTGGATCGCCCTGGGGATCACCTTCCTGGCGTCGGCTGCGTTTCTCACGGGGTACCCAGAGGTCCTGCCTGGGATCAGCGTTGGCTCGGTGGGGGCCGCCGTCGGAGCGGCCCTCATGGCCTTTGGGCTCTCGCGAATCCCGTTCACGGGCGTCTTGCCGCTCATTCTGGGCGTCGCCGTCGGCTTTGGTCTGCCCTACGCGGCCGCGCGCTACGTCAAAGAGAACCAGGAAGGCATGCCCGTTCGGCGCGTCATCGTCGACTTGGTCGCGACACAGATGGCGTCCGCAGCGGGCGTGGATGGCGTTCAGGGCCTCAAGGTGGTCGAGCAGCGCGGCGACGCGCCCGTGACGGCCGCGGTGCTCACGCCGATCGTGGACTTGCACACGGATACGGGCGACAAGCCTACGCTGATCATGCCGCCCCCAGCGGCCGTCGAATTCACTGTGCCCAACGGCTCGACGAATCTGCGCTTTCAAGCCGCCGTCAACCTAGACGACACCTCGATCAATTCGCTGCCGGCGGAAATTCAGTCGCTTCCCGTCACCTACCGCGTGCTCGTGGACGGCGACGTGCAGTGGGAGACGACCTTCCAGCACGAGCGGGTCAAACCCCCTTGGAACGCCGGGCACATGGTTTGGCGCCACGTCGAGTCGGACGGCGAGCGCGGCGTTCCGGTGCTTCCCGGCCAGACGGTTCGACTGGAAACGAAGCTCGCCGAAGGCGTAGACGCGTCCAAGCTCGGCAAGGACCAGCTCAAGCTCGGCTTCGGCGGCGCAGCCCTGGTGCAGCACGAGCGGAAGCCACGACTTGTTCCGACGCCCCACGCGCCGAACGTGATCTACGTGGTCATCGACACCCAGCGTCGCGATCGTCTCGGGACCTACGGCTACCCGAAAGACGTCTCCCCGAACATCGACCGCTTCGCCGCGGAGAGCACCGTGTTCGAGGATGCCTACACGACGTCCAGCTGGACTTGGCCGTCCACCGCGTCGCTTTTCACGAGCCTGCCGCCGGACGCCCACGGCGTGAAGAGCAACGCCTCGTGCACGCTAGACCAGAGCCTCACAACCATCGCCGAGGTGCTGCAAGATCGCGGCTACACCACCGCCGCCTTTGTGGGCAATCCCATCGTGTCGTCCACGCGCTACTTCGACCAAGGCTTCGAGACCTTCGACGAGACGGCGGCGGAGTTCCGGATGTCCGATACCTACATGCCGGACGCCCTCGACTGGCTGGAGAAGCACGCGCCGCTGCGTTTCTTCATGTACCTGCACCTCGTGGACCCGCACACGCCCCATCGGCCTTCGCCGACCCAGATGGAGCGCCTCGGCATCGGGCCCGCCCCTGAAAGCTGGCCAGAGTCAGGCTTGGATGGCATCCGGCGCGGTAGCCCGACCAATCCGGGCACCGAGATCACCCCGGAGCTCACGCAGTACGCGAACGATCTCTACGACGTCAGCGTCGCCACCGGGGACATGTGGTTTGGCAAGCTGCTCGAGAAGATCGACGAGCTTGCCCTCGACGACCGCACGATCATCGTTCTGACCTCGGACCACGGCGAGGAGCTCCTCGACCGAGGGTTCCGGGGCCACGGGCACAACCTCTACCCCGAGCTCGTGCGTGCCCCGCTCATCATCCACGTGCCAGGTACGACCCCGAGCCGGCGCCAGGGCGTGGTCTCGAACCGCCACGTGCCGACCACCATCGCGGCGCTGTGCGACGTCGGCCTGCCGGGCTTTGGTCGGCCCCTCGACATCTTGAACGACGTGCTCCCCGACGAGGCGATGTTTGAGACCACGAAGGGGGAGTGGTGGCCTGACTACCGCGGCAACCAACAGCTCTTGGGCCTGCGCCGCGGATCCAAGACCGTCCACTGGCGCTATTCGGAGACGGACATCGACCAGGTGGAGCGCACGGACCTCCGCATCTACGACGACCAAGGGGACCCTACGTCCCAGCGCGACCTCATCCTGCTGGCGGAGCCCGAGGCAAGAGAGTCAGCAGCGCGCATGCGGGAGATCCTCGAGGAGGCACAGCTCAAGAAACCCGGCGGCATCGCCGGCGTGGGGCAGGGCGGCGTGTCGGTGCTGCAAGGCATCAGCTACATGGGGAATGACGACGACGAGGAAGAAGACGAAGAGAACCAGTAGGAACGTTGGCAAAACGTCCCGCGGGCCCTGCTAGCTTGCGTAGATGCGCCGTCCCTTCGCTGTTCTTCGCTTCCCCGGCCTAGCTCTTCGTGTTGTTTGCGCGGGGGTGCTCGCTGCTGCGCTAGTGGGAGCCGCGCCCCAAGGGGGAGAGCCAGATTCAGACCCAGCGGTTCGGGCCGAAACCGTCCAGCAGCTGAAAGGGCTGGAGGGCGACGACCTAACCCTGGAGCCCGCGCGGGTGGAAACGCTCCGGGCGATCTACGAGGCAACCCTCGAAGCCATCGACGCGCGCGCCGCGTCGGTCGAGCAGACCGCGCGCTTCGAAGCAGAAGCCGCAGGTGCGACCGCTGAACTCGCCGAGTTGCGCGCAGCGCTTGACGCAGCCGCGGTCGTCGAGGCCCCGGACACCGACGGTAGGTCCCTCGAAGAACTGGAGGCACTGCGGAACACGGCGAAGCTCCAAGCCGATGAAGCGCAGTCCGCCGTGGAGACCCTCGAGCCCCTGTCCCTGGAAGGAGCGGACCGACGGGCGCGGATTGCTGAAGAGATCGCGGGTGCGCAGGAGGAGCGCGCCGAGGTCGAGCGGCTCCTGGGCACAGGCGCTCCGGTGGTTGAGGGCGATCGCGCCGCCAAGGCGCTGCAGGTGCAGCTTCGGGCCCAGCGTAGGCAGCTCGTGGCGCGGACCGAGGAGCTGCGCGTCGAGGACTCCACCTACGCCGTTCGTCGCGAGCTGCGCGTGGAGCGACTACGGCTTGCACAGAGGGAGCTGGAGGCCAAGTCGGGCGTCCTTAGCGAGCTTGAGTCCGCCCTCAACGCGGCACGTCAAGTGGACGCTGAGGCCCAACGGCTCGAAGCGATTCGGCAGGTCGAGGAGGCCGCCATGAAGGGCGAGCTCTTCACGGCGCGCGGTGCAGAGGTCGTGGAGTACCGGGACGAGACCCTTCGTCTCGCCGGCGAGCTCGAGGCGGACCGTCAGCGCATCAAGAGCCTTCGCAAGAGCAAGGACGACCTCGATCGCCGCTTCGAGAAGACCAAACAGCGCATCGACATCGCCGGGCTCTCGCAGGACACGGGCCTGCACCTGCGGCGGGAGCGGCAGCGCCTACTGGAGCGCCGGACCACGCGCCAAGAGCTCGCAACGGCCCAGGAGAATGCGACGCAGATCGAGCTTGCGCTTTTCGAGGTCGAGTCCCGCGCGAGCGACGTAACGGGCGACGAGGACTTCGTGCGCGATCTTGTTTTCGCCGCTGCCGCGGAAGGCCAGATCGGCCCCGAGATCGAGGTCCTTGCCGTGCGGATTCGCGAGGAGCTGCAGGCGGCCCTAGGGGCCCTCGAGGACATGCTGACGGAGCGCAGCGGCCAGCTACTGGAGATCGCGACGCTCCGCGGAGACCTGGTGGAAAGCCAGCGGGTCTACGAGGGCTTCGTGGCCGAGCGCATCCTTTGGATTCGCAGCTCCGAGCCGCTCTGGAGGGTCACCGAGGAGGGCCTCAAAGCGGAGCTCGATCGCGTGCGTTCTCTCCTCGAACTGCCGGAAGCCCAGACGGCGCTACATGAAGAGGTGACGCGGCGTCCCTTGACTATGATGCTCGTGGGTCTTGGGCTCGCGCTTCTCTTGGCGGCCCGGCTGCGCGTCAACAAGGCGCTCGCCGAGGAAGGCGATCTGGCGAGGCTGCGCAGCCAGGTCTCCATCATGCCGACGCTGAGGGCGACGGCGCTCTCGCTGATCGTGGCCGCACCCTACGGAGCGGTGCTCTACGCGATCGCATGGGTGGCGGCGACGTCCGACAGTGACGGAGAAGTGGCCCGCGCGCTCGCCGACTCCTGCACGAGGGCCACGGCGGCGGCGCTCATCATCGGCGCGCTGCGGGCACTCACGGCCAAGGATGGCCTAGAGGAAGCGCACTTTGGCGCCGAGCCGGACGCCGTTCGCCTCGTACGGACGCAGACGAACTGGCTTCTGCCGGTCATGCCCACCGCCGCACTGATCGGCGAGTTCATGGCGAGCCTCAATGCGGGCTTCACCTCCGATGCGCTCGCGCGGACCGCGTTCCTCGTAGAGGTGGGGTCGCTCTTGCTATTCACCTGGCGCGTGCTCAGCCCCCAGCGCGGCGTGCTCGCGATCAATGCTCGTCACCTCGACGCGGGCGACTTCCTGACGAGACTCCGGCGACTTTGGTTCTTGCTCGCCGTGACGGTGCTGACGGCCCTGGCCCTGCTCAACATCGTGGGCTACGGTTTCACGGCGCGCAGCCTCTTCACAAAGTTTGAGCTGACCGTGGGGCTCGTGCTCGTCCTCGTCACCATTCGCTCGATCGCTTTGAGGTGGATCAAGCTGATCAAGCGGCGCGAGTCCATGGAGCAGCTGCGCAAGAAGCGCGAAGAGCTGCGGGCGAAGCGGCTGGCGGAAATCGAGCGCCGCCGCAACGCGGGCGAAGACGTAGGGGGACTCGAGTCCGAGGGACTCGAGGTCGAAGAGGAAGTGGTCAATCTCGCGTCGATATCCTCCGACCTCAAGAGCCTCATCCGCATGGTGACGGTCGCGGCTGCGCTCGGCGGCGCCTATTGGATTTGGTCGTCGGTGCTCCCCGCGCTGGGCGCGCTAGAGCGGGTGGAGCTTTGGCGACGGGAAGTCCTGCTACCCAATGCGACGGTGCCGACCCAGGAGCCCGTGACCCTCGCCAACGTTGGCCTGGCGCTGCTGATTCTCCTCGTCACCTGGCGTGCCGTGCGTGACCTGCCCTCGCTCCTAGAGATCATCCTCTTGCGCCGTCTCCAGCTGGGGTCCGGCGAGCGCTATGCGATCACGACGCTCCTGCGCTACGTGCTGATCGCCATCGGTGTGCTGCTCGCCTTCGACAAGTTCGGCCTCGCTTGGTCCCAGCTCCAGTGGCTTGTCGCCGGTATCTCGGTGGGACTTGGCTTTGGCCTCCAAGAGATCTTCGCGAACTTCGTCAGCGGCATCACGCTTCTCTTCGAACGTCCAGTGCGCGTGGGGGACTGGGTGACGCTCGGCGACATCGAAGGCGTTGTATCTAAGATCCGCATCCGCGCCACGACCATCCGCGACCGCGACCTAAAGGAACTGATCGTCCCCAACCGCGAGTTCATCACCGGTCGCTTCATCAACTGGACGCTCTCCGATCCGGTCTCCCGCGTGACCGCCAAGGTCGGCATCGCCTACGGCTCGGACACCGAGAAGGCGATTCAGCTCCTGCTCGACGCAGGGCGCGATTGCCCGTTCTCAGTCACCGAGCCCGCCCCCAACGTCGTTTTCATGAGCTTCGGCGACTCCTGCCTCGACTTCGAACTGCGCGTCTTCGTGTCGGGCCGAGAGATCAAGCCCCGGGTCCTCCACGACCTGCACATGCGCATCGACCTAGCGTTCCGCGCCGCAGAGATCGAGATCTCCTTCCCCCAACGGGACCTGCACCTGCGCACGGCGCCTGGCCTCAGCGGGATCGAGCGCGGCCTAAGCCGCCGCGATTCATAGTTGGCGTACTTCGCCCCATCGGGGGCCCTGGAACCAAAGAAGCCGGGGCCGGCCCCCGGGGGGGCCCCCGGGGGGTTGGGGAAAAGCCCCCGGGGCGCTGGGGGGGGTGG
>CAYQKK010000057.1:12270-19629 GCA_964417955.1 uncultured Planctomycetaceae bacterium
GCTTTTAATTTTGGGCTTACTCCCCCCCTTGGGGGGCCGTGTACCAAAACACCCGGGCGCGCCCCCGTTGGTCCGCGCCGGCTTCTTGGCTCAATCGCCGCTTGCGCTAGCGGAGGTAGCCGAAGTTGGTGCTCAGGCCGACCATGAAGTACAGCGCGGGGGAGTCGCCGTTGAGGCCGACGCCGATGGCGGCGTCAGCCGTCATGTTGGCGCCCACGCGGCGGTAGATGCCGCCTTGGACCTGGGCGGTGTCGGGCACCGTCTCGTTCAGGGCGAACGCGATCTCAGCGAACACGGTGTCCGCGTCCGTGAGGGGCATGGCGGCGTGGGAGGCGAGCAGCAGCTGGTAGAGCGTGCCGCTGACGCCGGAGCCGAAGGCGTTGATCGCGCCGTAGCCGACGATGTTCATGTCGCCGTTTTGCTGCTCCACGATGCCTGCGATGGTCAGGTCCGTCGAGCCCGTGTTGGCTGCGCCGCCGATGAAGGTACGCGGGTCGCGACCACCGGTGCCGAACTCGTTTTCGTCGCCCTTATCGCTCGTTGGGATCTTGCCCACAAACTCCACGCCAAACGCCGGACCCCCGTCGCCGCCGTTGTCGAAGCGGTGGCGGAATCCGAAGGCGAGGTCGCCGATACCCGTCTCGCTCTCGTCGCCCACTTCAAAGCGGCGCAGGGGAGCGGTCTCGACGATGGCCTCGGTGTTCTCGGAGACGCCGTACTTGAACGTGAGCGGCGTGTCGATTGCGTCGTTTGGATCCCAAAGGAGGCCGGCCTCCAGTTCGATGGAGTCCTTGGTGGTGGTTTGCGTGTTCTTTGAGATGCGCGGACGCTGCGGCGTCGGCGCGAGCTCTGCTGGCTCAAAAGTGGCAGCGCACGAGCAGGCGAGTGCCGCAAGAACGGCGCTCTGGAGAATCGGAATTGACTTCATAGGTCAGGGTCTCAGTGAGAGCCTCCAAGGGAGGCTCGGGGGGGAGGTCACACCGTCACGCCTGCGGGCGTTACGGAGGTGGAGAGGTGATCGAAAAGGTCGATCTTGGTGAGGATGCCGAGGAGCGCTTGGCTGTCGTCAACGACGACACCGACGTTCCCTTGGGCAAAGTGGGTCATGAGGGCCGTTGCGTTCTCGTCCTTGTGGAGCGTCTGAACGTTCCGGAACATCACTTCCGCGATGCGTGCGTCGAGGGCCGTGGCTCGATCGACAATGCGAGAAAGGAGGTCGCTTTCCGTCACGATTCCCACAAGTCGGCCTTCATCGATGACGGGAAGCTGGCTGATGCCGTTTTCCTTCATCTTGTGGACGGCGTCGCTGAGGGTCTCTTCGCTGGAAACCACCACGAGGTCTCGCTCGGGCAGCTTACGGACCATGTCGCCACAGGTGGCGTGCTCCCAGGACGACTCGTTGAAGCCGTTCTGCTTCATCCAGCCGTCGTCCATGAACTTGGTCATGTAATTACGGACGCTGTCGGGCAGGATCACAACGAAGGTCTTGCCGGGGCCGACGCGCTTGGCGACCTCGACGGCGGCCCACATGGCGGTGCCGCAGGAGCCGCCGCACAAAAGACCCTCTTGGCGAATGAGCCGGCGCGACATCAGGAAGGACTCGCGGTCCTCGCTCTTGACCCACTCGTCGATGAGGTCGCGATTGAGCACGTCCGGGATGAAGTCGTAGCCAATGCCCTCGACCTTGTATCCGCCGATGGGCTCCGGTCCTGCGAGGATCGAGCCGACCGGGTCGACGCCGACGATCTTGACGTGCGGAGCGTCCTCCTTGAAGCGGCGCGCGCAGCCGGCGACCGTGCCGCCGGTGCCTGCGCCCGAGACGAAGTAGTCGAACTTGCCGCCGTCCGTTTGCTCCATGATCTCAACCGCGGTGCCCTCGTAGTGGGCCATCGGGTTGTTCGGGTTGGAGTACTGATCCAGGATATGCGCGTTGGGCATGATCTTCTGGAGCTGCTTGGCGACGCCGATGTGGCTCTCGGGGCTGTCGAAGGACGCGTCGTTCGGGGTGCGGATGATCTCGGCGCCGAGGGCCTCAAGGACGACCTGCTTCTCGCGGCTCATCTTCTCGGGCATGGTGATGACCATGCGGTAGCCGCGAACGGCCGCGGCCAGCGCCATGCCGATGCCGGTGTTGCCTGACGTCGGCTCGATCAGCGTGTCGCCCGGCTTGATGCGCCCTTCCTTCTCGGCCTCCAAGACCATTCGACGGCCGATGCGGTCCTTCACGGAGCCGCCAGCGTTCATGAACTCGCACTTGACGAGGAATCGGCAGCCGGTCTCCTTGCCCACCTTCTTCAGTTCAACGAGCGGTGTGTTGCCGATGGCGTCGAGGATCGTGTCGATGGTTCGCATTTCGGAGTGCAGAGAGGCGCGGGTAACGAGTGCCGGTGTGGGGGGGAAGAACGGGGCGTAGGGGACCCTCGGGGCTCCCTGACGTATCTGGCGAGCAGTGTAGAACGCCAAATCGCCCTGTGAGCCCTATTCAGAGCCGACTTCTGCGCCGTTCTCAGGCCTGAGAACGATCTCTAAACAACCATCGGCGCCTTCTCGGGTTGGGTAGATCTGAATCTCGGTTTCCGCTGCCTCCTCCGCGTCCCCTGCTGGAGCCCACGTGCACTGGCCTGTCTTCAACGAGTAGCGCCACCGGTGCCAGGGGCAGGCCACCTCTCCGTCGCGGGCAGAGCCTTCCCACAGGGGACCGTCTAGGTGGGGGCACCAGGCGTCAATGGCCATTATTTTGCCCGATTCGCCCTCCTTATCAGGCGACTGGGCCGGATCAGGGCGGCTAGGCCGGTTGACGATCAGCGCTAGCCGTCCCTTGGGGGAATCCACCAGGACGCTTCGGTCAAGGACCTCCTCACGCGTCACTTCGGTCGCGAAGACAGCCGGTTCCTCGGGATCACTCATGGTCATTCCGGCAATCTACTCCCTTCCCCGCCTGCCGCGCCCCTTTCGTACGTATGCCCCAGTCCACTTTCGTCACCAAGGTTGCCCCAGGCCAGTTCGAGGCGCTCCGGGAGAGGCTGGCGAGCGGCCCATTTGAGTTCCGATCCGTCCCGCACGCCGCGTTTAGCGTCAAGGGCGACGGCGCGGTGGCGACGCTCTATTCGTCAGGCAAGCTTGTGGTCCAGGGGCCCGACCCCGAGGCCTTCCTCGCGCGCTGGACCGACCTGGAGGCGGTAGCGGCGCCCAAGAAAACAAAGAGCGCTAGGCCTGACGATCCAGAGCTCGACCTTGCGCCGCCCGTCACCGGCAGCGACGAAGCTGGCAAGGGCGACTACTTCGGGCCTCTCGTGGTGGCCGCGGTGCGCGCCGACGCGGAGACGCTGGGGAAGCTCTTGGAGCTCAAGGTGGCGGACTCCAAGACGCTCACCGACAAGCGCGCCCTCAAGCTCGGCGCCATCCTCCGGGACACGGTCGAGCATTCAATCCGCCGCGTCGACCCCAATGAGTACAACGCGCTCTATCCCACGTATCCGGCGCTCAATCCGTTCTTGGCGGACCTCCACGCCGAGGTCATCACGCCGCTGGCCAAGCCCGGCGAGAACGTCCTGGTGGATCAGTTCGAACGCCGCGGTCTTGTGCGCGCTGCGCTGCAGAGCGCCAAGATTCAGCTGACCGAGGCGCCCCGTGCCGAGCGCCACCCCGCCGTGGCCGCCGCCAGTATTCTCGCGCGCCAGGAGTTCCTTCTCGGCATGCAGGAGCTCTCCGAGGCCTTCGGTATGGCGCTCCACAAAGGCGCAGGTTCGTCCGTGGACGCGGTGGGCGTGGCCCTCGTCAAAGAGCAGGGCGAAGATGCCCTCCGCGGCGCAGCCAAGCTTCACTTCAAGAACACGGCTAAGATCTTCGACCGCCTCTAGGAGCTCCGAAGCATGGTCCCGATTCTCTCCGTCATCGCCGCGATTCTGCTCCATGGGATCGCCCAGAGCGGAGTTGTGCCCGATGTTGGGCTCGGAGCTGAGGTCCGGGGTTGGCAAGCCCTCCTCGTAGCCGTCCTCGTTCTTGGCATTCCCTACGGCATGGGTCGCCGCGCCCGGCGCGCAGCGATCAGGGGCGAGCTTCGACGCGGTGCTCGCCTACAGCGCCTGACCGAGCATTCCGGCTGGATCGCGTTTGGCGTGCTCCTTTTCGCCGGAGCATGGGTCCAATCCGTGCGCCATTGGACCGGTGCCACCTTGGATCTCGACGGATGGCCGGAGGGCGCCCTGGGTCTGAGCTTCTTGCCCTACGTGGTCTACCAGCTCGCCGCCATTGACGCGTCCGTGCGGGCGGCCGGGGGGAGCCAGCTCACACAGCGGCACCTGCGCGCGTTTCAGTGCCGCATGTTCTTTGCGTGCCTTGCGCCGATCGTCGTGTTCCTGGGCGCGTCGATCCTCCTTGGTAGTAGCGATTGGCTTCGGGCCCAGGTCGAGCACGTGGGCCTCGCTTCGGTCCTCTTCACCGGCGTCATGGTGCTCGTGCTGGCCCAGCTGCTGCCGCTTCTTCTTCGATGGTCGTGGAACACCGCGGCGTTTCCCGAGGGGCCCCAGCGGGATCGCCTTGAGGAGGTTGCCAAGGCCGCGCAGTTTCAGCCGCGCGACGTACGAGTGTGGCGCACCGGCGATCTCATGGCGAACGCTGCGATCGTGGGCTTCACGCCGAAAGGCCGCACGGTGCTGTTCTCCGACCAGCTCCTGTCGCTCCTCAACACGCGGGAGCTTTGTGCGGTCTACGCCCACGAAATCGGACACGCCCGACGAGGTCACGTGACGGTGTTCCTGTGCTGGACCCTTGGGTTCGTGTTCCTCGGTGACTTCGCCGCACGCCGTGCGATCGACGCCTACGGAGTCTGGGTCGGGTGTGGTGTGGGCGCCGCCGCCCTAGGCATGTGGTTCTTCTCGTTTGGCTGGCTGAGCCGTCGGTTCGAGCTCGACGCCGACCTCTTCAGCCTGCAGACGGTGCAGGATCTTCCTGCCCTCGTGAGCGCTCTCGAACGGGTCGGAGGCAGCGATCGAGAGGCCTCTGGCTGGCGTCACTTCGGAGTGGGGCCTCGGGTTCGCTTCTTAGCGAAAGCCGTCGACAACGGAGCGTTCGTAGAGCGTTTCCGCAGCCGCCTCAGAATGCTCGCGGCCCTTGGGGCGCTCCTCGCGGTCTCCGGCGCAGCGCTTCAGCTCTTCGACCTGTTCGCGTCCTTGCCTCGCGAGCGAGCGATCGCTTCCCTAGCGAGTGGCGACTATGAGCACGCCACCGGTCTTGCGGCGAATCTTGGGGGCGCGGATGCCGACGAGATCCGAGAGTTGGCGGCGGCGGCCACGCGCATCGGCACCGGTTCGGACAGGTCGTCCCGTCCAGCGCTCATCAGCGCGTTGAATGCAGCCCTCGACCGGGCCGACACCGCGGAAGCGCGTAGTCTCGCCACGTTGGCCGCGCTCCGTGGCGTCCCCGACGCGGCGGACCTCGCTGATGCCCTCGACGAGATGATCGACAAGATGATCGAGGGCGGCGCCGCGGAGGGCCCAGCCAGCAAGCTAGAGCACCTCCGCCAAAAGTGGCGCGAGCGAACCGCTACTGGAAGTTGACCTGCAGACCGTCCGTGAAGTTCGACATCATCACGGAGTCGCGGAACCAGCACTGGAAGAACCAGGTCTGGCCGGCGACGGCCATGACGGGGCCGGTCGGGGTCGGTGTCGTGGGCAGGTTCAGTGCGAGGCTGCCGCTGCCGGTCTCACCGCTGTTGAAGATCTGACCCGAGACGGAGTAGCGTCCGATGCTGCCAGAGAGGCACAGCGTGCCCGCGCTCCCGCCCGCCATCGGCGTTTGCCCCATCGTCATTGAGTTGATGAAGTAGCCGAACGTGTTCAGCGGCAGGCCTTCCGCCCACAGGGTGAGTGCGTTCTCTTCCGCCACCAGCGAGCCCACCCCGTGGATGGTCGCCGAGGCACCGGTGCTATTGGGAACCGCGGGGCCGCAGTACGGAGCTCCCGTCACGCCGCCGGGGTGGCGCCTGCCCTTGAAGGTGCGCTTGGTGCCTTGGGCGGGGAAAGGACTCTGCCAGCTCCAGACCAGCGAGCTAGCGCTGTCAATCTCAATGAACCGCCCGGTCTCGCCTTCGACCATGAGCGTGTTGCCGTTCGGAAGACGCTGGCAGCCCGACGTTGTCCCTGAGTAGAACGTCATCGGGTCGGGGTGCGTTCCGACCCAGGTGGCCGTAGCCGGGGCGTAGGACTCGTTAGGCGCTAGGTCGTAGGTCCCATTGGCGTTGAGCGGAAGGATGATCTCGTCCGCGCTGGAGAAGTTGCCGCCCGGCCGAAGCACGCCGTTGTTGAAGATCAACATGTTGCCTGCACCGGGCAGGCCTTCCTTGATCCAGGTGGGATCGTGCTGGCTGTACAGCGTCCGGTTCGTGCCGTTCCCACGGCCGTACGCGGCGGGGTTGCCCCAGCGATAGAGCAAATCACCGCCGCGCCCGCTGGCGCCGCCCGTGGAGCCAGCGGCTTCCTGGGTGGTCGTGCTGTGGTCAATGATCCAAATCTCACTGTGCGTACGCACCGAGATGACGATCTGGTCGAGGTCCGCGTTGTAGTCGATCCCGTTGAAGTGCAGCCAGTCGCCTAGCTGCCCCGCGTTGCCCGCCGGGAAGTTGATATCGAGGCGCCCAGGGTTGTCGGTGGGTTGGCCGAAGTTGGGGAGCGACGGGTCAAAGTTCTGCACGAGGTGATCGAAGGCGCGCCAGCGCCAAACAACCGACGCGCCGCCGAGTCCGTCGGGCTCCACTTCGATGATCTCTTCGGAGACGAACGCATTGCCCACGTTCGCGGGGTTGCGACCCACGTCTTGGGCGGCGTCACCCCCAACGGCCTCCCACGCGATCATGAGGATGTTGCCGTTCGGCAAGTGAGCGATGTCGTGGTGGGCGTGGAAGGTTGGGCCCGAGTACTCAAAGTCCCAGAGAACCTCGCCGTCCCAGCTCACTCGCTCGAACGCGCCGCCGCCCCGCTGGGAGAGTTGACCAACGAATCCGCCGTCGAACTTCTTCGAACGGAGCAGGTCCCCATTGGGTGCGAGCAGGACACCGTTCCCAGGACGTGCGGTGCCTGGCCACGTGTGCACCACGTCACCGTTCAAGTCGATGGCGTAAGCCGTGGTGGAAGTGGAAGGTTGGAAGACCGTGATGCCGGGCTGCGGCGAGCCTTGCCCGGCGGCGGTGCCACAAAGAGCTGCGAAGCCAAATATTTTGCGAAGCATGAAAAGTTCTGTTGGAGAAAGAAGCGTCCCTCCCCACAAAACCAGACCCGCCTCTATTCGTCTAGTACCTACCTCAGAACAAGTGCCGGCCTCACCCATTGACCCCCCGGGGTTAAGAACCCCGGCGCCCATGGG
>CAYQKK010000057.1:19639-38658 GCA_964417955.1 uncultured Planctomycetaceae bacterium
GGTTTACAGACCCGTCGCGCAATGGGTGAGGCCGGCCGCGAAACAAGAGCGCGGCTGGCGCGGACTTGAGGTGGCTACTTCCTCTTAGAGCGGTCGTCGGACACCGGGATCTCAGATTCCCAGGTGATTCCTTTGCGGCGCGCCTCTCGCACGTGATCCCGGTGTTCCCGCGACTCCGCGGAGTGCTTCGCGATGCCCTTCGCCACGGATGCGCCGAGCTTCTTGGCGTCTTTGCCCGGAGCCACGTGGCTGAGCACTTCGCCCCCAAGGCCGTAGGGATCCGGCTGGATCACCGTCACCCCGAGCTTTGGCCTGAGGCCTTCGTAGTCGACCTCCTCGCTGAGCACGACGTAGTGGCTTGTCCCAATCACTTCCTCCGACCATGCCGTGGATGCGACGAGTTCCTGCAGCTTCTTCGCCTCGGCCGCGTTCTTGCCCCGCACCACAACCAATGGGCGCATGTCCGCTGCCGCGACGTTGAGCGCGAGCCGCAGGTCGCGCACCGTCGGCAGCGCCTCGATCGGCTTGGCCTTCTTCGCGTAGGAGTCCGACAGCTCCTTGAGAGCGACGGCGAACTTCTCAGCGCTCCCGTAGGTCTGCGACGGGCTGCGAGAGCCGCGGCTTATCTTCTTTCCACTAGGGTCCAGGAGAGCGAACGACGTGTTCTGCAGGCCGGTGCGGCCCGAGTACACGTAGGTGAGGATCTTGGCCTCGGCTTCGCTCTCGTAGGTTTGGGGGCGGACGCAAATGAACTCGCGCGACGCGGCGACGACATCTTCTTGGGACAGGACACTCCTATCCGTCTGTTGGTAACCGGGTCACCAAACTCCGGGGACGTTCTGGCACTGCGGGGCGGCGGACATCAAGAGGATCGGGCGCTTCGTTCGCTTGGCTTCCGCCAGCGCAGCGTCCCAGGTGCCAAACCAAGCGATCCCCGCCGCGCTCGGGGCCTCGTGAACCTCAAGGGGACCGCGGTCTCTGTCTTGGCCTCCGCGACCTCCACCCCGTTGGGCGGTCGCGAGGTCGGCCGCTCCAAGGCAAAGGGCGAGTCCCGTGCCGAAGGCGAGCGGGCGAAGTGTCTTGAATAGATTCATGGTGAGCGATCCTGGATGCGGATGGGCCAGCGCGGCGCGCGGGGACGGTCCCGGGCCGTGGTTCCATGATGAACCCTCGGCGCATCGTGCGGTTCCGCTTGAACTCGTTCCCTTATGGTCCTCTCATGTCCCCATCGATGTCGAAGGAACCGAGACTCCAGCCAGTGTCGCCACTTGGGCGCGTCCTGGGCTCCTTTTGGGCGCCCATGCTGGTTGCCGTCGCGGTCAGGGCCGTATTTCTCATCGCGGGGTGGGGCCGGCTCTTTGTTGGAGACGAAGCGAGCTATGAGCGGCTCGGCGACCTGTGGCGGCTTGAGGGGGTGTACGTCGGTGCATGGCCGCCGGGGCTTCCATGGTTGATCGCCACGGCCGGAGAGTGGTTTGGGCACGAGGCGGGGCTCGGCGTCCTGCACACGCTTCTCGTGCTCGCGAGCGCACTGATCTCTTACTGCCTCATGTCCCTGGCCCGGCGCCTCGGGGGACGACCCATCGCGCCCATCGTCGGCTGGATCTACGCGCTGCACCTGCCGCTCGTTCCAAGCGCGCACATCATGGTCAGCGAGCAGCTGCAGGTCGCATGCCTGCTTCCGGCTCTGCTCTTGGTGTGGGGGCTCGTGCACACGCGCGGCTGGAAGTGCGCCAGGCAGGCGGCGCTTGCGGGCGCGCTCGTGGCGGCAGCCGGGCTCGTTCGTGAGTCGGTGCTCCTGATGCTGCCGGGTCTCGTCCTCTTTCTTCTGTGGCGCGCCGGAGCGAAACGCGGCCTTTTGGCCACCGGCTACTTCGGGCTTGGGTTACTCCTCGTGTCGCTACCGTGGGCGACGCGCAACCTGCGGGTGACCGGCCACTTCTCGCTCTTCGGACAGTCCGGCGGCGGTTTCGTTGCGGCCGGGTGGAACGCTCATCACCCCGACTTCGACGTGGAGGACCTAGCGCGTGCACAGGAGCCCCTGCCCCTGAGCGGGCTACGCGATGCACTTCTGTCGGACCCCCCGGCGCCGTGGAAAGCGCTGCGCACCGGGGCCCACGCTCGGCGGAACGCCGACAACGTCCGCCGCGGATTCCAATTCGCCGTCGCCGAGCCGGGCTGGATGCTGCGCACGCGGGTCCTGCACCAGGCCCGCGCGTGGTCGCCCCTTTCGGACACGGTGCGCTACCTCCGAACCAAGACCTACGCCCAGCCCCTGGAAGCGAACCCTGTGCGGGGTACGCTGGGCACGCTGGCGCTGCTGCAGTCGGCCCTGCTGCTGGGCCTCGCGTGCCTCGGGTGGCAGCGCATGAGCGCGGCCCGGGGGGCGCGGCTGCTGATCTTCGTGGCGCTCGGTGCCTACGCGGCCAGCAGCCTCGTGCTGTCCATGACCCGCTACCGGGTCCTTGTGGACACGCTGCTGATCATTCCTGCCGCCGTTGGCTGGCGCCGTCGGAGCGCAGGGCCCGCATCCAAACCCACGCAGTTCGCGTTCTTCTTGTTGGCCCTCGCGTGGGTGATCGAATTGCCCTGGATCATCGCGTCCGTTGAAGCCCTTTGGGGGTACCGCTAATGCGCCGTCAAATCATCTTCTTGCTCGCAGGCTGGGCGTGCGCGCTCGGCTGGCTCGCTTACGTACACAGGACCGCGCCGACTAACGCTGAGCTTTGGGCTCAGTTCCAAGAGGACCTGGATCCCCGCGGCTTCGATGTCCTCATCCTGCGCGGCGCTTTCGGTCAGGACGGGATCCCAGAGCTCGCGGAGTGGCTGAAGGGCGATCCGCGCTGGAGCTCCCGCGTGAACGCGCTCCATCCCTTGGAGGCGAAGGGCCTCCGGGGGCTCTAGTCCGGTGAATTCTCGAAGCGAAGCGCAAGGGCCGCGGACGCGGTGGCGCTGCGCGAAACGCAGTGGTCTGTCGGTTCTTAGCGCTTGTTTCAGGGCTAGTATTTGAGCCCGTTCTTGCGGGTGTGGGTCAAGGGCTCGCCGTCGCGCGTTTTCGACGCGGACTCGACCACCCCAAAAACCACGACGTGATCGCCTGCGTTGTGATCCCCCGCGAAGCGGCAGTCGAGCCATGCGAGGGCGTCGGAAAGAACCGGTACGCTGCCGCTCGGCGCGTGGGAGTTCACGTCGTCGAAGGGCGAGCCGTCCTCGGGCTTCTTGAAGAAGGGTTTCATGAGGCCTTTGTCTTCCTCGCCCAGAACCGAAACAGCGAAGCGCTTGGTCGCGCGGATGGCCTCCAGGTGACCACGCCCGGCCGAGACAGCGACGGCGACGGTCGGCGGATCGAAGCCCACTTGCTGAACGAAGGAGCCGAGGAAGCCCATGGGAGTGCCGTGCTCGTCGACGGCGGTGACGATGAAGAGGCCACTGGGGACGCGGCCGAGGGCGGCTCCGATCGAGCTCTCGTCGGAAGCGTCCTTGGCGGGCTTTTGGGGGGCAGAGTCCATCGCCCCATCGTGACAGATTTGCCCGTGGGCTGGCGGCCGCTTTCTCGAACGAAGCTTGGCGTTCGACTCCGCGAGCCCCGAGAATCAGACCAGCCGAGGCGCGCCCGGCCACCTCCTATGACGAACGAAGAACCTGAAGTCTCCACGTTCGAGTGGACCCCGCCCGGCACGATTCCCCCCACGGGCGCCGGGTCCGGTTCGGATGCCGTTCCGCCCCACGCGGCGGGCGATCTCGCGGATGACCTACTTGCGACGCTCGAGAACCGCGGGCTGACCGCGGCGGACCTCGTGCGCAAGGTCGCGCGGGAAGCCTGCGCATGGCTCGACGCCGAGGGCTGCCCCAACCAAGGTGTTGCCACGGCGCTCATCGAAAGCGAGCTCACGCTCTTGCGCGAGGCCCACGGATGGCGCGGCCCAGTGGCGCGATTCTTGACCGCCCTGCAAGCCGTGGCCGCAGCCCGTCCCGACGACGGGGGCCCGGCGCTGCGCGAGGCGCTCAGCACCGAGTGCGCGCGCTGGTTGGATGGCGCGCCCGAGCTCCTTCCCGACCGCGGCCGCTGCGCTTCCGCGCTCCTCGACGGCGGCTCGATCCTGCCCGCCGCGGGCCTCGAGTCCGGCGAAGTGATCCTGATCCACGGCTGGTCCGAAACCGTCGCGCGCGGCGTGGAGTTCGCCCAGGCCAAGGGCATCGTCCCGGAGATCATCGTGTCGGAAGGCGGCCCGGACCTCGGAGGCCGCCGCCTTGCGCGCCGCCTCGTGGCCAGCGGTCTTTCGGTGCGCTTCATCTACGACGCCGCCCTTGTGGACGCGGTCCGCCGAGTCGACCGCCTGTGGCTTGGCACCGAGGCCATCGGCGCCCGCCACTTTATGGGCCGCGTAGGCACCCGAGCGGTCCTCGAACGCGCCCGCGAACTCGATATCCCAAGCGCCGTCATCGCCACCACGGACAAGATCACCCCCGACGGCCAAGTCACCGAGCCCACGTGGGCCGCCGACGAGCCCTGGCACCTCTGGGAAGGCGCCCCCTACGGCGTCACCGTCGAGTCCCAGTCCTTCGAGCCAGTCCCCCTAGAACTCGCCGGCGCCTTTGCCACGAACGAAGGCCTCTTCGGCGCGCTCGAACTCGCGAAGCGCGTCAGCAACGGTCCCGCCAACGTTCCAGCCTCTACCTGAACTTCACTACGCCCCTGCGGGCTTGCTCTCTTCGGGTCCAAGGAAGCTCGTTGAGTGGGTGCGAATGTGCAGGTCGCGCTGGGGGAAAGCGATCTCGATGTCTGCTGCGCGGAATGCGGCGTCGATCTGGCTGTGGATCTGGTCGATGAGCTGGGGCCAGAGGTCACGGTTCTCCACGAAGACGCGGAGCTCGAAGTCGAGCGTGCTGTCGCCAAAGCGGCGGAACAACGCGGTGGGGCCTGGGCTGGCTACGACGAGGGAGTTCTCTGTCGCTACCTTGAGCAGCAGAGAACGAGCCTTAGCGGTATCGGATCCGTAGGCAATCCCCACGTTGATGATGATGCGTGTGATGGGGTCAGAGAGCGTCCAATTCACAACGCTGGACGTGATGAACTCTTTGTTGGGTACGAGGTACTCCTTTCGGTCCCAGTCAAGAATGGTCGTCGCGCGCATCCGCAGGCGAGTGACCCGACCTTCGGTGGTGCCCACTGTGACGATGTCGCCCACGCGTACGGGGCGTTCAATCAGAATGATGATGCCGGAGACAAAGTTGGCGAAGATCTCTTGGAGCCCGAAGGCCAGGCCAAAAGTCAGTGCCGCGGCGAGCCACTGAATGTCACTCCAGCCGATGCCAAGCGCGCCTGACACGGCACTCACGCCAAAGATGATGATGACGTAGCGCAAGAGCGTCGAGACCGCGTACCTAGAGCCGCCGTCGAGGGGCAGCTTCTGAAGCAGGGCGAGCTCGAGCAGCGCGGGGAGATTGCGAGCAGCAACGCTCGTCAGGAGCGCGAGTATGGCGGCCAGAACCACGTCGGCCAGGGTGAGAACCGACGGGATGCCGCCGGTGGATGAGGGCTCTGTATCGGTCGTGGCCGGAAGTTCCGGGCTCAACGCCGCGCTGGGGTCGACGCTCACCTCCTCGGTGGCTTGCGCAACCTCTGGGGCCAGCGCGAGGTCTGCGGTATCTTTCTGACTCGAGGCTGCAACGATCGCTGGATGGGGCAGCAGCTGAACGCGACGCAGGCCCTGGAGGGCAGGCAACGCCGCCGACCAGATGAGGTAGAGTCCAAGCACCGTGGCAAGGGTGATGCCGCTGCGGAATAGCTGCCTCGTTTGGGCGTCCACGGAGGGGATGTCCACCTGGTCGGTGTCCAAGCCCGGCTGGTTTGCCTCCCCATCCTCCTCCTCACGCTCCTTGTCCTTCTTGGCCCTTGCCTCCAGAGCCTGACTCACCGCCAGCTTGCGCCGCGTGATGAAGAGCCAGCGAAGCAGGAGTGCGTTGATCAGTACCAGTCCGAGCGCGAGGCATAGCGAGTACCGCGCATGCAGCTCTAGCTGCAGCGCCGTGTAGTAGTACCCGGACAGGGCCAGCACGGACACGGCGACCGGAACACCGACCGCAACGATCGACCACCACCTGTGCGTGCGGGTTAGGAGCCCCTCTCCTTCTTCCAGGCTCGATCCCCAGAGTGCGCTTCGTTGGCTGAGTAGATTGTGTAGCGCGAACGCGAGGCTCCCCATCGCGATGAGGAAGCTCAAGCGGCCGACAGAGTCGGACCACTCGGTGACGGATTGTCGATGAAGAGTGAGCGCGACGAACCCAAAGATCAGCGCCACGGGCGTGAACCAGCGCAGAACAGCACGCACC
This sequence comes from uncultured Planctomycetaceae bacterium, assembly GCA_964417955.1. Taxonomy (GTDB): domain Bacteria; phylum Planctomycetota; class UBA1135; order UBA1135; genus Saltatorellus. The sequence goes on from CAYQKK010000057.1 coordinate 25,973, forward strand.
GCCGTGGTCTTCGCTTGTGGCCACCTGAAGTGCACGTTCCCCACGCTCTTGTCCGCGAGGAGGGCGCTGAGAAAGCTAAGGACGAGCCAAAAGAACGACGTTTCCTGCAGGGACGAGCCCGCGGCCCGCGCAAGCTCCAGTGAGGACCCGGAAAGAAGCTGCGCCAAGAGCCAAGCGAGGAGCGGTGCCGGGAGGCTGAGAAGCAGCGACTGCGCCAGGGCTCGCACGGTATAGACGTACCGGTCGGTCTTGTAGGATCGCACTAACTTCCCCATCTCGTCGCGCTTGCCCTGAAGGAAGCCGCGGCCGGCAACCAGCGCTCCGACCAGGATGAGGACGAGGAAGACGAAGAGACCGCGACCCTTGGCGATGTCAAGAACTTCGCTACCAAGCTTCCCCTCTGAGATCGACTGTCCGATCTCGATCGCATGAACGGGGGCCTCCGCTAGACTCGTCAGCATCCCTGTCGGGCAGCTCCTTACCCACAGAATGCGTTGCTCGATGAAGCCTCGGTAGTCGGTGGAGGCCGTCTCGATCTCCGTTCCCTTGGCCAGGTGATCGTAGAGCGTCGCCGTGAGCTCCTTCAGCTCCGTGATGACCACGTCGAGGGAATCGCGCTGGGCATCCAGCAAGTTCGCAGCTTGCTCCAACGCGTCGGGGCTGTCGATGTTGGCTTCGCTCAAGAAGCGTCGCGCGGCGGCGTCGGTATCGCTGAGGAGCGCACGTTGGTCTTCAAGGTCGAGGAGCCGCAGCTCCGCGGCGGAAAGGTCGGCAGCGCGCTCCTTCGCGCTTGAGGCCAACAGCGATTCCCGCGGCAGCCACTCAAAGTCACGGCGGAGAGTGAAGCCAGCGCTTTCGGACAGGCCGCCGAGGTCGATGCGACGCTTGGCGGACCGGAAGCGAGCTTGGATCTCTTCGGCAAGGATGCGGCTTCGCTCTAAGGCCTCCTCGGCCGATGAAAGCTGCCGCGGAATCGATGAGGGTCCAGAGCGCAGCACCGTGAGGCTCTGGTTTGCGAGGGCCAATGGCTCCAGCGCCGGGAACCTCCGGACCACGTCGTCAAGCTGCGCCTTGGCCTCTGAAGCCGCCGACTCGCCGTCCCTCTCGCGGAAATCGCCGAGCCGTTGACGCCACGCTTCGTAGCGTTGCTCCGCCGCGCTGACATCGCGAGCGGCGCGATCGCGGCGCAAGGGCAGGAGTTCACTCCGCGCGGCATAGCTATCTCGTTCGGCCGTGAGCGACTGTAGCTCCGCCTGATGCAAAGCGACCTCCGCCAGAAGCAGGTTGCGACGCACGGCCGAACCCTCATCTTCTGGCGTGGCCGCAAGTGTTTCCTGCGCGGTTGCGAGAGCCTGGGTTGCCTGGGCAATTTCACTCGGCAGGCTAGCCTTGCGAGCCGTGCGACGCGCGGCGGTGGACTCTAGTTCAGCCACCGTAGCCCGCGCAGCTTCCAACGCAGCCTGGGCCTTGTCGGCTCGGCTAGTCAGTTCCTCTAGCGTTGGATTGGGAAGCCGCTCCACGTCGATCGCCGCACTGGGGGCATCCAACTCGTTGCTGACGGCGGTGACCAAGGCTGGAGCCTCAGCGGCTTCGGCTTGGAACTTGGCGGCCTTGGCCGACGCCTCTTTCGTGCGCTTGAGGAAGTCGAGGGTCCTGCGGTAGGTTTCACGAACCGACGCGGTCTCCGGTGAAGTCGAGTTCTCCAGCTGCTGCAGTGCCGCGGTGACGGCTTCAACGGTGGGTGGAGTCTCCTGCTGTACCCAGGCGTGAGCACCCATTGGGAACAGAACCGCGGCAAGGAAGCACCGAAGGAGGGCAGCGGAGAAGCACCGCGTGCGGCGATGGGAGTGCATGTTGGACAAGGGACTGAGGGGGGCTAGCGTTGGCTCTGGCTAAGCCACCCTAGGCGGCGGAAGAGTACGAGGAGGCTGACGGCGAGGGTGAAGCAAACGCCCCAGAAGAAGAGATAGCCGTGCTGCCAGCCCAGCTCGGGAAGATTGGCCGGGTGGCGCGTATCAAAGTTCATCCCATAGATCCCCGCCACAAAGGTCATGGGAATGAAGATCGCGGAGATCACGGTGAGCACGCGCATGATGTCGTTCGTGTGCTGGCCAACCATCGACAGGTGGACATCGACGAGGCTCGCGGTCAGCTCGCGATAGGTTTCGTTGACCTCGACCACCTGCATCGCGTGGTCGAGGGTATCGCGCAGGTGCAGCTTGGACTGCTCGGTCAGCTCGGACTCATCGTCCCGGAGGAGCTGGGCGAGGGCCTCACGAAGGGGCCACGCCGCGCGCCGGAAGCCAGCAAGATCGCGCTTCGTGAGGTAGAGCGCCGGCAAGACGTCCCGGCTGGCGCGCTCCAAGATGTCGTCCTCAAACGACTCGAGCTTGTCGCCGTAGTGCTCAAGGACGGGGAAGTAGCCATCGACGATCGCGTCCACGACGGACACTGCCAAGTGGTGCGCGCCGCTGCCGCGAATCGTCTTCCTCCCCCTGCGGAGCCGCTCGCGCAAGGGCTCTAGGCAGTCCCCATGGGTTTCTTGGAAGGTCACGAGGTAGCCGTGGCCCACGAATAGGGTGACCTGTTCCCAGTGCAGCCGGCCGTCCGCGTTCAGAGTGACCATGCGCATGGCCATGAACACGCCGCCTTCGTAGGTATCTACCTTGGGACGCTGGCCGACGTTCAGCACATCAGCGATGGCGAGGGAGTGCAAACCGAGCCGCGCACCGAGCTCTTGAATCACCGATCCGTCACCGTGGCCTCGAACGTCGATCCAGCTCGTCAGGCCCGCATCTTCCAGGGACTCAATCTCACCGAGTGAAGAACGCTTCGCTTCCTTGAACTCCGACGCGTTGTACGCGAGTTCGTGGATCACGGGCTCGACCGACGACTGGTCGACGACGACCGTTCCAGGGGAAGCGCCGGGTTTCGTGAAGCGGCGATGGAAGATGTTCATGGCCCCACGGTACGAGGGCGTTCATGCGTTCATCGATCGTAGAGACGCGAATGATCGAAGATTCGGATCTTCTGCGGCTCCCCCGAGATCACCCCCGACGGCAAGGTCACGGAGCCCACGTGGGCCGCCGACGAGCCCTGGCACCTCTGGGAAGGTGCCCCCTACGGCGTCACCGTGGAGTCCCAGTCCTTCGAGCCAGTCCCCCTAGAACTCGCCGGCGCCTTTGCCACGAACGAAGGCCTCTTCGGCGCGCTCGAGCTCGCGAAGCGCGTCAGTGAAGGAGCCTCAATAGCGGACCAAGTCTTAGCCGGAAGAGCCTGACGCCTTGGCGGTGAGGTCGAGGACCACGTCCGCATGGACGAGAAACGTGCGCTTGACCGTTCCTCCCATGGCGTCGACCTAGACCCGCGCTCCTTCTCTTCGGGCAAACTTGAAGGCTGGAACGAAGTCGCTGTCGCCGGTTACAACAACGACGGTATCCACGCGCTCCCTGAGTACAAAGCGCGCGATATCAAGGCCGATCCGGAGGTCGACGCCCTTCTGTGTGATCTTGGGTCGGAGGTCAACCGCGGACATGGGCTGGCCCGTCTTGGCGAGGGCTTCCGCAGCCTTCGGGTCAGCCGTGTAGCCCTCGAAGGAGAGCTCCCCCATCCGGAATGCGAAGTCACGGGCAAGCTCAAGCTTCATGTGGACGGCTTCCCGTTCCACGCCAAACGGGGTGCGGGCCCAGGACCCGGTCTTGCCGGTTCGCATGTTCAAGACTTGCCCGCGAAAAGGCGGAGCGTCGTAGAAGAGTATCCGCAGCAGGTCGTGGCCCCTTAGTTCCTCGCAGCTGCGCAGCCTCTTACAGTAGCGCACGACATCTTCGGCCGTCGCGCTACGTTGAAGCTGTGTCTTCAACCGTCTGAGGACAACCCCCCCGTCGAGCATTACGACGTAGCGCATGCGAGCGAGGCGAAGGGTGGCGCCGCCGGTTCGTGGCTCCCATTGCTGGGAGCACTTGGATTGGTACGAACGAGCGGGGCCGTTTTATTCGATGGAGCGCTTGGCTCCTCTCCAATGATCGGCTTGGCCGCGGGGAATAGGCATTGGGAATCGGATCTATTTTTCTGCTGGGGCTGCATGTTGATTTCAGAGGCGCCGACTAACCGGTGAGTCAGTGGCGTTGACACCCCTAAGACCGAACGAGTGCAACTCTGGTTTCCGCTGGCCTCACCGGTCGTAGAGACGCGAATGATCGAAGATCCGGATCTTCCGCGGCTCCTTCTTCATCGTCTCGTCTAGCCACTTGAGCAGCGACGCGGGGGTGGTGATCTTGTTCGTCTTGCTTAGGGGGATGCCCAAGTGCCCCAGGCCTCGGGCGCGTATGACCATGGATGGCGCGCCGCGTTCAAGGGGGTTGGTCGCTACCCAGAGGGGCACCAGCTGGTGGACCCTCGCGAGGCTCGAGTCCGCGCGGTAGAGAACGAAGTCCCGTGCCAGGCGCTCCGCTACTTCGGGGTTCGCGAATAGCTCTTCATCCCAGCGCCAGCTCTCCGGGGATCCGTGGGGCGTGTTGGCGAAAAGGATGGGACGCTCGTCCGCGGTGGGTCCGAAGCCATCCACAGCCCAACTCCACTGGCCCTTGGCTGGGTGCCCCTGGGACTTCTGGTTGTACTGAGCTTGGATGAACTCCGATCGCGACTGATGGGCTGGGCCGACCCGAAAGGTGAATGGGGCCTTGAACGCTCCCTCTGGATCGAGGATCGGCAGAATCGAAAGGCGGTCGCCGGATACGTACGCGACATCCAGAGGCAGGTGGACGGGCTCAGCGTCCGGGAGACCGCTGGTTGGCTCAGTGATGCTCCACCTGCCGCCGGTGACCGAAACGAGCTTGTAGGACGATCGGCCAACGGCGAACCTGCCCCAGCCCGAGTCGACCGCGACTGTTCCACCAAACGGGCTCGTTCGCCAGTACCGGCGGTGGTCCTTGGGGAGAATGGCGCTTGGGTTCCAGGCTCCAGGCTTCGGGTATTGCCCGTAGACCTTCAGGTTTCTGAACGCACCCGCGTCGTCAAAGGAGCCGAAGCCGATGAGGCCCTGTGGGTTGCGGCCCAGCTCTTCCTCGAAGTGCGGCTCCTTCGCGTCGTCGATGAACACGCGCACTCTGCCGCCGAAGGTGCACTCAACGCGCAGCCTGTGCCACACGCCGCGGCCCCATTCGATCGTCTTGGTGGAGACCTCACCCACGCGGCGGCGCGGCGCCTCGTTGACCTCAAAGATGTTGCTGGAGTGCGCGTCGGGGCTCGCACCGAGGTGGCAGTAGTAGAACTGCTCGTGGGATTGGAAGCCGAAGACGAGCACGAGGTCGCGGTGCGGCGTTTCGATGCCGGTTTGCATCGCCTCGACCTCGAAGGCGAAGTCGCCTCTCTGCTCGTGGCCGCGCAGAAGCGCCAGGCTGTGGGGGCTGCGCACCCGCGGCTGGTAGCTTTTGGTGCTCTTGAAGGTCAGCGCTGGTCCTGAGTCTGGGACCGGGTCGCCGAGTCCGTTGTCCGCGACGGAATCGACGAAGAGCCATTCCGCTCGGTCGGAGAACCAGAACCGCTCGTGCCCAAGCGGGAACTGGGGGCCGGGGGCGAGGGAGTCCTCGTAGACGAGGTCGAGGCCTTTGCCCGACGCGGCGGCGATCGACGTGCCGGGCGCCTGGGCTACCAGGGCTAGGGATGCGAGCAGAAAGAGCATGGGGGATCTCCGGGACGAAGCGCGAATCAGACCTTGGGACTACCGACGGACGCCCGCGCGGCTACCGCTACAGGCCCAAGAACGGAACGAGCAGGTCAGCGGGCCGCGAGAGAATAGCGCGGGTGCCGTTGGTGAGAATCGGCCGCTGGATCAGCGTCGGGTCCGACGCCATCGCCTGGAGGATGGAGTCACCGTCGGTGTCCGCGCCGATGCCGGCCGCCGCTGACTCCTTTGGCCTGAGAAGCTCGTGGGGCTGGAGCTCCAGCAGCGCCAGCGTCGCCTTCAGTTCGTCCACCGAAAGCGGCTCCTCGCGATACTCGCGGTACCGGTACTCCACGCCCTTCTCGTCAAGCAAGGCGACCGCCTTGCCGCACGTGCCTCATGTTCCGGTGCAGATGAGGGTCCAGGGTGCGGGCTCTTGGTTCGGGGTCTGGTTGGACATGGAGGGTAGAGTGATGGGCGATGAAGGAGCCAGCCAACGCCGGACTGAACGGTTGGACGCCCGGGCTGTTCGATGATCCTAAGGGATCGACGGAGGGCACGCGCATCGAGCTGGCGGAGGATGCGTATCTGCTGCCCGGCTTGGCGCTGGCGGACGCGCCGGAGCTATACCGTGCGCTTCAGAGCGTCGCGGCCCAATCCGATTTCCGGCACCTCGTGACGCCCGGCGGACACCGCATGTCCGTGGCTATGACGAACTGCGGAAGTGTCGGCTGGACGACGAACGAGCGTGGCTACGTCTACGCCTCGAAGGACCCGGCCACGGGCCGGGCGTGGCCGCCGATCCCGCCGCTCTTCGAGACCCTCGGTCAGCGCGCGACGAAGCTCGCGGGTTTCGCTCCGCTGCGCGCCAACGCCTGCGTGGTCAATCGCTACGAACCCGGCACGCGCCTGACGCTGCACCAAGACAAGGACGAGCAGGACCTCACCCAGCCCATCGTGTCCGTGTCGCTGGGTCTGCCCGCGGTGTTCTTGCTGGGGGGCTTCGAGCGCTCGGCGCCGACCCTGCGTCGCAGGTTGGAGCACGGGGACGTCGTGGTCTGGGGCGGCGCCTCGCGGCTCCGCTTTCACGGCGTCCTGCCCATCGAGCCCGGTAGCCATCCGGTCTGCGGACCCTACCGCTACAACCTGACGTTCCGCGCCGCGCGCATTGAATCCCGAGATTGACCGCATGGGTTAGGCTAGAGGTGGCCCTTCCATGCCTGCCGCAGGTTCGCTCACGATCGAGCGGGCGAGGCGTGACCCCAGCCCCTCACTTCCCGCTATGCGCTCGACTCCCATCTCCAAACGATCTGCTCTCTTCACGGCATCGGCCTTTCTCTGGGCTCCGATCACGTCGATGACCGCGTCCGCGCAGTTCGAGAGCTTTGCGCGCGACGACGGCACGCAGGCCCAGGTGTGGGCGTTCAGCGCCGACGGCAGCGTGGTCACTGGGGCGATCTATCCCGAAGGGTTCAGCGGGTCGCTTGCGTTTCGCTTTTCCGACGAGGGAGGCTTCGAAACCCTCGGGACGATCAACGGAGTCACCGCGCTGGCCGTGGATGTGAGCGACGACGGAAGCTTCATCGCGGGCAACGTCAGCAACAGCCGGGCGGTACGCTGGGGCGCTGACGGAGTCGCTCTTGATCTCGGTTCACTCGGCCTCTTCGACACCGCCGCGAACGCGATCAGCGGCGACGGCGTCACGATCGTGGGCCGAGCGCGGATCTCACAGTTCAATCCGCCCTACTCCCACGCGTTTCGCTGGACCGAAGCCGCTGGGATGGTGGACATGCATCCGTCGTTCGGTCCGACGATGCTGGACTCGACGGCGACGGATGTGAGCCCTGACGGCTCGGTCATCGTCGGTTGGACGACCCTGCCGACGTCCATGGGGTTCGATCAGCGCACGGCCTTTCGGTGGACAGAGGCAGGCGGCGCCGTGGACATTGGCTCAGGCGTAGCCGATAGCTCCCAGGCGCTCGCCGTCAGCGATGACGGCTCTGTGGTGGCCGGCTTCGGCCGCTTCGGTTCGACCGCCCTGCAGATTTGGGTTTGGACCGCCGGGACCGGGATGGTGGCGCTCGGAGAGTACGGCGGCTGCCAGCCCCCGGTCCTCGGCGTTTCGGCCGATGGGTCGATCGTCTACGGCTCCTGCTTGAGTGCCGGCTTCCTTTGGACCCCAGCCCTCGGACGCCAGGACTTCACTGGAGCTAACATCTTTCTGCCGACGGACTCGACGGCCGACGGCAGCCTGCTTGTGGGGGTGACCCTCGACGGCGGAGCGCTGAAGGGTGCGACCTGGTCCCTCGGATCTGGAGTCACTCAGTTCCCCAGTCCAGCCGGCGGCGCGTTCCTTCCGAGGCATACGAGCAGCGATGGGACGATCATGGCTGGCGCGACGCTCCTGACCGGCGAAGCAGCGGGCACGCGCTGGAGGTCGGACGGCAGCGTGGGGGATCAGTACTGTTCCCCGGCGGTAGCCAACAGCGCCCACGGCACGGGAGCTCACCTGGCGCTTTCTGGCACCAACATTTCACAGTTCGCGGCGCTCGAACTCGCCGTGACGGACCTTCCGCCCCAGACCTTCGGCTTCTTCCTCACCTCCACGGCGCGCGACATGGTCGCCATGCCCGGCGGATCCCAGGGCACCCTGTGCCTCGGGGGCTCCATCGGCCGTTTCGTAGGCCCAGGCCAGATCCAGAACTCCGGCGCACAGGGCGCGTTCAGCCTGACCGTCGATCCCCGCACCCTCCCCTCTCCCGGCGGCCCGGTTCTGCCGTCCTTCGGAGAGACCTGGAACTTCCAGGCCTGGTACCGCGACGCCAACCCGGGCGTGACGTCGAACTTCTCGTCTGCGGCGTCGGTCGCCGTCTATTAGTGGTAGCACCCAACCCAGTACGGAGCTGCCTCGTGTCTCCCCGGGTTAAATGCGCAGCGCCCTAATTGCAGCCGTGCTGTTCGCGGCCATCGCTGGCCTAGTCCTGCTTCAGTCCGCAAGAGACCCGAGTCCATACGCGCCGGTTCTTGGGTTGGCTGAAGGACCAGACGTACCTCGGCCGGTCGCGTTTGACCTAGAGCCCTTGCCCATCCCTTCCTCAGAATTCGAGGCTGCGGCTAAGCGGGCGGCTGCGAGCCCCGTGGGTGTTCCCCAAGCGGAATCGTCTTTCGTCGTGCGCGTGCTCAATCAGGCTGGGCAGCCCATTCCAAAGGCCACCGTCTACGTGGAAAAGATGTCCAGGGAGTCTGTGCGGGAGCTCGGACGGACGGGCCCTGATGGCGAGGCGACTCTTGCGCAGAGGTACTTTCCCGTCAAGGGTCAGTCGCTGTTTGCGGTCGTACCCAACGGCAGGTCCACGCAACACGGCCACGCGGGATCCGTAGCGACCTGGCCCGGCCCGGTCGAGCTTCGGGTCCCATCGGCGCCGAGTGAGCCCGGTGCCTTTGGTGTGGTGACAGCCGCGGGAGACGACACACCGATTCAGGGCGCGTCCCTGACGCTTCATCCAACACCGAAGATTCGGGCCGACGGCGCCAGAGGTGGCGCTCTTGGTGCCGCCCTCGCGCCGATTCGATCCGACGCCGATGGCCGGTTCAAGCTGCCGTTCATTGCTTCTCACAGCTCGGTAGAGGCTCTCCTGGTCTCGATGCCGGGCTACGCCCCCGTCCAGCTTCGGTGGAGCGAAGTCGATGCGGCTCAGAAGAGCGAGGAGCCGCTCGTCGTCGCCATGGAGAAGCCGAGACTGCATCGTGGGGTGGTGCGCTTTGAAGACGGCGCACTCGCTCGCGGAGTCACCGTCGGGGTTCGGCCGATCTATGCTCCCTTCGGTTGGCTCGTCAGCACGCGAACGGATCAAGATGGCCGGTTCGAATTGGAGGCGCCTCCGGGGGAGATCGAAGTTACGGCTATCCTTCACGCCTACGCGAGCGACTCCGCGACCTTCGACCCCGATGACGATTCGTCGACTAGCGCGATGTTGGAGCTAGAGCTCCCCTACGACTCCACGACGCGCGTCCTCCTGAAGGCACCGTCCGGGGTCGACCGCGAAGGGCTCAGTCTCTTCGTCGAGGACGATTTCGGGCTGACGGAGTACTCCCTCATCGAAAAGGACATTGCGGTCTACGTGCTGGGCGAAACGGCGGCGCGACTGATGCTCGCGAAGCGTGGCTCCCAGTACTACGAGTCCTTTGCGCCGATCGCCATGGCAGAAGGGGTGCTGCTGAAGGGCGGAGTCACGCAGACCGTCGAACTCCATCGGCCGAGGGCTGGGAGCATCGAGATCGCCGTGAGCTCTCAACTACTCGAAAGGCTCGGCGACATTAAGGAAGTGCATCTCGGAGGGGTTGAGCCCGGGCACTCCCCATACACCCGCAAGGTGGCGATGATCGGTTCCAAGATGCGCATCGACGATGTGCCAGCGGGGCAACCCATCAGCGTCTACCTCCAGTTCCACGGCTCTCTTGAAATGCCGTTGCGCATCGTCGACGTCACCGCTGGCGAGTCCGTTCAGGTTTCCTTCGACGAGTGAACAAAGCACCCCGTACTGGGTCCGTTTCCGCCTAGCAGCTGCGGTACTTGTCGTGGAGGCCGGCGCCGGCTCGGATCATCGGGGTGATCTTCTTCAGGCGGCTTTGCTTGGTCTCTGGACGTTTCGCGTCGGCGATGTGTGCGGCGTACTCGCGCTGCTTGCCAGGGGGCAGAGCTTCGAACGCCTTCGTCAGTGGCTTGCTCTTCTTGAGCGCGGCGCCGAGTTCGGGCGGGATCGTCACGGCCTTGCCTCGTTCAGGCTTGATCTCTTGGCCCGCGTCTACGAGGGCCATGGCTTCCTTCACGTAGGCTTTGATGGTGCGGACCTTGATCTCCTTGGCGGAGGTGAACCGCCACTGGCGCATGGCTTTGGCCTTGGTCTCGCCTGAGGAGGACAGGACGCCTGCCTCATCTGCGAGGAGGGCGCCCTGGTGGAACCAGAGGGAAAAGTGCTCTTTGAAGCCGGCGATCCCCACCAGGTTCTTGCCCCTGTAGGTGTAGGCGGGGGCGCCCCACTTGACCTCTTCCGTCAGGGGGGTGCTGGCCATGATTTCACGCAGGCGGCGGAGCTCCTTGGCAAAGGTCTCTCGGCTGTCCAGATAGGCCTCGACGGTCTTGTGGCGTTCCATGGGCCTATGGTGCCCAGAAAGGCCCAGAAAGGGGGAGCGACAGTGGCGAAGGGAGGGCGCTTTCCGGGATAATCACGGGTCTACTGTTGGCCGCGCCAAATCGCCCGCAGAGGCCCGTTTTCGGGGCTCTCTGGGACATTTCGCGCTTCCTTGCACCCCCCATCGGGTTCACCCCCAACGGCTGCTCTCTCCTCGCAGCCGCCAGACTGCGGCTCCCGCGTGGATCCGTAGCCCCCAGCCATGACTGATCCAGAGGCCCCCGAGGGCGCTGAGCCCGACGACGAAGCGATCGTCGCGGCCACCCCCGAAGAGCTCGCATCCAGAGGCCGGACGACCCCGCGCTCCATCGAGCGCGAAATGAAGGAGTCGTACCTGACGTACGCCCTTTCGGTCATCCACAGCCGCGCACTGCCTGACGTGCGTGACGGCTTGAAGCCGTCGCAGCGCCGCATCCTCGTGGCGATGAACGACCTGAACCTGAGCCCGCGGGCCAAGTACAGGAAGTGCGCCAAGGTGGCGGGCGATACGTCCGGTAACTACCACCCCCACGGTGAGTCGGTGATCTACCCGACGCTCGTGCGCATGGCCCAGGACTTCTCGCTGCGCTACCCGCTGGTGGACGGCCAAGGGAACTTCGGCTCCATCGACGGCGACCCGCCCGCCGCCATGCGTTACACGGAGGCGCGCATGGCCGGCATCACCATGGAGATTCTGTCGGATCTCGACAAGGAGACGGTCGACCTCGAGCCCAACTACGACGAGACGCGCATGCAGCCCACCGTGCTGCCGTCGCGCTTCCCGAACCTTCTTTGCAACGGGTCGGACGGCATTGCCGTGGGCATGGCGACCAGCCTGCCGCCCCACAACCTGCGCGAGATCGGGCGCGGCCTGATCGCGCTGCTGGAGCGGCCGGACCTTGAGACCGAAGAGCTGCTCAAGCTTGTGCCCGGCCCGGACTTCCCCACCGGCGGCACCATCATGGGTCGCAGCGGCATCGTCCAGGCCTACACCACGGGTCGCGGCCTCGTGCGCGTACGCGCGAAGTACGACATCGAGGAGACGAAGAACCGCGCCCAGATCGTCTTCACGGAGATCCCGTACCAGACGAAGAAGGGCGGCAACGACACCGGCATCATCGCCAAGATCGTCCAGGTCGTGAAGGACGGCCGGATCGTCGGCATCGCGGACGTCACGGACTACTCCAGCCGCGACGGCATGCGCCTCGTGGTCAAGCTGAAGCGCGGTGAAGACCCCCAGGTGGTGCTGAACCAGCTGTGGAAGTTCACGCCGCTGCAAAGCACGTACTCGATCATCAACCTGGCGATCGATCGCCGCCAGCCGCGCACGCTGCCCCTGCGCGACCTCATGCAGGCGTGGCTCACGCACCGTCGCGACGTCATCCGACGCCGCACGATGTACTTGCTCCGCAAGGCGGAAGAGCGCAAGCACATCGTGGACGGCTTGCGGATTGCGGTCGACAACATCGACCGCGTCATCGCGATCATCCGTGCGTCGGCGAACCGCGACGAAGCCAAGGTCGCGCTGTCCGACGAGTTTGGCCTTTCGCCGCGTCAGTCCCAGGCGATCGTCGACATGCGTCTCGGCTCGCTGACCGGTCTCGAGCGTGAGAAGCTCGAAGCCGAGCACGCCGAGTTGGTCGCGAAGATCGCGGACTACGAGGACATCCTCGCCCGCGCCGAGCGCGTCACCGCGATGATCAAGGAGGACCTCCTTGAGGTCATCGAGAAGTACGGCGACGAGCGTCGCACGGAGATCAGCATGGAGGAGGTCGATGGCAGCATCGACATCGCCGATCTGATCACCGAGGACCTCACGGTTGTCACGCTGTCCCGCGAGAACTACATCAAGC
>CAYQKK010000057.1:38758-40483 GCA_964417955.1 uncultured Planctomycetaceae bacterium
CTGATCACCGAGGACCTCACGGTTGTCACGCTGTCCCGCGAGAACTACATCAAGCGCGTGCCCCTCGACACGTTCCGCGCCCAGGCGCGCGGCGGTCGCGGCATCAAGGGCGCCGATCTCAAGGATTCGGATGTCCAGCGCTCGGTGCTTGTCACCTCGACCCATGACTACCTCCTGTTCTTCTCGAACATGGGCCAGGTCTTCTGGCAGAAGGGCTACCAGATCCCCGAGGCCGGCCGGAACTCGAAGGGCCGTTCGATCACGAACGTCCTGCAGCTCCGCGAAGGCGAGGAGATCAACACGATCCTGCGCGTGCCGGAGTTCGACGACGAGCGCTTCATCGTGTTCGCGACCAAGTCGGGCATCGTCAAGAAGACGAAGCTTGAGGCGTACTCGCGCCCGAAGAAGGGCGGCATCCGCGCCATCCTCGTGGACGAGGACGACGAGGTCGTTTCGGTCCGCTTGGCGAAGCCCGGCGACACCGTGATCCTGTCCATGTCCGGCGGCCGCGCCATTCGCTTCGACGAGTCGAGCGTTCGCTCCATGGGGCGCACGTCCCGCGGCGTGAAGGGCGTGAAGCTGAAGGAAGAGGACAAGGTGGTCGGCATGGTCGTGGCCGAGCCGGACGCGTTCCTGCTCACCGCGACCGAGAACGGCTACGGCAAGCGCACCCCCCTCAGCGACTACCCGATCAAGGGTCGCGGGGGCCAGGGCGTCATCGACATCAAGTCGACGGAGCGCAACGGCCAGGTCATCCAGGCCAAGTTCTGCCGCGAGGACGACGACATCATGTTCATCACGACGAGCGGCATGATCGTGCGTACCCACGTGGCGGACGTGTCGTCCATCGGCCGCAACACCCAGGGTGTGCGCCTCGTAAACCTGAAAGGCGAAGACAAGCTCGTCTCCGTCGAGGTGGTCTCGGGACGCGATCTAGAGAAGTTCGCGACCGAAGGCGAGGTGGCTGGGGACGATGCGGTCAGCGACGTTGAAATGGCCGCAGGTGGCGCTACGGATACCCCTCCGCCCGCGGAAGACGCATCTGACGGAGACGACGCCGGAGATGACGGCAGCGACGAGAGCAGCGATGATTCAGGTGGCGAGGAAGAATAGACCCATGGGATTCCAAGACCAGATCCAATCGGACCTCAAAGACGCGATGCGCTCGGGCGAAACGCTCAAGCGTGACACGCTCCGCATGCTCATCGCCGCGTTTAAGAACGAGCGCATCGCGAAGGGCGAAGACCTCGACGACGACGCCGCCCTCGCCGTTGTGCGCAAGGGCGTCAAGTCCCGCAAGGACAGCGCGACCCAGTACCGCGACGCAGATCGCCCGGAGCTCGCCGAGAAGGAAGAGGCCGAGATCGCGCTCCTGGAGGGCTATCTCCCCAAGATGCTGTCCGAGGACGAAACGGCGGCCGCGGTCGATGCGGCCATTGCTGAGACCGGTGCTAGCGCCAAGTCTGATATGGGCAAGGTCATGAAGGCGGTGATGGCTAAGTTCCCCGGCCTTGTGGACGGCAAGCTGGTGAACCAGCTGGCGTCGAAGAAGCTGTAGGACGTTTTGGTGTTGTTGGCTGGGCGCGGCTGTGTTTGTCGGCTGGGCTCAGCTGATAGACTCAGCCGCAACACCGGCTTGTGCTGGCCGCCGCCCGTCAGGCGGCCTCCTTTGTGTCAATGTGGTCTGAGCCACACGGGTGCTCGCGCTCCTGCGCGAGGGCCCGC
>CAYQKK010000058.1:0-24351 GCA_964417955.1 uncultured Planctomycetaceae bacterium
GGGTTGGGGGGGGGGGGTGTGTGCGGGGCTGGGGGGGGGGGGCGGGCCCCCCCCCCCCCCCGACCAGCTCTTGGCCGTGCGAATCGACACGCCCAACGCGGCCGCGACCTCGCGGAAACCGAGGTCTTGAACGAACCGGAGCTCCAGCAGCACGCGGTCGCGCTCGGGCAGGCACCCAAGCAGCTCGTCGAGGTCGACGGGGCTTCCTTGGTCCACTTCTCGCGGTCGTTCACGCAGCGCCCGGGCCTCGCGGAGCTTCCTCCGCGTATCGGACCGGCGGCGCTCGCGCACCTGATGCATCGCGATCGTCAGGAGCCAGGGCCGTGCGCTACCGCTCTCGAACCGAGCCGCCTCAGCCTGCGCCTTAAGGAAGGTCTCCTGAACGCAGTCTTCGACCGTCGCGGCGTCCACGCCGCTAAAGCGGTCCAGCAGGCCCCTCACAGCGTGCGCATGGCGGACGTAGAGCTCCGTCAAGGCTGCTCGCCCCTCCGCCCCAAAGGGCTGAGCGAGTGCCCGAAGGAGCTCAAGGTCTGTTGCGTCGCTTTCTTGCACCAGGATAGAAGGGCCGCCGCGCACGGGGACGGTGCAGAAAATCGTGCCAGAATCGAAGAAGACGAGCTACTCAGCGACGATCACACCGGCGCAACGCCTTCCAAGTTCAGGTCGTGAACCACGGCCAATAGGCTCACTTTCAGCAGCGCCGGCGGAAGCCGTCGACTCGGTCTTCTCTTCTGACCGGTACAGGCAGTAGCCAATGAGCTCGTACTGGCCCACCGGAACGGCGAGGAGAGCTTGCTCCTGGCTCTGCTCCCAGAACAAGCGGAGCGTCTCGTTCGCCCCGTCGTCGATCCTTCGGACGAACGCGCTGCCGGAGTTCGTCGGGACTCTCACCGAGCCCACTTCGTGATCCTTCTTGGAGTGGCCTTGCCGTTCCCGTCGACGAGCGCCGGGAGCGGACCCATCCCGTCCTTTAGGAAGACGATCAGCCGCTCGCGGTTGATGGCCGTCGCGGCCTTCCCCGTCAGGCAGGCGGTCGTTCGGTTCAACCCGATCCAGTGCGCCGACAAAGAGAGCGAGGAGAACGGCGGCATGCGGCATGGCCCTAGGATACGGTCACCGGCAGCCCGTCGCTGCGTCCGTCCGATCACCCCAATAGCCCGCATGAGTCATGGTGCACCCCAACGTTGAAGCCCTTACGGCAGAGTTCCTGCGGTATAGGAGGCTGCTGGAACTCGCGGCCGAGCAGGTCTCAGAGGCTGACTTCTTCCACTCATCCGAACCCGAGGGGAACTCGATGGCGGTGATCGTGCAGCACTTGGCCGGCAACCTTCGATCGCGTTTCACGGACTTCCTGACATCAGATGGAGAGAAGCCCTGGCGCGAGCGTGACTCAGAATTCGAGTCGCCAGACTTAGATAGATCGCAGCTCTTGGCTCATCTGGCAGGGTCCTGGTCCGTGCTCGAGTCGGCCCTCCAGGAGGTCGCCCGTGAGGACGCGTTTCACGCCACCGTCACGATCCGAGACCAGCCGCTGACGGTTATGGCAGCTCTGTACCGTTCACTCGCTCACGTCTCCTATCACGTTGGCCAGGTCGTCCTCTTGGGCCGGCAAGCGAAGGGAGCAGATTGGGTGTCCCTCTCGGTACCGAAGGGCATGTCAGCTGCCTATGCGAAGAATCCAACGAGGGAGAAGAACCCGGACGGTACGTCGTGAGCGCGTTGCGGACCTCGCCACTCCGCCGCCACGAGCCCTCGATCCCTAAGACAGCAGCGCGTCTAAGTCGGCTCGGGTGAGGTTCTTCATCACGCCGGTGCCGCCTTGGAAGAGGTCGTCGGCTAGCTGGCGCTTCTTGGCCTGCATCTCCATCACTCGCTCTTCGACCGTGTCCTTGGAGATCAGGCGATAGGCGAAGACCGGGCGGGTTTGGCCCATGCGGTGGGCGCGGTCGATGGCTTGGGACTCGATGGCGGGGTTCCACCACGGGTCGAGGATGAAGACGTAGTCGGAGGAGGTCAGGTTCAGGCCGTGGCCGCCGGCCTTCAGGCTGATGAGGAACACCGGGATGCTCGGGTCAGACTGGAAGCGCTCCACGCACTCCTGGCGTTTGGTGGTTTGGCCGTCGAGGTACTCGAAGGGGATGCTCAGCTCGGTGAGGCGGTCCTTGACGATCCCGAGCATCGTCGTGAACTGGGAGAATACGAGGACCTTGTGCCCCTCGGCGCAGAGCTCTTGGAGGCGCGGCATCAGGGCCTCGAGCTTGGCGCTTTCTTCCACGCGCAGGTCTTCGTCCACTAGGCCGGGGTGGCAGGCGGCTTGGCGCAGGCGGAGGAGCGCGGTCAGGACGTTGAGCTTGTCCACTTCGAGCTCGCCCTCGTCGCCCGCTTCCGTTGGCTCGGCCGCGCCGAGGAGCTCGGCGCGGAAGTGCTCGCGCAGCTCGTTGTAGCGCTCGCGGTTCTTCTTGGAGAGCTCGACCGTGAGGACTTGTTCTGTCTTCGCGGGCAGCTCGGTCAGGACCTCGGTCTTGGTGCGACGCAGGAAGAACGGGCGGATGGCATCGCCGATCCTGGAAACGTCCGTGGCCTCGGCGCCCTCCTCGGCGAAGGCCTTGAAGGAACTTGAGCGGCCGAGCATGCCTGGGTTCAGGAACTCGAAGAGGCTCCATA
Organism: uncultured Planctomycetaceae bacterium; assembly: GCA_964417955.1. Taxonomy (GTDB): domain Bacteria; phylum Planctomycetota; class UBA1135; order UBA1135; genus Saltatorellus. The sequence goes on from CAYQKK010000058.1 coordinate 2,665, forward strand.
GCTCGTGCAGGTTGTTTTCGACCGGCGTGCCCGTAAGGGCGAGGCGGTGGTCTGCGCGCAGGATGCGGACGGCCTTCGCCGAGAGGCTTCCCGCATTCTTGATGGCGGTGGCTTCGTCGAGCACCACGTAGTCGAAGGCGCGCTCCGCAAGCTCCGCCGCGTCCCGGCGCAGGGAGCCATAGGTGGTCACCAAGAGGTCCACGTCGGGCTGGGCCGCGAGGCGCGCCTTGCGACCGGTGCCCGTGTAGTCGAGGGACTTGAGCTTCGGCGCGAACCGCGCCGCTTCCTTGATCCAGTTGAAAACGAGGGAGCGCGGCGCCACGACGATCGATGGGCGGCGCTCTTCGCCCTTCGCGAGCTTTCGCGCGCGACGGGACTCCAGGAGGGCGAGCACCTGGACCGTCTTGCCGAGCCCCATGTCGTCCGCGAGGCATCCGCCGAAGCCCATGTCGCCGAGGAAGCGGAACCAGCCCAGCGCGTCGCGCTGGTAGGGGCGCAGCTCACCTTGGAACCCGGCGGGTTCCTTGCGCGGCTTCAGGCTCGCGAACTTGGCGAGGCGACTGGAGTACGCTTCGAAGCCCTCGTCCATCTCGACGAGCTTGCGCTCGGCCAAGAGCGAGTTGAGCAGCCAGCCCTGACTGTTCTGAAAGCGGATCTGATCGCCGCTGTTGTGCCCGACCCCCAGCAGTCCCCAGGTCTGCAGCCAGTCCTCCGGGATCATGCCGGTGCTCCCGTCACCTAGCTCGATCATGGTCTGGCCGCTGCGCGCCGCTTTCAGCAGCTCTGGCAGGGAAGCGCTCTCCTCGCCGAATGCCACGCGGCCCTTGACGTCGAACCAGTCGATGCCCGACTTCACCGAAACCGAGGCTTCCCCGGCGTAGCGGATGACCTTCTTGTCGGCCTTCACGCGCCAACCTAAGCCCATGAGGTCCCGCGCCACCCGCGGAAACTGCGCGGCCGAGATGTTCCCGTCCTGGCCGAGCTCGCGGTGAGTTCGCGAGCGCCTGCCGCCCACGTGCAGGTACTCCTCCAGGCGCCCGGCTTCGGCGTCCAGGTCGCGGCGGGTGACCTCGCCTTCCTCCGGCCCTTGCAGGGTCATCACGCGACTGTCCGGCGTAACGCGCATCTCTGGTCCGTACTCAAAGACGATCTCACACTCGAGCCGTGCAGCCGTCGGGTTCTTGGCGCGGGTGACCTCGACGCGCAGCTCGGCGATGAACGGTTCTTCGGCCGGTCCCGGCGGGGGAGTCTCGACGGCACCTTCTTCGGTGGCTGGCTGCCAGACTCCGGCAGGCAACGAGCCCACAATGCGCTGGAAGTCATCGACCGCGGACTCGCCGATGGCCATGGCGCCGCCCTCGACGATGTCCACGAGGATCGGCACCGCTTTCTCCGGACCCATCGCCACGAGCCGCCGCCCAATGACCGCGAGGCCCCCCGGCAGGATGGCCTGGATCGATCTGTAGGAGTGACTTTCGTCGCCGCGCGTGATCGAGCCGCTGACAAGGAGCAGCTTGGCGTCGCCTTCTTTCGAGACCTCACCCTGCAGCTGGATCGCGAACGGTCCGTCCGCGTCCCAGTCCAGTGTCACCGATCCGCCGGTGCCTTTCTGCTTCAGGAACTCTAGGCGGCCGGCTCGGGCGATCGCCGGAAGGATAGCGCTCGCTTGCGCGGCCGAGAGTCCGTGCTCTTCCTTGTTGAGCCGCCAGTCCCGCGTCGAACTACCGAAGCGGTCGGGTCCGTAGCCCATGAGTCCCAAAAGGTCCCGGTCGACCTCGCCAGGCAGCTCTTCGAAATCGAAACACGAAAGGTCGAAGGGCTTCCCCGTCGACCAGCCGCCGTCCACCTTGACGGTTTGGCGCTCGACGAAGAGGCTGATCTGGCTCAGGTCCTCGCACTGGCTTTGGTCAACCACAAAGACCAGCCGCGCGGCGCTTCGCTCCACCATGTCCCACGCCGTCTGCGAGCGCCGCTGCACCTTACCGCGCAGGGCCTGGAGCCGCTTGAGCGACCGGTCTTCCAGGGACGCGCGCGCCGGCACGGCGTCGACTTTCTTCACCTTGTCGAGGAGGAGCGCGCCCGCCCAAATGTGAGCGCAGAGACCGTCACGAGCGTGGGTCGGGCAGTTGCAGTCACCAGGGGCGTTGACCCCTTGGATCGCCACCTCGACAGAGTACGCACCGTCTGGCCCCTTGAAGTGACCGACGAACCCGTTGTCCGTGTCGATGAGTCGGGAGAGCTGCCCGCCTTCCGCCAAGGCCTCCCCCTGGCTCTGCAGCTCGGCGCTAAAGCAGGGCTCGATCTCCGACGCGAAAGTGGCGGTCTTCACGCCTCGGACTCTAACGAATGAGGGGGAGCGCTTCTACACGGACTGTGCAGCCACGTATTCGCGAGCGCGGGCTTCGATGTCCGCGCTCTTCAGTCCCATCTCCTTCGCGAGGGAGACGGCTGGTTCCAGTTCCATGCCCTCGTCAAGGACGAGATATGCGATCAGCGCACCGCCGATCCGACTGGCACCGCGTCAGTGCATGAGGACGCCTTCGGCGCTGCACTCCCGCAGCCCCTCGCGCGCTTCTGCAAAGAACTGATCCGTCAGTGAGTCCACGCCGGAGACCGGCAGGTGGAGGTAGCGCATGCCGAGAGCTTCGACCACGGCGCCTTCATCGAATTCGACGTCCAGCATCTCGTCGGCCGTGCGCATGTTGATGACGCAGGCGGTACCGGTCGCCGCGAGGGTCCGGAGGTCCGCCTCGCTCGGCTGGCCGCAGACGGTCAGCCAACCAAGAGTCTTGGCGTTACGGGCGGAAAGCGTGTCGGTCGCCACCGCCGGCTCGAAGCCCCCGAGGGGCGCAGGAGCCGCGCTGCATGCGCTTAGCATCAGCAGGGCGAGAATCAGCGTGGCTGAAAAGTTGAAGATTAGCATCGCTCCTACGGTGCCGTATTCTCCAGGGCCTGTCCAGCTGCGCGGTTCCGTACTGCTGACCGTTCCCCCTAAGACCTGAGAAGTGCCGACCTGTCCAACATCACCCGCGCGAGCGACCTGACAAACGGGGAGAAGCGCCTTCTCTTCTGGGCGAGTTTCCTGTCCCTAGCGGCTGCCGGCGTTGGCTTCGCCTTCCGCGTTGCCATGGGCGGCGAGTACGGCGCCGAGCTGGGGCTGTCCAAGCAGCAGATCGGCGAGGTGTTCGGCGCTTCGCTGTGGCCGATTGCGCTGACGATGATCGGCTTCAGCCTCTTCATCGACCGCACGGGCTACAAGTTCCCCATGCTCGTGGCGTTCGTTCTCCAGGTGGGTTCGGGCGTCGGAACGTACCTCGCGGACAGCTACTTTGGGCTGTACTTTGCCGCCCTCGCCGCAGGGCTTGGGCACGGCATTGTCGAGGCCGTGATCAACCCGGTGTGCGCCGCGGTCTACCCACGCGAGAAGACCAAGTGGCTCACGATTCTCCACGCCGCCTGGCCCGCCGGGCTTGTGCTCGGCACGCTGCTCATCATCGGCGGCGACGGCATGGTCGATGGGGGACTGACCTGGCGCGCCCACGCGCTCTGGATCCTCGTGCCAGCGGTGCCATACCTCTTGATGTACCTGCCCTGCAAGTTCCCCACGGACGAGCGCGTGCAGGCGGGCGTTCCCTACATCGAGATGCTGCGCCAGGTGGGTTTCCTGACGGCGTTCCTCGCGTCGGGCCTGATGATCTACGAGATTGGCAACCAGGTCTTCCAGCTCGGCGGCGTCACGCGGCCGGACATGTGGTTCGAGATCAGCCTCGGGGCCGGCGCGGTGGTGGGAGCCATCTTCGGGATGGCCGTGAAGAGCTTCGGCCGCCCGGTTTTCTTCCTCATGTGCCTGCTTATGATTCCCGTCGCCACCGCCGAGCTTGGCACGGACGGATGGATCAAGGGCCTCATGGCGCCGGTGCTCAATGACCTAGAGATCAACCCGGCCATGGCCCTGGTGTTCTCAGCGTCGATCATGCTCGTGCTGCGCATCTTCGCTGGGGGAGTGCTCAAGTTCTTCAGCCCTCCGAGCCTGCTCTGCATCAGCGGCATCTTCTCCGCCGTCGGGCTCTACTGGCTGTCGAGCGCAGCGGGAGCCGCCGTGTTCGTGGCCTTCGTGCTCTACGCCCTCGGCCAAACCTACTACTGGCCGTGCGTGCTCGGGTTCACGTCCGAGCGCTATCCCAAGGGCGGCGCACTCACGCTCAACACCGTCTCTGCCATTGGCCTACTGTCCGCGGGCATCGTCGGCACGCCGCTCCTTGGCGCAGCCTTCGACCGCTCGATCCACGACACCGTCGCTGCCCGCGGAAGAGCGCGCGGCCGCGGCCGGTGTCTATCAAGAAGCTGAGCCCCAAGGTGAGGCTCAGCTCCAAGCGGGACGCGATGTCCTGCGCTATGCGGTTCGATTCCCCGCTCTGCTCTTCATCGTCTTCGGGCTCATCGCGCTCCACTTCAAGTCACGCGGCGGCTATCGGCCGGTTGAATTGGACTCGACGACTACTTGACGTCGAGCGCGGCGATCAGCGCCTTGATGGGCTTGAGGTCGCCGGCGCGTGCTGTGACGAGGATTGAGTTGCTGCGTGCATCCGCGATGAACTTCGAACTTGAGAAGCCGGGCGCACCCTCGGGCTTCATGTAGGCGTTCGATAGCACGGCGGCGATGTCGGCGGCCTTCCCGTTCGTAAGGCGCACCACCTCCATCACCTGCTTGTTCTTGACGGCCCCGGAGCTCGCGGCGTCGTCCATGGACTTGAGGGTCTGGATCATCCCTGCGACCTGATCGCCGAAGCCCACGATGATCATCGAGTTGGAGTTGCCTGCGGGTAGCATCTGCTGCGTGTTGGCGTCGGTGATCATGGTGCGCAGCGAGTTCGAAACCTGACGCACGTCGAGGTTCGGTAGCGTGACCGTGGTCGTGAAGAGCAGCGCGGGGTGTTGACCCGCGAGGTGTAGCTCGTCGGGCGCGAGGAAGATCGCGCGGGAGCGTAGGTTGTTGCGTGCGCTGGTGGCGAGGCTCGTGAGCTCGACGATCCGCGTGCCGGTGCTCGTCAGGGGATTGAGCACGAATTCACCGTGCTTGAGGAGCTGCTCGAACACGGACTGCACTTCAGCTGCGGGCACAGTCATCGTGCGGTCGAGGTTCAGGCTCCTGCGCAGCATGGCCTGGGTGTCTTCGCCGACGACAAAGAACTGACCCGTTAGCGACCCGTATTGCTTGACGAGGGAGGCATAGGTCAGCGTGTTGTCGGCGTCCCCGGCAACGAGGGTCATCGTGCCGGACGGGGCGGGGAAGAGGCTCTCCAGGACCTTGGCGGCGGGTTGGCTGGCGGCCGCGTCGGTCGTTTGGGCGGGAGCGCCTTGGGGGGCGAGGAGGAGGGCAGCGATAGCGAGGTTCAGCATGGCGGTTTCTCAGTTTGTGGGTCGGTTGACCCCAGAGTGACGCCGGAGCCCAGGGATCTCTTCCCGCAGGCTGCTGGAACCGCTGCGAAGGCCCTTCTTGGGCCGAAAACAACCCTGTGACAACTGAAAGGGCGTTCGAGGCGCCCTCCGCCCGGCGAGGGCCGATACTGCTCCTATGGCGACACGAGATCTAGAGGACGGAGAGACCTGCGAGATGAAGGGCTCGGGAGCGAAGCCCTACGAGCTCAAGAATACCGGCGGTGTGTACTCATGCTCGTGCCCCGCCTGGCGCAACCAGTCCGTCGCGATCGAGTCCCGGACCTGCAAGCACCTCCGCAAGCTGCGCGGGGATGACGCCGAAAAGGAGCGCGTGGGGACAGCGCTCCCGCCGAAGCCCAAGAGCGCGACCAAGAGGGACGCGCCGCCGCTGCTCCTCGCCCATAGCTGAGACGGCGCCCAGGACCTCGCGGGCTGGTGGCTATCCGAGAAGCTCGATGGCGTGCGCGCCTACTGGACGGGAAAGAAGTTCCTTTCGCGCCTGGGCAACGAGTACCACGCGCCGGATTGGTTCACCGCCGGACTGCCCGAGACTTCCCTCGACGGCGAGCTCTGGCTCGACCGCGGCGCATTCCAACGCACCGTCAGCATCGTGAGGCGCCAGGACAAGAGCGACCATTGGAAGGGCATCAAGTTTGTGATCTTTGATGCGCCGCGTGCGAAGGGGGGCTTTGAGGCGCGGATGGCTGCGCTCCGGGAGATCTTTGATGGCGACGAGCACGAGTACGCGTCCGTTCTCGCCCAGGAGGCCTGCGAAGGAGAGGAGCATCTGCGTCAACGACTCATTGAGATCGAAGCCCAAGGCGGTGAAGGTCTCATGCTCCGCGAGCCTAAAAGCGCCTACGAAGTGGGGCGCTCCACGACGCTCTTCAAGGTCAAGTCATTCCACGACGACGAGGCGGAAGTCATTGGGCACACCGCGGGCAAGGGCAAGCACAAGGGGCGCACGGGCGCGCTGGTCGTGCGGCTCCCGAGCGGCATTGAGTTCAATGTGGGCACCGGCATGTCCGACGCCGAACGCAACGATCCGCCTGGGATCGGGCAGACGATCACCTTTCGCTACCAGGAGCTGACCGACAAGGGCGTGCCACGCTTTCCATCTTTCGTGCGCGTTCATCCGGAGAGCGCTCCGAGCCGCGCACAGAAGAAGGCCGCCGAGCCGCCCAAGCCGCAGCCGAGCGCCGCATCAGGTGGCGCGGACTACTTCGAGCTTCGCGACGAGAAGAGCGCAAAGTTCTGGGAGATCCAGCTCGACGGGCTCGAAGTCACCGTGCGCTACGGGCGCATCGGCACGAACGGGCAAGCGAAGACAAAGTCGTTCGCTGATGAGGCGAAGGCGACTGCGCACCGCGACAAGCTCGTGGAGCAGAAGACCCCGAAGGGCTACTCGCCCGCGACGATTCCCTAGACCAAGAGCGGGATCCCGTCGGTCTCGACGGGCGTGTCGGACAGCTCCTCGCTGCCGCCGCGGTCGCGGTACAGATGCAGGATGCGTGCCCGCGTCTCCGATTCGTAATCGGGCTCGGGGTACTTCTCGGACTTACGCGGCGCGTCGGGCGTTACGTCATGGACGATCGCGTGGACGCCGTGGACAGACGCAAAGTCGCGGCTAGAGACGCGGCGGTCGACGCCGTACTTGTCGAACAGCTCGAAGATTACGCGCAGCGCCTGGGCGAGGCGGCGGTAGCCAACGCCGTCCTCGACATAGATCAGGTCTACGCCAGCGGACTGAAGCACGAGATACAGGTGGTGCCGCGCCCTCGGCGTCATGACGGCTCGGTACTCGGGCTGTAGGAATCCCTCCACCGAACGATCCTCGGTGGTGTCATGATCCGCGATGTCCCGGGCGAGGCCCAGCATGAACCACTGATGGGGGGCCACAATGAATCCGCTGCCGGGACCGCGCAGACCCGACGCCGCTTCCTTGAAGATCGCCTTGAGTCCCTTGATCACCGAGCGGCGCGCACGGATGTCCGAGCGCCTCTTGAGACGCCAGTGGATCTCTGGATCCTCCAGCATCGCGGGGGCGATGCCGTGGGCGAGATCCACGAAGTGCGGGGACTCGATGGGGGCATCGGAATCGAGTTTGAGCAGCATGTCGTCGCTGCGAACTTGACCGGTGCCAGCCTCCAGAACCTCCCATCCATCACGCTCGAGTCGCGCGCCAGCCGTGGCGCGCTCAAGCTCTGACCCACCATGGATCCGGATCCGCCTAGGCGAGCGCACCGAGGGCGCTCCGAACGACACGTTGAGGGCAAAGTGCACGCGGTAGAGGCCGACGCTCAGAACCAGCCAGAGGCCGCCGAGGGAAATGAGCCAGCGCAGGGCAGCGCTGATGGGGGCGGCCTCGCGCTGGGCGTCGGCGATCGTGCCGACGGCCGGTACGGTCATCAGGACCGCGCAGATCCCCGCGAGGAACATGGTCTCGAGGGACTGCAGCGTCCGCCAGTCCGTTGAACGATGACGTTCGGCCCCCCTGCGGGGGCGCCAGATCACGCAGAGCTGTGGCTGACGTGGGTGATGCAGGAGCGCGATGGTGGCGAGGGCGAGGAGGCCAAGCGCGCTTGGGGCCCAGCTAGCGGGGAACAGCAGCACCGAAGCTCCCATGACGCCGAGCGTGATCAGCATGCCACGGCGAGACTGTTCGCTGCGACGCTCGTCGTGGTCGCGATAGGTCGAGCAGGCCCAGTTCCAAATCAATGCGAACGGGAGCACGAGCCCAAAGACGCCGACCGCGGCGGCGACGAGCCAATACGTGCCGACGGCCGCCAGGTACACGGGATAGATCCACTGCCGAGCAGCGGCCACCGCGTCGAGCCCGTTGCCCCATGGGCGCAGGGTGAACGTCATGCCGAGCGCCGCGATGGCGACACCTGGAATCCAGAAGATCGGTGGGAGGCCCCGGGGGAACGGTGGGTCTTCCACAAGGTCGACGCCGATGCGGGGCCATGCGCCGGTGAGCTTCGCCTTGGCCCCGGCGACCTTCCCGGCGAAGATCTCGCTGAACCGATCGCTCATCTCAGGGAAGCGCTTCGGCTCACGCCCAAGGGCCAGCCACAGGACCCCGAGGGCAAGGGCCACGGCGCTAAGGTCGTCCCATTCTGTGCGGGCGACCGCGCGGCCGAACCACTGGACCCCTACCCAGGTAAAGAAGGCGAGTGCCACGAGCTGGACGTCCTCTTTCCGGCCAGCCCAGCGGGTGGTCAGTCGAGCGGCCCGCGCGAGCATGGCGGCGCCTACGCCTGTGCGAGCAGTGGATCGATCAGAGCCTTTCACGGGGTACCTATCGACATGGTACGCGCGGGTGCCAAGGGGCGTCTCTCCCTTTTGTCAGCTCCAGCTCAGCACTCTCGCCCCGTAGGACCGGATACAGCGCCTTCCGCGCCGCCCGGGACGCCTCGCCGGGGTAGTCTTTCTGACTCCCATGTCCAGCGAAACGATCGACCCCAGCGGGCACCCCGAGCCCCACCTCGACGAGCTTGCGGCCGAGAAGCTGCCCCACGAGGCGCTCCACCTTGAGGCCCTAGAGCGCATGGCGGGCCTGGCACCCTACTACGGCTGGGTTCTGGACCTCGCGGAGACCCTCAACGGTGGACCCCTGGGTAGCCGCGTTCTCGATGCGGGCTGCGGCATTGGCAATTTCGTGGAGCTCCTGCGCCAGCGCACCGAGCACGTCATGGCCGTGGACCTCTCGCCCAAGAACATCGCGGTCCTTCGCCGCCGCTTCGAGGACGCGGCCAACGTCGAGGTGCTGCAAACAGACCTCGACGCCCAGCGCGAGGAACTCCGCGCGCGCGATGTGGACGCCATCTGCTGCCTCGACGTGCTCGAGCACATCGAGGACGACGGCGCCCTCGTCAAGAGCTTCGCCGGCATCCTGAAACAGGGCGGCACGCTCTTCATCAAGGTCCCGGCGCACGCGTGGCTCTACGGCAGCGTCGACAAGGCCTCGGATCACTTCCGCCGCTACAGCCGCAAGGGCCTGATGAAGCTCGTGGAGGACACAGGCTTCGAGGTTCGAGCCGCGCGCTACATGAATCTTGCGGGCGTCGGCCCGTACTTCCTGAAGAGCCGCGTCCTCAAGAAGGGTTCAACGTTCTCGAACTCGTTTTCTGATCGTCAGCTGCGCTGGATCAAGCGCTCCATTGGGGTCTTCCGGGGCGTCGACAAGGCCATGGGACTCGTGGGCCCAGGCGGAGGTCCGCTGGCGGGCCAGTCTGTGGTACTGGTGGCACGCAGGCGGTAGGCCTATAGTCGTGGTATGAGCCACGCTTCCTACTCTTCACGCCTCACCCGCCTGGCCCTTGCACCCCTGGCCGGGACGGCGATTTGCCTTGGCATGGCCGGGGCGGCCTTGGCTCAGCAGGCCGATTCCCAGGCAAGTGAGCCGGCCAGTGAGCGGGCCAGTGAGCAGGCCAGTCAGTCGGTGGGCGCCATCGAGAGCGGACCCCGCGTCGTGCTCGAAGCCCTCGATGGCACGCGGTCCGTCCGGCCCCAGAACGCTGCCCCCCTGAAGAGCCTCAAGGCAGCGGGGGTCGCCTTCGCCCGGTTCGTCGACGTCAGCGCCGACGCTGATGACCAGAAAGTGGCCCCCATCAAGCCGCGGGATTTCGCGACCCTCGAGCTCGCTGGCGGCGACCGGCTCGCTGGCGCCGTGCGCGGCGGGAGCGGTGACCTCATCGACCTTGAGCTGCGCGGCGGTGTCCGCCTCCAGCTCTCCATCGACAGCATCCGCTCCATCGTATTCGCGGCCCGGATTCCAGATCGCGTGACGACGGCTCCTGCGGCAGGAGAGGATGGTGACCGGCTCTATCTTGTGGCGGCCGGCAGCCTCGACCGCGCGACGGGCTTCGTGGAAGAGTTCTCCAAAGAAGGAGTGACCTTCGAGGACCAGCGGATCGGTTCGCGGAGCTACGACTGGTCCCGGGTTGCCGCGCTCTTCATCAATCCTCTGGACGAGGAAGGCGAGGCCGAGCCATCGGCGGGGGAGTCGGTTTCGGTGTCCCTGATGGGGGGCGGCCGACTCAGCGGTCAGCTGCTAGAGCTCGGCTCGGCGCGCGACGGCGTTCTCCTTGGCCTCGACGGTACCGCCGAAGTGCAGCTCCCCGGCGCGATTCTCCGGGAGGTGGCCCTGGACGACGGGTCGTTTCGCTTCCTGAGCGACCTGGCACCCGCGAGCCTCGGAAGCGCGTCGCCGTTTGGTGACGATCTCGGCTTCGAGTGGCCCATGCGCGTGGACCGCAACTGCCAGGGCGGGTTGCTCCGGGTGGGGGGGGAGCCGTTCTCTCGCGGCCTCGGGGTTCACGCTCCGAGCGAGCTGCGCTGGGACCTCGATGGGCCTTGGAAAGAGCTGCGCTTCGCCTGCGGCGTGGACGAGTCAGCGTCGAACGGCGCACGCGGCGGTAGCGTCCGATTCCGCGTACTCGGCGACGGCAAGGAGCTTTGGAAGAGCGATGTGCTGCGCTCGGGGGAAGCGGCTACGCGCCCAGATCCGCTCGCACTCGAAGGGGTGAAGAGCCTCGTGCTCGAGGTTGACCCAGCGGGCGACTTCGTGCTCGACCGGGCGAATTGGCTGCGCCCGATGCTGGTGCGCTGACGCCCAGGCCTTAGTCGTTGAAGGAGTCCAGGCGCTCTGTATCAGAGTCCGTTCGCTCGTCCGTGGTCGATGGGAGGAACGCTGTGTTCTCGCGGACGGCCGACGCTGCGCTGCCCGGGGGCGGCTGGGGTTGGAGGATCGTCGCGGGCCATTCGTCGTCGTCATCCTCAGGGCTCAGGCTGCGGTAGTAGACGCCTTGGTTGCCACCGCGCTCCTTCGCCGCTCGCAGGGCCCGTTCCGCTCGCTGGCGAAACTCCTCGGGTGAACGGATGTCGGTTCCATCGAAGGTCTCGAACCCGATGCTGGCTGACACGGCGATCGTTCCCGCGCCGCATTCCTCTTTGCGCCCGTTGTAGCGGCGGGGCGGCGGTCCCGACAGCGCCCGGAAGCGGCCGAGGAATCGGGTGACCACCCGTGCTGCGTCGACGCGCTGGGTGTAGGGCAGGATAAGCGCAAACTCGTCGCCCCCGAGGCGGGCTCCGACGTCCTCTGTACGCAGGCTCATGCGAATGACGCTGCCCGCGCGGGCGATGAGTTCGTCGCCCACCGTATGGTCGTAGTCCTTGTTGACCTGGCCGAAGCGATCGAGATCCACCAGGATCAGTGCCAGCTCGAGCCGGTGACGCTGGGCCGCGGAGAAGTGCTCTCGCAGACGAGCGTCGAAGCGAAGGGGGCGCAGGAGCCCCGTCCGATCGTCGTGGGACGCGTGGTAGCGGGCTCGGTCGAGGTCCTCGAGCAGCTGGGACTGATCCATGATCCGCTCGATTCGCAGGAGGATCTCCTCCGGCGGCGCATCCCGGTGGACGAGATCCCAGAGGCTGCCGCGCAGAGCCCGGCCAGCCACCACCGCGGGGATAGGATCGTCGGGGTTCGCCACGAGGAGGACCGGCGTCCCATGGGTTCCGGCGGCCTTGCTCCAGGGCCGCGTGCCGCCATTTCTGAAGGTGCAGGCTTCGACGACCACGACATCGAACGTCCCTTCGGAAAGTGCCCTCTCGGTGGCCTCCTTCGACTCCACAACCACAAATTCGACCCCGAGGGCCCCTAGGGGACGGAGGATTCGACCGAAGCCACTGGATGGGTCGGACGCGGAGCCCTGCGCGGGGCATCCTGCGGGGTCGACCCCTTGGGCCGGGGCGGGCAGGTCCGCGATCAGCAGGCGTGTGGGACGGAGACGGCGAGGGCTAGCGGGCATTCAAGGAAGATAGCCCAAGCCCGTGCGGGACTCGTCATGACCTCTGGTTTAGAAGCCTCGTCTCTTGCAAAATGGTCCATTAAGTGGACTTTTCGGCCCCTGAACATACACTCTTCGCCTCATTTCAAGCTCCGAGAAGCCTCACAGCAGAGGCCCACACGGGGCGACAGCCGGTGGCATGTGCCACCACTTTCCGTTCCTACAAACACCATGAGTAACATCGACGCGCAAAAGCTTATTGAAGCTGGCGTGCACTTCGGATGCCGCGTGTCGCGGTGGAATCCGAAAATGGCCCCTTACATCCACGGCCGCCGCGGGATGATCCACGTGATCGACCTGCGCGAGACCGTCAAGGGCCTCCTCCGCGCACAGAACCTTCTCTTCCGCATCGCTGCCGAGGGCCAGACGGTCCTCTGGGTCGGCACCAAGCGTCAGGTTAAGGGTGTCATCCAAGACGCCGGCCAGCGCACGGGCATGCCCATCGTGACCGAGCGTTGGATCGGTGGCACGCTGACCAACTTCAGCGTCATCCGCAGCCGCCTGAAGCGACTCGTTCAGCTTGAGGCCATCGACGAGAAGGCCATCGAGACCCAGAAGCTCACGAAGAAAGAGGTCGCGCAGATCAACCGCGAGCTCAAGAAGATCGACCGCAACCTCGGCGGCATCCGCGAGATGGACAAGATGCCCGGCGCCATGGTCATCGTGGACCCGTCGCGTGAAGGCATCGCCGTGCGTGAGGCCCGCAAGATGGGCATCGTCGTCATCGGTATCCTCGATACCGACTGCGACCCCGGCGACGTCGACATCGTCATCCCCGGCAACGACGACGCACTCAAGTCCGTGCGCCTTCTCATCGAAGAGCTCGTGGATTCGGTCGAAGCCGGACACCACCAGCACACCGACAGCCTCAAGGCCGTGGGTGCTGCCCAGCGCAGCGACGACGGCGAGCAGACCCTCCCCGGCGACGATGTGCGTCCGACGACCGGCAACAAGCTGCCTGAGCGCGGCGACGACCCGGCTCCCGCAGCTGCCGCCCCGGCCGCTCCCGAGGCACCGGCTGCACCCGCCGCCGAGACGCCTGCTGCCCCCGAGACTCCCCCGGCGACGCCGCCGGCCTAGGGCTCGAAAGCCAACGGCATGGGGCCTAGATACTGGGCCCCCCTACGGGGCGCGGCGATTACTTGCTGCGCCCCGAACCTCATCCCTCCACTTTCACTTCCGAGACACGAACAGGGGCCAGCGCAAAGCGCGGCCAAGACACCATGGCTGAGATCACCGCCAAACTGGTTATGCAGCTCCGCGAGATGAGCGGCGCCGGCATGATGGAGTGCAAGAAGGCACTCAAAGCAACCGACGGAGACGCTGAGGCAGCCCTCGACGAGCTGCGCAAGGCTGGCCTGAAGTCGGCTGCCAAGAAGGCCGGTCGCGACACCGCTGAGGGTCGCGTGGCCGTCAAGGTGGCCGAGGACGGCAAGACGGGCGCGATCGTCGCGCTCGCCAGCGAGACGGACTTCCTGGCCTCGACGCCTAACTTCATCGCCTTCGTGGACGAGCTTGCGAACCACGCCTTCGAGCACAAGCCCGCGACGCCGGCTGAGATGCTTGAGCAGCCGTGGCACGCCGGCGGCACCGTTCAAGACGCCCTGACCGCGCGGATCGGTGACATGAAGGAAAACCTCCAGATCGTCAACGCGACGTCGTACTCCAACGACGCGGGCCGCATCGTCGGCTACGTGCACCACGACAACAAGCAGGGCTCCCTCGTGAACGTCACCACCGGTGGCGACGCGGCCAAAGCCGACGCGGCGCTCAAGCAGCTCTGCATGCACATCGTGGTGTTCAACCCGATGGCCCTGGACGAGTCCGGCGTGTCGCCCGAGGACGTCGAGCGCGAGAAGGAGATCATCAAGGACGGCCTCAAGGGCAAGCCCGAAGAGATCCAGAACAAGATCATGGAGGGCAAGATCCAGAAGTTCTTCTCGGAGCGCACGCTCGTGAGCCAGCCCTGGATCATGGACGACAAGACCTCAGTGTCGAAGGCGCTCGTGGCCGAGCTTGGTGACGGCACCAAGGTCGACAGCTTCACGCGCTGCCAGCTCGGCGCCTGAGCCACCGGATTTCGCTCCTCGCGGGCTGAAATCACCCCGCCAGCCCGAAGGGCCCCTGCTCAATTAGGAGCGGGGGCCCTTTTCTTTCGGTGCCGATAGGGAACCGGGGTGGCGGGAAAGCTAAGCTCGTCCCGCTATGCCCTATCAACGCGTTCTCCTCAAGATGTCCGGCGAAGCGCTGGGCGATCCGGCCTCCGGGCACGGAATCGATCCGCCTTCCGTCCAGAAGATCGCTCGCCAGGTGGCCCGGGTCGTCGAGCTTGGTGTCGAGGTCGCGATGGTCGTTGGCGGTGGCAATATCCTCCGTGGGGCCGAGTTCAGCGAGCTTGGCGGCCACAGAGTGAACGCCGACTACATGGGCATGCTCGGCACCGTGATCAACGCCCTCGCTATGTCCGATGCTCTGGAGAGCGCCGGACTGGAAACGCGGGTCATGACGGCCCTCGACATCCGTGCGGTGGCCGAGCCCTTCGTGCGTCGTCGGGCCGAACGGCACCTCGCCCGCGGACGCGTCGTGATCCTCGGCGCTGGCACCGGCAACCCGTTCTTCACCACGGATAGCGCCGCCGCCCTGCGCGCCAACGAGCTGGGCTGCAACGTGCTCCTGAAGGCCACCAAGGTGGACGGCATCTACACCGCCGACCCCAAGAAGGACCCGACGGCCACCCGCTATGACCGCCTCAGCTTCGAGGAAGCCATCGTTCAGAACTTGAAAGTGATGGACGGCACGGCCATGTCCATGTGCCGGGACCACGGGATCCCGGTCATCGTCTTTGACATGTTCCAAGAGGGCAACCTGGAACGCGTCGTCCGCGGCGAGGACATCGGCACGGTCGTCACCACCACCGGCAAGGCCTAGTTTCCCTACCTTCCCCGCAACTTCTCGCTGTCACCTATCGACGCCCCCCCCTTTTCGCTATGAGCTACGACACAGTCATCAAAGACGCAGGCACCCGGATGGAGAAGGCCCTCGGCCACAGCCGGGACATGCTCAAGAACATTCGTACGTCGCGTGCATCGTCCGCCCTGGTGGAGCACGTTCGCGTGGACTACTACGGCACGCCGACCCCCTTGGCCCAGGTCGCGCAGATCAGCGTCCCCGAGGCGAGGACCCTGATGATCAAGCCCTTCGATGCGACGATCATCAAGGAGATCGAGAAGGCGCTCCTGAAGTCTGACCTCGGCATCAGCCCCGACTCCGACGGTAAGGTCATTCGCCTGACGATGCCGCCGCTCTCGGGCGACCAGCGCAAGAAGTATGCGGCCAAGGCGAAGGATCTAGGCGAGGAGGGGCGCGTGTCGCTCCGTAACATTCGCCGCGACGCCAACAAGGAAGCCGACGCCCTCAAGAAGTCGAGCGAGATCACCGAGGACAGCCACAAGGACCTGCAGGACGAGATCCAGAAGCTCCTGAAGGTTTACGAGGGCAAGGTCACCGAGGTCCTCGACAAGAAGACCAAGGAGATCCTCGAGGACTGATTTCCCAGGGCCCGCGCCGTGCGCTTGGCGATTCTGGCGGGGCCTACGGTGGGGGCTTACGGCGGGGGCGCGCGATTTGAGGAGAAATCCTCGGCGCTCGCCCTTGCCTCCGGAGAGAAACTGGCTATTCTCTCCGCCTCGAAGCTGCTTCCAAGAGGAGCGGCCGAGAACACGAGACTCGAGTGGGCGCGTAGCTCAGTTGGTAGAGTAGCTGGCTTTTAACCAGTAGGTCCCTGGTTCGAGCCCAGGCGCGCTCACCACTCTTTCTCGTCCGGTTGGCCGCTTCGGTGGGCGCCGTCAGCCGGCCTGCGCGGCGGCGGAATCTGCGGCTGAACCCTTCCCTGGCTCCTCGGGAACCCGAGTGAGCCCTCCGATGCGAGGATAGGCCAGCGACCACGCGTGGCAGCGAAGCCCACCCACGAGGGCCCCGAAGACGACGAGGGTTCCGATGCCCCAGGCCCAGCCCACTGTGCGTCCGACGGTGACGGCTAGCCCGACGACGATGATCCTCGAGGCGAATTCCGCCGCCGCCATACGCTGGCTAGAGAGGGGGCGAGCGCGCATCAGGCGCCACCCGTGCAGGATCGCCGATCCCACGCCGCGGTGGTGCCGCACGAGGCTCGCCATGCTGAGCTCTTGCAGTGCCCCGAGGGCAGCGCCGTAGACGAGCATGAACGCGAGGGCAAGGCCCGCTAGGACCACCCCGAAGAGTCCGAGCGTGTCGGGGCCCATGATGCTGCTAAGGAACATGAGCGGGGCAAGGAGCACGAGGGTGGCTATGGCCATCATGCCGAAGATCTGCAGGGCGATGCCGACGCCTGCGATCGTGTCGCGGCGGCCGAGCTTCCACGCGCGCCACGCGTTGGCTCCGCTGCCCTGTCCGACGCCATCGCTGGCGATGGCACCGAGGCCGGCGGCGATCCGAACCGCGATCACCAGCGTGGGGATGGCGATCAGCAAGACTTCAAGGTTCCCGGAGAGGCTGGGCACATGGAAGAGCGGTCCGACTGCCTTGCGCACGGTACTCAGGTCGTCGAACGCCATCGAGAGGACCATGAGGCCCGCCGTGACGCCAAGGAACCAAGCGAGGCCCATGATCTCGTAGCAGAGGCCGCTGAGACTCGGCAGCGGAGCGCGGCGCACCGCATCGCGCAGGACGCGGCTGGCGTCCTCCCCGGTGTCGCTCGCGGCGAACGCGGCAATGTGGGCCTCCTCGGGCCGCACCTTCGACTCTTCCTCGGCGGCGGAGGCGATGGCGGCGACGAGGCCGGCCGCCTTGCTCGTGCTTGACTGACCCTCCGATGGTGGTCCCGAGCTTGGTTCTTGAGGCACCATCTGAATCCCTTAGGCGTCTTGGTTCATGGGCTGCCTGCGGGCGTGTCCCACGGAGCCAGCGCAGGCGGCCTCGACGTCCTCAATGGACTTCGGCGCCGCTTTGGTCAAGATCTCATGGCCGCCCGCGGTGACGAGCACGTCGTCTTCGATGCGGATGCCGATCCCGCGCCAGCGCTCCTCCACGTCCTCGTTCTCCGGGTCGACGTAGATGCCGGGCTCGACGGTGAGCACCATGCCTGGCTCGAGGGCCCGGGATTCGCCGTCGACGTTGTAGGCGCCGCAATCGTGGACATCGAGGCCGAGCCAGTGGCTGGTCTTGTGCATGAAGAACGCCCGGTACGAGCTCGACTCCTTGACCTCTTCCGGCGTGCCCGAGAGCAGTCCGAGCTCCAGCAGCCCTTCGATGATCACTTCGAGGGTTGTGTTGTGCACATCCTCAAAGCGCACGCCGGGTTTCACGACCGCAATGGAGGCCTCCTCGGCCTTCAGGACAACCTCGTAGAGAGCGCGCTGCTCGGGGCTGAATTTCCCGTTGACGGGGAAGGTGCGGGTGATGTCCGCTGCGTAGAAGTCGCACTCGGCCCCAGAGTCCACGAGCATCAGGTCGCCGTCCTTCAGCGGCTCGTTGTTCTCGATGTAGTGCAGGATGCAGGCGTTGCCGCCCCCCGCGCAAATGTGGTTGTAGGCGGCGCCGGTGGAGCCGGCCTTGCGGTAGCTGTAGTCGAGGAACGCCTCGGCTTCGGCCTCGTTCATGCCGGGCGTGGTCTTCGCCATGAGCGCCGTGTGGGTCTCGGCCGTCAGCACCGCCGCGCGGCGCATCATCTCGATCTCCTCGGGGTCCTTGAGGAGGCGCATCTCGGAGAG
The DNA here is from genome assembly GCA_964417955.1 of uncultured Planctomycetaceae bacterium. Classification (GTDB taxonomy): domain Bacteria; phylum Planctomycetota; class UBA1135; order UBA1135; genus Saltatorellus. The sequence continues at coordinate 20,699 of CAYQKK010000058.1, forward strand.
GTAAGGGCCAGAGTCCACGAGGGTCTTGGCGGGCTGCACGTTGCCGCGCGCGGTGTTCCGAAGCCGAGTGAAGAGCTCCAGCATCTGGCGGTCCTGGGCGTCGCCGTCGCCGAAGCGCCACATGATGTTCTCCTGGCTCTTCAGGATGGCCGGCAGGTCCTCCCAGAGGGCCTCGATGTTCCGGGTCTCGTCGACGCCGATCGTGTCGACGGCGCGGTCAAGGCCCATGCGCTTGCCGTCCCAGATCTCGCGCTCCTTGTCGCGTTCGCGAAGGAAGAGGATCGAGCGAGCGGGCTCTTCGCCCTTAGCCGGCAGAAGCACGAGGCAGGCGGAGGGTTCCCCGAAGCCCGTTAGGTACCAGAAGTCGCTCGTGGGTCGAAAGCGGTAGTCGGAGTCATCATTGCGCACCTTGACGGTGGCGGTAGGGATGACGGCCGCGATCTGGTCGCGGGAGAGGCGCTCGAGGAGGGCGGCGCGATGGGCTGCGTACGGAGAGATGCTCATGGGTTCGGGCTCAACGATACAGCAAGTGGTCCTGGCGGCGGCGCTCCTCGATGGCTCCCGTGATTTGGCGGGCGAGGAGTTTCGGATCGGGGCGATCTCGGAAGCCCACGACCGTGCCCTGCACCGCCGGGCCTTCCTGTGCCTTCGGATCTCCGCTCGACACCGTGATCGGGAGCCCAGAGGCTGCGCCCCAGGCCGCGGCGACCTCTTTCCAGGGAAGCACCGCGGATCCATCGCTGTCAGGTTCATCCACGACAAGCTCTAGGCCGCCTTCGATGAGGGCATGGGGGAGCGAGCCAGGCGGCGTCCGCGGTATGCCGCCCCGCACGAAATCAAGGCGCGCGAAGACGGAGAAGCTTTCGGCGTAGCCCGGTGAGTCTTCACCGGTCGCCTGGGGTTGGATCGTGAACTGGATCGGAGTCGTCGCCCAGTCGAAGGTCTCGGGGTCCGACCCCTCGGGAGGCGTTTGGACGTCCCAGTCCACGTAGAGCTGCTTGAGTCGCATGCCGTCGGGCCGCGGAAGCTGGACGACGAGGGTGGCTGCTGGGCCGCCGCGGTGGATGAACTCGGCCACGACGCCGGAGCCGTCCACCTTGAGGATCAGGTCGACGGTGGATTCCCCGATCACGAGGCCGCGGCAGGTTGCGCGGCGCGACAGGCGTCGAGCCGCTTCGGACCGCGGCATGGGGGGAAGCTGGGGGCGCAGCATGATCCCGGCGGGGAGAGGGGGGATGTGCCCGCCTGCCAACAGCTCGATCTCGGGCGGGACCCCGGGAAACAGGAGCGGCAGGAGACCGGCGAGGGCCTCGGGGTCGTCGGCGCCAAGGCCCGCTAGCCAGCGGAAGGCGTCCTCGGGGCGCTCGTCTTCGACGGCGAAGCGGACCAGGAAGGCCGTGGCGTCCCGGCGCTCGGCTGAGTCTTGGCCAGTCGGTCCAGATGGCTCGGCCGGCGCCGCTGGATCGAGAGGCGTCAGGGCGTTGAGGGCCGCGGCCCAGCCGTTCCAAGTCAGCGCGGCCGCGTCTCCCTCTGGCCGCCACGGCTCGGTGTTCTCACCGACCGAAGCCCACAGCCGCCCAATCGGGTCGTCCGGCAGGTCCATCCAAGGCTCGGGCGCGCCGTCCTCCTGGGGAAAGAGGGGCAGGGCACACAACAAGCTCAATCCAAGACCCATAACTGCCATACAAGGAACGTCGGTCACAGGAGGGCTGGCGTCAAGCAATCGATTGGGAAGCTCCGGTTTGTATACTCTCCCGGCCCCTCTCCGTCCCATTCGCCTCACCCAGCACCACCCGTGATCAAGCCCGAACTCCTCGCCCTCCTTGCCTGCCCGCAAACGGGTCAGTCCCTCTCCATCGCGGACGCTGCCGTCCTCGGAGCAGTGAACGGCAAGATCGCGGCCGGCGGCGTCAAGAACGTCGGCGGTGCGGACGTGACGGAGCAGCTTACCGAGGCCCTCGCCCGTGAGGACGGCCAGGTGATCTACCCGGTCCGGGACGACATCCCGATGCTCTTGATCGACGAAGGCATCAGCGCGGCTGGGTAGCGACCCTTGCGCCTAGAGCTGGCCAAGCAGAGGAAGGGCGAAACGCCGCGGCCGCTGCGCCTGGCGTACTGCCTCAATCTGCACGCGGCGACGACCCTCGATGAGGTCGCCCACGTTCTGCGTACCTACACGGTGCCGCTGAAGGATCGGTTGGGGAAGTCGCTCGGAGCCTCTGATGAGCCATTCGGCGTCGGTATGTACTTCGAGGCGCCCGCGGCGGCCGAGCTTGCGGAGAATTCCGCGAAGCTTGACGAGCTCGCTCAGCTCATGGCGAAGGAGGGGCTCGATCCTTTCACCTTCAACGCGTTCCCCTACGGCGGCTTCCAAGAGGACGGGCTGAAGGAGCGCGTCTACGCGCCCACTTGGGAATCGGGCGAGCGCCTCGCCTACACCGTCCACGTCGCCCGCGTGGCTGCGGGGCTGCAAACGCGCATCTTCGGCGAGGCGGCCCAGCGTTTCCTCTCGATCAGCACCCACCCCGGCGCGTACGGAGCCGACATCACCGATCGCTCCAGCCTGCGTCGCTGCGCCGAGAACATGGGGCGCGCGGTGGGGGAGCTCAGCGCCCTCGAGCGCGACACCGGCCACCGCATCGTTCTCTCTCTAGAGTCGGAGCCCGACGCGAGCGCCCGCAACAGTCGCGCCCTCGCGGAGTACCTCGTTTTCGCCCGCCTCGTCGGGAGCAAGATCCTCCAGGACGAGTTCGACGCCTCCATCGAAGAGTCCGCGGCGCTGATGCTGCGCCACCTCGGCGTGTGCCTCGACTGCTGCCATTCCGCCGTCGAGTTTGAAGCGCCGGAGGAGACCCTCCGTCTCGCCGCCCACGACGGAGGGGCATTGGGGAAGATCCAGTTCTCCAGCGCCCTCGCGCTCCCGTCCCCGGCCTCCCAGCCGGAAGCCGTCGCGGCGCTCCTGGGCCTCGACGAACCGCGCTTCCTCCATCAGGTCACGGCTCGCTCCGCGGAGGGAGAGTTCCTGCACCTCACCGACCTCCCTGCGCTCCAGGCCGAGGTCGCGCTCGGCGCTGAATCCCCATGGGCCGGCGCCGAGGAGTGGCGCTGCCACTTTCACGTCCCCGTCGATCTTCAGGACGCCCTCGGGCTCGCGACGACGCGCTCCCACGCGGATCAAATCCTCGCGGCGGCGATGGTCGATCCGGCGAGCTGGAACGCCCCCGAGCTGCACGTGGAGATCGAGACCTACACCTGGTCGGTGCTCCCCGATTCGAGCGCGGTTGCAGACCCCGAAGAGGCAATTGTGGCGGGCCTGGAGCGTGAGTACGCCCACGTCCTGCGCCAATGCGCCGAGGGTGGCTACTCGCCGGCTTGAGGAGGGCGGCCCTCGCTCGCGCGAATGTCCGAAAGAAACTTCTTCGAGAGGGTTTGACACGCCCCCCCCGCATCTCTATCTTCCTCGCGTCGCAAGACATCCCGGCCCCATCGTCTAGTCAGGCCTAGGACACCAGGTTTTCATCCTGGCGACGGGGGTTCAAATCCCCCTGGGGTCAATTCCACCCACTGAGGGTTCGCGTTCTGCGAACCCTGAGTGGGTGGAGTTATTTCCGGCCCATCCCCGGACGGGGATGGAGCGATCCACTGAGGGTTCG